>CAMVOS010000014.1 GCA_947169185.1 uncultured Prevotella sp.
GCCAGGTTTCAAGCCCGACTCCAAGTTGCGCATGTTCGCACAACTGAGAGACCAGATGGAGATTGTCATCGTTGTCAGCGCTGAAGATATAGAGAAGAATAAGGTTCGTGCCGACTTGGGCATCACCTATGACGAGGACGTGTTGCGACTGAGAGAGGAATTCCAGAGTCGCGACTTCATGGTTGGCTCAGTGGTCATCACTCACTATAATGGTCAGCAGGCTGCCGACCAGTTCCGCCACCGTCTGGAGCGTCTGGGCATCAAGTCTTATGTGCATTATCTCATCGACGGCTACCCTCACAACGTAGAGCTGATAGCCTCTGACGAGGGCTTTGGCAAGAACGACTATGTGGAAACCTCGCGCGAGCTGGTCATCGTGACCGCTCCTGGTCCTGGCTCTGGCAAGATGGCAGTATGTCTGTCACAATTATATAATGAGAACAAGCGTGGCATCCGTGCCGGTTATGCCAAGTTTGAGACCTTCCCCGTCTGGAACCTGCCACTGAAACACCCCGTCAACATTGCATACGAGGCTGCCACAGCCGACCTGAACGATGTCAACATGATTGACCCGTTCCATTTGGAGGCCTACGACAAGATTGCCATCAACTACAATCGCGATATCGAGATATTCCCTGTGCTGACAGCACTCTTCGAGGGTATCTATGGCGAGAATCCCTATAAGTCGCCCACAGATATGGGTGTCAACATGGTGGGCTTCTGCATCTCTGACGATGAAGTATGCTGCCAGGCCAGTCGCGACGAGATTATCCGTCGCTACTACGATGCCACCAACAAGATGGCAGAGGGCAAAGACAACGATAAGGAGATCAACAAGATTCTGATGCTCTTCAATCAGGCCAAGATTACCACCGCCTATCGTCGAGTCACCGTTGCTGCTCAGGCCAAACAGGAGCTTACGGGTCAGACCTCTGCTGCAATGGAACTGGAGGACGGCACCATCATTACTGCCAAGAGTTCTCCCCTACTCGGTTGTTCGGCAGCCTTGCTGCTCAACGCTACCAAGCATCTGGCAGGCATCGACCATGAGGCTAAGCTGATTCCACAGAGTCTGATAGAGCCTGTGCAGAAGACCAAGATAGAATACCTGGGTGGCAAGAACCCGCGTCTGCATACCGACGAGGTGCTGGTTGCCCTCAGCGTGCTGTCGAAGGACGACGAACAGTGCCGTCAGGCATTGGCACAACTACCAAAACTGCGTGGTTGTCAGGTACACTCTACCGTCATGCTCAGCGAGGTAGACCGAAAGATCTTCAAGAAACTGGGATGCGGACTGACCTGCGACCCTGTGAAGAAAAAATAAACGATACACGATATGAGAACATTCGTTACCTTTGTTGCCGCCATGATGTTTACACTCGTCTGCGGCACAGCAAAAGCACAAGACAACGTGAACATTGGAAAGAGTAATATCAAGCTGAAGAGTCGCATGATGACACCCGAGGCCCTATGGGCTATGGGGCGTATCGGTGGTGTAGAAGCATCGCCAAACGGCCAGAAGGTGGTTTATCAGGTTGGCTATTATAGTGTCAAGGCCAATAAGAGCCGACAAGTCATCTGCATGATGAATGCCGATGGCAGCGAACAGCGCCAGCTGAGCACCAGTCAGAAGAGCGAGACCGACCCCACATGGCTCGACAATGAAACCATCGCTTTTATTTGTGGTGGCGAGATATGGAGTATGAAGGCAGATGGCAGTGAGCGCAAGCAGTTGTCGAAGACTGATGGCAAGGTGGAAGGTTTTAAGTTCTCACCTGACCGTACGAAGGTTATCATCGTCAAGAGCATCGACTTCAACGAAGTTATCAAGAAGAACCCTGACGATCTGCCAAAAGCAACGGGTCGTCGTGTCACCGACCTCATGTATCGCCACTGGGACCACTATGTAGAATCGATCCAACACCCGTTCCTGGCTAGTGTTGAGACTGATGGTAATCATAATTCTCAATTCTCAATTCTCAATTCTCAATTAACCGACATCCTCGCTGGCGAACCATACGAATGCCCCATGGAACCTTTCGGTGGCATCGAGCAATTGGCATGGAGTCCTGACTCCAAGACTATTGCCTATACTTGCCGTAAGAAGAAGGGTATCGACTATGCCACTTCTACCGATTCTGACATTTACCTTTATATAATAAGTACACGCGAGACCAGGAATCTATGCAAGCCCGAAGGCTATGTGGCGCCTAAGAGCGACGCTTCACATACGAAGGCTGATCAGGCTGTCAACAAGAATACTGTCAAAGAGAATCCTGGTTACGACCAGAATCCGCAGTTCTCGCCCGATGGACAGTATATCGCCTGGCAGTCGATGGCTCGCGATGGCTACGAGGCCGACCTCAACCGCCTGTGCATCTATCACATAGCTACTGGTACCAAGCGTTACCTTAATTGGAAGAGCGACGTGGAAGCCTTCTGTTGGGCACCATTAAAAGAGGTAAGAGGTAAGAGGTTAGAGGTAAGAAGTACTGACCCACAGTTCTATTTTCTGAGCGTTTGGCATGGTTGCAACAACATGTACGTGGCTAGTCAGAAAGGCGAAATCACGCAATTGACCGAGACATGGGACGACTGGACCAGTTTGCAAATGGCTAATAACGGACAGCAGATTCTGGCTACCCGCCAAAGCCTCAGCCATCCCACCGATATCTATATGGTAACGCCTGCTAACGGCAAAAAAGCGAAGAAAGCTGCTGTGGGCAGCGGTTTTGCCGCTGCCGTTACCCAGCTGACCCACGAAAACGACCACATCCTTTCGCAGCTGACCTTTGGTAAGATGCAACAATACTGGGTGCCTACCACCGACGGCAAGAAGGAATTGGTTTGGGTGATGCTGCCTGCCAACTATGAAGAAGGCAAGAAGTACCCCACCCTGCTGTTCTGCGAGGGTGGCCCACAAAGTCCTGTATCGCAGTTCTGGAGCTATCGTTGGAACTTCCAGATAATGGCTGCCAACGGCTATGTCGTCGTAGCACCTAACCGTCATGGCCTGCCTGGCTTTGGACAGGAATGGAAGGAACAGATTTCTGGCGACTGGACTGGTCAGTGTATGGACGACTACCTGTCAGCTATCGACTTTGCTGCCGACTCTCTGCCCTTCGTTGACAGAAACCGCTTAGGTGCTGTCGGTGCAAGCTTTGGTGGTTTCAGCGTCTACTATCTTGCTGGTCATCACAATAAGCGTTTCAAGGCGTTCATCTCGCACGATGGTGCCTTCAACCTGGAATCGATGTACACGGATACTGAGGAGGTATTCTTTTCGAACTGGGAGTACGACGATGCCTATTGGAACAAAAATCGTACAGCCCGTGCCAACAAGACTTACGAGAATTCGCCCCATAAGTTTGTGGACAAATGGGATACACCTATTCTCTGCATCCACGGTGAGAAGGACTATCGCATCGTCTACAATCAGGGCATGGGAGCCTTCAATGCTGCCCGCCTGCGTGGCGTTCCTGCCGAACTGCTCATCTTCCCTGATGAGAACCACTGGGTGCTGAAGCCACAGAACGGCATCCTTTGGCAGCGCACCTTCTTCGACTGGCTGGACCGCTGGCTGAAATAATGGATAATTGACAATGGATAATGGATAATTGATAATTATGACACAACAAATTCAAAAGACTTTACGTGACAGCGCTGGCATGCGTTGGACTGCCCTGCTGCTGCTGGCTATGGCCATGTTCTGCAGCTACATCTTCATGGACATTCTCTCACCCATTAAGGACCTCATGCAGGAGACCCGCGGCTGGGACTCTACAGCTTTCGGTACTATGCAGGGTTCTGAGGTGTTCCTCAACGTATTCGTATTCTTCCTTATCTTCGCAGGTATCATCCTCGACAAGATGGGTGTGCGTTTCACCGCCATCCTCTCTGCAGCTGTCATGCTGGTGGGTGCCTGCATCAAGTGGTATGCCGTCAGCGAGTCGTTCATGGGTAGCTCGCTCGAGGTTTGGTTCACCCAGAACCTCAACTACATCCCCATCTTTGATGAGCTGGGTGTGTCGCCCTTCTACGAGGGCATGCCTGCTTCGGCTAAGTTTGCTGCCTGCGGATTCATGATCTTCGGTTGCGGCTGTGAAATGGCAGGTATTACCGTCAGCCGTGGTATCGTGAAGTGGTTTAAGGGCCGTGAAATGGCGCTGGCTATGGGTTCTGAGATGGCACTGGCTCGTCTGGGTGTTGCCACCTGTATGATTTTCTCGCCCTTCTTTGCCAAGTTGGGTGGCGAGGTTAGCGTTAGCCGTTCAGTAGCTTTTGGTGTCGTGCTGATGTGTATCGCCCTGATGATGACCATCGTCTATTTCTTCATGGACAAGAAGCTCGATGCACAGACTGGCGAAGCCGAAGAGAAGGACGATCCATTCAAGATCAGCGATATTGGCAAGATTCTGAGTGACAGCGGTTTCTGGATTGTCGCTCTGCTGTGCGTGCTCTACTATTCGGCTATCTTCCCCTTCCAAAAGTATGCTGTCAACATGCTGCAGTGCAACCTGTCACTGACAGAGCCTGCTGGCGATTCCTTCTGGGCAAGTCCTTCGGTAACCATCGTCCAGTACGTCATCATGCTGATAGTGGCTGCTGCAGGTTTCGCCTCGAACTTCCAGAAGAAGACCAATACGAAGTACACGCTACTGGGTATCAGCATTCTCGCCCTCATCACTTATTGCTATATGGGCTACATGCGCCAGACGGCAGAGAGCATCTTTGCTGTATTCCCACTGTTGGCCGTACTCATCACACCTATCTTAGGCAACTATCTTGACAACCACGGCAAAGCGGTATCCATGCTGGTATTGGGTTCGCTGCTGCTCATAGGCTGTCACCTGACATTCGCCTTCGTACTGCCTTTGTTCAAGGAGTCTGCTGTTGGCGGCATCATCATTGCCTATGCCACTATTCTGGTGCTGGGAGCATCGTTCTCGTTGGTTCCTGCATCACTGTGGCCATCAGTCCCCAAACTGGTCGATGCCAAGGTCATTGGTTCAGCCTATGCCCTCATCTTCTGGATTCAGAACATTGGTCTCTGGTTGTTCCCACTGCTCATTGGTAAAGTGCTCGACGCTACCAATCCTGAAGGTGCCAGTGCTACCGAGCTCGACTACACCGCTCCACTCGTTATGCTGGCCTGCTTGGGTGTTGCTGCCCTCCTGCTCGGTTTCGTGCTGAAAGCCATTGACAAGAAGAAGGGCCTCGGACTTGAGGAGCCCAATATCAAGGAATAATGCCTTACCGCTCACAATAGACGAGCCGTAATCTCGTCGCTAACGAGCCGTAATCTCATAGGCGACGAGATTACGGCTCGTTAATACACCAGAGAAAATCTTTTTTTACGCTGTATTGTACGCTAACTAAAAAATGAGACAATATATGACATCACAAAACATTCGGCGAGCTGCTGCAACGTTGCTCGTGATGCTTCTTACTACCACTACCATAACGGCGTGGGCTCAGAGCGACGAGAAAAAGATGTGCGTCGTCATCCACGAAACGGAACAAACAACGGCCTTCGCCCTCGAGGACCAACCCGTGGTGTCATTTACCGAAACCGACGTGAAGTTGGCGTGCAACGATATTACCGTACTCTACGCCTTAGACCATTACCTCAAAATGACGATTGAGGAGAAAGACATCGCCACTAGTGTGAATTCAACGTTCAATGGCGAATCCTCAATGTTCAATATTACCGGCTCTACCATCATGGCTACAGGCTGTAAGAATCTCGCTGTCTATGCTGTCGATGGCAAAGCCCTCGCATCGACAAAAGCCGATGCCTACGGCATTGCAACCCTCGACATCAGCCAATTGCGTGTTGGTGCCTATATCGTAGTTTTCGGAAACCAATCATTTAAAATCTATAAAGCGAAATGAAAAAGTACATCGTTTGTGCCCTGCTGCTCGCTGCTATTACCCAGCAGGCCAGTGCCCAAGGTTATTACATCTATAAGAACGGTGTGAAACAGACCGTCCTTGCTACCGACGTGGACAGTCTCGTGTTCTTCAAGGAGCAAGACATATCGCCTGTCAACCCTGACGATTCCGACGATCTTGTTGACCCTGTGGATCCCGCCAATCCTTCTGGATCAAAGAAAGCCACCGCCACCACTGCCAAGCGCAACAACGAGTGGTACGACCGCTTAGACTTTGAAGACTTTACTGAGCTGCAGAACGCCAAGCGCGGACTCATCGAGGCCACGCCCGACCTGAACATTACCAATGGCAATGGCGAGGTTTGGAACATGCAGTCCTATAAATTCCTGTTCGATGGGGGCGAAGCTCCCCCCACCGTCAACCCAAGCCTCTGGCAGAATGCCCTGTGCAACGTGCAGTGTGGTCTCTTTCAGGTTTGCGAGGGCATCTACCAGGTGCGCGGCTACGATATGGCCAACATGTCGTTCATCAAGACCAAGAACGGCTGGATAATCTTCGACGTACTCATGTGCAAGGAGGTGGCCGAAGCTGCCCTCAGCCTATTCAAGCGCAACATCGATGCCAACCCACATATCGTCGCCGTGCTCATCAGCCACAGCCATGCCGACCACTATGGCGGTGTGGGGGCCATCGTCAACGATCAGAACATGGCCGACGCCAGCCTACCCCTCGACCAGCAACTGAAATCCGGCAAGATTGCCGTCATCACCCCCGAGGGCTTTATGAAGCACGTCATTGCCGAGAATGCCTACTGCAGTTCCAGCATGAAGCGCCGTGCCATATACCAGTATGGAGCCAACCTGCCCAAGGGCGTCACCGGCCGTATGGCCATGGGCATCGGTATGGGACAGAGCACCAATGCGCTCACCACCCTCATGCCACCCACCTTTGAAGTGAAGAACGACACCACTGTCAACATCGACGGCATCGACGTCACCTTCCAGCTTACACCAGACACCGAGGCACCCGCTGAGATGAACGCCTACTTCCCCGACTACCACGCCCTCTGGATGGCCGAGAACTGCACAGGAACGCTCCACAACCTCTATACCCTGCGTGGTGCACAGGTGCGCGATGCTGAGGGCTGGTGCAACTACATCCTCGACGCCGAACGCAAATTCGCCGACAAGGCCAATGTCGTCTTCCAGAGCCACAACTGGCCACACTGGGGCAGCGACGTCATCAAGGAATACCTACAGAACACCGCCGCCATCTATAAGTTCATACACGACCAGACCCTACACTATATAAACCTCGGTCTGACACCCACTGAGATTGCCGACACATTACACCTGCCTGCCAAACTCGACAAGGTATGGTACACGCGCCAGTACTACGGCACGCTCTCCCACAACATCAAGGCCGTCTATCAGCGCTATATGGGATGGTACGATGCCAACCCTGTGAATCTGAACCTGCTCACGCCCGAGAAAACCGCTAAGAAGTGGGTAGAGTACCTCGGTGACACGAAGCGCGTACTTGCAAAGGCTCGCGAAGACTTTGCCAAGGGCGAATATCAATGGGTAGCTCAGGTCACCAAGGAACTGGTCTATGCCGACCCAACGAATTTAGCAGCCCGACGCCTCTGTGCCGACGCGTTGGAGCAGTTAGGCTACCAGAGTGAGAGCGGCACCTGGCGCAACTGCTACCTCACCGGTGCCATGGAACTGCGTGCTAACACGCCTACTGAGAAGATTTACGGCAATGGCGAGGGCGTGGCCAACATACTGGGTGCCGGCAGCATCGACCTGATCTTAGAATATGCCGCCATTGCCACCGACTACCGCACCGTCGAAGACAACGATGTCACAGTCAACTTCATCATCGGCAAAGAGAAATGCGCCGTCGTACGACGCAGCGGTGTCGTCCTCACCTATGTCGACGAGACGCTTCCCAATGCCGACGCTACTGCCACTGGCACCAAGGCTGCCCTCGTCAACTATCTCAATGGCAAGTTCTCTGGCCTCAACATCAGCGGAAGCACCCAGGCTGTCACCTCCCTCTTCGAAGGCATACAAAAGCCCCTCTTTAACTTCAACATCATTGAACCGCAGTAATTTCGCTCCACTCACAATAAACAAGCCGGTAAAGTATCATCGGAACGAGCGGAAGGTGCGTCATCTTCGGGTTGAAGATGACGTTGGAGCGACCCTAAAGTGATATGCGTTACAACTTGTTTCCTTTGATTTCAATAACCATGGATTATTCGGCAATAAGGCAGGGTTATTGGAAAATAAGGCAGGGTTATTGAGAAGTATGATGCATCAGATGCATCAGATGTGAAGCGAAAGTGATGCAGATGTGATGCAACATATGAAGATATTTCAAAATTTTGATTTACAGATACTTACTAAGTATACATAATCTCTGCATCGGATGCATCACATTAAAAAGGAAAAATCAGGGGTCTAAGTTGAAAAATAAAAGTTAGCAGGAAAGAATTAGGAAACAATGTGAAACATGTGCAATGTGATGCAAAAGATAAGCGTTCTACTCCTCATCAGAACCGGAGGCGGACAACGAGGGGGAGGTGGTCGCTGAAGCCACGCTGGTAGCGGTAACCATTATAGGTACGGAAGGGCTTGACTCCTCCGTACTTTTTGTCTTCTTCGAGGAGGAAGGGAGCGTCGTTGACGAAAGCATGGGTAACGGAATCGCAGAGAGCGGGACTGACAAGGATATGGTCGATGCTCTGCCAAACGCCATCGTAGCGGTAGGTGCCTTGAGCGCCATGCTCTCCCATCGCCTCTCGTGTGACATTATGGAGGCCACTCGCTACTAGGAACTGAAGCGACGGACTATCAGCATAGTCGTTGAAGTCGCCAGCTACGACGACCTTAGCTGACGGGGGCAATAGTTGGATGGCATCTATGAGACGTTCCATGACGATACGGCGGTTGGGTCGTGTAGCCTTCTCACCACCAAAACGACTGGGGGCATGGACGACGAAGACATGGAGGGTATCGCCATTAACAGTTTCACCTTGCACATACAGAATGTCACGTGTGGGGCGCATACCTTCCAAAGGCTGAACATCAAGATAGTCGTAACAGATAGGACGGAACGAAAAGGGCTGATAGAGCAAGGCGACATCGATGCCACGAAGGTCGGGCGACGACGTCATCAGATACTCATAGCCCGCATTGCGCAGCAGCGAACGTCGGGTCAGGTCGCGCAAAACGGAGTCGTTCTCAACCTCGACCAAAGCGACAAGGTCTGGAAGCGACTGCTCTGAACAAGAAATGATGACCTGCCCGATGCTGTTGACCTTGCGCCAATAGCGGTCTGGGGTCCAATGACGTACTGCATCAGGCATCCATTCCGTATCCTGCTTCAGAGAATCATGATGACAATCGAAGAGATTCTCGCAGTTCAATTCAACCAATGTCAAGAATCCCGACAACAACAGAGACAGTATCATCTGCGTTTGATTTTCCAACCGATAGACGCTACAAAGATGCTCATCAACGGCGAGAGATAGTTGAAGAAACAATATGGCAGATAGGTCAGTGTGGCGACACCAAGCACAGTGCTCTGCGTCAGTCCGCACGTATTCCAAGGCACTAACACAGAGGTGACTGTGGCACCATCTTCACACGAACGACTCAGCAGTTGCGGTTCATAGCCTCGCTGGCGATAGGTATCCTTGAACATCGAGCTGGAGAGCATGATGGAGAGATACTGGTCCGCCATTGCAATATTACAAAAGCATGCTGTACCTACCGTCGAAGCAACGAGCGATGCCGTACCACGAACAAAGCGTAGAATGAGACGCATCAGGTCTTGCAGCTGACCAGTAGCAGTCAATGCGCCACCAAATGTCTGGGCACAAATGATGAGCCAGATGGTAGGCATCATACCCGACATGCCGCTAGTGTGTACCAACTCGTTAAGCACAGCATTTCCCGTCTCGATATCGGTACTGCCATAGCACACGCGCATCATGCCCTTATACGACACCAGCAGTCCCTGTTCAGTCTCGCCAGAAATCTGATGAACCAATTGGGACTGTACCAACAAAGCGACAATCACAGCCAAGAGAATGGCCATAAACAGAACGACCATCGAAGGCCATCGACGGGCTATCATCACACCTGTCAAGACGGGCACGACGAGCAACCACGGTGAGATGACAAAGGTGTTTTGCAGGCCATCCATAAACTCTGCCACATTGCCTTGCCCCGAGACATTCATCGTGAAACCGGCAATAAGGAAGATGGTCAGCGAGATACAGAATGTCGGTACGGTGGTATAGAGCATATAACGGATATGCGTGAACAGCGGTGTACCAGAAACGCTCGATGCCAGCACTGTGGTGTCAGAAAGTGGAGACAACTTATCACCGAAATAAGCACCCGTAATGATAGAGCCTGCAATCCAACCATCATCGAAGCCATGCGCCTTGCCGATACCCATCAATGCCAGACCGATGGTAGCGACAGTCGTCCACGAGGAGCCTATCATCAGACTAACCAAAGCACAGAGCACGCTGCTGCTGACCAAGAACACTTCGGGCTGGATGATCTGCATGCCATAGTAAATCATCGTAGGCACAATGCCCGCTACCATCCATGTACCACCGATGGCACCAATCAACAGCAGAATAATGATAGCGGGCGTGCAGCTCGCTATCTTATCGGATATTTCCTTTTCCAGATTCTCCCATTCCAGTCGCTTAGAGAAGTGACCTATCAGCACGCTGACTGCCGATGCCACAAGCAACGACACCTGACTGGCACCATCAAGCGTTGCATTGCCAAAAACGGCAATGCAACACGTGATGAGCAGTATCAGTACGAGGAATGGAATGAAACTTAGCATACCTTCTCAAGGCGCTTCATCATAGCAAACATGAAGATGGCTGCTACGAGACAGACGCCCAGGAATACGCTCCAGCATACCCACAAGGGAACAGCGCCCCAGAGCAGACCACCTACGACGACCAGCTGGTTACCAATAGCAGTAGCCACAAACCAGCCACCCATCATCATACCCTTGTATTTGGGAGGAGCAACCTTCGACACGAACGAGATACCCATAGGCGAGAGCAACAGTTCACCGAAGGTCAACACCAGATAAACCATGATGAGCAAGTTCGGCGTTACATCAGCCACATGAACGGCTACAGGATTGCCATCGGCACCCATCTCTGTCTGAGGCATAGGCAGACCAAACGACGCGAATGCCATCAGTGCGTATGCAATAGCAGCCACAATCATACCGTATGCAATCTTGCGGGGTGCAGAGGGCTCCTTACCCTTGGCAGCCAGTGAACCAAAGATAGCCATCGACACGGGTGTCAGCGCTACTACATAGAAGGGGTTGAACTGCTGGAAGATAGGAGCAGAAACAGAGATTGTGCCATCTGCATCGTATGACATGCAGAGGAAAGCCAATGAAATAAGAATCACGGTAGCTGAAGCAGCCTTAGCCTTACCCGTCTTTGACTGGAACAGTGAGAACAAGGCATAGACAATGAAGATAACAGCCACGAGGTTCCACACGTTGAAGCACATCGCCTGCAAGCCCTCAGCAGACTGAGCGGTGAACTCATCAGCAAAGTATGTCAGCGACAAACCGTTCTGGTGGAAAGCCATCCAGAAGAAAATAACCACTGCGAACACGAGGCAAAGCGCCACGATACGCTGCTTGGTTTCCTCTTTCGAGAGCTCTTCGACAGGTGCAGCATCAGCAGCAGCGGCCTTCTTCGTGCCACCCTCCGTATGACGGAATGTCGAGCGGAATAAATAATAGATGGCAATAGACAGAATCAGCGAAGCGCAGGCCACTGCGAACGAGAAGTGGTAGGCATCGTTTGACGAATAGCCCAAAGATATCTCGGCATACTCCTTAATCTTAATGGCAGCAGTAGGTGCAAACAAGGCACCGATATTGATAGCCATGTAGAAGATAGAGAAGCCCGAATCACGCTTGTCCTTATACTGCGGATCGTTGTAGAGGTCACCCACCATAACCTGCAAGTTGCCTTTGAAAAGACCTGTACCAAAACCTATTAATAGCAGGGCTGCCAACATGACGACCAAAGCCACACTGTCACCTCCCAAGGGTACTGACAACAGCAGATAGCCAGCAAACATGATAACGATACCCGTGGTAACCATCTTGCCAAAGCCAAACTTATCGGCCATCATACCACCAATAAGTGGGAAGAAATACACTAACATGAGAAAAGCACTATAGATAGTGCCTGCCATAGCGGGCGACAATCCGTAGTTGGCTCTCAGAAACAAAGCAAATACGGCCAGCATGGTGTAGTAACCAAAGCGCTCGCCCGTGTTGGCCAATGCCAACGCAAATAGACCTTTCGGCTGTCCTTCAAACATAATTATTAAGTTATTATAGTTATTAATTATTTGATTTTGTCATTCTTAGTGCGAACAAGGTCGAAGAGATAAGTAGCCTTGATGACTATCTGTCCAAAGTTGCTACGTCCGAAATAGTCACTCTTCGAATTGCCGTAAATGTCGCCCAGTCCATAGTAGTAGCGGCCCTCAATAAGAAAGTGTCCCAACTTACGATGCGAGAACTCCAAGCCTAGACCCGCAGCAATGCCATAATCGAATGTTTTCTCAACAGCCATCGAATCCTGAGCCACCACCTGCGACGAGCGCTGGTTTGCCGTACCCTTACCCATCACCACATTGGTCGATGTTTTCTCGCTCATAAACAAACCTATCTGAGGACCTACCTGAAAAAAGAACTGAAAGCCTTTCCGCTCACGTCCCCAACCCATACGGGCCATCAATGGGATTTGTACATAAGTCATCTTACGCTCGTAAGATAGTGGATTAAGCTGTTGTGCATCATCAGCATAGTAAACAGGCTGGCGATCTGCATCCATGATATCCTCTTTCCATCCTGTCTGAGCCAGATTCACCTCCGCCACGATAGCACAAATACTTTTAAAGTATTTCTCACACGTATAGCGCATCGTCAGTCCACCAGTCAGGCCACCCAACATTTTCTGAGGGACCTCTGGCATAAAGCCGATATTGCTCATCATGTAGCCACCGTTGACACCTACAGCAAAATCAGTACGGTATTCACCAACCTGCGCTTTCACCATCAGCGGACAAAGCAACAATAGTAGAATCAGTCTGCGTCTCATGCTCAGAAGTTGATGGTTTCTATTCGCTGGTCCTTGGTATAGTGCACAAACAAACGTGCACGATTCTGCAATCCGCCATCTCCCAGACGTTCGAAATGCAATGGTGTCTGATACGGTGTATACCCTACCATGCCTGATGCGCCAGTAAAATTCTGACCATACATATGCAAACCTTTAATAAAGAAATAGGCATGGTCAAAACCTGTCACAGCGAATCGCTGATTATAGTTCTGCATATCCTGATGGAAATTCCAGCGATACTTCTGCTTGAAACGGGCTGCACGTGACGACAGCGGATTCATATAATAGGTTGACGGTATACAAACATCATACTTATAAAAATTATCCAAATGGCGACTGGTATACAGTAGCCACTCGGGATAGCCGAATACCGACACCTGCATGTCAGGACGTGTCATGGTCATACCATTCAATTTAGCAAGAGCAACATTCAAATCCTGCGAACGACTTGTGTTCAGCACAACAACGTTTGGCTGAGTCATTGAGAAGGACTTCTGAAACATAGACTCGCTTGAACGCAAATTTGTAATACTATACTTCTTACCTTCCGCTTCCAGTTTCTGACGCAGTGCTGAGGTAAACCCTCCCTTAGTACTAGTACTATCGTTACAATCGATGATGACTGTACGGTAGTTTTTATAGCGTTCGTAGAAACGGGAAACGTAACCGTCATTAAGCAGGTTGCCGTTCTGGTATACTTGGAATATCTGACTATTGCTGAGCACCTCCTGCGAGTTGATGCTGAAGGGTATCAGTACTCGGATATTATGTTCACGCGCAAAATCGCCTAAAGTCTTAACTTGTTTGGTGTATAGCGGACCAATGATCAAATCACAATTGGCAGCATGGGGATCCTTTAGGATATCACTGATATCCGAATCCTCAGCAACATTCCATGCACGGATATCTGTCGAAATACCATTGGCACGAAGACTATCACAAGCCATCAAAACACCGCGATAGTATTCCACCATACGCTTACCATCCCCATTGATGTTATGTAATGGAAGCATCACACCGATGCGGATTTCGCGCTGTCGCATGTCAGTCTCAACCACTTTGGGTTTCGTGGGCATATTGATTTCCTTCGTCGAAGGCGTTGTTGTCATCAGACTGTTAGTCGGATAAGGGATCTTGATAAAGTCTCCCTTCTTCAGTTCGTACCCAGGTGAATTCATTTCAGGGTTGGCATTAATCAGCTCCTGAACTGTAAGACCATAATCGCGAGCAATACCAAAGATAGTTTCCTTACGCTTCACTTTGTGCATTTCCCTTAAAGACTGCACCTGTGCAAAAACTGTTTCTGTGGTAAAACAGAAAAGCACAAAAAGCATGAAAGATCTTAATATTCGTGTCATAAAAACTGTTTATTTTCGCTTTTTCGTTGCAAAATTACAAAAAAAGATGCGGAAGTCCGACTTTTTTCGCTAATTTTGCACAAATATTTAGTTCTTCATATGAAAAAAAGCATTTTTATAGCAATATTTCTCCTTGGATGGCTCCCCATATGCACATGGGGCACCATCGCTCCCACTGCAACTTACATCGATAGCAAGGGTGAAGAAAAAACCGTCGCTCTATCAACAGAATCCTCATCGACAGAGAAAATAGAGGAAGATGCACCTTTGCTCGTTCGTTTTACCGCCAACGCATCGGATTTAGAGGCAGGCTCGACACTCGAATGGCGTTTTCGACATTCTGGGTATGGAGGCAGCAATGACGCGATAACCCGCTATGAGGAGAACCCAGAATTTACCTTCACCGAATCCGGTCTAACCGTTGCGACGCTCTATGTACGTCTTAACAATGAGTTGGTAGATTCTGCTTTCATTAATATCACCATTACCGAGAGTCACCTGGAGATGCCCAATGCTTTCTCACCCAATGGTGATGGTCATAACGACATGTATGGTGCCAAGGGGGCTTTTTTTTCTAATGCAAGTGGCAAATACAGGAGTATTGTCGAGTTCCATGGCTACATTTTCAACCGTTGGGGCCAGAAGCTCTTCGAATGGACGGATATCACTAAGGGATGGGATGGAACATACCATGGTTCGCCATGCAAGGATGGCGTCTATTATGTGCTGGTAAAAGCCCGTGGTGCTGACGGCAAAGAATATAATATCCGCCGCGACGTCAATTTGATTCGCGACCATAATGACATCACGACGTCGTCAACGGGAGGAAACTAATGAGCAGCGACAATAAGATAAACATCTACGGGGCGCGAGTTCATAATCTGAAAAATATTGATGTCGAGATACCCCGCAATTCGCTTACCGTACTGACAGGATTAAGTGGATCAGGCAAATCAAGTCTGGCCTTCGACACTATCTTTGCTGAAGGCCAGCGCCGTTACATTGAAACATTCTCAGCCTATGCCCGTAACTTTCTAGGCGGTATGGAGCGACCTGACGTCGACAAGATTACCGGTCTGTCGCCAGTCATCAGCATTGAACAGAAGACGACCAATAAGAATCCCCGTTCTACTGTAGGTACTACTACGGAAATCTACGACTATCTGCGTCTGCTTTTTGCACGTGCCGGAAAGGCTTATAGTTATGAGACTGGTGAAGCGATGGTAAAATATACTGAAGAGAAAGTCATTGACATGATCCAAAATGACTATGCCGGGCATAAGATTCTGATACTGGCTCCACTAGTCCGTGGGCGTAAAGGCCACTACCGTGAGTTGTTTGAGTCGATGCGCAAGAAGGGCTACCTGCATATACGTGTCGATGGTGAAGTGCAGGAAATCAGACAAGGCATGAAAGTGGACCGCTATAAGACCCACGACATCGAGGTGGTTATTGACCGATTAGCCGTAAAGGGTGCCGACGAGCGTCTGAAGAAAACTGTCCAGACAGCCATGAAGCAAGGCGAAGGTCTTATCATGATTATGGACTACGAGACGGGCAACGTCAAGCATTTCTCCAAGCGACTGATGTGTCCGACAACTGGCATATCTTACAGTGACCCAGCACCTAACACTTTTTCGTTCAACTCTCCTCAAGGCGCTTGTCCTCGTTGTAAAGGCTTGGGATATATCAATGAGATTGATATGGCCAAGGTTATTCCCGACACGAAGAAGAGCATACACGAGGGGGGTATCGTACCCTTGGGAAAGTACAAGAATCAGATGATATTTTGGCAGATTGACGCCATTCTTCACAAGTACGAGTGTGACTTGAAGAGTAAGATTGCCGACATCCCTGACGAAGCTATGAGTGAAATCCTATATGGTGCACTGGAGAGCGTACGCATCGACAAGGACTTGGTGCATACCACTAGCGACTACTTCGTAGACTATGATGGTGTCATAAAATACCTACGCTCGGTCATGGAGAACGATGATTCTTCAGCAGGTTCCAAATGGGCCGATCAGTTTTTGGCTGAGTGTGAATGTCCTATTTGTCACGGTCAGCGTTTGAACCAAGAAGCTCTATCCTACCGTATCTGGGACAAGAATATTGCCGAACTTGCCAATATGGATCTTGGCGAGTTACGACAATGGCTTGACAGTTGTGAATCCCATTTGGATCATCAACAGCAACAGATAGCTGCAGAGATTCTGAAAGAGATACGCACTCGTCTCGACTTTCTGTTAGAAGTGGGATTGGACTATCTCGCTCTGAACCGCCAGTCGGCATCACTATCAGGCGGAGAAAGCCAGCGTATCCGTTTGGCTACACAGATTGGTTCACAACTGGTCAACGTGCTCTACATTCTTGACGAGCCATCGATTGGTCTGCATCAGCGTGATAACGAACGACTTATTACTTCATTAAAGGAGTTGCGTGACTTGGGTAATACCGTCATTGTTGTAGAGCATGATGAAGACATGATGCGCCATTCAGACTATATCGTAGATATCGGTCCACGTGCCGGACGGAAAGGCGGCGAAGTGGTATTCCAAGGCACCATAGACGAAATGCTCAAAACCGACACAATTACGGCGCAATATCTGAATGGCACCATGCGTATTCCGATGTCTGAGAAGCGTCGCAAGGGCAATGGCCATGAGTTGGTGATGAAAGGCTGTACAGGTAATAACCTGAAGAACGTCACCGTGAAGTTTCCATTAGGGAAGCTCATCGTCGTGACGGGCGTTAGCGGTTCTGGTAAATCGACGTTGGTCAACGAGACACTCTACCCCATCCTATCCAAGCATTTCTACCGTTCGTTACAGCAACCCATGCCCTATGAAAGCATTGAGGGATTGGAACATATAGATAAGGTAGTAAACGTGGACCAGAGTCCTATAGGCCGTACACCACGTTCGAATCCCGCCACCTATACAGGTGTATTCTCTGACATTCGCAGTCTTTTCGTCAACCTGCCAGAAGCACAGATTCGTGGCTACAAGCCTGGACGTTTCTCGTTCAACGTGAAGGGTGGACGCTGCGAAACGTGTGGTGGCAACGGCTACAAGACAATCGAGATGAACTTCCTACCCGACATCCAAGTTCCTTGTGAGGAGTGCCACGGCAAGCGCTATAACCGCGAGACTTTGGAGGTACGTTTCAAGGGCAAGTCGATAGCCGACGTGCTCGATATGACCATTAATCAGGCTTGCGAGTTCTTTGAAAATGTTCCTGACATACTCCGAAAGATTAAGACCATTCAAGACGTTGGTCTTGGCTATATCAAACTAGGACAGTCATCGACAACGCTATCAGGCGGCGAGAGTCAACGCGTCAAACTGGCCACTGAACTATCGAAGAAAGATACTGGTAAGACACTCTACATCCTCGACGAACCCACGACTGGCCTACACTTCGAGGACATCCGCATCCTGATGCAGGTGCTGAACCGCCTAGTCGACCGCGGCAATACCGTTATCGTCATTGAACACAATCTCGACGTTATCCGACTGGCCGACCACATCATTGACATGGGACCAGAAGGTGGACGTGCCGGTGGAACTATTCTGACGACGGGTACACCCGAAGAGGTTGCCAAGTCGAAGAAAGGCTACACGCCACGATTCCTGAAAGAAGCACTCAAGGCAGCCCGCTAACGGACTGCCTTGAGCATTATCATTAATTATCATTAATTCTTTATAAGTCTAACCTCGTAGATCTCGCCAATCTGCTTTCGTGGTTTTGCCACAAACTTGACGCGCACCTGTTTCTTGCCTTTCAGCAGTTCTGCTGGCACAGGATACGTCTCATACTTGAATTCCGAGATACGATACTTACCCGTATTGTTGACAGATGTGATGACAACATCGTCGACAAGAATGTCGAACTCGTGACTCTTCCACTCGCCTACGCCCCAGTACTTCAGACGTAAGCTGAGGTCGGTCTCGCCGCCAGTCTGCAACAGATAACTGAAGTAATGGCCATCGCGGGCATCACGGAAGAACACGTCATTAGTATTGCCAACCCACGAATCGTCAGTTTCCATGAAGTGATCGCTCTCAGGTTGTTGTTCACCAGGCTGAACCTTGTCAGTAGTACGTGCCTCAAGAGCCTGACGCTCTTGCTCCTGACGGGCCAAGTTGTCCAAGTAGCCCTTATAACTGTCCTCCGAGAGTGCTAACCAATACATCATGTAACGTGCGTCGTGCAACTCGAAGAACGGCATCAACTCATTGCGGATTTCGTTCACCATTCTTGTGGAAAGCGTAAAGTGTAACGGTTTACCTGCAATGGGCTGCAGCTGGTTGGCGATGTCCTCAATACTATTATTAATAAGGATTGGTGCCTGATCGACTGGCAGTTTCTTGCCAACAGCCAACTGTCCGAAGCGGCTGTCGTCGGCAATGAGGCCGGCCAAGTCCTCGGTACCAGTCTTCATGGCAAGCATGATGGGACCATGCATCAGAGCGACATACTGAGGCAGATTAGGCAGATATTTGACACTGTTATGCATAGGGAACTCAATGTCGACTACGTCACCCTTCTTCCACTTGCGGCTGATGGCGACATAGCTTGACGGACCAGTAACGATGCTGACCGGCTCGCCGTTCACGTTTACCGTGAACTCACCGGGCTTCACCCAACCAGGATAACGTACCTGAAGCGTAAACTGTCCCTTGCCCTGAACAATAGTCAGACGACTAGTTTCTGCATAAGGAAATTCCGTCTCTTGACGAAGCACGATGCCGCGTTCCTTCCAGTTCAGCTCAGTGGCGGCAAACAAGTTGACAAACAGATTATCAGCTTTCTTAGTATACACAAACTGACCGTACTTGCCGTGATTCTCCATACCCGTACCCACGCAGCACCACATAGCCTCGTTAGGTGCCGAATAGACACGATAGTGGCGTGGACGGGCTGATGTAAAGTATACGTAGCCGCCATGCTCAGGATGCTGACTCGACAAAATGTGGTTGAACGTTGCCAACTCATAGAAGTCGGCATAGCGAGCCTCAGGATTACGGCGGTGGAGTTCCTCGGAGAGCTTCAGCATATTGTTTGTATTACAGGTTTCCGGACCGTCTATATCCTCGACGAAATCCTTACAAGCCTCCTTGCTGGGGAAGTGTTCACGACGCGAGTTACCCCCGAATGCCAACGAACGCTCACCAGTCACAATATCCCAGAAGTAGATGGCAGCATTATGGTATGCTTCATCGCCCGACAACTCAGCAATGCGCTCGAAGCCCACTACCTTAGGCACCTGCGTATTGGCATGCATGTTGTCCAAACAGTCCTGACGCTGTGACAGGGGCAGCAACAAACGGCGATGCGAGAAACGCTTGGCAACATCAAGATACTTCTTATCGCCCGTAATAGCATAGGCATCAGCCAATACTTCATTCATGCCTCCATGTTCTGTATGCAGTGTACGTTCAACCTGTTCGTCTGTAAGTCCTGCAGTCAGGTCGATAGCCCAATCACAGAATCCAAGGAATAGCGTTTTAGCCTGCTCGTTGCCACAATACACCCAACAATCGCGCAATCCGGCATACATCTTATGTAAGTTATAGAAAGCCACCCACGCACCTGAATAGGGTCCGAAGTTACCTTTCTTGTAGTTTGACCAAATACGATCGCTGCCAGGGACACCGCCTACGTAGCCTTTACCCCACTCTGGATGGTTCTTGGTATTAGCATCAGCACAGCGTTGCAACTCGCTGATCCAATACTCCATCCTTTCTCTACACTCTTTCGAGCCCGTAGCAGCATTGATAGCCATTGCCGTCAGGTAGTGACCACCCACATGTCCGTCCAGTCCATCCCAGTTAGGATACGACTTGCCCTTCGGTTGCAGTCCTGCCTCTTTCAGGAATGGTGCCAACAGTCGGTCATTGTCATACTTCAGCAGCGTCTTGACGTTCAAGTCGCGTGCCTTCTTTAATGGGCCGTCCAACAATGTGACGTCACCAAGTGGGAACTCGTCGGCATACAACCGCTCTTGTGCATGGACACCACTCACCATGAGCAATGCTACGCCCATCATTCCCCTTACAATCTTTTTCATCATGGTCTTTAAGTTCTATCTTTTGATTTTGCAAAATTACAAATAAATAATGAGCCTGCCAAATTTTAGAGTAGCAAAATACTCCCGCCTTATTTCCAAATACTCCTGCCTTATTTCTGAATAACCCTGCCTTATTTCTGAATAACCCTGGGTTAGTACTACAAATAGGTGTTGTCGTCAATGCCCTTAAACAGCGTTTTCATCTTTTGGGCACGCTGCTTGAGGCGATTAACCTCATCGCGGAAAAGCGGGGGGATATCGGCTCCCGTGAACGACTCTTCACCATTGGTCTTAGCCGTACGTTCAGCTCGTAGAACTCCTTGGGTTCTTGAATATTACCCTCTTCATCGGGTGTCATACGGGAAATATGTACCTTGACCTCGCCGTAAGCCTTGCGGATGCTCTGGATGGTAATCTGAGCACTGACAGACAGTCCAACGGCACAAAAGAATAATATGATAAGAAGTAGCTTTTTCATTGTCTGTAGTTTCATTTATAAGCGTTAGAGGTTATTTGGTCTTTCTGAAAACGGCAGGTCCCTCGGTCAAGGAACCTGCCGTAGTATTATTGTTCTGACAAGTCCGTCGTCTTAGAATGCTGAAGCGGCGAACAAGTAGTCGTAGATGCACGAGCAAATACCGAAGAGGGCAATGCCTGCGGTGCAGAGCGCCAAAGCCACGCGGGTGTTGACATCAGTCTTGAACGTAGGCAGTGGATTGTCGCTGGGCTTAATGTACATGGCCTTGACGATGAGCAGATAGTAGTACAAGCTCACGACAGTGTTGACCAAAGCGACAAATACTACGAAGTAGGCCCAGAAGGAGCCCTGCTCAGCAGCAGCCATGAATACGAAGAACTTCGAGAACATACCTGCAAACGGAGGAATACCAGCCAGCGAGAACAGAGCCAGCGTCATGAGGAACGATAGCTTCGGGTTGGTCTGGTAGAGGCCGTCGTACGCACTCATCTGAGTAGTACCGCCATTATTCTGCTCAACAGTAGAGATAACGGTAAATACTGCCATGTTAGCCACAATGTACACCAGAATGTAGTACATCAGCGACGTCATACCCATCTGAGAACCACCAATGACAGCCAACATGATATAGCCAGCCTGCGAGATAGAGCTGAACGCCATGAAGCGCTTTAGTTCGCTCTGACGGATGGCGAAGAGGTTGGCAATGGTGATAGACAATACGATGACCACGTAGAGCATGTACTCCCAATAATCAATCATCGGACCAAAGGCCTTAGCGAGGATAACCAGTGCAGCAAAAGCGGCAGCACCCTTCGAGCAGACTGACAGGTAACCAGTGATGGGCGTCGGAGCACCCTCGTAGGTATCGGCCGTCCAGAAGTGGAAGGGTACCAGCGACAACTTGAAGGCAAGACCGCTGAAGAAGAACACAAGACCCATCAGTTGCAGGGGGCTGAACATATAACGGTTGGCCAATGCTTCAGCTACGTCGTTGAAGTAGAGTGTACCCGTAGCCGCATAGACGAACGAGATGCCATAGAGCATCACACCGCTCGAGAACGTAGCCACAAGGATGTACTTAGCAGCAGCCTCAGCCGACTTCTTCTTCCACTTGTCGAAAGCCACCAAGCAGGCCATAGGCACTGAGGCTGTTTCCAGTCCGAGGAAGAACAGCAGGAAAGAGCCGCTGGACATCATGATATACATACCCAGCAAGGTAGAGAGTACCAACAGGTGGAACTCACCGGCATACTTCGAAGCTTCGCGCTCCAGCCAAGGCTCAGCCATCACGACGACGATAAAGGTACCGAAGGTGAGGATGAGTTTCATGACCTGAGCGGCCTGCGATGCCACATACATACCACCGAAAGCCTCAGCAGGACCAACGGTAGTAAGCATAATGGTCTGACAGAGCAGCAGGGCAGCAGTCAGCTTACCCAGCACGCCAGCCTTGCGCTCGCTCTTATGCAGACAGAAGTCGGCAAAGAACACGATAATCAATGCGAGGACCAAAAGCGCCTCGGGAATCATATTTAGGAATTGTCCGTAATTCATATTTTCGTCCTCCTATATTAAATGATATTTGCGAGAATTGGTCCAACAGCATCGCTGATAACATTGCTTGCCCATAGTGGGAACAGACCGAGACCAGCCACACAAGCGATGAGACAGATGACGGCAACCCGCTCGTCCCAAGTAGCATCGGTAAGTTCGAGGTAGTGAGGATTCTTCACCTCGCCATACAGAATCTTACCAACAACACGAAGAATGTAAACTGCCGTTACGACGATAGAGGTACAAGCGATGATGGTAGCCACACGGTGGAACGTATCAGGATTCTCGAACGAACCTACGAAGATGGTCATCTCAGCAATGAATCCCGAGAAGCCCGGAAGACCGAGGTTGGCCAAACCGGCAATCACATAACCCACAGCGAGGAAAGGCATAATCTTCATCAGACCATCCAAGTAGCGGATGTCACGAGTGTGGGTACGACCATAAATCATACCGATGAGGGCAAAGAAGAGGGCCGTCATCAGACCGTGACTAAGCATCTGCAGGATAGCACCTGTGCAAGAGGTCTTGGTCATCATCAACAGGGCAAAGAGCACCAGACCACAGTGAGACACAGACGAATAAGCGTTGATATACTTCAGGTCGGTCTGTACGCAAGCTGAGAAGGCGCCATAGACTACTGAGATAGTGGTGAGAATCAGGAAGATCCAAGCCAACTCGTTAGCTGCATCGGGCAACAGATACATAGCTACACGGAAGCAGCCATAGCCTCCCAGCTTCATCAGCACACCAGCGTGGAGCATCGACACAGCCGTGGGGGCTGAAGCGTGACCGTCGGGTGACCATGTGTGGAAGGGAAACAGAGCGCCCAGCACACCAAAACCAATGAAGATGAAGGGGAAGAACACCTTCTGAGTAGCAACGGGAATGTTGTGCATAGCAGCAATCTCGTTGACATTCATCGTGGTGGCACCGCTGAAGTAGTAGATGCCCAGAATACCGATGATCAGGAGGGCCGAGCCTCCCATCAGCATCAGCGTCAGCTTCATAGCAGCATACTCCTTATTACCAGAACCCCAGACACCAATCAGCAGGTACATGGGAATCAGAGCCACCTCGTAGAACATGAACATGGTGAACATATCGGTGCAGATGAAGAAGCCATACACACCCGTCGAAAGCAGAGTGAACCAGAGGAAATACTCCTTGGTCAGCGGTTTCAGCTGCCAAGAGGCAAAAGTACCCGTGAACACGATGATGCTCGACAGGAGCAGCATCACCACAGAGATACCGTCGACACCGACAGAATAGGCAATATTAAGCGGCTTGAACCAAGGCGTGCTATAGGTCAACAGCATCACATCAGTATTACCTGCTGCACGCTGCTGAACGAAATAGATGGTCAGCCATACGGACAGGGCCAGCAAGCACGAAGCGCCAACCACCATCACACCACGCACCTGATTGAGGCTCTTAGCCAGCCAAAGGCCGAGGAGCATCAGGGCGGGAATTACTACGAATAATGTTAATATACTCATTTTCGATTTTTCGTTATGACGTTATTACGTTATTTCGTTATCACGATTAAATTGCAAGCAATATGAGCGTCAGGGCCACAGTACCCGTCAGGAACCATACGGCATACTGACGAACATCGCCACTCTGCCAAGGACGCAAAGACTCACCGGCCTCGTTGGCACCCCATGCCATGAAGTTGAATGTGCCATCAACGACGTGACGGTCGAACCAAGCAATAGGCTTGGAGATGCAGCGGAAGATGATGCGGTGTGTGACATACTGCCAAATCTCGTCCTGATAGAAACGCTTGTAGGCTGCACGATGCAACTTGGGGAACGTCTTGTACAGGCGCTCAGCGATGGGCTGGCTCTCACCCTTATAAATATAGGTGGCGAGACAGATGCTCAGGATGGCAATAACGGTACTGGTAGCAGCAATCTGCGTGTCGAAGTGGATGGTATAATTGGTACCCTCGGCACTTACAAACTGACCAAAGCTGCCACCCCACCCTGCAAAACCTGCAATGGTAGAGTAGATACCAACACCCATGGTAATAACACAGAGCACAATGAGAGGAATGGTCATCGTCAGAGGAGCCTCGTGCGGTGTATGGTGCTCGTGAGCCTCCTTGTTCTCGTTTCCCCAGAAAATGCCGTAGTACAGACGGAACATGTAGAAGGCTGTCATAGCAGCAATACCCGTCATAATCCAACCTACCACTGGACTGTAGGCAAAGCAGGCTGTGATAATCTCATCCTTTGAGCTGAAGCCCGAGAAGAAAGGAATACCTGCAATAGCGAAGCAGCTGATGAGGAAGGTAATGTTGGTGATAGGCATGTACTTGCGCAGACCACCCATCATCGCCATCTCGTTCGAGTGTACAGCGTGGATGATACAACCGGCACCTAAGAACAAGCAAGCCTTGAACATAGCATGGGTGAACAGGTGGAACATACCAGCCATGAAACCGAGCTGTGCGTGATTGTCGAGTACACCATGATGACCTGGCAGCGAAACGCCAAGAGCCACCATCATGAAGGCAATCTGCGAGATGGTTGAGAAGGCCAGCACACGCTTGATGTCACTCTGGGCACAAGCCACAGCAGCAGCATAGAAAGCGGTGAAGACACCTACCCATACAACAATCGACATCTGAGGCTGAGCATATTCAACCCAGAGGGGGAACATACGGGCAATCTGGAACACACCGGCTACCACCATCGTAGCAGCGTGGATGAGTGCAGAAACAGGCGTCGGACCCTCCATAGCATCGGGCAGCCAAATGTGCAACGGGAACATAGCACTCTTACCGGCACCACCGATGAACATCAGCACCAGCGCCGTAGGCAGGATGAAGCCTGCAGCGGCAACAGCCTTAGCTGCATTACCGGCAATGAACGGAGTAGTACCCTCGCCCATCACGATATTGCCTGCAAACGAGAAGCTGAACGAATCGGTGTAATAGCCGAACATCAGGATACCGATGAGGAAGAACATATCGGCAAAGCGCGTCACGATGAATGCCTTCTTAGAGGCAGCGATGGCGGGCTTCAACGGATAGTAGAATCCAATGAGCAGATAGGAACTGACACCCACAAGTTCCCAGAAGGTGTACATCTGGAAGATGTTGGTAGCCAGTACCAGACCCAGCATCGACATCGTGAAGAGGCTCAGAAACGCATAGTAGCGCTGGAAGCCCTTCTCGCCGTGCATGTAGCCGAATGAATAGATATGTACCATGAACGACACCGTGCTGATGACAATGAGCATCATCACCGAGATAGGATCCAGGAGGATACCCATATCGAAGTGCAGATTGCCCAACGGCAGCCAGGTGAAGTTATAAGGAACTAACGTTGGGAATGTGCCATCAGCCATACGGTCGCCACCGAAATAGGCAAACGCCGTCACATACGACAGGACGGTCACCAGTCCCAGAGATGTCGTACCAATCAGACCAGCGGTCTTGTGCGACATCTTCATGCCAGCCAGCGCAAGAATCACGAAAGACAGCGCAGGCAGCAGAAGAATCAGGAATGAATAACTATAAATTGTTTCCATAACGTATTACCATTTCATGTTCTTAATACTGTCAACGCTATCGCTGTGGAAGTTGCGGTAGACATTGATGATAATAGCAATAGCCACAGCCGACTCAGCAGCTGCAACACCAATCACAAAGAGCGTCATAAACATGCCCTCCATGCCGTTGGGATAGAGCAGACGGTTGACGGCGGCAAAGTTAATATCGACGGCGTTCAGCACCAGCTCCACAGAGATGAGCATGGCGATGAGGTTGCGACGTGTCACAAAGCCATAGACGCCGATGAAGAACAACAGCGCACTCAGCGCAAAATAACATTCTACAGGTACCATAGCTTACTTCTCCTCCTTTTCTTTACGTGCAACAACCAAGCCACCGATGATGCAAGCCAGCAGGAACAGTGAGATGAACTCGAAAGCGAGCACATACTGATACTTGCCAGCACCAACGAGGGCCGTACCAATCTCTTTCATAGGAACCTCCACATTGGCAGGAGCCAGCGTAAAGAAGCCTGTCTTCAGCAGAATCAGACTGACGACAACCAGTCCGGCCAGAGCAGCCAGACCGCCACCAATCATCTTACTGGACTTGACACGTTCCTCCAGTCCCTGAAGTGTGCGCTTGCTCACCAACTGGATGGCAAACACATAGATCATTGTAACGCCTCCGGCATATACAGAGATCTGAGCGGCTCCAAGGAAGGTGTAATCCAGCAGGAAATAGATGCCTGCTACACCAAAGAGCACAAACAACATGAATGTTGCGGCTCGCATAATCTTCGTCGTAGTAACACACATCAGCGCTGAACCGATGATGAATACTGCGAGAATGATAAACATTATTGTATTACCCATAACGCGTTACTTCGTTTTAGTGTTAAACTTACCAATCTGCCACTCAGCACCGCCCTCGATGAGGTTAGGCAGTGAACCGCCAGCGTAAACCTCCTTATCCAAGTGGAGCACCAGCTTAGAGCGGTCGAACACGGCGTTCTCGAAATCATTCGTAAACTCGATGGCGTCGAAGTTGCAGGCGTTAGTACAAAGCTGGCAGAACATGCAGTCGCCCAGGTCGTACTGATAATCGTCGAGCACCTTCTTTTTCTTACCCGTCTCTGGATCCTCAGCCATGTGGCTCACAATCTTGATGGTTCCGTTGGGGCAAGACTTTTCACATAATGTGCAAGCGGTACACTTGTAGCTGCCGTCCTCGTTGCGCTTGAATACCAAGCGACCACGGTGACGCTTAGCCACGTGGAGTGTAGTCTTGCGGTTCTCGGGGTACTGCTCGGTTGACTTGTTGGTAAAGAAGTCCTTGAAATATTCCTTCCAAGAGGTCTTCATACCAGTAGCCAGAGTCTTCAAGCCGTGCCCGATTTCTCCGAAATATGTTTTGTTATCTTCCATTGCTATACCTTATTTAATATATAAGCCTAAAGCTACAACAACCGTCATGATGACGAGGTTGATAAGTGCCAGCGGCATCAGGTACTTCCACTCCAGCTTCAGAATCTGGTCGATACGCAGACGGGGGAACGTCCACTTAATCCACATCAGAATCCAAACCAGGAAGAAGGCCTTACCCATAAACCATACGATACCAGGGATGTAGTTCATCACTGCATCGAAGGCCTCGATACCGATGTTTACAGGAGCCCAACCACCGAGGAATACGGTAGCGGCGATACCTGCGATGATAAAGAGGTTCAAGAACTCTGCGAGGTAGAAGAAGCCGAAGCCCATACCAGAATACTCAGTATGGTGACCGGCCGTCAACTCACTCTCAGCCTCAGCCATATCGAACGGGCCACGGTTAGCCTCAGCATTACCTGCGATGAGGAATACGAAGAAGGCGATGATGGCAGGAATATGACCCTGGAAAATGAGCCACTTCCAAGGACCTGTCTGAGCCTCTACGATACCACTCATCTGCATGGTTCCTGTCAGGATTACAGCAGTAATCAGACAGAGGCAGAGCGACATCTCGTAAGAGATCATCTGCACGGCACCACGCATGGCCGATACCACAGAATACTTATTGTTAGAACCCCAACCTGCAAGGAAGATTCCTACTACGCCGATTGAAGAAACGGCAGTAAGCAGGAACACACCTACGTTGAAGTCGAGCACCGTAGCACCATTGTTCCAAGGCAGGAACGAGAAGGCACCTACAGAGCCGATAATCACCAAGAGAGGAGCCACGAGATAGAGCAGCTTGTCGGCACGGTCGACGATGAAGATCTCCTTGATGAGCATCTTCAACACGTCGGCAAACACCTGCAGCAAGCCCCAGTAACCTACTCGCATCGGGCCCAGACGGCACTGGAAGTAGGCACAGACCTTACGCTCCATAAATATCAGTACGATGGCGATGAGGGCATATCCCACAAGGATTGCCGTACCCACCAGCACGCACTCAATCAATATCGCTAACCAGTCAGGACATCCTATTGTAATCCTGAGTAACTGGTCGAACCATTGTGTAAATATAGAAAAGTCGAACATAATTATCTATCAATATCAGGAATTACAACGTCAATAGCAGCACAGGTAGCAATCAGGTCGGCAATCTTCTGACCACGCAGCATCGGGTCGAAGGCACCTACCAGCGAGAGACCCATCGGACGCATCTTCATGCGGTATGGGCTCTTGTCGCCACGAGAATCGAGATATACACCAAACTCACCAGCCACACCCTCAACAGAGTAGTACCACTGTCCCTCGGGGCACTTGATGATAGGCTTCTGCTTCACGTAGAAGTCGCCCTCAGGGATGTTGTCGATGAGCTGTTCGATGATGTTCAGACTCTGGTACATCTCGTTGATGTGAACAAGATAACGGTCCATAGAGTCGCAGCCTGTCAGTGTGCACTGCTCCCACTCTACCTTGTCGTACATGTCGTATGGGTGGTTCTTACGGACGTCGTTCTTCCAACCAGAAGCACGTCCGGCAGGACCGGTAACAGCGTAGTTAATACAATCCTCAAGACTCATCGGGCCACAGTTCTCCAGACGGTTGTGGGTGATGATGTTGTCACCGAAGATATCCATATACTCCTGAATCGTCGGGCGCAGATACCTCACCAGGTCCTTGCAGTTCTTGACGAAGTTAGGATCGATATCGTCCTGCAATCCGCCGATACGGTAGTAGTTCTGAATCAGTCGGCCGCCCGTGGTTTCCTCCATGCAGTTCAGCACATGCTCACGGTCACGCATACCGTAAAGCATACCTGTCAGGGCACCGAGGTCCTGGGCCACACAAGAGGTATACAGCAAGTGAGAATCCAGACGCTGAAGCTCATCCATAATGGTACGGATGTACTTGATGCGGTCGGTCAATTCTACCTCCAGAGCCTCCTCAATCACACCTACCAAAGCGTGACGATGTTGCATGGCTCCCAGATAGTTAAGACGATCGGTTAAAGCAAGTGTTTGAGGATAGGTCATGCCTTCCCACATCTTCTCGATGGCGCGATGGATATATCCTAAGTGCGGATAGATGCGCTTGACGGTTTCACCATCGAGCACTGTCTGCAGACGGAGCACACCGTGGGTTGCTGGGTGCTGAGGACCAATGTTGATTACATAGTCGTCGCTGCTGAACAGCTTGTTCTGCTTGCTCTGCAGGTTACCATCCTTGTCCAGATAGAACTCCAGACCGTAGTCGGGCTCTACATCGTCCTCGAGTGTATACTTATCGTTGAACTCCCAGTCCTTGCGGAAAGGATAGCCCTTGAAATCACTACGCAGGAACAAACGACGCATATCGGGATGTCCAAGGAATACTATTCCGTAGAAATCGTAAACCTCGCGCTCCAACAAATCAGCTACACGCCAGATATTTGAAACGGTAGGGATATAAGCCAGCATCTGACCTTCCATCTCGCTGGTGCCGTTAGATGACATGCCGTCGCCACAAACCTGCTGCTTGGCAATCATCTTAACTGAGCAGCGCTCATGGGTTTCGGTATTCTCGAGGATATACACGCAACCGAGGCCTTCCTCTTTACCGAAGTCCTCACCTACTATGGTGACAAGATAGTCAAAGCCCTTCTTGTCCTTCAAGTCCTGCATCTCCTGTGCGAACTTGTCAAATTCAAATGAAAGGAATTCTAACTTCATGCCTTCTCCTCCTCTACTTTTGTTTCAGCCTGAGCAGCCTTGATTTCTTCAACAAACTCCTGGGGCACATCGGTGATAACCATCGGTTCACGACGATGGTCGCCATGCTTCGAACGGAATGTCAGCTCCTCATTCGATACGCCCAGGGCCTTCTCCTCAGCCGTCTGCTTGTGGTTAGCACCTCCAAAGAATTTTTCGATCTTCACCTTACGCTGCAGCTGCATCATGCCGTACATGATAGCCTCCGGACGTGGAGGACAGCCAGGAATAAACACATCGACGGGTACGATCTCCTCGATACCCTTCACTACATGGTAGCTCGACTTGAACGGGCCGCCGCTTATGGCACAGCCACCGACGGCAATCACATACTTCGGCTCAGCCATCTCGTCGTACAGACGCTTCAGGGCTGGAGCCATCTTGTGCGTGATGGTACCGGCACACATGATCAGGTCGGCCTGACGGGGAGAATTTCGTGTCACCTCGAAACCGAAGCGGGCGAAGTCATAACGCGCACAGCCGCAGGCCATAAACTCGATACCACAGCATGAGGTAGCGAAGGTCAGCGACCAGAGGGAGTTGCTACGACCCCAGTTGATCAACTGGTCGAGCGAACCTGTCACCACATTGACGCCGCCCTCATGGAGCTCGTCAACGATCTTCTCCAACGAGGAGTTGTCATTCCACTCCTCGTAGGGAATACTCTTGATGTGAGGCTTTCTTACTTCCATTCCAAGTCTCCTTTCCGCCAAGCATAAGCCAAGCCTAATACCAGAACTACCAGGAAGAAGCCGATGCTAAGCAGAGCCATTGCACCAAACTCCTTCACTACCACTGCCCATGGATACAGAAACACCGTTTCTATATCGAACATGAGGAACAAGATGGCGAAGAGGTAGAATCCCACCGTCATAGGCAACCACGAGCTGCCTCGCGTGGGGATACCACTCTCATACGGCTCACCTTTCACCTTCGCGTAGGACCTTGGTCCTATCAGCTTGGCTACTACGTAAGCCGCTACCACCAATGTAATAGCCGTCAACAAGACGGTAATTAACAAAGCAAAGTTCATAAAAGTGTTTAAAATAATTATATTGAATTCAATTTGCGTGCAAAGGTACTAAAAAAAACGCAAAGAAATGGCATAATTATAAAAAAAGTACAAAAGAAAAATAAAAGCCGCTACCTTCATGGGCAGCGGCTTATATTATTTAGCCTTGGGAAACGCTTCTTCGGATAATTCCTTAAAGAAGTCGTGTTGCAAGATAACGCTTATTCTCATCAACAAACGAGCATCCAGACTCTTTCGCTTAAAGATGTTATATACGTTTGTACGTTCGCAAGGAATCTCTGTTGCCAACCATGCGGCAGACTTGCCCTGCTTTCTCAAGATCTCTTGAATGTGTTTACCAATATTCATACGCTCTTAGTCATGATTTAGTTGTGATATGTCATTCTCGGCTGCAAAGGTATGAAATAAATCCCAATAAATCAGCACATTATTGTCGAAATATTTTCTAAAGACCTTTTTATTTTATTATAATGGCTTACAAACACACTAATAAGAAGCATCAACACCCTTCTCGTGGTACGTAATCAGACCTTCCATAGGACTTTGCAACGTATGTCCAACATGGAAGCCTTCTGCTTCAGCGGCCTGAATCAGCTGGTCACGATAGATAAAGGACATAGAGCCTACAAAATGAACCGGAAGTTCAGGATGCTGATAAGGAACAATATTGCTGCGGAAGAATTGACGGAAGTTCTTTATCACCAAATCACACAGCAAAGGATTGTCTATATGCTCCTTAATATATAAAGATGTGGTGGCAAGGAAACGATTTGGCATAGGCTCCCTATACACCTTATTGATAATATCTGCCTGTGTCAACTTCTGCTTTTTCAAGTACTCGTCGCGAATATCAGCAAATTGGGGATCCTTGAAGATTGCATTCATAAAGAGACGGCCCAACACCGAACCGCTACCCTCATCGCCTAAGATATAGCCTAAGGCCGGTGTATTCTGAACGATTTCCTTACCATCATACAGACAACTGTTGGCACCCGTTCCCAGAATACAGGCAATACCTGGCTCATACTGGCAAAGGGCACGTGCCGCGGCTGTAAGGTCGCTATGCACCTCGATGAGTTGCGGAGAAAACACCTCGCTCAATATCTGCTTCATCATTGGCACATGAGCCGGTGTACAGCCGCTGCCATAGAAATAGACACTGATTTGGGACAGTAGCGACCCTTCCAACACCTTTGAATTGATGAGTGCTGCCCGTGGGAACGTAGAAAGCTGTGACATCAGTTCACGAGCCAGAATCTGACGGATTTGGTCGGGAGTCTGGTGAATAGGTGTAATACCCTGACTCTGGAAAGTTGCAATAACATCCCATTTCATGGGGTGAGGTGAATGAATCAGCGTCCAATCAGTCTTGGTGCTTCCGCTATCTGCAATAAGTATCATATCATTGAAATTTTCTGCAAAGATACAAAAATTAAATGAAAAGTGAATAGCGAATAGTGAAAAATTTACTATCTTTGCACACAAATTTAACGAATGACGATGAGAAAAGCATTTTTAATCATACTGACTGCCCTGCTGACAGCCCTGCAAGTCCATGCCGTATTAAAGGAGAAAGACCTGCCGCAAACCCTGCAGATACTTCGCACCGAGCTCACCAACTACCACCGTGAGATGTCCATGATGATCACTGTCAACAGACAGCAGAACGAACAGGTGCGCAACCAGTTGCTGAGCATTATGAAGAGTTCTAACCAGAACTCGCTGATGCTCTACTCACAGAAGCAGGACTATGTCTTCGACCTCACCTATGCCTGCCATGAGGCCACCGAGCAGTATCATAACTTCCAGCGTCAGCAGTTGCCTTTCAAGACCTATCTCATTAAGGTCGAGACGGACATTGCCCGCTACGACTCGCTCATCGGTGCGCTGCAGACGATGCCTGTTACCATGCTAGAACAGCAGGCACAGATAGACCGCAACGTTTGTCTGACGCTGGCTACCAACATCCGCAACTCGCTGGACGCTAACCGTACGATGATGCAAGACTACATCCACTACTACGATGCTACGGAACAGCGTCTCTCGCACCTCAACGACTATGCCCAAAAGCGTTATACTGACATTCAAACCAGTATCTTCCGCAATGGCGGTGAAACATATTTCCGTATTATTGCCCAATGGGGTAAGCATTGGAAGACAATGGTCAGTACGGTACAAAAAAAGTACCAGCCCAACGAGGATTCACAGTGGGACAGTCGGTGGATATTCGGTTTGCTCATCTCCATCATTTTTTATGCCATCATAGCTTCGGCGCTCAACTTCACCGCCATCCGCTACGTAGTGCCCAAACGCCTGCGTACAGAGGAGTTTATGAAGAAGCGTACCTGCATCACCCTGGCCACCACCACCATTACCTTTGCCATCATCCTGGGGCTGGCCATGGCGCTTACCAAGCAGAACTTCGTCATTATGGCCTCCAACCTGCTGGTCAACTATGCATGGCTTCTTGGTGTCATCCTCATATCGCTGCTGCTACGCGTCAGGGGCGACCAGATCAAGAGTGCGTTCTGCATCTACACGCCACTCATCGCCATGGGATTTATCGTGTTTGCGTTCCGCATCATACTGATTCCCAACGAGTTGGTCAACATGATTTTTCCGCCCGCACTGCTCATCTGCTGTATATGGCAATGGAGCGTCATCAGCCGTCACAACCAAAACGTGCCACGCTCCGACATGTTCTACTCCTACTTCTCGCTCGTCGTATTCATCGCGTCGGTAGGATGCTCATGGTGGGGATATACCCTGCTGGCGGTACAGATACTGATATGGTGGATCATGCAGCTCACCTGCACGCTGACCATCACCTGCGTCAGCCTGTACATCAAGCGCTATGGACTGCGCCATCACTATAACGAGAAGCCCATCACCAAGACATGGGCCTACTATCTGGCCTATCAGGTGCTGCTGCCCGTTTCCGTCGTATGCTCAGTCATGGTCAGCATCTATTGGGCAGCGGATGTCTTCAACCTCAGCGATCTGTGCTGGACCATTTTCAAGGACAACTTCGTCAACTTCCAGAACTTCAAGCTCAGCATCTTTACCATCGCCCTGGTTATCAGCCTGTGGTTTGTCTTTGCATACATCAACCGTACTATCCTCAAACTGATGCGCATGCACTACGAGATCAAGGACCCCAGCACGGCCGCCAGTCGCGAGGTCATGGGCAAGAACGTCATACAGGTCATCGTCTGGGGTGCCTGGTTCCTGATAACGATGAAGATACTGAACATCTCAATGGCTTGGCTTTTGGTCGTTACCGGCGGTCTGTCAACAGGTATCGGTTTCGCCTCGAAAGACATCATCGAGAACATCTACTACGGCATCACCCTCATGGCTGGACGTATCAAGGTGGGCGACTGGATACAGGTAGACGGTACTATGGGTAAAGTGACTAGCATTAGCTATACATCTACCGTCGTAGAATCGCTCTATGGCGAGGTCATTACTTTCCAGAATTCACAATTGTTCTCCAAGAATTATAAGAATCTGACGCGCAACCACGGCTATGTGCTGCAAGTCGTTCCCTATGGCGTGGCTTATGGTTCCGACCTGCAACAGGCCATGACACTTGTCGATGCAGCAGTCAATGGTCTGCACCACCAATGGATGGATCCCTCAAAACAGGCCAAGTCCGTGGTTGGTGAATTGGCTGATTCGGGCATCAACTTCAAAATGTTCGTCTGGGCCGATGCTGTCAAGAAATCGTACGTTGTTAGCGACGTGCTACGAACCATCTACGACACGCTCAACGCCAACAACATCGAGATTCCGTTCCCGCAGCAGGACGTACATATCAAATAGGCCTACTTATATATATAATAGGTACCACCGTCGCTTTGCGCATAACGGCGAAGCAACTCCTGGATGTATTCCGCATTCTCACGGACACGCTGTTCGTTGCCGTCATAGCCATTAATCAGTACCACCAAATGGTGCGTATTGATGGTCATCTTCGTGCGTTCGTGGTCGCTGGTAGGCGTACCTACCCCACCCTCGTCATCACGATAGACGGGCAGTCCGTGGATGTTAATCATACCACGCCCGATACCCTCGTAGGGCTCGCCCTCACGACCAATGCCTAACGTCAGCGTATCGCCCACGAAGCGGTCGGCATCGAAACCGCCAATGCTATAGCCAAAGGCTATCGAGGCCAGATTCACCAAGTCCACCAACGTATCGCGCTGATACAGTTCCTTACCTTGTAACGTTCTGCGAATCAGGGCCTCAGAGGCCGGACGGTATCTCGACGGATCCTTGCCGCAGGCCTTGTACACCCGACGTGTAGCAGCAATACTCGTTATCTCCTTCAACGACTCTGTGGTCAGTGTCTGGCGCAACTGACCACACAGCGTCTCTATCTCCTGCCACAACGCCTCCGAGTACGGCGTATTAACCACCTCCGCCTCAACACATGCCCCCACGAATTCAGGGCATATCTGTTCTATTTCTTGTGATACGATAACCTTCATCATCTTTCTATTTGTGCGTGCAAAGGTATACAAAATAAGTGAAAAGTGAAGAGTGAAAAGGGAAAAATTTGCTGCCGCCATAGAAATTCTCAATTCTCAATTATCAATTCTCAATTTAAATTTATATCTTTGCAACCAATATGACATACGACCTACAAACATTACTGCTGATAGAAGTCGACACGATGGCCGTGCTGGCGAGTCTGGTTTGTGGCATACTTATCTGGTGCAACCGTCGTGAGGTATCCGACCGCTCGCGCCTCATCCTGTTTCTGATTACCCTCACTGCCCTGCCAATCATCGGCAAGGTGGCCTCGCTGATGATGCATGGTCTCAACAACCGCTTCGTCGAGGTGCTGCCCATCGTACCCACCCTGATGGGACTGATTACCATTGTGCTCATGCTACTTTATGCCATTGAGGTGATGCGCCCCAACTGGTTCCGGTGGCGCCATGTGCTGTGGGGCTTTGTGTCGCTAGCATGCGTCCTTGTGCTGGCAGTCGCGTTCAAGGACCAGTTTACCGTGCTCCATTCCACGTCCGACATCAGGCAACATATCGGCGAGCCGAACGTCCTGCTGCGCCTGCTGTTCAACCTGGCGACATTGCTCATCTGTCTGACACTGCTCTGGCTACCGTATCGCTGGCAGGAGTCGAGTGCCTCACGCCACTGGGTCATCACCTACGTCTGCTTCATCTTCGTCATTGGAGCTCTCTTCCAAATCTGGACGCTAACACTCTCGATGCCCGTCCACATCGTGCATAACCTCACGCCAGCACTCTTTATCACCTATTATACATGGTACGAGTTGCACGAAAGAATCCTGCCCCCCAATTTCAGAAGGGCAAGCGCCAGTCGTTACGCCAATCCCTGCTGCCGATACCAACGATCTCTGGCAACGCATCGTCACCCTGATCCACGAGGATTCCGTATGGCGCAATCCCGACCTTGGGCTGGAGATGTTCTGCCAGCTGTTGGGCTCAAATAAGGACTACGTCTCGCGTTGTTTCCGTCAGAATACCGATACCACCTTCCTCGATTATGTCAACAGCCTGCGTATCAGTTACGTTACGGACGAACTGCGACGCAATCCGTTGCAGAACCAGCGCGACCTCTTCTTCAACGCCGGTTTCCGTTCGAAAACTACCGCCTATCGCAACTTCTGCAAGTACAATGGCCAGTCCCCCACAGAATTTATCGCTTCGTTGAACAAAGAATAAGCGCATCCATTATACCACATAGGGTATATTTTTCATAAAAATATTTAAATTTATACCCGTTTTGATATATTATTAGAATAAAACGCTTATCTTTGTACCCGTAAAGGTATAATAACTATGACTTTATCAGAGCATATCAAGCAAAAAAGGAAGAAAAACGGCCTTTCTCAGGTCGAGTTGGCAGAAAGGGCCGGAGTAGGCCTCAGGTTTGTAAGAGACTTAGAACAAGGAAAGCAGACCCTGCGAATGGACAAGGTGAACGACGTGCTCGCCCTGTTTGGCGAATGTCTCGGACCTGTAAAAACTGACGTTGTATGAAACAGGCTGGTATTTATGTGAACGATGTCTTCTGCGGGATTCTCACAGAAGATGAAGAGGGCTTTCACTTCGCCTACGACAAGGCGTATCTGGTTCGCTCCGATGCTGCGCCAGTTAGTCCCACCATGCCTTTGACTGAAGAACAATATGATAAGGAAATGATGTTCCCCGTCTTTGACGGACTCATTCCTGAGGGTTGGCTGTTAGACATTGCTTCCTCGTCGTGGAAGATTGACCCACGAGACCGGATGTCGCTCTTAATGGCTTGTTGCAAGGATTGCATAGGAAACATCAGCGTAAAACCATTGGACCATGAGTAAGTGTTTATATTGTTATCAAGAATTGGAAGAAGGTCAAGTGGATTTTCACCCTGCTTGTGCCCGGAAGTTTTTTGGTAGTGAGACGGCTCCCATCCTCCCTTATACACGTGACAACATGTCTGAGCTGGCCCGACAAGTCATCCGCACCAGTGCATCCGTCACAGGCGTACAAGCCAAGATGTCCTTAGACGTGAATCGTGGAGGGAAGAGCGAACCGGCCAAATTTACCATCGTAGGTCTATGGGGCAAGTATATCTTTAAGCCACAGAGCGGACGTTACCCCTGTCTGCCTGAATTGGAAGACCTCACAATGAAGATGGCTGAGGCTGCTCGTATCCGAACCGCTCGCCATACGCTCATCCGACTGGCTGATGGCGAACTCGGCTACTTGACACTACGTATGGATCGTGGACGGAAAGGCGAGAAGATTTCCATGTTGGATGTGTGTCAGCTGACGAATCGTCTCACTGAGCATAAGTACTACGGCACCTATCAGCAACTGGCAGAAACCATCAAGAAGTACTCGTCTGCCCCCATGCTCGATGTTCAGCGATTCTGGGAAGTAGTATTGTTCTCATGGATTACGGGCAATTCTGACATGCACTGCAAAAACTTCTCTTTGGTGGATACAGGAAATGGAGAGTACGCCTTGGCCCCTGCCTACGATTTGCTGGCAGTACTGCTTGCCGACCCTCATGACACAGAGGAGATGGCAATGAGTTTTACAGTTGGAGGCGATAAAAGTGGTTTCGACCGCAATACCTTTATGAACGCCTTTACTCAAAGTGGTATCCCTGTTGCTGTGGCAGACAAGATGATAGAACGGATGAAGGGCTGCCTCCTCCAATGGCAAGAACTTATCAACCAGTCATTCCTTCCTGAAAAGATGAAAACCGAATATGGCTGTTTACTCGCTAAACGAATAGCATTGTTGTGATTGCTTAAACATATATACGTCTCATTAGAAGTACATAACTCGCTGACTATCAGCGAATAGAATTTTTGAACCTTAAAAATATAAGAATTGGAACGGCATAAATTCAGCTGTTTCAATTCTTTTTTCGTATCTTTGCATCTAACGTATTACCAAGCAACATAATTTTATAATAAAAATCACTAGTGTCCACTAAAAAATAGCGGAGATGTTTGTAAATTACTTAAATATAGAGTTTTAGGGCTGAAAATTGACGGTGACGATTTGAATTGACTACCTTTGCAATCCAAAAGCAAATCAGTCATTCGATGAACACCGGAAAATATATCTTCGCTCAGCTCATAGAGTTTGCCTCAGAGAATCTTTGATAGAATTGTAATGAAATACGAAGGAAATAAATACGTGAAGCATTTCACCTGCTGGAACCAGTTGCTCGTCATGATGTTCGGGCAACTGAGTAACCAGTCTTCGCGATCTGACCAATACTATTTCTGCGCATTCCAATAAGGCCTACCATCTTGGCTTTGGCAAGAACGTAACGAGAAGCAATCTCGCAAAGGTCAACGAGAGACGTGAACCGCGTATTTTCGAAGAGTTTGCCTACCATATGATAGACATTGCGAGACGAAAGAGAATCTACAAAGAGTTTGAGATAGACGGGAAGGTGTTTGCCTTCGACTCTACTACCATCGACCTTTGCCTGAGCATCTTCTGGTGGGCAAAGTTCCGTAGAACTAAAGCGGGCATCAAGATGCATACGCTCTATGAGATTCAAACGGACATTCCAACGTTCATACATATCACCGAAGCGAAGGTGCACGACCAACGTGCTCACACGGGGACTGTCCCCCTGTGAGGTCGGTACACAGAAGCAGAACCCTATTGTGAACTTTTAATCCCTTATCAAACTGGGGGTGCTGAGTAAAAGCTTGGCACCCTCAGTCGTTTTTGTTGTTTTGTTTGTGATTACTCCCTCTCCAACGCATATGGTCACGGTCATGACCGTGACCGTGTGACCGTTTAGACAATCAAGGCCCAATAAGGCTGCCTTATTTTCAAATAATCCAGGGTTATTCAACGATAGCCCTGGGTTATTGTATCACGGGGTATTTCCCCACGATAGATGACTAATGATATCACATAGCGAGAGGCCGTTTCTCTACTAACGAGAGGCCGTTTCTCTACTAACGAGAGGCCGTTTTGCTAGGAGCGGAGACTTTATTCCCAAGCTGGGAATGTTTTGTTCCCAAGGTGGGAATGTTTTGTTCCCAAGGTGGGAATAATCTGCCATTACCTTATTGGAAATAAGCGGCACTTATTTGAAAAATCCCTCATCTCTCCCGTCAATCCTTCGGAATGCCTTTATTTAAAGGAGATTCTGGATTTTGATCCCTCCCTTGACCCCTCCCTTGATCTCTCCCATAACTCTCCTGTGGTTCACGAGTTATTCGTATCCGCTGTGAAGAGCTTGAGGGTCAATGGGAGAGATGACGGGAGAGATTTGGGAGGGATTGAAATAATCTCTCCCGTGCCTAAACCTCTTTGTGCAAAGGCTTTTTCAAAGATTTAGGGAGAGATGATTGATTTTTTTACAGCAAAGTTGGCTATCGACCATGAGAAGAATGCCATTATCTCCATCCGAATTCCTATCGATGCCGCTGGCCAAACCCTCCACATCGTCTGTGAAGTCAGCGACCAAGGTCCCTTCAATCTGACATCATATCAAAGAGTCATCATCGTAGTCACGCCTTGAGAATTGTGAGAATTGGGTGAGAAAGGACGGTTCCGGTGATCCACTTTATTCCCCCAAGATCATGGAAAATGGTCTTTGATCTTTCTGAAACAAATAGAGATGTGGAAGCTATTGCGGTTTCCACATCTTTATATATGTCACTGACAAAACTTAACGGCTGCTTACTTCAGTACAACTTCTGCGGTCACGGTCACAGCTGTGACCATGACCATTTTCAGAGATTAAGACAGGTATATTTTGGAGCAAGCAACGTCATCTTTGGGTCGTTCCAACGTCATCTTCCTGTCGAAGGTGAGTCACTTTGCGACTGTTCCAACGTCAGTTTACAGGGGCAAAGTGACATCGGAACAGCTCGAAGATTACTGCGGAACGGGGGGAAACCAACGTCGGAGCGACCCGAAAGTATATAAGCAATCAAAAAACTGTCCCTTTGATTTATTAGTGATTACTTTCTATTTTACTATTACCTAACGACCTTCTTGGCCTTACCGTCTTTGACGACGATATTCAGGCCACGACGCATCTCATCGGTACGTACACCATTCATGTTGTAAATGGCCATATTGGTCAGCATCTTGTGCAAGGCAGGAACGGCTGAGGGGACAGGAGTACTACCAGCCACACGATAGATAACTTCACCCAGCTTAGCATCATCACTCTTGTCGGTGATGCAGGTATCAATGGCTTCTGGTGCGAAAGAGGCAGCAGTCAGCCAGAAGTTGTTCTGTGCATAGACGGTATTGGCGGAGTTGTTGTAGAGATCATATATCTTGCCACCATTGCCGTTGTTGTAGAATACGTTCTGACCAGGGTTGTAGTCAGCATCGTCCTCAGCGACATCGACACGACCGAAGTTGATGTTCTGGCCACCGATAATGGTTGCGCCCCAAAGGCTGCCCATGACAAAGTTGCCCGTGAACTTGGTGTTCTGCGTACCACTAGCATCAGTAACATTGAGTCCACTGCCTCCGGCATTAGCATTGGCAATGACATCGTTGTTGACCAGGATGTTATTACGAACAATGGCTGTCTGGTCGCTGTAAACAGAAATACCATACGAGCAGTCCTTCACAAAGCAGCCCTCAATCAACAGATGGGCATTCTTGGCACTAGCGGTCAGATTAGACACAACAATGCCACCTACACGTTGCTTGTTGCGGTCGCCCAGCACTACGCAGTTGCGGATGGTGACCTGCGTGGCAGCAGTCAGATTGACCTGGGGATAGTTGCGGTTGTGGGTGCCGTTATACAGGAACTGGCAGTTCTCCAGCAATACAGGAACGGGGGCATTGGAAGCTCCACCGATACCAGAGCGCTCATTCTTCTCGAAGATACAGTTGCGAACCACATACTCGCTATCACCACCCATATTGATAGCGCTGCTGCCATTAGCCGTAGAACCGACGTGATAGCGGAACGTACAACTGTCGACCACGAGTCCCTTCTCAGCGAAGTTCTTCAGACCAGTATATTCGAAGTCAATATTCTTGACGGTTGTCACCTGCGTGTCGTCCTTGAAATAAACCATGCCAGGAGCCTGTCCTTCAGCAGCACGGGTAAAGCATACACGCTTGTTGGCAGGCATGGCGAAATTGGCAGTTCCCTCAACCTCGAAGGACACGTTTTTCGCCATCTTCACTACTGTACCAGGCGTCAGTTCAAACAAGTCACCCTTGGCAATAACAACAGTATTGGCCAGTGTGAATGTATCAACCACGTTCGTCACACCTGAGCCATCGGTCTGAGCGAGTTTAGCCAGCGTCCATGTGGTTCCGTCACCATTAGTCGTAAAACTGTCTGCATAAAGATTGGCAGAAGCCAGAAGTGATAGCAAAGCTATCGTCAGTGTTTTTTTCATTCTTTTTAATACTTTTATTGATTAAACGGCGCAAAGTTACTAATATTTTTCGTAAATTTGCAGCTGAAATGAAAATAATTAGTATATTTCTTCTCTTTCTACTCACCAGTTGTAATAGTTTACACACTGGCGACTTATTGTTTCATGTAGTTGAGAAAGGTAATGCCATAACCGACGTAACACCAGGTATGATAGACCATGTGGCCATTGTACTTTCGAAGGACAGCGTCATCGAAGCCGTCGGTGCAGGCGTAAAGACCACCCCACTCGACTCGTTGCGCAGACAGAAAGGCTATTATATAATAGGTAAGGTACGAGGCACAGACCCCACACTCTCCATTATCAATGCCCGCTATTTCCTCGGTCGTCCCTATGACCGTCTCTATCTGCCCGACAACGAAGCTATATACTGTTCGGAGTTGGTACTGTTTTCAATGGTAGACAAAAATGGGAACAGATTATTATCCCCTATTCCCATGTCATTCCACGATACTTCAGGGCATATCACCCCTTATTGGCAACAGTTCTATCAACAGCAAGGCATGGAGGTGCCTGAGGGTTGGCCTGGCAGCAATCCTGGCGAGCTGTCTCAACGTCATGAAGTACGCATCAAGGGTCATTTACGATAAATTTTGTAAACTCTGCGCAAGACTGATACATATTCTATTTAATAACATTTAAGCTAAACCTAATTATGAAAAAACTATCAATGAAACTCGCAACAGTCTGTTGTTGCATCACGCTGCTTACTTCATGTAGCATCGACAACTCCGACAATCCTGTGAACCCAATCGATTCGGAAGAGCCAGCCGCGTACACCATTCTCTACTACGGCCATGGTGGCGGTAACAGAGAATACTACTATCTGCAGAAGATAGCCGATTTCTACAATGCCAGCCCCGAGGCCCTGAAGCGGGTAAACGTGGTGGTGCAGTACAAATTCTCTACGGCCGAGAACATAGAGAAACAAAAGTATTTCGGTGCTGATTCCTGTCAGTTGTACGGCAGCAAGTCAATTCGCTGGGCCCTTGACCCTGCAAAGACATTCGAGGAACAGGCTTTCGACCCGGCCAGCATCTATGGCGCCGACAATGCCGACCACACCTCTCCCGACTCGTTGGCCAATTTCATTAAATGGGCCGTCAAAGCCTATCCTGCCAAGAAGTACATGCTCATCGTCCATGACCATGGTGGCGGCTATACGCCGGACGGAGAACTGCCGGAGGCCGAACCTGCTGCCGCCGCCAGACGATGCTTGGTTGGCGACGACGGCCACAGCGGCCACTTTTTTACAGCCAAGAGCTTCCGCCGTGCGCTGACCACCTCCGGTGTCAGTTTCGAGACCGTCTTTATAGACGCCTGTCTGATGAACAATCTCGAGTACCAGTTCGAGTTGTATGACCTCTGCGACTATGTCATCGCCCCCACCTATTCAAAGCCCTCTATCGATGGTGCCTATCGCATGATACCACAGGTGCTCGGCCAGCCCATGGTGGACATTGAGAAGGCGTTGGACGAATACTGCAAAGCCTGCGTGAACAGTTGGGACATAGCTTTTGGGACCGAAACCGACGATAATACTCCAAACTATACCGACATGACCGTCACCCGCACCGCCAATATCCCGCAGCTGGGCAAAGTGCTGCGCGAGTTCACCGACCGCCTTTGCAACACCTACACCAACGGCACCGATGCCCAGCGCGCTGCCATCGACAGCTGTACGGCCAGCGCTACCAAGGTGCAGTTGAATCAGGCCAACTATGATGCCGTCAAATATGTGCGTTCCATCATCACCGTCCTGCCCGAGGTATATGGCGACGACTTCTACAACCAGATGAAGGCCGCCTTCAACAACTGCATCTTAGCACAGTACTTCAGCCACTACCTCACTGTCCACAAATATATGGTTGACTACAGTGTGCTGCTAGGTGCCGAAGGCGCTTACGCCTATACCTTCTGGCGCGATAATAAAGAAACCGACAGCCCGGAGCCCTATGCCGCATACATCTATGCCGACAACGGTGATCAGCAACTTTACAAACTCACGCAAACCGACAACCCCGAATACTACAGCGCTGAACCCGTCGGCGAGGCAAGTAATTGGGGTTCCACGCTGGCCGAAACCTACGAGCAACTAGCCTTCGACCGCATTGTGGGATGGAGCCGCTGGCTTCGACTCAACAAGCAGTGGCCCAACATGTTCTGTCCGAATGACCTGTACTTCGAGTTGCCCATGCCTAAAGAGCAAGACTTCTAATCATCAGGGGCAGATCTCAATAGAGAGACCTGCCCCTTATAATCTCTGGCTTTTGCAAACTCTGCCTTACATTATTAAATATACTTAGCAAAAAAGTTTTAAATTATGCATCATTCATAATGCATAATCATAATTATTTCGTACTTTTGCACTTCGAAAATTATTGCACGATAGCACAATAAAAAATAAATAGTAAATTGTAAATTGTAAAATTGTAAATCATCATGACAATTAACGAATTCAACTTTGCCGGTAAGAAGGCAATTGTACGTGTTGACTTCAACGTACCCCTGGACGAGAATGGTAAGATTACTGATGACACCCGCATCCGCGGTGCTCTGCCCACCCTGAAGAAGATTCTGGCCGATGGTGGTGCAACTATCATCATGAGCCACATGGGTAAGCCCAAAGGTAAGGTAGATGCTAAGAAGTCTCTGGGTCAGATCCGCGAGGCTGTAGAGAAGGCACTGGGTGTTCCCGTTGCTTTTGCTCCCGACTGCGCTAAGGCTGCTGATGCTGCTAAGGCTCTGAAGATGGGTGAGGCTCTGCTGCTTGAGAACCTGCGCTTCTATCCTGAGGAAGAGGGTAAGCCAGTAGGTATCGACAAGGCTGATCCTGCATACGACGAGGCTAAGAAGGCTATGAAGGCCAGCCAGAAGGAGTTTGCAAAAACGTTGGCATCGTATGCCGACTGCTACGTAATGGATGCATTCGGTACCGCTCACCGCAAGCACGCTTCTACCGCTGTTATCGCCGACTACTTCGACGCTGACAACAAGATGCTGGGCCTGCTGATGGAGAAGGAGGTTCAGGCTGTTGACGCCGTGCTCTCTAACATCAAGCGTCCTTTCGTAGCCATCATGGGTGGTTCTAAGGTTTCTTCTAAGATTGGTATCATCGAGAACCTGCTTGGTAAGGTTGATAAGCTCATCCTCTGCGGTGGTATGACATACACCTTCGCTAAGGCTCACAACGGTGAGATTGGTGATTCAATCGTTGAGCTCGACAAGCTGGATGTAGCTCTGGGTGTTGAGGAGCTGGCTAAGAAGAACGGCGTAGAGCTCGTTCTGGGTTCTGACTGCACAGCTACTAACGGTCTCGACTTCGGTACGATGACTGTTAAGGAGGGTGCTGAGATCATCACCTGCCCTGCCAACAAGGTTCCTGCTGGTTTCGAGGGTGTTGACGCTGGTCCTGAGAGCCAGAAGGCATTTGCCGAGGCTATCAAGGGTGCTAAGACCATCCTGTGGAACGGTCCTGCCGGCGTATTCGAGTGCGACGCCTTCACCGCTGGTTCACGTGCCATCGGCGACGCTATCGCTGAGGCAACCAAGAACGGTGCTTTCTCACTGATTGGTGGTGGCGACTCTGTAGCTTGTGTCAACAAGTTCGGTCTGGCCGACCAGGTATCTTACATCTCTACTGGCGGTGGTGCTCTGCTCGAGGCCATCGAGGGTAAAGTTCTTCCTGGCGTTGCTGCTATTAAGGGCGAGTAATGAAACACATTTCTATATTTATCATGATGGCCGCAGCGTTTACCGCTTGCGGCCATCGTGCTTCTACGGATAACGCTACAGATGCTGATTCCCTCAGCACGGACAGCGCAAAGGTGGAGGCACTCGTGGATGATGACTCGTATATCGAGGTAGAGACCGTGAAGTTTGAAAAGAGCGACTCTACTGCCGAAGTGTCCGTTCTCGTAGAATGGCCTACTAAGGGCGACAAGGTCATCGTGGATAGTCTGAAAAAACATATCTGCGATTTACTAGGTGATGACTTTCTTGACGGTCCCGAGTCCATTAAGAAATACGGACAGGCCGTATTCGAGTCGCAGCAAGAGGACTGGCATCATGTCTATGACGAAATGGACCCAGAGGCCCGCATGGGTGCCTTCTCTAAAACACACGACATCACTATCCTGACGCAGACCAAAAACTACGTCACCTTATTCTATACCACACACGAATATGGTGGCGGCGCTCATGGCTACACGACAGAAGTCGGCTTTACCTTCCGCAAGAGCGATGGTAAGCAGATTCCACTGCTAACGAACACCAATTCGCCAAAGTTGGATAAGCTCATCAAGGAGGGCGTCAGGCGCCATTTCTCTGGCGAGGACAAACCGATGTCCGACGAAGAGCTGTTGGAGTATCTGTTTGCTGAAGAAGTGTCGGTACTCAACCACCTTCCATTGCCAGGTAATCCACCATACCTCTCTAAGACTGGCATGGTGTTCCTCTATACACAATATGAGATTGCCCCCTACTCTTCGGGCATCATCACTTTCGAAGTGCCTTTCAACGATATCATGCCCTTCATGACCAAAGAGGCCAAGGAACTGATTCCCGAGGAATAAAGACAACAACTAAGACAACTCTAAATTAGAAAAACTGTTGTCCTTGTTGTCTAAGTTGTCGTTTATAAACTCTGGCGCTGCCTTACTGCTTCAAACATCAGTATGGCAGCGCTAACGCTAACATTCAGCGAGTCAATCTGTCCCAGCATCGGAATACGGATATGGGCATCGGCAGCCTGACGCCACAAATCGGTCAGTCCGTCGTGCTCGGTACCCATCACGATAGCCGTACCACAAGTCATATCGGTATCGTAATAGAGATGAGAGTCCTGAAGCTGGGCAGTCAGGATCTTGATGCCACGCTGTTTCAGGAAAGAAATACATGCTTCAGACGAACAGGCTACACAAGGTACTGTAAAAGCCGCACCTACCGACGAGCGGATGAGGTTGGGATTATAGAGGTCGGTCAGCGGGTCGCACACCACGACGGCATCGACGCCAGACGCATCAGCCGAGCGCAGAATAGCGCCCAGATTGCCAGGCTTCTCAACACTCTCCAAGACGACAATGACAGGATGCTCACCAAGTTGCAAATCATCAAGTTTCAGATTTCTCGTCTTCACTTCGGCTATCACGCCCTCCGTCGAACCACGATAGGCCACCTTCTCGTAGACCTCGCGCGACACCTCGAAACACCTCACAGGGGGACAGACCCCGTGTGAGGTAAGGCTCACAGAGGGTCTGTCCTGTGAGGTCAGCTCCGGACACCAAAAGATGGTATCAATCTCGTAGCCCGCACTGATACAATGCTGTAACTCCTGCTGACCTTCGACGACAAACAGGCCCTGTTTGCGACGTTCGGACGACTTCTGCTGCAATGCCGTCAGAAGTTTGATTTTCGGATTCTGTAAACTTGTTATTTGTTCAATCATGGGGCAAAGGTACGAAAATTATAACGATTACGTTAAATATTTCATAATTTATCATCGTTAATTAACAAATAATTCCTATCTTTGCATCACGAAACAATTTAAATCTATCGAATATGAAAAAGAAGTTTGTAATTGGAGACCGCACGAAGGACGAGTACATCTCCGTATTAGACAGAGCCAACAAGAAGCTCGAGTTTACGAACCACCTCGCATCAGCCAAGGAATTCTTTGGATTCGAAGAGACCAAGGCAGAGCTCAAGGCATTGCAGGACGAAACAGGTTACTTCCAGGATCTGCAGGTTTATATCAAGGACGAAGATAACAAGGCTCACCGCCCTGATGAGCGTGACATGATGCCATGGTAAATTAGAGGTAAGAGGTAAGAAGTAAGAGGTAAGAGAAATGCGTTATAGAGCATTAGGAAAAACAGGAATGCAGGTGTCGGAGCTGGGCTTCGGCGCCTCTTCTTTGGGTGGGGTATTCCACTCTTTTAACGAGAATAGGGGCATCGACGCAGTGTTTGCTGCTGTGGATGCTGGTATCAACATCATCGACGTGTCGCCATACTACGGTCACTACAAAGCCGAAACAGTTCTTGGTAAGGCATTGAAGGACCTGCCCCGCGACAAGTACTACCTGTCGACGAAGGTAGGCCGCTATGGCAAGGATGGCGTCAACACATGGGACTACTCGGCCAAGCGTGCCAAGGAGAGCGTCTATGAGAGTCTGGAGCGTCTGAACATCGACTATATCGACATCATCAACGTGCACGACATCGAGTTTCAGGGCCGCATGGAAGGTGGACTGCAGAAGGTGGTCGACGAGACCCTGCCCGCCCTGCACGAACTGAAGAAGGAGGGCGTCGTCCGTCATGTGGGTATCACCGACCTGCAGTTGGAGAACCTGCGCTGGGTCATCGAGCACTCAGAGCCGGGAATGGTTGAGTCAGTGATGAACTTCTGCCACTACTGTCTGTGCGACGACAAGCTGGTGGACTTCATGGACTTCTTCGACGAGCGAGGCATTGGCGTACTGTCGGCATCGCCATTCTCTATGGGACTGTTGACGGAGCGAGGTGTACCCGACTGGCACCCTGCCCCCAAGCCATTGGTAGAGGCGTGCAAGCGAGCTGCAGAGCATTGTAAGGCAAAGGGCTACCCCATCGAGAAGCTGGCTATGCAGTTCTCGTGCTCATATCCCCGCATCGCCTCGACCGTGTTCAGCACCACACGTCCTGAAGCTATCAAGACAAACATCAGCTACATTGAGGAACCAATGGACGAACAGCTGGTGAAGGAAGTCAGAGAGATTATTGGTGACCAACAGCGCGTATCATGGGCCAATACATAATCGATGCGCACGCCCATTTGTGGCTGAATGTGGATACTGTTGTGAATGGTTCACCCATTCACCCCTTGAAGCCCAACCGCAGCCGGAGCATGTTCTTCGGTGAGGAGCGCCAAATGTTGCCTCCCTATATGACCGACGGACAGAACACCGCCGAGCGATTCCTGTCGAATATGGACTATGCGCAGGTGTCGGCAGCTGTTATCACGCAGGAGTTTATTGACGGCCTGCAAAATAACTACCTGATGCAGGTGCAGCAGCGCTACCCCAACCGTTTCTTCTGTTTCGGCATGCCTGAACTGCGCAAACCAGGGTTCTGTGACGAGGCCAAGAACCTCATCGACAAAGGATTCCGAGGCATCAAGGTGCCTGCCGCCCGTCTGCCCTGGCAGTTTTTGAACAACGAAATGCTGCAGATGCTGCGCATGATGGAACAGAAGGGTGTCATCCTCGGTATCGAGCTGATGGACGGCGACGCACAGGTAGCACAGATGGAGACGCTCATCCAGGAATGTCCGCAGCTGAAAATCATCATCGGCCACTTCGGCATGGTGACGCGTCCGAACTGGATGTCACAAATCAAGTTGGCCCGCCATGAGAATGTCTACGTGGAAAGCGGTGGTATTACGTGGTTGTTCAACGATGAGTTCTACCCATTCCCATCAGCTATCCGTGCCATCAAGGAAGCTGCCGACGAGGTGGGCTGGCAGAAGCTGATGTGGGGCTCGGACTATCCGCGCACCATCACCGCCATCACGTACAAGATGTCGTACGACTTCGTGACGAAGAGTAAGGAGCTGACAGAGGAACAGAAAGAGATGTTCCTCTCAAGCAACGCCAAACAGTTCTTCGGCTTTGGCGAATTAATAGAATTACCGTATATCAAAAACATGAGCGAATGAAAGCAATACAAATTACAGAGCCTTCAGTGATGAAGGTAGTTGAGATGGAGAAACCCCAGTGCGGTGCCGACGAGGTGCTGCTGAAAATTCATTATGTAGGTTTCTGCGGAAGCGACCTGAACACCTATCGTGGTCTGAACCCCATGGTAAAGATGCCCGTCATTCCCGGTCACGAGATTGGCGCCGAGATTGCTGAGGTGGGCAGTTCGGTGCCCGGGCATTTATGTCCGGGAATGGCCGTCACAGTGAATCCCTATACCAACTGCGGTCATTGTCCGTCGTGCAAGAACCGCAGATACAATGCCTGCCAGCACAACGAGACGCTGGGCGTACAGCGCAATGGTGCCATGCGCGAATACATTGCCATTCCCTGGCAGAAGGTGATTCCCATCGGCAATATCACCGTTGAGCATGCTGCCCTCATCGAACCGATGTCTGTCGGTTTCCATGCCGTAAACCGTGCGCAAGTGGTGGATACTGACACCGTCATGGTGATTGGCTGTGGCATGGTGGGCGTAGGAGCCGTAGTGCGTGCTATTATGCGCGGCGCTAAGGTCATTGCCTGCGATATGGATGACGAGAAGTTGGAGATTGTCCGCGGCTTGGGTGCGGAATACACCATCAATTCGGCCAAGGAGAATGTGCACGAACGCTTGCAGGAAATCACCAATGGTGCTGGGCCTGATGTAGTTATCGAGGCTGTAGGTGCACCAGTAACCTATCAGATGGCTGTCAACGAGGTAGCCTTCACGGGTCGTGTGGTGTGCATCGGTTATGCCAAGCAGGATGTGCAATTCACCACCAAGCTCTTCGTACAGAAGGAACTCGACATCCGTGGCTCGCGCAATGCACAACCTGAGGACTTCGAGGGTGTCATCCGCTATCTCGAAAAAAACAACCCACCCTATGACATTTTGATTTCGAACGAGGTGACGCCCGAGCATGCCGAAGAGGCTATGCAACAATGGATGCAAGCTCCGGCAAAGGTATTCCGAATCTTAGTCAAGTTCTAAAAAGAACTCCGTATACTAGAACACAAATGAAAGAAGCCCTTCACAACGGAGGGCTTCTTTATTGGAGAAGTGTTGGCGGCATAACCGCCAACAACTTGTTTAATCCTCTTCCTTCATCTCGGCCTCGTGTTCCTTGATGAGGTTCTGCTGGATGTCGTTCGGAACAAGCTCGTAAGAGCTGAACGATGTGGTGAACGATGCACGGCCACCGGTCAGCGACGAGAGTGCGATAGAGTAAGAAGCGAGTTCCTTCAGAGGAATCTTAGCGGTCAGCTTCTGATAGCCAGCCTCGCTGTCCATACCCATGATGATAGCACGACGGCCCTGCAGGTCAGACATAACGTCACCCATGTAGTCGGCAGGAACGAGTACCTCGAGGTCGTAGATAGGCTCCAGAACCTTAGGACCAGCCTCCTTGAAGGCTGCGCTGAAAGCATTACGTGCTGCCAGCATAAACGAGAGCTCGTTAGAGTCAACGGGGTGCATCTTACCATCGTAGACAATCACGCGAACGTCGCGGGCATAAGAGCCGGTCAATGGACCCTGCTCCATACGCTCCATAACACCCTTCAGGATAGCAGGCATGAAGCGCATATCGATAGCACCACCAACAACCGAGTTGATGAATACGAGCTTACCACCCCACTCCAGGTCCTTCTCTTCCTTCGACTTGATGTTCATCTTGAACTCCTGGCCGTTGATAGTGAAGCTAGTTGGATCAGGCATACCGTCGGTATAAGGCTCGACAATAAGGTGTACCTCACCGAACTGACCTGCACCACCCGACTGCTTCTTGTGACGATAGTCGGCGCGGGCCATCTTCGTAATGGTCTCACGATAAGGAATCTTAGGCTCCTGATATTCTACCTGAATCTTCTCGTTGTTCTCCATACGCCACTTCAAGGTACGCAGGTGGAACTCACCCTGACCATGAACGATAATCTGGCGCAACTCCTTAGACTGCTCAACAACCCATGTAGGATCTTCCTGGCGCATCTTCTGCAGGGCAGCCATCATCTTCTCGGTCTCAGCCTCGTTGACGGCCTTGATGGCACGAGAGAATTTGCTATTCGGATACTTGATGAAGTCAAACTTATTGTCGACATCCTTGCCATTCAGCGTATTGCCAGTCTTTACGTCCTTCAGCTTAACCGTACAACCGATATCACCAGCACGGAGTTCGTCAACCTGAATACGGTTAGCACCAGCACAAGCATACAGCGTACCCATACGCTCCTTAGAGCCACGGTCAGCATTCGTCAGGTCGTCACCACTCTTCACAACACCGCTCATGACCTTGAAGTACTGAACTTCACCGATATGGGGCTCAACACCAGTCTTGAAGAAATAGAGCGATGTGGGAGCACTGGCATCAGCAGGAACATCCTTACCAGCAGCATTCTTGATGACGGGCATCTCGCTGACGAAAGGAACGACGTTGCCGAGGAACTCCATCAGACGACGAACGCCCATGTCGCGACCTGCGCAGACACAGAATACAGGGAAGATAGAACGGGTTACAAGACCCTTGCGGATACCCTCACGCATCTCGTCCTCGCTGAGGTCCTCGCTCTCGAAGAACTTCTCCATCAGCGTGTCATCACCAGCGGCAGCAGCCTCAACCAGAGCAGCCTTCCACTCCTTAGCTTTCTCCAACTGATCGGCAGGAATATCCTCGATGATGGGAGCACCACCCTCGGGCTTCCACGAGTACTTCTTCATCAGCAGCACGTCGATGACGCTGTTGAAACCAGCACCAGTAGCGATAGGATACTGTACGGGCACACAGTTCGGACCATAAACTTCCTTCAACTGAGACAGAATCTGGTCGAAGTCGCAATTGTCGCGATCCAGCTGGTTAACGAGGAAGATAACGGGCTTCTTCAGCTTCTCAGTGTTGCGGAAAGCGTTCATCGTGCCCACCTCAGGACCGTACTGGCCATTGATAAGAATGACAGCCTGGTCGGTGACGTTCATAGCGGTGATACTGCCACCCACGAAGTCATCAGACCCCGGACAGTCGATGATGTTCAGCTTCTTGTTATTCCACTCCACATGAAAAACAGTTGAGAACACCGAGTAGCCATATTCCTGTTCAACAGGGAAGTAGTCGCTCATGGTGTTCTTACCCTCTACGGTACCGCGGCGCTTGATGATGCCAGCTTCGTAGACCATACTTTCGGCAAGAGTAGTCTTGCCGCTACCCGCACTGCCAATGAGTGCAATGTTTTTGATTTCGTTAGTTTGATAAACTTTCATAAGATATAGTTTTGAGTTTATAATTTCAAAGCGGTCGTAAAAGTACGCATTTTCGTGCGAAAAACCAACGAAAGCTTTCAAATATTAAACTTTATTAGTACTTTTGCAGCGAAAATGGCAGGATTATACATACATATTCCGTTTTGTGCAAGCCGTTGCATCTACTGCGGCTTCTATTCGACGACGCATCTCGACCTACGCCAGCAGTACGTCGATGCCGTATGTCGCGAGATGGAATTGCGTAGTGTTCTCGGCGATTCTGTCGCCGAGCCCGTCTCCACCATCTATCTCGGTGGCGGCACGCCCAGCCAACTGACCATTCCTCAACTACGCCAAATCTTTATATATATTAATAAGGTGTCCCCCTGTGAGGTCACCATCGAGGCCAATCCCGACGACGTCACTCCTGAGTTTGCTGCATCATTATCGCAGCTTGGCATCAACCGCGTGTCGATGGGTGCACAGACGTTCGACGATGCACGCCTGCGATTCCTGCATCGCCGCCACACTGCCGCCCAAGTGCCAGTGGCCCTGCAAAGGCTTCGCGACGCTGGCATCTATAATATCAGCGTCGATTTGATGTATGGCTTTCCTCATGAAACCATAGACGACTGGCAGCGTGACATTGATGCGGTGCTGGAACTGAATGTTGAGCATATCTCTGCCTACTGTCTGATGGTCGAAGAAAATACTCCTCTCCACCGCATGGGTATAGAGGCTTGCGACGAAGAAACGGAACGAGCCATGTACGAGCTACTCATCGACAAACTAACCGCTGCCGGCTACGAACACTACGAAATCTCGAACTTCTCACGCCCTGGCTATCGTTCCCGCCATAACAGCAGCTACTGGCACGACATACCGTATATCGGTCTCGGTGCCGCAGCCCACTCAATGACAAAATTACACAAAAGGGACGGTTCTTTTTGTGTAATTCGCTCATGGAATGTCAGCGACCTCCGCGCCTACATCGCCGCCATCAACAACGGTGAGCTGCCCAGCGAGCGCGAAGTACTGGACGACGACACGTACTATAACGACCGCATCACGACAGCCCTGCGCACCAGTGACGGGCTGGACCTCGGGATACTATCGGAACGCCACCGCCGTTACTGTTTGAAAGAAGCCCAAGGGCTGCTGAAAGATGGGTTACTACGTCTTGCTGACAACCGTCTCATCCTTACGCGTCAGGGGCTCTTTGTCAGCGATATGGTGATGAGTCAGCTCATACTGGTATGATGACAAAACTGCGATTGTTGCGTCATTATCGTATATAGAACAACAAAGATGAACACTTGGAAACAGAATCTCGAAGAAACCAAACAGCATTATATCGATTGGTGGAACCATAAAGGTATCGTACTCAACATGTGGGAGCACTTTCAAGAAGGTGTCACGCCCCATGCAGACATTCCCGAACCGAAGCCCTACCGTGACTTGAATCAGCGGTGGTTCGACCCCGAATGGCGTGCACAGTATTTGGACTGGTATGTGGCCCATTCGTCGTTAATGGCTGACATGCTACCTGTCGCTAATACTCAATTGGGACCAGGTTCGCTGGCTGCCATTCTTGGCGGTGTCTTCGAGGGGGGCGAGGACACCATCTGGATTCATCCCGACCCCAACTATACGGACGACATCGTCTTCAATCCTGAACATCCCAACTGGTTGTTGCACAAGGATTTGCTGCGTGCCTGCAAGCAGAAAGCACAAGGTCATTACTATGTCGGAATGCCCGACCTCATGGAGGGTCTCGACGTGCTGGCCGCTATCAAGGGCACTGACAAGGTACTGCTCGATACAGTGATACAACCCGAGGTTTTGGAGCACCAGATGCAGCAGATTAACGACATCTATTTCCGTGTGTTCGACGAACTCTACGACATCATACGTGAGGGTGACGAAATGGCCTTCTGTTACTTCTCAAGTTGGGCCCCCGGCAAGATGTCGAAACTCCAAAGCGATATATCCACGATGATCAGCGTCGACGACTACCGCCGCTTCGTACAGCCGTTTATCCGCGAACAATGTCAGAAGATAGATTATACATTATATCATCTTGACGGCGTGGGAGCGATGCACCACCTCGACGCCCTCTTGGAAATCAAGGAATTAAACGCTATCCAGTGGACGCCGGGTGTTGGCGAGCCACAAGGCGGATCGCCCAAATGGTACGACCTGTACAAAAAAATCATAGCTGGCGGCAAGAGCATCATGGCCTGCTGGGTAACCCTTGACGAGTTGCGACCTCTGCTCGACAACATCGGTGGCGACGGTGTACATATCGAAATGGACTTCCACAACGAGCAAGAGGTGGAACAAGCCCTCGCTATCGTCGACGAATACCAACACGCACGTAATCTCCATCCCGCTACTGTGCTCAGCGGTTTTGCCGCTGAGTTCACCGACATCGACCGCGAAGTCGCAGATATCATCAACCGCATCGAACAAGCGCGCCAAAAATCCCCCCTCTACTTGGAGGGGGCTAGGGAGAGGCTTTTTATTCTCGATGGCGCCATGGGTACCATGATTCAGCAGTACCAATTGCGCGAAGAAGACTTCCGCGGTGCACGCTTTGCCAATCACCCCAGCGACCTCAAGGGCTGTAATGACGTGCTTTCGCTCACGGCCCCCTTCATCGTCCGCGACATCCATCGTAAATATCTCGCTGCGGGTGCTGATATCATCGAGACCAATACCTTCAACGCACAACGCATCTCTCTCCAAGACTACGGTCTGCAAGACCATGTCCACGACATCAATCTTGCCGCCGCCCGTATCGCCCGTGCATGTGCCGACGAATTTAGTTCGTCGGGCACCCCCCGCTACGTTGCTGGCAGTATTGGCCCCACAAGCCGCACCTTTATAAGTGAAGATGGAAAAGTGAATAGTGTAAAATTTGCTGCCGCTCTCCATGAAGCCTATGCCGAACAAATACAAGCGCTTGTTGACGGGGGCGTAGATGCACTACTCATCGAGACTATCTTTGATGTGGAAAATGCCCGCATCGCCGTCGAAGAAGCTGTGCGCATTGCCCCAGACATGCCACTCATGCTCAGTTTTTCTGTCGCAACACCCGACGGCCATAATATGCTTGGACAGAACATCTGCACCTTCCTCGGCGAACTATCCTCTCACCTCTCACCTCTCACCTCTCAGCTCTATTCCGTAGGTATCAATTGCATTTCTGACGTAGCTCAGATGACACCATTGGTTTGTCAGTTAGCAAATTACGGATGCAAGGTCAGCCTCTATCCTAATGCTGGCATGCCAGACGGAAACGGTCATTACAACAAGACACCAGAAAGCCTTGTCGCTGACTTATGGCCACTATTGGAGAACCATCGTCTGAACATTGTTGGCGGCTGTTGCGGTACGACAGATAAACATATCGCACTGATAGTCAAGGCTATTGAGCCTGTGCCTGGAGTGCGGCTGTCGCCTATGTCAGAGGTGAGAGGTGAGAGGTTAGAGGTGAGAGATTACTCTCAAGCAAAAAACTCTCCGCAGCAAGACACATCTCTCACCTCTCACCTCTCACCTCTCACCTCTACCAACACACCTGAAGAGCGTTTGTATCAGGCCATCATTGACGGCAAGAGCGACGATGCTGCCGCCGCGACACGTGACGCTATCGCACAGAATATCGCCCCACAAGACCTCATCAACGGACAGATGATTCGCGCCATGAGCCAGGTCGGCCAAAGTTTTCAGGACGGCAAGGCCTTCGTACCCCAACTGCTGATGGCTGGACGAGCCATGAAGGCTGCATTGGAGATTCTGAAGCCTATGCTTGCCGGTTCCGCCTCTACGTCACTGGGCAAGGTGGTCATCGGAACCGTCAAGGGCGACCTGCACGACATCGGCAAGAACCTCGTAGCTTCGATGCTTGAAGGTTGCGGTTTCGAAGTTGTCAACATCGGCATCGACGTTTCTGCCGACACCTTTATCCAAGCTATCAAAGAAAACCAGCCCGACATCCTCTGTATGTCGGCCTTGCTCACCACTACGATGGGCTATATGAAGGACGTCATCGATGCTCTCGAAGCCGCTGGTATCCGCGACCAAGTAAAAGTAATGGTCGGCGGAGCACCCGTCACTCAGGGCTTCGCCGACGAAATCGGTGCCGATGGCTATAGCGATAATGCCAACTCGGCCGTTACTGTTGCCAAACAACTGCTTGGTAAACTTTAAACTAATGAGAATGCGACATCCATCATGTGCGTGAAGCTGTTCTGACGTTCTTCTGCCGTTGTGGCTTCACCCGTCAGGATATGGTCAGAAATGGTCAGCAGACCCAGTGCACGGTTGCCCGAACGAGCCGCATTCATGTAGAGTGCCGCAATCTCCATCTCAACAGCCAGGACTCCCATGTTAATCCACTTGTCGGTATGAGGATTCTCACCATAGAATGTATCCGACGACACCACATTGCCTACCTTATAGTGGTAACCGAACTTCTCGCACGACTCGACAGCACCGCGAAGGAGTTCAAAATCAGCAATGGGTGCAAACGTTCCAGGCAGTTCGAACTGAGCAGCAAAATTGCTGTTGGTACAGCAGCCCATCGCAATGGCTAAGTCGCCAATGTGCAGGTCGTTATGGATAGAACCAGCCGAGCCCACACGGATAATGGTCTTGACACCATAGAAATTGTAGAGTTCGTAGGTATAGATACCGATGGAAGCCATACCCATGCCATGCCCCATCACACTGACACGTTTGCCCTTATATGTGCCGGTAAAGCCTAACATGCCACGGACATTGTTAAAACATACTGCATCGTCAAGGTACTTCTCAGCCATCAGTTTCACACGCAGCGGATCACCCGCCATAATAACAGTCT
>CAMVOS010000015.1 GCA_947169185.1 uncultured Prevotella sp.
AGGCTAATGGCATCTGTCCGGATGCAAAGGGCATAGGAAAATCCGTGAAGAGGCCCAAACCATAGATTTCTATTTTACCACTGAAACTGATAGGACTGATAATGGTGCCTGGGCCAAAGAATACGATGGTGCCTGGCGTGATATGTCGCTCTACAAGGTTAATGTTGACATGTATTTCACCACTAACGAAGATTCCTAAGCGGTAATCGTCGATGATGAATGGTGGCTGACTCTGTCCGATGACGAGCATAAAGATACGAGGGTCGCCATAGACGATACCCAGTTCATTACTGAAATAGGAATGGTCATGTATTTGCGCATAATGAGGACCAAGAATGTCCTTCATGCGCGAGTAGTTCATCAATTTTGGCTGATTTCCCATCATTGTTACCGTTTAATCTGCCGCAAAGATAATAATAAATAGTAAAATATCGACCCTTTTGCGCAAAAATCGAACAAAAAGAACATTTTTGCGCTTTAAAGGATAGCGATAGTATCAGAAAAACACATTACCTTTGCATCAGAATTTTAAAAACTGAAGTATGAGAAAATTGCTGATTAGTTTGTCATTTATCATTTTTCATTTATCATTTAGCGTAGCGCAAACGCTCGAGGAGTGTCAGCAGGCAGCGGAACGTAATTATCCGCTGATACGACAATATGGGCTGATAGAGAAAACGACGGAGCTGACGGTGGCGAATATCCAAAAGGGATGGTTGCCACGGGTATCGGCTTCGGCACAGGCCACGCTACAAAGTGATGTGACGGCATTTCCTGACCAAATGCAAGCGATGTACCAGACGATGGGCATCAACATGGAAGGTCTGAAGAAAGACCAGTATCGTGTTGGCATTGACGTGCAGCAGATGATATTTGATGGCGGAACCATCAAACACAATGCTGCGATAGCCCGTCAGCAGGGTGAGGTGCAGGAAACTCAGAACGAAGTAAATTTATATAATGTACGCAAGCGCGTGAATGAGATGTACTTCGGACTTCTGTTGATTGACGAGCAGATTGTATTGAACAAGGATTTGCAAGAACTATTGGCGCAGAACGAGAAGAAGCTGGCCTCGATGGTGAAAGGCGGTACAGCTGCTGAGAGCGACTATCAGAACGTCAAGGCCGAGCGGCTGAAGGTGATGCAGCAGATGACGAGCCTCCATGCACAACGGCAATCGCTAACGAGGATGCTGAGTGCGTTCTGCGGCATTGAAGTGAAGGAGGCAGTGAAGCCGGTTCAGTCTGTTGCTGTGGTACAACAACAAACGGGACAGAGGCCGGAACTGAAGGCCATCGATGCCCAACTCCGTTTGGCTGATGCTCAAGAGAAGGCTCTGGATGCCGCGCTGATGCCGAAGTTGGGTGTGTTTGCACAAGGTTTCTATGGCTATCCGGGCTATAATATGTTTGAGGACATGATACATCATAAGTTCTCTTTGAACGGGATGATTGGTGCGCGACTTAGTTGGGATATCGGAGCCCTCTATACGCGTAAGAACGACAAGGCCAAACTGAATGTTCAACGCTCCATGTTCAATGTTCAACGTGAGACGTTCCTCTTTAATAACAACCTGGAGCAGATTCAGCAGAACGAGAATATCGAGCGTTACAAGAAGCTGATGGCTGATGACGAAGAGATTATCTCTTTGCGTTCATCCATTCGCAAGGCTGCTGAGTCGAAGCTTTCGCATGGCATCATCGATGTCAACGACCTCGTGAAGGAGATTAATAACGAGAATGCAGCGCGTGTCGAACAGTCGATGCACGAGATTGAGATGCTGAAGGGAATTTACGACTTGAAATTTACCACTAACAATTGATTTTAGACTACGGATTAAACGAATTACACGGATATGAAGAAAACAATCATGATAGCAGCAGGGCTGGCAATGCTGGCAGGCTGCGGAAACAATGACAAGGATTATGATGCCACGGGAACGTTTGAGGCTACGGAGGTGACTGTTGCTGCTGAACAGAATGGAGCGCTGATGAAGTTTGACGTGAACGAGGGTGACGAGATTGCTCTTGGTGAAGAAGTGGGACTTATCGACACCACACAGATTTGGCTGAAGATTCAGCAGGCAGGGGCAACAAAGGATGTTTATCAGAGTCAGAAACCCAATATGGAGGCTCAGATAGCAGCCACTCGTCAGCAACTGGCTAAGGCCAAGCAAGATCAGCAGCGCTACAAGGAACTTGTGGCTGATGGAGCTGCCCCAAGCAAGATGCTCGACGATGCGACCAATCAGGTACAAGTACTGCAGAAGCAGTTAGATGCGCAGATATCGTCGCTGAGCACCAACACCAATGCACTGAATAAGCAAATGGCAGCTACCGATGTTCAGGTAAGCCAGTTGCAAGATCAATTGCAGAAGTGCCATATCGCGGCTCCTATCAAGGGGACTGTGCTGGAGAAATATGTCGAAAAGGGTGAGTTTGTCGCTACCGGCAAGCCGCTGTTCAAGATGGCTGATACAGAGCAGATGTTTATCCGTGCCTATGTTACTTCGGCGCAGTTGAAGGATATCAAAGTGGGTCAGAAGGCCAAGGTATTTGCTGATTATGGCGACGGACAGAAGAAGGAATACGAGGGAACGGTGAGCTGGATTTCGAACCGTTCGGAGTTTACACCCAAGACTATTCTGGCGGACGATGAACGGGCAGACTTGGTGTATGCACTCAAAGTAGCTTTTAAGAACGACGGCTACGTAAAGATCGGTATGTACGGCGAAGTGAAGTTCCAATGATAGTAGTAAAAAACATATCGAAGTCGTACGGACGGGTAAAGGCACTCGATGGTGTTTCGTTCTTCGTAGATAAGGGCGAGGTCTTCGGACTGATAGGTCCTGATGGAGCGGGCAAAACGTCGATGTTTCGGATACTTTGTACGTTGCTGTTGGCGGATGAAGGTACGGCCAGCGTGGATGGCTTCGATGTGGTGAAGCAGATGACGGAAATCCGTAAGTGGGTAGGGTATATGCCTGGGCGTTTCTCGTTGTATCAGGACCTGACGGTAGAGGAGAATCTGGAGTTCTTTGCCACACTCTTTGGAACGACAGTTGACGAAGGCTACGACTCGATTAAGGCCATCTATTCGCAGATAGAACGGTTCAAGGACCGTAAGGCTGGGGCACTTTCAGGCGGTATGAAACAGAAGCTGGCATTGAGTTGTGCCCTTGTCCATCAGCCGAGTGTTCTTTTCCTCGATGAGCCCACAACGGGTGTTGACCCTGTGAGTCGCAAGGAGTTCTGGGAGATGCTCTCGATGCTGAAGGAGCGCAATATCACCATCGTGGCCTCTACGCCATATCTCGATGAGGTGCGGCAGTGTGAGCGCGTGGCGTTCTTGAGCGAAGGCAAGGTGATGGGCATCGATACGCCCGAAGTGATACTGGACTGTTTCAAAGATATATTCAATCCGCCGGGCATTGAAGATAGTTCAAGGTTCAAGGTTCAAGGTTCAAGTGACAACGTCATTGAGGTTGAGCACTTGGTGAAGGCCTTTGGCAATTTCCATGCTGTGGACGATATCAGTTTTAGTGTGAAGCGTGGTGAGATTTTCGGCTTCTTGGGGGCGAATGGTGCGGGTAAGACCACGGCCATGCACATGCTGACAGGACTGAACCAGCCTACGAGCGGAACGGGTCGTGTGGCGGGCTTCGATATCCGTACGGAGCACGAACAGATTAAGAAGCATATCGGCTATATGTCGCAAAAATTCTCGCTCTATGAGGACTTAACCGTTGCTGAGAACATCCGACTCTTTGCGGGCATTTACGGCATGAAGGATGACGAGATAGCACGCAAGACTGACGAACTCTTGAAGCAGCTGAAGTTCGAGGCACACAAGAACGACCTCGTGGGTTCGCTGCCTCTCGGTTGGAAGCAGAAGTTGGCGTTCTCTGTCTCGATTTTCCACGAACCAGCCATCGTGTTTCTCGACGAGCCGACGGGTGGGGTAGACCCAGCTACGCGCCGTCAGTTCTGGGAACTCATCTACGACGCTGCCTCACGAGGTATCACTGTCTTCGTGACGACGCATTATATGGACGAGGCCGAGTATTGCGACCGTATCTCGATTATGGTGGACGGCAAGATTAGTGCGATGGGTACGCCCGACGAACTGAAGCGAAACCTCCATCAGCCCGATATGGACCATGTGTTTACGTATTTGGCGCGCGAAGCAAAAAGAGGAGACTAAGGTATGAAACAATTCATCAGTTTTGTTATCAAGGAAGCCAAGCACATCTTGCGCGACAAGCGTACGATGCTGATACTCTTTGGCATGCCTATCGTGCTGATGCTGCTCTTCGGCTTTGCCATCACCAACGACGTGAAAAATGTGCGAACGGTGGTGGTGAATTCGCAGATGGACCATCTGACTCGGGCAGCCGTAGAGCGACTGGCGGCATCTGAATATTTTACGATTGTCAAAACCGTCCCAACGCCAAAAGAAGCTGAATGGTTGATTCGCAGTCAGAAGGCCGACCTCGCTATCATTTTTGCCAAGGATTTCGCCAGCAAGAAAAGTGGTGCGCAGTTTATCGTTGATGGTAGCGATCCCAATATGGCGCAGCAATGGACGGCCTATGCCCAGCAAGTTGTCGCAAATCCGAATGTGTCGCTGGTCAGTCAGAAGCTGCTCTACAACCCTCGCATGAAGTCGGCTTACAACTTCGTACCAGCCATCATGGGTATGCTGTTGCTGCTGATTTGCGCGATGATGACCTCCGTATCGATTGTTCATGAGAAAGAGCGTGGTACGATGGAAGTGTTGCTCGTTTCGCCTGTCCGTCCGCTGATGATTATCGTGGCAAAGGTAGTGCCTTACTTGTTGCAGGCCTTGCTGATTCTGGCGATTATCCTGCTGATGTCGGCTACCGTACTCGATGTGCCGTTGCAAGGCGGTCTGGGCTGGATAGTCATCGTCTCGCTCATCTATATCCTGCTGGCCCTCTCGTTAGGCCTGCTTATCTCGAACATCGCGCAGACGCAATTCGTGGCCCTGCTCGTATCGGCAATGGTATTGCTATTGCCCACGGTGATGCTCTCAGGCATGCTGTTTCCTGTAGAGTCGATGCCAACCGTCCTGCAATGGATATCGGCTGTCATTCCTCCTCGTTACTACATCCAGGCTATGCGTAAGCTGATGATTATGGGCGTGGGCATTCGGGAAGTATGGCAAGAGGTGATGATTCTTATCGGCATGACTGCCCTGCTGCTAACCGTCTCATTGAAGAAGTTTAAGGTTCGCCTGGAGTAATCATAATTATCAATTTTCAATTCTCAATTATGATAAAGTATTTGCTTCAAAAGGAATTTCTGCAGATTCGGCGCAACTCGTTTATGCCGAAGATTATCTTCATCTTCCCCATCATGGTGATGTGCGTCATGCCGTGGGTGATGAATCAGGAGGTGAAGAACGTCCGTGTGGATGTGGTCGATATGGACCATACTACGCAGTCGCAGCAGCTCGTGCACCAGATTGAGGCCTCGAACTACTTCATCTTCCACGGTCAGAAGGCCACTTATCAGGAAGCCATGAAGGACATCGAGACCTCGAAGGCCGACATCATCCTTGAAATCCGTGATGGCAAATACCTCATTGCCGCCAATGCCGTCAACGGCACGAAAGGCTCGATAGGCTCCGCATATCTTTCGCAGATTGTTACCGCCAGCGTGGCACCTACGGCAGCCGCTATTCAAGCCAAGGTCAGCACCTTATTCTTATATAATAAAGGGCAGAACTACAAGGTGTTTATGATACCTGCCCTGATGGGCATTCTGATGATGATGCTTTGCGGATTTCTGCCCGCATTGAACATCGTGGGCGAAAAAGAGAAGGGTACCATTGAACAAATCAATGTTACCCCTGTCTCGAAATGGTCGTTCATCCTCGCCAAACTGATTCCCTATTGGATTATTGGCCTGCTCGTGCTGACGGTCTGTCTCGTGCTCTCGTGGCTCGTTTACGGCATCACCTGCCAAGGTCCGCTCCCGTTGGTCTATCTGCTGGCCATACTGCTGGCGCTGTTCTTCTCGTCGTTCGGACTCATCGTGTCCAACTACAGCGATACCATGCAGCAGGCCATGCTCGTCATGTGGTTCTTTGTGGTGTGTCTGATGCTGCTCTCAGGGCTTTTCACGCCTGTGCGTTCCATGCCCGACTGGGCCTATCTGACCACCTACATCAATCCCATGCACTACTTCGCTGATGCCATCCGTACCGTCTTCGTTCGTGGTGGCGGCTTTATGGCCATCGCCCATCAGCTACTTGCTCTTGCCATCATCGCTTCCGTCATGGCCATCTGGGCTGTTCAGAGTTACAAGAAGAATAGTTGAACTCCAATCTGGGGGCTATTGAGCACCTGATTGACACCCTTCTTTCCTGTAGACTATGAGCCAGAGCTGATGGCACGTATGCCAAAGTGTGTGTTTGGTCGCTGAAGACTCAGAGTTTACCAGCTAGTTCAATCACTTTCTGCTTGGTTTCCTCAGTCTTCTGCTCGTCAATCTTAGCACTGACGAAGCCCATGTTCTCTACCTGCCAGTAGTTGCAGATGTCACGGAATTCAGCATTGGCACCATCGTAGACACCAGGCGAGTATGATGACATCAGCAGGGCCATCTTCTTCACCTTCGCTGGTGCATTCACACAGTACATACGCTGAATGGGAGCCTGAATCTGGGCACAGAGCGTGAAGTAATAGATGGGCGCAGCCAGTACCAATGCCTCGGCTTCAGCCATCAATGGGAACAGCTCCTGCATGTCATCCTTCTGGATGCAGGCACCGTTGCCTTTATTGTGACAATACTCGCAAGCCAGACAGCCTGCAATCTTCTTCTTAGCAACGTTGACCAGCGTTACTTCATGACCTGCTGCTTCAGCAGCCTTCTTGTACTCTTCCGCCATCCAAGCGGTGTTACCATTGGCTCTCGGTGAGCCTTGTAAAATCAAAACCTTCATAATCGTATTTGTTTAGTAGTTATTGAAAATTATGCTGCAAGGACAGTGCAAACCGAGTGCAATCGAGCTCGCTCGAATTGCCGAGGTGCAGCCTGTTCTCGCCGTTTTCGACGGCAAATATAGTAAAAAACGACGAATTATCGCCATTTTTGATGGAATTTTCGTATCTTTGCGGTTGAAATAATACGATAGACATATGACAGAGAAAGAGAAAATGCTGGCAGGCGAGATTTATTCTGCCGTTGACCCAGAACTGATAGAAGAGTTGGAGGTGACTCGAGATAAGATTTTCGAGTACAACACATTGCGACCTTCTGAGACCAAGCGGATGAAGGAAATCATTAAGGAGTTGTTCGGCCATGTGGGCGACGATGATTTCCTGCTTAATAAGCCGTTCCGCTGCGACTACGGTTCACAGATCAGCATTGGCAAGCGTTTCTTTGCCAATTTCAATTTCACTGTTCTCGACGAAGCCTGCGTTACCATTGGCGACGACTGCTTCATCGGGCCTAACGTTAGCATCTACACAGCCTGCCATAGTACAGACCCTATAGAACGTAATACCCGCAAGGAATGGGCCAAGCCCGTCACTATTGGTAATAACGTATGGATTGGTGGCAGCGTGACCATCTTGCCTGGTGTCACTATCGGTGACAACGTGTCTATCGGTGCAGGCTCCGTTGTGGTCAAGGATATTCCGTCAAACTCCGTTGCCGTAGGTAATCCGTGCAATGTAATCAAGACGCTTTGATTGCAATGTGGGTAGCTTATTTTGTGTCATACGAAAAAAACTCGATCTTAGAAATATTTTCAGTTGCAATTAATGACAGATGACAGATGACAGTTTTAGAATAAGGCCACATAGTACCTCACAGAGAGAATAGTCTATATTAATAATTGTATATTTATACAATATATATAATATTTATAAATAATAATATATATATAAATATAATAAGTAATAATAATATAAATAGATAGAATCTTAGAATGCAGGGGTGTGAGGGGCTTGTTTTGAAACTGTCATCTGTCATCTGTCACGAAACAAAGAATTGCTGTCCGGAACAACAGGTTGTTATCCAGGAATAAGAGACTCTTATTGGGCAATAATAGGTTAGTATGATACACTGAAAAATATTTCAAGAAAAGCTTGAAAAAAAGTGCGGAAATATTTGGTAGTTTGGAAATTATTTTGTATCTTTGTACCATAATAAAAAGGCGGGATTTGGCTACCCGATGTAGTTGGTCAAGCGAGTTTCTAATACCACAAAAAACACACAAAAAGGTATGATAGAACTGTATTTGAGTAAGGTCAATGAGACCTCGGAGTCGGAGATTGCAGGCAAGACTTATGCCCGCGTAGATTACAAGCAGACGCTGGAGATCAGCGACATGGCACGTCACATGGCTGAGCACAACACGGCGTTCTCGGAAGGTTTGATTCTGGGCGTGCTGACGGACTTCGTGAAGTGCGTGCGCGAGCAGGTGTTGAACGGCAACACGGTAAAGATCAAGAATCTGGCCATCTTCAAGGCTACAGTGGAGGCCAACGGTCTGGAGGTGCTGTACGATGCAGCTACCGACAAGGCGGTGACAGCCACACTGGGTACGCTGGCCGAGGGTCAGAAGACGGGTCCTGCCGTGAAGACCATCAAGCTGCTGGCACAGTCGACTGGCGACTTCACCCGCGAGGAGCTGAAGAAGGTCGTCAAGTTCGGTTGGACCGACAAGGCCAAGGACGAGATTGCTGCTGCCAAGGGCGAGAATGCGAGCGAAAACCCAAACCAGGGTAGTGGTTCGCAGAGCCAAGCTGGTAACACCGGCGGTAACACTGGCGGCAACTCGGGCAACACTGGCGGAAACACCGGAGGTACGACTGGTGGTGGCGAGGAAGGTGGCATGTAATTGCTACGAGCAGATGCAAAGAAAAAGAGGGTGTGCTGTGGAGCACATCCTCTTTGCTTTTGTATGGGCTTTTAAGCTTATTCTACGACTACCAGTGCGTCGTCTTCCATAACGCTCTGACCGGGTTTGACGCAGATGGCTGTTACCTTGCCATCCTTCTCAGACTCGATGTTGTTAGCCATCTTCATGGCCTCCAGTACCAGCAGCGTGTCGCCAGCCTTCACCTCATCGCCAACATTGACGTTGATAGATGTGATAACACCAGGAAGTGGGGCCTTGATGGCGTTGTTGGTGTTGACGTTAGCACTTGTCTCGCTTGAAGACTCCTCGCTGGTCTGCTGAGCAGCAGGACGAACCACGACTTTCTTCTCGGGTTCAGCTTCGGGCTCCCACGCTACCTTGTACTCCTCACCATTCACGGTGACTACGGCTTCGTTCTCTACAATATCACCGATGGCAACTTCATATTCATTGCCATTGATGGTATACTTATATTCTTTTTTCATACTTTCTTAACTTTTCACTATTCACTATTCACTCTTAACTCTTAACTTGTTAAGGGTGTTCTGTCATCGTCAGGGCATAGCCGTTCCACTGGGTGTGCTTCTCGGCAATCGTGATGATGCCGGGCTCCTTGTCGTGGACGTTGTTGCCTTTGAACTCGTAAAGTGCCATAGCAATGGCTGCATAAACTTCGTTCTTCATAACTGTCAACTATCAACTGTCAACTTTCAACTACATAGGAATATTGCCATGCTTCTTGGCGGGCAGTGCATCGCGCTTGGTAGCGAGCTGAGCCAGTGCACGACAGATGCGGAAACGCGTATTGCGTGGCTCGATGACGTCGTCGATATAGCCATACTTGGCAGCCTGGTAAGGATTAGCGAAAAGGTCGTTGTACTCTTCCTCCTTCTCGGCGATGAAGGCCTTGACATCCTCGCCAGCTTCCTTCTTAGCCTTAGCTTCCTTAGCATAGAGAACGGCAGCAGCACCGCTGGCACCCATCACGGCAATCTCGGCTGATGGCCATGCGTAGTTCAGGTCGGTATGCAACTGCTTAGAACCCATCACGATGTGAGAACCACCGTAAGACTTACGCAGGGTAACAGTAATCTTGGGCACAGTAGCCTCGCCGTAAGCATACAGCAACTGAGCACCGTGCAGAATAACTGCGTTGTACTCCTGACCAGTACCTGGCAGGAATCCTGGAACGTCTACAAGTGATACGATAGGAATGTTGAAGGCATCGCAGAAACGAACGAAACGGGCACCCTTACGGCTGGCGTTAACGTCGAGCACACCAGCATAGCAAGAAGGCTGGTTGGCAACGATACCAACAGACTGACCGTTGAAACGTGCGAAACCTACGATGATGTTCTTGGCGAACTTAGGCTGTACCTCAAAGAACTCATTGTCGTCGGTAATAGCCGAGATGACCTTGTACATGTCGTAAGCCTCGTTGGGGTTCTCAGGAATAATCTCGTTCAAGCTGTCCTCCAGACGGTCAATGGGGTCGTCGCACTTCTTGCGAGGAGCGAGCTCCATGTTGTTAGAGGGGATATAGCTCAGCAGGGTCTTCAGCATCTCGACAGCCTCTTCCTCAGTCTTAGCGGTGAAGTGGGTTACACCCGACTTTGAAGCGTGTACTGAGGCACCACCCAGATGCTCCTGGTCGATGTCCTCGCCAGTTACGGTCTTCACCACCTTCGGACCAGTCAGGAACATGTACGATGTGCCTTCCATCATCAGCGTGAAGTCGGTGAGGGCAGGGGAGTACACAGCACCACCGGCGCAAGGACCGAAGATACCTGAGATCTGAGGAATGACACCTGATGCCAGAATGTTACGCTCGAAAATCTCAGCGTAGCCAGCCAACGCATTGATACCTTCCTGGATACGTGCACCACCCGAGTCGTTGATACCAATCACGGGAGCGCCCATCTTCATAGCCATATCCATGACCTTACAAATCTTCTGCGACATGGTCTCACTCAGAGAACCGGCATGTACGGTGAAGTCCTGTGCAAAGATGAACACCAGACGGCCGTCGATGGTACCAGAACCGGCTACTACACCGTCGCCCAGGAACTGCTTCTTCTCCATACCGAAGTTGTGGCAGCGATGCTCCTTGAACATGTCGTACTCCTCGAACGAACCCTTGTCGAGCAGCATCTCGACGCGCTCGCGGGCTGTATATTTACCTTTGTCGTGCTGTTTCTGAATAGCTTTCTCACCACCACCGAGACGTGCCTGTTCGCGCTTCTCGATGAGTTGTTTGATTTTCTCTAATTGCTTGCTCATTTTATTTTTTGCGTTATTACGTTATTTCGATATTACGATAATTCGATTTACTCAGGGTGCTCACAGAGCTCCGTCAGGATACCGCAGGTTGACTTCGGATGCAGGAAGGCAATGTTCAGACCTTCGGCGCCCTTACGAGGCTTCTCGTCAATCAGGCGGACGCCCTTCTCGCTAACCTCAGCCAGACCTTTGGCCACACCGTCCTCAACGCAGAAAGCAACATGATGGACACCCTTGTTGCCCTTGTCAAGCCACTTCTGGATGGTGCTCTCGGGTGATGTGGGCTCTAACAGTTCCAGCTTCACTTCGCCACACTTCAGGAAGGCAGTCTTAACCTTTTGATCTTCTACCACCTCAGTTGCATAACACTCCAAACCCAGCACTTCAGTGAAGTACGGCAGGCTCTCTTCGATGCTCTGGACGGCAATGCCCAGATGTTCAATGTGAGAAATCTTCATACCTTTAAATGTTTAAATATTAATAGTTTTTGCAAAGGTACAACTTTATTTTCAATTCCGCAACTTTTTAATACCTTTTATTACGTTTTAAATATTACTCGCGCATAAACGACTGCATGAATTCGTTCAGGTGCAGAAGGCCGTAGCTACCTTGAACACACGACGTTTCGTCATATTGTTGAACACTGTCGGGCTCAATGCCGCGATGCCAGATGAGGAAAGGTACGGGCTGGCCTACATGGATACGCATCTCGACGGGAGTCAGATGGTCAGGAAGTACAGCGATGCAGACATCCTCCTGCCAGTCTCTCACCTTATTATATATAGGGGCGATGAGTCGCTGGTCAAGATACTCAATGGTCTTGAGTTTCAGTTCCAGGTCACCATCGTGTCCAGCCTCATCACTGGCCTCAACATGTACGAAAACGAAATCGTCTGTCTTGAGTGCATCGATAGCTGCCTGAGCCTTGCCCTCGTAGTTGGTGTTGGCCAGTCCGGTAGCTCCAGGCACCTTGACGATGCGCAGACCAGCATATTTGCCAATGCCCTGAATGAGGTCGACGGCAGAGATGACGGTGCCTGATTTAACCTGAGGATACTGGTCCATCAGCGTCTTCATAGAGGGACGGTAGCCACCACTCCAAGGCCAGATGCTATTGGCCTGGCGCTCACCCTTGGCTGCCTTGGCCTGGTTATAGGGATGTTTAGCCAATAGTTCCTGAGAACGGAGAATCAGCTCGTTGATGAGGTCGGCAGTCTCCTGGGGGGTGAGACTCGTATTGTCAGCGGGAGAACCGCTGACAGCAGGCTTCACTAACAGAGGTCTCCACTCCTCATTAGGATGGTCATGGGGTGGGGCACAAACGATGTGCTTGTTGCCGCCTTTGATGACCAGCAGGTGTCTGTATTGTATGCCTGTAATGAATTTTACGCGTTCGCACCCCTCACGTTCGTTGATGGGCTTGGCAAGGTTCTCGTTCAGATAGTCAATGAGCACGCGGGCATCGTCGGTCTCCAGATTACCGCCATTATGCGTGATAATCTTGCCATCCTCCAGCGTGATAATATTACAACGGATGGCAAAGTCGTCATCAGCCATCTCGTAGCCTATCGATGCAGCCTCCAAAGGGCCGCGGCCTTCATACACCTTGTTCAGGTCGTAGCCCAGAATAGCGGTGTTGGCCACCTCGGAACCAGGAGGGAAACCCTCGGGCACAGTAATCAGGCGGCCACAGCGTCCTTCGCGTGCCAGCTGGTCCATCATGGGCTTATGGGCATATTGCAGCAAGGTCTTCCCACCGAGACGCTCGACGGGAAGATCTGCCATGCCATCACCAAGAATGATGATATGCTTCATAAAACTTTAGATGTTTGCGATTGACATGATATTTGCGAACACACCAGCAGCTGTTACGGCAGCACCGGCACCGTAGCCCTGAATGAGCATGGGATACTCTTTATAGCGCTCAGTGGTCAGCAGCACGATGTTGTTCGAGCCCTCAAGACCATAGAACGGATGACCATAAGGCACCTCCTTCAGCGCTACGCTGGTCTTGAACGACGACGGATTCTGCTCGTCAGCCTCCATCGTAGCCACAAAGCGCCAACGCTTGTTCTCGGCCTCCAGCACCTGACGACGCTTCTCAAAGTCAGCATCGAGTTCGGGCAGACGCTTCCAGAAGTCCTCGATAGAGCCCTCGAAATAGCTGTCGGGTACAAAGAGGTGCTTCTCGACGTCAGCCTGTTCTACCTTATAGCCTGCCTCACGCGTCAGGATAACCAGCTTGCGAATGACATCGGTACCACTGAGGTCGATACGTGGATCGGGTTCAGAGTAGCGCTGCTCCTTGGCACGGCGAACAGTCTCAGAGAAGGGCACGTCGGCAGCAATCTCGTTAAAGATAAAGTTGAGCGTACCTGAGAGAATGGCTTCGATTTTCAGTATCTTATCACCTGAATTGCACAAATCGTTGATGGTACCGATGATGGGTAGACCTGCACCAACGTTGGTCTCATAGCGGAACCACACACCACGGTCGCGAGCTGTCTGACGCAGCTTGATATAGCTGTCGTAATCACTCGAAGCGGCAATCTTGTTGGCTGCCACAACGGATATGTTATGCTCTAAGAAAGTCTGATAAAGTGTTGCAATCTGCTTGCTGGCAGTACAGTCGACAAAGACCGAGTTGAAGATGTTCATCTTTACAATCTCGTCGCGCATGTGCTCTGTATTAGCAGGGAATCCGGCGCGCAGTATCTTTTCATAGTTATCGAGGTCGATACCATCGCGATCCAACACGAAGTTGTCGACATCCGAGATACCCACCACGTTCAGCTTCAGACGACGGGCCTGCATCAGATACTGTTGCTGGGTACGAATCTGTTCCAACAGCATGCCACCCACAGTACCGATACCGCAGATGAAGATGTTCAGCACCTTGTATTCTGACAGGAAGAACGAGTCGTGCAGCACATTGAGCGACTTGCGCAGGAACCGGCCATCCACCACGAATGAGATATTTGTCTCTGATGCACCCTGAGCACAGGCAATAACGCTGATACCAGAACGTCCCAGCGTGCCAAACAGCTTACCAGCGATACCTGGCGTCTGCTTCATGTTCTCACCTACAATGGCGATGGTAGCCAAGCCACTCTCGACCTGCATGGGGAACATGGCGCCAGTATCAATCTCCTTGGCAAACTCAGCGTTCAGCGCCTCGGCAGCTGCCTCGGCATCCTCGTCACGAACACCAATAGAAGTAGAATTCTCAGAAGAGGCCTGCGACACCATAAATACTGAAATGCCCTTGTTGGCCAACGTGGTGAAGATACGGCGGTTCACACCAATGACACCCACCATCGAGAGACCCGTCACCGTGATGAGCGAGGTGCCTTTAATGCTCGAGATACCCTTGATGGGCTTATTGTCGTCTTCAATCTTATCCTTGATAAGTGTTCCTGGATGTTCAGGATTGAAGGTATTCTTGACCTTGATGGGAATATTCTTGACGCAGACGGGATAAATCGTTGGGGGATAGATGACCTTAGCACCGAAGTTGCAGAGCTCCATCGCCTCAACGTAAGAGAGTTCGTTGATGGTGTAAGCTGTCTTGATGACTTTTGGATCGGCCGTCATAAATCCGTCCACATCGGTCCAGATTTCCAGCACCTCAGCATTCATTACAGCGGCAATAATCGAAGCTGTATAGTCTGAACCACCACGTCCCAAATTGGTTGTCTCATGGCTGTCGCGGTCACGTGCAATAAAGCCAGGAACCACGTAGATGTTCTTGTCTGTGATATCCTTGAAGGCTTCCTTCACCAGCTGTGTAGTCAGGTCGGCATCCACAACATGCTTGCCCAACTTCTTCTCCGTGCGGATAAAGTCGCGCGAATTCATGCGGACACCATTCTTCACCATAGCTGCTACAATATGCGAACTTAAACGTTCACCATAAGAGACGATGGTGTCCTCTGTCTTCTTCGACAAGTCGTGAATGAGGTACACACCATAGTAGATGCTCTTCAACTGGTCGAAGAGGCTGTCTACATTATTAAATAAGTCTATGCGCTTTTTGTCATCCGTAATGATGGCCTCAATCATCTGGTGGTGGCGAGTTACCATCGCGTCGAATTCCTCGCGATAGCGTTCATCGCCCTGCTGGGCCATCTTCGAGGTGGCAATCAGAAGATCGGTGATGCCGTTTAGCGCACTTACTACTACTACGACAGGTTGCGTCCGAGCCTCTGTCTCCACGATTTTTTTCAAGCTAAGAATGCTTTTTACGGAACCTACGGACGTTCCGCCGAATTTCATTACCTTCATATTTCTATGCAATTTATCTTACCGCCGGTACCCCATAACAAGCGGGGACTACTCCAACGGCGCGACAAAGGTACTATAAATAAATAAAATATCCAAAAGAAAATTGAATTCTTTTGGATATTATACTTAAATTTCGTCACTCATATACCCTTGGGGCAACCTTCGACAGTTATATTGCGATGCCATTATCTCGCCATAGGCTCCTGCTGAACGGATGGCAAGGAGGTCGCCACGATGTGTACGGTTCAGGTCAATCTGCTTGGCAAAGACATCCGTCGATTCGCAGATGGGACCTACGACATCGTAAGTGTCCGGTTCTTCATTGCTGCTCAGGTTTTCAATCTTGTGATAAGCCTGATAGAGGGCAGGACGAATGAGGTCGGTGAAGCCTGCATCGACGATGGCAAACTTCTTGACGGAACCTTCTTTAATATATAAGGTACGCGTAATGAGAGTTCCGCATTGAGCCACCACAGCACGTCCTAACTCAAAATGAAGTGTCTGACCCGGACGGAGTTTCAGCTTCTTGGAATAGGTGTCGAAGTAGGCCTTGAAGTCGGGAATGCTGACACGGTTGGGGTGATGATAGTCGATACCCAGACCTCCACCGACATTGATATGTTCTACGTGGATATTGTGGCGCTCTAACTCGAGTTGCAGGTCGTTGACACGATTGCAAAGCGCTTCGAAGTCGCCCATATCCAGTATCTGCGAGCCAATGTGGAAATGGAGACCTACGACCTTGACATTTTCCATTTGTTGAGCCTCTTCGATGACTTTCAGCATGTCGCGCATGTCAATGCCGAACTTGTTTTCAGCCAAACCAGTGGTGATATTGGCGTGGGTATGGGCACCGACATTGGGATTCAGACGGAAGGCCACACGAGCCACCTTGCCACGAGCAGCAGCCAACTCGTTGATAACCTCGAGTTCGGGAATGCTCTCTACATTGAAGCAGAAAATATCGTTGTCGAGTCCAAGATTGATTTCCCAATCGCTCTTGCCTACGCCAGCATATACTATCTTGCTCTTTGGGAAACCGGCACGGACACTGGCTTCAATCTCACCGCCACTAACACAATCGGCACCAAGCCCTGCCTCGCGGATGATGCGAAGAATCTTAGGATTGGCATTGGCCTTGACGGCATAATGCACACAAAAGCCCTCGTGCTTCTGGGCCTCGTTATTAATAGCACGGAGCGTCTCGCGCAACAACTCCGCGTCATAGTAATAGAACGGCGTCTGGATATCCTGAAATTTCGCCGTTGGAAAATTTCCTTTAGTCATTGTGTTGGTGTCCAGTTTATTTAAATAGGGTGTCGCTCAGACTCTGCAGAGCACGCTTCTTGTCTTCCTCACGAATCAGGAAAGAGATGTTATAGTTAGAACCGCCATACGAAATCATGCGTACAGGGATATTCTTCAAGGCATCCATGACCTGGGTTTCGAAACCGATATTCGACCAGTCGAGGTCGCCTACCACACAGATGATGCACATACCTGTATCGACGGTCACGGTGCCATACTTCTTCAGTTCGTCAACAATCTCGCCAAGATGGGCAGAATTGTCGATAGACATAGAAACACCAACCTCAGAGGTGCAGACCATGTCGATAGGTGTCTGATAGCTCTCGAAAATCTCGAATACCTTGCGCAGGAAACCGGTAGCAAGCAACATGCGGCTCGACTTAATCTTGATGGCAATAATGTTGTCTTTGGCAGCTACGGCCTTAATCTTGCCATACTCGGTCTGATTCGAGATTGTTGTACCCTCAGCATCAGGCTCCATCGTGTTCAGCAAACGAACGGGAATGCCGCTGTACTTAGCAGGCTGAACACAAGTGGGATGCAGAATCTTGGCACCGAAATAGGCCAACTCGGCAGCCTCTTCGAAGTGGAGCTGATGAACGGGCTGCGTCTTGTCAACCACACGTGGGTCATTGTTGTGCATACCGTCGATATCGGTCCAGATCTGAATCTCATCAGCATTGATGGCAGCACCGATGAGCGAAGCGGTATAGTCAGAACCACCACGCTGCAGGTTGTCAATCTCACCGTAGGCATTGCGACAGATAAAGCCCTGCGTGATATATATTTGCTGACCTTCGTTCTTCTCCATGATGGCAGCAAGCTTCTCCTTGATGTAGACGGGGTCTGGCTCAGAATTCTTGTCGGTACGCATAAAGTCGAGAGCGTTCAGCAGTACGGCCTTAATGCCTTGTTCCTGCATATAAGCGACAACCATGTTGGTAGAGATTAGTTCGCCCTGAGCCACGATGCTCTTCTCCTCGAACGAGGTAAACAGCTCCTTAGTGAACGAACGCAGGTAGTTCATCTCGGAAGTGAGGAACTCGCGAATCTGAGTCTTAGCAGCATCGGTCACATAGAGCTCGTCGATGTGTTTCAGATACTTGCGCTCCAACTGATTGATGACCTCGTTGGCACCTTCAGGATTCTTCTTGTACAGGTAGTTGGAGATTTCTACCAACGAATTGGTAGTACCAGACATCGCTGAGAGCACGACGAATACGGGCTCGCCAGACTTGGTTACTAACTTGGTTACTTCCTTCATGCGGGCCGGTGAACCTACCGACGTACCGCCAAATTTCATTACTTTCATCGTATCTTTGTTTTAATTTTTAATTGTCATCATTAATCTTTCATTTTTAATCTTTCATCTACATTGACAGGTCTTCACGTGCCGAATAGTCGAGACCTTGCTGAGCCGAAGACTCATCTTCCTCATCGGCAAGTGCCATCTTGTTGTAGTCGTGGGTGATTTCTTCCAACTTGTGGTCAATACAACGATACACAATGCCTGGGTATTCGTCGAGCAATGAGATATTGTGCGTTGTCATCACAACAGCAGCTCCTGCCTGTGTAATCTGACGTAGCAAGCTGATAATATGTGAAGCTGTATCAGGGTCAAGATTTCCCGTTGGCTCATCGGCAATGATGATTTTAGGATGGTTCAACATAGCACGGGCAATAGCCACACGCTGCTGTTCGCCACCAGACAACTCGTGTGGGAATCGTTCAGCATACTCCTTTAACTCTACATCTTCCAAGACGTCGTTGATGCGCTCTTCAATCTCTTGCTTGTCCTTCCAACCCGTGGCTTTCAGTACGAAGGCCAAGTTGTCATGAACTGTACGGTCGCTGAGCAACTGGAAGTCCTGGAAGATAATGCCCATCTGACGACGCAGGGCAGGCACATACTTACGCTTCAGACCACGAAGCTCATGATTCAAGACAACGGCATTATCAGCCTCCTCGATTTCCAACTCGAAATAGAGCGTTTTCAGTAGCGAACTCTTACCAGAGCCCACACGACCGATAATGTAGATGAATTCACCTTCATCAACATGGAAGTCCACATCATTCAAAACGGGAGTTCCATCCAACTGACAGATGTTTACTTTCTTATAGTCAATTAGCATCTTGTAATTTACAATTTGACGATTTACGATTTACTATTTCATTTTTCCTGCTGCCTTGGCTTCACGGCGCTGCTTGTCCCAGTTGGGATCGTGGCGCTTATGCAGTTCCTCGGCAACATCTTCAATACGAAGGCCTTTCTCGGTCAACAAGACGATAAGGTGATACAGCAGGTCGCTGGCTTCATACACCAGATGGTCGTCAGTGCCGTTGGTGGCCTCGATGACGGTTTCCAACGCTTCTTCGCCCACCTTTTGGGCTATTTTATTGACACCTTTGGTAAACAGGCTGGTGGTATATGAACCCTCTGGCATCTCCTGTTTGCGCTTGTCGATGAACGACTGCAACTCACTGAGAAAGAGTAGGGGATTACCTTCATTCTCTTCACCCCAGCAGGTATCGGTACCTGTATGGCAGGTAGGACCAACAGGATTCACACGCACCAACAGAGTATCGTTGTCGCAGTCCACCTTCATGTCAACGAGGTTCAAGAAGTGACCACTGGTCTCGCCCTTGGTCCACAAAGTATTACGGGTGCGACTCCAGAAGGTGACATGCTTTGTAGCGAGGGTCTTCTCGTAGGCTTCCTCGTTCATGAAGCCCAGCATCAGCACGTTCTTCGTCGTGGCGTCTTGTATGATGGCTGGCACCAAGCCTCCCATCTTTTCAAAATCTATCTTCATCTACTTATTTACGATTTACTGATTTACAATTAACGATTTATTACAATCTCACATTGATTCCTTCGTTGTGTAGATAATGCTTTAATTCAGGAACGGGTATCTCACCAAAGTGGAATACTGAGGCTGCCAAAGCGGCATCAGCATGTCCTTCGGTAAACACATCACGGAAATGTTCCTTCTTACCCGCACCACCGCTAGCGATGATGGGTATCGACAGGGTGTCAGCAAGCTCACGTAGCGCCTCATTGGCATAACCGTTCTTTGTACCATCGTGGTTCATCGAGGTAAAGAGTATCTCGCCAGCACCACGTTCCTGAGCCTCACGGGCCCATTCGAACAATCCACGTTCGGTACGCTCGCGACCTCCCTTCAGATAGCAATGCCAACCGTCTTCGTCCAGACGGGCATCAATGGCTACCACGCATACCTGCGAGCCAAAACGGTTGGTTATCTCGTCAATGAGTTCTGGACGACGGATGGCAGCACTGTTGATGCTGACCTTATCGGCACCGGCATAAAGCAGTCGTTCGACGTCCTTCAGCTCGTTGATGCCTCCACCAACGGTGAAAGGGATGTTCAGCGTCTGGGCCACCTTGGTCACCATCTCAGTAAACGTCTTGCGACCTTCAAACGAGGCTGTGATATCCAGGAAGCACAACTCGTCGGCTCCCTGCTCAGAATAGGCCTTACCCAACTCTACAGGGTCTCCCGCGCTACGCAGATTAACGAAGTTGATGCCTTTGACAGTCTCACCATCCTTGACGTCCAGACAGGGTATGATGCGTTTGGCTAATCCCATTTCTATTTCGATTTACTAATTTACGATTTAAAATTGATTAGTTCGCGAAGGTCTATCTTTCCTTCGTATATGGCCTTTCCAAAGACGACAGCAGGGATTCCTGCAGCGTCCAGGGCCTTGATGTCATCGATGGACGACACACCGCCACTGGCTATCAGATGTAGCTCAGGATAGGCGTCCATCACTTGCTTGTATAGGTCGATGGCTGGACCTGCCAACGTACCGTCTTTCGATATCTCTGTGCAGAGCACGTTCTTAACACCAGCATCGATATATTTCTTCAGGAAGGGTAGGAGGTCTTCGCTGGAATCCTCTTTCCAACCATTAATGCTAATGCGACCGGTTCTGACGTCAGCACCCAGTATGATGCGCTCAGCACCATATTTCTCCAGCCATCCCAAGAAGCGGTCGGGCTCTGTGACAGCTATCGAACCAATGGTAACCATCGATGCACCATGATTGAAGGCTATCTCTATGTCTTCGTCCGTCTTGATACCACCACCAAAGTCAACAGTCAGCTTGGTCTCTTTTGTGATATGGTTAAGCACCTCACTATTGACAATATGCTTTGATTTGGCACCGTCCAAGTCTACCACATGCAGGCGCTGGTAGCCAATGCGCTCAAACTCCTGAGCCATATCCAGCGGGTTACCATACACCGTCTTCTGGTCGTAGTCGCCCTTGGTCAGGCGTACACACTGACCATTAATGATATCGATGGCGGGAATCAGTTCTATCATAGCTCTAAGAAGTTTTTAATGATACGCTCACCAACCTTTCCACTCTTTTCAGGATGAAACTGGCAAGTATAAAAGTTGTCCTTATGCATCGATGCAGAGTAGGGGAGAATGTAGTCGGCAATAGCTATTGTGTCGGCACAGAGGGGAACATAATAGCTGTGGACGAAGTAAACATAAGGATGTTCGCCCAAGCCTTCCATCAACGGATTACATCTTCCATCATCCTTCTTAAATCTAACATCTATCTCGTTCCATCCCATACAAGGTACTTTGTCCTCGTGTTTCTCAGGCTGAAAACGCTTGACGTCAGCGTCAAAGATACCAATACAATCTACGTCGCCTTCCTCAGAATGCTTGCAGAGCAGCTGCTGGCCCACGCAGATACCAAAGACGGGCTGTTTCAGGTCGCGAATCACTTCGTCCAATCTGCGCGCCTTCAGATATTCCATCGCCTCTGCAGCATGTCCCTGACCAGGAAACAACACGCGGTCTGCCTTCTTCAACTGTTCAGCGTCGTCCGTCAGTAGGGGATCAATACCCATTCTCCTGAGGGCATTCACCACCGAATAGATGTTTCCTGCGTTATATTTTACAATCGCTACGTTCATAATTATGCATTATGCATTATGAATTATGCATTAACTAAAGATAATCGTTTTGTTCTTGAAAGTCAAGATCTTACGTTGGATATGCTTGCTGACAGCATGTGACAGCACGATCTTCTCCAGGTCTTTGCCTTTCAGAACCAGACTCTCTGGCGTGTCCTTATGGGTAATGCGTGTCACGTCTTGCTCAATAATAGGACCTGCATCCAACTCAGCTGTCACATAGTGGCTGGTGGCTCCAATAATCTTCACACCACGTTCCCAGGCTTGATGATAGGGCTTTGCACCTACGAATGCCGGCAGGAATGAATGATGGATGTTAATGATATGGTTTGGATAAGCAGCAATCATCTCGTCAGAGATAATCTGCATATAACGGGCCAATACTATAAACGTAATCTTTTCCTTGCGTAACAGTTCCATCTCTGCAGCTTCAACTTCAGCCTTATTCGAATGGTCCTTTTTGATGCTCCATACATAGTATGGAATACCAAACTGCTCAGCTACATAGCGTAAATCTTCGTGGTTTGAGACGATGCAAGGAATGTCGATATCCCATTCACCAGCTTTCCAACGTGCTAACAAGTCATACAAGCAATGGCTCATCTTAGAGACGAAAATAGCCATTCTGGGACGCTTGTCGCTGAAATATAGCTTACACGTCATCTGGTAGCGTTGAGCATATAGCGTATTGATATATTCAAGAATTTTATCGCGTGGAATCAGGAAATTCGCCAATTCCCATTCTATACGCATAAAAAACATGCCATCTTGTTTGTCCACATACTGGTCAAGGTATACGATATTTCCTTGATTATCAGTAATAAATCGGGTTACTTCCGAAATAATACCTTGCTGGTCCGGACAATGCAGAAGCAATACTGCAGTTTGTTTCATTTTCTAATTTCTATGCTTAGTTTATGTTCTTATTTATAAAAGTCCTGCAAAAGTACTGAAAAAAAAGCAAACAACCAAATATTTTCTTATTATAATTGTATTTTTACCACGATAAATCAATTTCTAAACCAAATGAATAATCAGCATTATGATAAATAGAATTAATTATGCTTTTCATTATTTGGGGATTTCAAAAATAGTTCGTAAATTTGCAAAAACAAATAAAATGCGAAGAAATATGCTGAAAGATTTCAATTTTTATGCTCCTACGAGAGTTGTTTTCGGACGAGATTCTGAAAATAAAATTGGTGAACTGGTAGCTGCCAACGGTGGCCACAAGGTTTTGGTACATTATGGTGGTGGTTCTGCAGAACGTTCAGGATTGCTTAATGTGGTTCGTCAGCAATTAAAATCGCAGAATATCGCATTTGTAGAATTTGGTGGCGTGGTTCCTAATCCGCTACTTTCGTTGGTTTATCAAGGCATTGCGCTATGTCGTCAAGAAAACGTCGATTTCATTTTGGCTGTTGGTGGCGGCAGTGTCATCGATTCTGCAAAAGCAATTGGTTATGGTGTCAAGTATGATGGCGACGTATGGGATTTCTGGTGCGGAAAAGCCGCTCCACAGACATGTCTGCCTATTGGTGCCGTGCTGACGATTCCTGCTGCTGGCTCTGAAATGTCGTCGAGCTGTGTTATTACCAAAGACGACGGACTCATCAAGCGTGGCATAAACAGCGATTTGTGCCGTTGCCGTTTTGCAGTCATGAATCCTGAGCGCACCTATACCCTACCGCCATATCAGACAGCTGCAGGGGCTACCGACATCATGATGCACACCATGGAACGCTATTTCTCGAAATACGAAGATATGACGCTAACAGACTCTATTTCAGAGGCCTTGCTGCGTACAGTCAAAGATTCTGCATTGGCTGTGATGAAGGATCCTGAGGATTACCGTCATCGCGCTCAGATAATGTGGGCCGGATCGCTGGCTCATAACGACTTGACGGAATGTGGCACTGAAAAAGATTTTGCAACTCATCGCCTTGAACATGAGCTGAGCGCCTTGTTTGGCGTCACGCATGGTGCAGGATTGGCAGCCTTATGGCCTTCATGGGCACGTTATGTCATGAAAAATCATTTGTCGCGCTTCGTACAGTTTGCTGTCAACGTGATGGGTGTCGCTAACGATTTTGTACATCCTGAGGAGACGGCAGAGAAAGGTATCTGTGCGCTCGAAGACTGGTATCATCAGATTGGCATGCCTGTCAATATTCACGAACTATTAGGTAGAGAGATTACAGATAAAGAAATTGACACAATGGTTGACAAATGTTCTCGTGGTGGTACGATTACGTTAGGGGCTATGGAAGTGCTAAAGACTGAGGATATGCACAATATTTACGTGATGGCGAAGTAGGGGATTTGCTCCCTACTCTGCCTCTGCTACTCCCCTACTCGCTTTTCAGTATTGGCAGCGACAGATGGTAACGGACAGCCAGTAACCGAATTAGGCAAATCAATAGAAAAGTAATGATAACTGTTACTTCAATAGGTGTATTGTAATAATCTAGTGCCCAATAAGTTATTCCGCCTGCAACAGAAGCCATAGCATATATTTCACGTTGAAAGATAACGGGCTCATTGTTCAACAGTACATCACGAATAACGCCACCAGCAGAACCTGTTAGGCAACCCATAATAATGGCTACCCAATAAGGCTGTCCGAAAGCCAACGACTTTTGTATGCCAGCGATGGTGAATAGAGCCAATCCTAATGTGTCAAACACAAACCAAGTATTACGAAGGCCTTCCATATGCTTAGCAAAAATAATGACAAATAGCAATGCCAAAGCCGTACAGATCATATAGAATGGATTGGTCATCCAGAATGGTGTGGCACCCAACATAACATCGCGAATCGTACCACCACCAATAGCAACGGCAATGCCACAGACATAACCACCAAACCAGTCGAAATGTTTAGCTGCAGCATGGCGAATGCCAGATATGGCAAAAGCAAAAGTTCCTAAAAATTCAATAACCTGTGTAACAATCTCGTTATATTCCATTGTCTCAATTTTTTATCACCTCTCACCTCTCACCTCTCACCTCTTACTACTTATATCTTTCTCCCCAATAGCTTATCATGCGTTCGTACAGTTTCTCTTCTGCTGGCGAGTGCTGTCCATGCCACAATCGTTCTTGTAGCAATGCGTCAGGCATATATTGTTGTGGTGTGAAATGTCCAGGGAAATCGTGCGGATACTTGTAGCCGTCATGATAGCCCAAATCCTTCATCAGTTTGGTGGGGGCATTGCGCAAATGTAACGGAACTGGCTGATTGCCTGTACGTTGTACCAATCCTAAGGCAGCATCAATACCCAGATAAGCAGAATTGCTCTTAGGCGACGTTGCCAGGTACACAGCACATTCTGCTAAAGGGATACGTCCCTCAGGCCAACCTATCTTCATCACCGCATCGAAGGCCGCATTAGCCAGCAATAATGCATTGGGATTAGCCAGTCCGATGTCCTCAGCAGCCGATATTACCAAGCGTCGCGCAATAAACTGAGGGTCTTCCCCACCCTCAATCATACGGGCCATCCAGTAAAGTGCCGCATCAGGATCACTGCCACGAATGGACTTGATGAAGGCCGAGATGATGTCGTAGTGCATCTCACCATCCTTGTCGTAGGCCAGCGGATTCTGTTGCAGGCATTGTTCGACGAAGGTGTCTGTTATCTCGACATCACCATCACCTGCTGTTTCCACCACCAATTCCAAGATATTCAGCAATTTACGGGCATCGCCACCACTATAGCGCAGCATCGCACCAGTCTCTTTCAACTCGATGTGACGCTCCTTCAGATAGACATCTTGTGTCAGAGCCCTGTGCAACAACTCCAGCAAATCGTCTTTCTCCAACGACTTCAGCACATACAGCTGACAGCGTGACAGCAATGGACGGATGACCTCGAACGAGGGATTCTCCGTCGTTGCACCAATCAGCGTCACGATGCCTTTCTCGACAGCTCCCAACAGCGAGTCCTGTTGCGACTTCGAGAAACGGTGAATCTCGTCTATAAATAAAATAGGTGAAGCCTCGTTGAAGAAACGTCCCTTCTGGGCACGTTCTATCACGTCGCGCACATCCTTTACGCCACTGGTTACAGCCGACAGCGTATAGAACGGTGTTTCCAGCTTGTTAGCAATAATCTGTGCCAGCGTGGTTTTACCCACACCAGGAGGCCCCCATAATATAAAAGAGGATATACGGCCTGCATCAATCATCTTGCGCAGTACCGCACCATCGCCCACCAGATGTTTCTGTCCGATATAGTCATCCAATGTACGTGGACGTAGACGTTCAGCTAATGGTTCTGACATATTTTGAGTGGCAAAGTTAGTACATTTTACGTAATTTACAAAAAATATTGGGAAAAAACTTGTAAATAGGAAATAAAGTGTGTACATTTGCACTCGGAAACAAGTAATCACAGAAAATAATATGATGAAAGAGACAAAAGAAAGCAAAGAAAACAAAGAAAGTAAGGCATTGAGTATAAAGACTCTGACCAAGAGTTCTGTGTGGGATGTTCAGGAGAACGACATCTTCAGAATGCTGTCTGCAGCTGAGAAAGACTCAGAACTGAAGGATAATCTTCGCCACTATGCTAGTATTATCCGTAGCGCATTCCAAATAGAGGAACTGAAGAACGACGACAAGGCATCACAAGCTAAATATACTAAACTTGGCTATAAGGTAGGCACTATAAAAATGGGCGATGACGTTTCCGTCACGTGGGCCATCAAGAAGCGTCCCATTATGCGTGTCACCGACCTGACATACGAGAATATTCGCCATATTTCTGCTGCAAAACTCGTCGAGGTGCTCGACCGTAACTTTGGCGGAGGCTGGGATTCATTGTCGCAATCCATTCAGGATATCATCGAGACTGGCTTCGACATTTCCACCACCACTCTACCCAAGGAACGTCTCCATAAGAAGGGGGGCATGTACGACAAAAAAGTTGCTGACGGCTATGAAGTGCTAGAAGTCGAAAAGGGGTTGTGGGTCGAGGCTATCTTTGCTAAGGTAAAGCCTGCAGCTATCAAGCCAAAGATGAAGTTTGATGAACATGGTGAAAATGAGGACGAAGACGAAGATGCAGACGTTGAGATTGTCGATGACTATAACAAGCCCGATGAGGATGATGTCGAATTAGAGGATCCTAACGACGAAGACATCAACGAGAACAACTATCGCACTACATTCACTATTGGTGAGGTTGACGACGAGGATGCTGAAAGTCTCTCAGATTTCATTGCCGACGAGTAAGTCGTTTATTCTACATTTTTGATAAAAAGTCTTGGAGCATTTCTAAGTTTCCTTGACGAACCCTTTCGTGCGCCACTTGCCTGATCGCCAGCGGCGCACGAGTATTATGCCACGGATATTCTCGTCCAGAGCAAAACCTATCCACATACCGACAAGGCCGTAACCCAAGGGAATACCGATGATATAACTGACACCAACAGCAACGCTCCATTGGAAGATGACACCCACAACAAAGGGATAAATCGTGTCACCCGTTGCACGCAACGTACTACCGGCAAAGATGTTCGACGTACGTCCTATCTCCAGGAATATGTCAACCACTAGCACCCAAACACCCATAGCGATAATTTCCTGATTGTTAGTGAAGACACTTAATATATTTCGCCCACATATAGCCAGCACAACCGATCCTGTTAGCGTGATAATCATCGACCACTTGAAAAAATAGTTGCCCAAGATGTATGCCGCCTGATGGCGTTGTTGCCCAACTAGATGTCCTACCAGTATGTCGCCACCCTGCGTAATACTTAGACAAAACAGATATACAAACATAATCATGTTGTGGCAATAGGTACGCGCAGCCAGTGCCTCGTTGCTAATCTGGTTGATGAAGAATGTGATGACAACCTGCGACAGACAATACGAGATGTTTTCGCTCATTGAGGGTATACCTATATAAAATAGGTTACGCAGCTCCAGCCACGGCATTGGACGGAAATAGTGCAACGGGAAACGTGGTATGTGTTTCTTGAAGTGGATAACACACAACATCACCATGGCTATGGCACGACAGGCAGCTGTAGCGATAGCAGCCCCCTCTACACCTAGTTGTGGACATCCCCAATGACCGAATATCAGTGCATAGTTGCCAACAATATTCAGCACGTTGACAATACCAGTCACCACCATCGGATAAATCACCTTGTCTGCACTACGCAGCGATGCCGAAAATGTCAACGATAAGGCCTGAAAAAACGACAACGCACCCGTTATCTTCAGATACACCAGCCCGTCACCCATCAATTCTGGACGTAGTCCCATAAGCTGCAACAATCCCTCAGTATAGAAGAATAGTAATACACTGACAGCCAAACCTAATATCAGATTCACCGCCAAAGCCATGCCTACCACTTGTACCAGTCGTTTCCTCAGCCCAGCACCAATGTACTGTGCACAAAGGATAGCAGCACCCATCGAGAAGAACTGATACACTAGGAATACCAAGGAGATAAGCTGATTGTCCAGACCCACCGCAGCCACACTATTGTCGCTATAGCGACTCAGCATCACCGTATCGACGGCACCCAGCATCATAACAAGGGCCATTTCGATGAATACAGGAACGGTGAGCACCTTCAATTGGTGTTTTAGTGACGTGTCTGACATCTGAACAAACTAATAATAACAATTGAAATGCAAAGGTAAGCATTTTATTTTGTTTTCCGACTTATAAAGCATAAAAATAGTTGTGTTTTCCAAGCAAATATTGCGTAAAACTGTTGTTTTCAAAGTTTTTTTGCCTTTTTTCGAAAAAAGTCTCAAAAAAATTTGGCAGATTCAAAAATACTCCGTACCTTTGCACCCGCAATTCAGAAAAAGCTCTGAATGAAGAACAAAAAATGTTGCACCCGTAGCTCAGTTGGTAGAGCACCTGACTCTTAATCAGGGTGTCCAGGGTTCGAGCCCCTGCGGGTGTACAAAGTACACGAAACTGGTAGGAAATTCATTCCTACCTTTTTTTGTTCAAAATCAGGGCTTTACGCTCTATCATATTGATTTTTAGCTGGTTCGGAACATAAATTTTATTGTTGAACCGCACAGTCCATTTGGAAATTATTGGAACGATTTGGAGCGACTTGGAAAGATTTGGAGCGGATTCTGTTACCAATCCTGTTACCACTTTCTCAAACCTGTTACCACTTTCGACCCAAAAAGACCTATGGCTGCGCTAAAAATTAAAAAAGATGAAAGAAAGAGTTAAAGTTGTCTTCGACCGCAAGGGAACTGCAAAGAAGACGGGTGTTGGAAAAGTAGAGTTACAGGTTTATCTGACATGGACTCAGCGTAAGTGGATCACTGTTGGCACTTCAACAGCCGAAGACTGGGAAGCAGATGCCCAGAGCAGACAGATTCAGGCAAAGATTAAGCACTATGAGCAGATTATCAATGCCATGACGATGCTTGGCGAAGAAATGACTATTGAGAACTTCAATAAGCATGTCTTCACAGCACAAGCCCCTACCAAACCTGAGGAAAAGGTTCTTTTCAATGGAACCGACCTCCGTCAACCTTTCGTTGACTGGTGCCTTGAACGCCTCGAAAGTGAGGGCCTCGCCAAAAATACTATCAAAGACCATAAGGTAGCACTCAACCTGGCGAAGGAATCTGGCTACCTCAATACATTTGCAGACCTCGCCAAGGCCAATGTCATTGCTTTCGACCAATGGCTTCGCAAAGATGGCAACCGAAGTGACTACACCATCCACGGCTACCACAAGAAAGTGAAGAAGTACACCAAACTCCTGTGGCAGCTGGAGATGATAGCCTCTGACCCCTATCAGTACGTCAAAATACCTAAGGGCAGCAATAAGGAGCGTGTTCCCCTTCTGGAAGAAGAATTGCTCAAGCTACGCCAAGCCGAATGCACTGGGCGAATCGAGCGTGCGCGTGATCTATTTATATTTATGGCCTATACAGGACTGGCCTATTGTGACATGGCTATTTTTGATTTCAAGACCATGACGGAGGAACATAGCGACTACACCTATATTGACGGCTCCCGTCTGAAGACCGGCTCCAACTTCTTCACTCCCATCCTGCCTCCGGCTATGGAAGTCCTGAAGAAGTACAACTACAAACTGCCCGTTATCAGCAACCAGAAGATTAACGACTATCTTTTCCTCCTGAAGGAGCGCCTTAACATCAGTAAGAAGGTGACCTGCCACATCGCCCGTCACTCCTTTGCTACACTCGTTCTCACCTACGGCATCCCCATGGAGAACCTGAAGCGTATGCTCGGACACAAGAACATTGCTGTGACTCAGATATATGGTAAGATTCTCAAGACCAATGTCGAGAAGAATGTTGCTGAGAAATTCAAGAATCTCAAGTAGCCTCCAGAACCTTGTAGAACACCCCCTTTATCAGCTGCGACTTTCCCGTACTCTCGTGGAAGGTCGCAGTCAGTTTTTCACAGACATACTTGCCTCCATCAATATAGTAGATGGCCCTCGGATCAGGAATCTCGTCAGACAGGAACGAGAAATTGAACTTCTTCTTCGAGTCAATCAGATACACAAACTTCGTAGACTGCCCATTGTCATCCACCTCCTCAGTCTTGTTGATACGCAGGGAATACGGTGCCTCTATAACACCGAATTCATCCGTAATCTCAATACTATCCACCACTGGCTTCGGCATCTTTCCAGGTCGCCTGTCTACGCCATCATAGAATCCTACATATATTTTATCAAAGTATGAATCCGACTTCTCCTTCTCTCCCTTGGCAATAGCCTTTCCAGCCTTTGTCTGTGCTAATGCTCCATTATTATAGTCCGTTTCATCAACCTCATATGTATGGCCAGATTCATTGCTTCCAGTTCTGGATCCGCCAAGTATTCGCCCCCCTGAATTGGTGCCACTACTGGTAGTATTACCGTCCTCGTCGGTCTCTTCCGTCCACGATATTGCACTACCCATCTCTCCACATTCCATGAAGAAACACCTTCCCAGGTTCTCGTCCGTTTCGTCAATCCATACTGGCACGATGTTCATTTCCACCTCTTCTGCCTCCTTGTCGACATATTTCTTTCCGAACTGGTTGACTGGCATCAGACGATTAGTGTATTTATAATAATTAAGGTCAGAATCAGTGGCCCACGAATGGAATGAAGTAACAAACTCAGATTTGTAGCACCACATAATAAAATACGTATCCACATCAGCAGCATAGAACAGTCTGTGTCCGTCTGTACCATTTGGATACCCTCGTGTATATGATGTACCATGTCTTCTACCACTTGACCACTCTTCAATACCACATTCTTTTAGTTCGCTGGCAAACAGCAACAGTTCGTCCAAGGTTGCGAACACTTTTGCGTTCTTCTTGTTCTCATGGATGTACCACTGGCAGCTTTTATAAGGCCACATCCTGTCATCATTCTCAGCATATCCTAGATTTACCACACCCCTGTATTCCGAATTATTGTCCCTCGATACATCCACCGTGTACTTGTTCACTACCTTGTCTATTCTCACCGGCTGTGTCTTTCTCGCAATCTTGTGCGAGAACTCAAAGCCGATGATCTTCGCCTTGTGATTGATGGCAAACTCTCCACCCATCAGCAGCTCCAGCTCTTCAAAGAATTCCGTCAGCGTCCAATGCGGTAAGGCAATGGCAAAGTTATAGGCGCCCCAAGTCCATGGCAGCGTGTTACATATCAGCAAGTACTGATACTTGCTGTTCTCTATGGACCTGAAATCTCCCGTATAGCCTACTGCCTCACAAATCTTGTTCAGGATATATAAAAGAAACGGCTGGTACGTAATTATAAATCCTGTATTCGCCCATACCCAATTGCCATTCTCATCCTTTGTCACAGAATTCTGCAGATTCCCTGACGTGTTATTCACCCATGGTAGTGCCACCCAGTTCGTACCAGGATAACTGTCATGCCATACCTCTTCTGGGTAGTAAACATTTGGATTCCGCTCTTCTGCAGACGCATAGCCCAGATTCAGCTGGTTCAGATAGATATCATCAAACGTATCGTCAAAGTTCTGCTCAGAACGGCCCTCTAGAAACTGTGTCTTTACTTCCGTCTCAGAAATCTGCGTGATAGTGATGGAGCCAGATTTAAAAAATCCCTTGTCACGGATGTCACAGTCGAACACCACCTTCGACTTTGCCACATCCTGACGGTAAATATGCCCGAAAATGGCGATGTTCTGCGGACAGTCCTTCAGCGGAAAGGTAATCGTCAGCGTATAGCTGTCACTCCCCGTAAACATGCGGTTCTCGCTGATATAGTCAAACGACGTATTCTTCTTTAATACGGCCTGTTTGCCGTTGATAATAATCTCCATAACTTATTTTCTCCTTGATTTTGGTGTTTTATTACGCATCAGCTGCTCATATTCATCCTGAGCCTGCTTGATGCCTGTATCTCCTGTGACCGTGTTGACTGTCACAAACGGCTCATTCAGTCGGTCTTTTAACTGACGGATGGCTGACGCATACTCCTTCATGGCCAGGTGTGTTGCTGCTATTTCGGCCTGTGCATCACTCTGAGGTGACTGTACAATAACTGTTGGCGTAGATTGTGCTGACTGTGCGTAAACGCTTGGAGCCACTATCGACCGAGATACATCCTCCGAGCGTAACGATCCTATTGTGTTCGTTCGCTGTGCATAGTCCAGGGCATCAATCATCGGGCGGGCTACGGGCGACTGCAGCAACTGATGACTGGCCACCCATTCCCCTTTGTGAACGACACCAGCTACTTCATCCTTCCTGCCATCACCTGTAAAACCACCTTCCGCATATCCCTGTGCTGTCGCTGCCTCTTGTTGCTTCTTAATGGCTGCTACCTGCAGCATACCAGCTGCCACTGCCGTTGCAGCCGCTATAGGTGCCAGTACCCAACCAATGACAGGCACTGCTGCAGCACTACTATACGCATTGATAGCTGCTGTAGCCGTCTGAGCGATTGCCGCCATCACCTGCATGGTGTACATCTTCTTATTGGCATCGTTTTTAACCTTAGCAATCTCCTTTTCCTTTTTCTGCTCCAGCTTCTTCACCATGTAGTTGTTGCCTTCCGCATTGGAGATCTCCGTCTTGTATCGCTTCTCTATGGCTGCAACCTGAATATCCGTCTCAGCCTGTATCAGCGATGTCAGTTGCTGGAAGATGCTGCTCATGCCAGAACTGATGACTTCCAAGGAACCAGTGACGGCCTTGCCTACATCAGACTGCAACCACTCCTGCATATCTTCCGTCCACGTTTCAAGGAAGTTCTTGTTATCATCCAGCTCATCTATGCCATACTTTTTGCGCAGGGCTTTCTTGGCTTTCTGGTATGCCTCTTCTATGCGAAGCTTCTCTTCCGCATTGTTTTCAGTGGCCTGCAATTCCATATTGTACACCTGCTTCAATGCTTCCAAGTCACCCATATACTTATTCATGCGTTCTCCGGCATTGTCACCGAAATACTCCTTCTTCAGCTGTGCCAGCTTGTCCTGATGCTTCTTTTCAGCCGCTTCCGTCTCTTGCTGACGCTTCTGCTGGTCAGCAATCAGCCTGTCCTGATAAGCCTTTTCCGCTGATGCCCGCTCAGCAGTACCCTCCTTTGTCAGCTGTACCATACGGCGAAGATGATTCAGCTCCAGCAATTCCAACGTCTGCTGGTACACCTCCGTCTCAACTTTGCCATCAATATACCTCTGCTTTTGAAGCGCCACAGCTTCCTGATACAACTGGCCCTCCTGTTCGATGGTGTGCTTCTCACCATCCTCGGCTAGTTTCTTCTTTGCTTCATAGAAAGCAGCCTGAGCCTCTAGCCGTTCATCTTACGGTTGAAGCGGTCCCAGAAGCCTTCACCCTCTATGAGGTCAGCATTGACACGGGCAATCTCTGACTTAACTCTACGGATGGCTTCAGCCTGACGGTTCCACTCTACAGTTCCCCGCTCTATACCATTCAGCTGCTGACGAAGCGTATAGAGCGTCTTATTCAGTTCCTTGGGCGAAGCCTTATCAAGGTTCTTCAATACCTTTTCCACTCCGACAGTAGCCGATTCTATCTGCGCTATCTGGCGGTTCGTCTGCTTTAATTCCTTCTGGAGTTTCTTCAGTTCCACCTTATTGCCTGCCTTGGCAGCATTCTCGATGGCCTTTTCCAGGTCCTGCGACTTCTTTTTCAGGTTGTCAAGCATATCCTGAGCCTGCTTGCCATTGACAGTTAGGGTAACAGTTGCATTTGCGTTGATTGATGACATATAGTATTGCGGTTTTAATTGATTCCTGCACAAAGGTATAATGACATGAGCGCACACGAAAAGACGTGAACGATGCCCAAAATCGCCGTTCTTTTGTTAAAACCGAAAATAGTTAAGTTAATAACTGTTTCGGATGCTGATTTTCAATGACTTACGGGATTGTTAAGGGCCAAGCCCTTAACCCTTCGGAGTAAAGACCCCCCACGCGCCCTGTTCTTCCCTTCCTCTCACATCCTTTCAATAAAGCGGAATATGTAAACAGATGTTAAGAAAAAGCCGATTTTCGTCTCCTTTGTTAAAATTAGCCTCACACACGAATGTGCGGTAAAAAGCCACGGGTGCGACAAAGAAATCCCTCAGACATAAAGTGCGGTGGCACCTTGTCCGAGGTTTTCTTTGTTGTACCGGTGACCATGGCGATAAGACAATCTTAGGCTACGACCTCAATCTATCTGATTGAAATCATAGCCTATGTTTGTCAGCCCTACCTCTCTCCTCGCTATGTGAGGGTGAAAGTGGCATCATAGCAGAGCGTGATGCTTTGAAAGCGCAATGTGCGGTACTTGGAAGGTGTGAATGGACAGAAAGAAAATCCTGCGGCAGAGTGTGGCCTATTTGCCTTAACGCGCCTCAGAATTTTCTTTCTGCCTGTTCACTTCTGCATGAAAGATAGACGGATGTGGCAGCATAACATACTGCCTCTTCCGGCGTGATGCCCTGGGCATACTAATGAGCCTTTGGCTTTAATGGCAAGTGCTGATGGACGTACATCTTTTGTGTGACTGTGGTGTGCTGAGACTACTCGTGGATTGTAAGCGGCAGGAGTGCGTGGGTGCTGCGCGACATACAGCATACGCTGTCCCTTCTGCCATCTTGATAAACCCAATAACCCCTCAGTTCGTGCCTAAACGTGAGCAAAAAAGACTATAATTGTTTCCGTTCTCATTTCTTTTTAGTATCTTTGCACGCAGAAGTTATATAAAATAGGAATAGATGAGAAAGATACTATTGTTGGCAATAGCCGCTTTGATGACAGCCGTCAGTGTTCATGCACAGCGCATAGACTGTCTTCGTAGTTGCACCATCACGCGAGGCAGCAGTTCATATATGCTGCCTGTACCATACGACTTTGATGCGCAGAAGATTTACCGCGTGCCCGTGGTGCTGTTCTCATTCAGCGATTTGGACTTCTCAATGGAAAATCCTGCGGCATATTACAACCGTCTTTTCAACGAGAAGGGGTTCAACGAGGGTATGGGACCGGGCTGCGTGGCTGACTACTTCCGTGACCAGTCGGCAGGTCGTCTGAACTTGGCGTTCGACATCTATGGCCCCGTGAAGATTGATCAAGGAGTGCGTAGCCACACCTATAATAGTGATGGCTGGGAGGATATGAAGAAAGTCCTCAAACTGTTGCCGGAAACCACTGGTGCCGACTTCAGCGTCTACGACTGGAACGGCGACGGGCAGGCCAACGAGGTGGTATTTGTTGCCGCTGGCCTGATTGGTAACACGATGAATGGGAATTATTATCTGGGGCCGGGCTCCTACTTCCAGATTCCAAACACGAAATTGCCCGGCGGCATTGACTATTTCTTCTACAGTCTCGTCTGCGAGCGCATACATGGCGACTTTCTCAGTGGCATAGGAACCATCGTCCACGAGTTCAGTCACAGCCTCGGACTGCCCGACCTCTATCCCTTCGGCTCTGGTACCGCCTTCTCTACCGTCGATGAGTGGGACTTGATGGACGGAGGCAACTTCACCAACTATGGCTGGTGTCCGCCCAGTCTCAGTGCGATGGAACGGATGTACTTGGGGTGGGCCACCCCCGAGGAACTGACGGAGCCCACCACCATCGAAGGTATGAAGCCACTGAGTGAGGGCGGTAATGCCTATCTTGTGCGCAGCACTGGCAACAGTGAAGAGTACTATCTTCTGGAGAACCGCCGCCAGACGGGCTGGGATTACGGTTGTCCCGGCAACGGGCTGCTCATCTTCCACGTCGATTTCGATAGGACTGCGTGGCTGGAAAATTATGTAAACACCGACATAAAAGACCGCTACGGCCTGTTCCACGCCTCGGGCAAGGACTTCCGTGCCTGGTGCCCGCAAAACAACGGCAAGGACCTTACCCGATGGACCGAGGACAACTGGCTGCGCAGCAGCTATCTCAGCACCTCTGCCTATCCCTACACCGACCCGACGACGCTCGTGGTCAACAACAGCCTGACAGACAAATCGTCGCCTGCTGCCACGCTCTTCACCGCCGCTGCCGATGGCCGCAAGTTCATGGGCAAGTCCATCACCAATATCCAGTTGGCAGCCGACGGCACCGTCTCTTTCGACTTTATGAAGAATGATGATGCGGGCATTGAGACGATGTCTGACGTAAGAAGTAGAATGTCTGATGTGTGGTACACAATCGACGGTCGTCGCCTCCGAGGCAGGCCAACGGTGAAAGGCTTGTATATCCGTCGTCCTGCCTCTGATAGCTTTGGCAAAAAGATATTGTGGATACCTTAATCTATCCAGCCGTCCTTGCTGGGCTTGTGTCCGCCAGGGATGAGAATCTCCTTGAGGTGGCAGTCACCTCTTACCTTTGCACCAGATTATAGATAATGTTCTGTCCCTATGGGCAAAGGAGTGTGTATGTACTGGCACATTCTTACTTCTTTGAGGCGTTGCCGTATGCCGCATTTTCAGTGCCTATGCTCTCCGAAGTGTCATGCAGCGAGTGGCCAGCCACCTCAGGCATACAAAAACATATCGCCAGCTTTTGGCCGACGATATGATAGCACGCAGGGGTTAGCGGGCGGGACGGATTTATCTGCGCCATAGGCGATAGATTACATATAGGACACAGACAAGTACGAGTATATAGAAGATATACTTTGGAGTACTGATTGGCTTCGAGCTTTGCTTTGAGGCCGATTTGTTTTTCTGGGATTGTGTGACTGTTGCCACGCTATCCTTCAAATCGGCGCTGTTTACGGACTTCTTCTCAACGTGTTTATTGAGGTGTAGGCCGTAAACCTTGATTGTATTAGGACGAACCTTGTTTGGGCGCGAAGCGCTACTGGGCCGCTTGTCGGCCTCGGGCCCTGCCGTATTGTTGATGGAGTCAGACGGAGTTTCCGTGCAGCCTATCATCCCCGATGTATAAGCTGTCGGAAACTCCGGCATCCATATAATGGCGCTATCGAAAGATAGTGCAAACTGTCTTGATAGCGAATCGATTGTGCGGTAAAAAGTGAGACGGGATTCCGTCACGGAGGCCGTCTCACTTTTGCTCACCGCCTTTTCGGACGTGCGCATCGTCTTGCAGGCAGTAAGCATCAACAAACAAAATGAAAACATAACGAGTAAGAAAACAGATTTACGAGTGTTCAGAGTGAAGCATTTCATAATGGACAAAGTTTATGGATTAAAGCTTAGTGCTCAAAGATATAGTCATATTCGTGGACATCGAATGACGGACACGATTTCTTGGCATAGAGACACAGTTCAGGATAGTGCTTGCACTTCGAGCAAGGATACTTTGGATCCTTCTTTTTCATGCTGCACACCAGTTCCCGATGGCCATAGAGCTTTGCCTTCGGGAACTGACTGTGCAGCTCCTTCAGCAATTTAGCCAGGGCCTCCTTTTGCTCTGGCGTGCGTGTATCCTTGGGCGCCTTGCCATCCTTAGCACATCCACCGACGTAGACCACACCGATGCTATATCGGTTGTGTCCACCGTCTGCACAATGGGCGCCCATCATATCAATGGGCCTGCCATCGTGGATGGATCCGTCGAGGTATATCACTTTGTGATAGCCGATGCCATTGGCCCAATGGCGTTCGTTGCGATGGATGTTGTCTATCTGCTTGACAGTCATCGCACGACCTTCAGGCGACGCCGTGCAATGAACGATGATCTCCGTTATTCTTCGCATGCCTGGCCTCCTTCCTGTTCAGCTTTGATGGCTGATTTGAGTTCTGCGAACTTGGTGTGGATGTAGATACTCACACCGAAGATGGAGCCAGCATATATCAGACATTGTGCGAAAGAACAGCAGCACAGAGTCCGATATTTCGCCTGTGGGCGGTACGATGAATCCTGCTGTGGCCAGTGCCACACCTGCTACTAGCATGGCGATGGCCGAATAGATTTGAACGTCAGTTCGAGTTTCTTTAGTCATATTGCTTTTGTGTTGATGAATACTGCTGCAAAGATACAGGCAGCTCATCAACAGCGAAAAGACAATATCACTTAGAGGTAGAAGGCAAATTTACTTCCGTGTGACCCAATGCCGTCGTAGTCGGCAGAGACAGAGAACTGACAGGAAAGGTCACTAATGCTATCCTCATCCAGATACTTTGTCAGTTCAAGAACGATGGCGCTGCGTCGCTCATCGTAAGCAAGATTCCAGATGCACTCTCCCAGAACGGCATTCACCACCGTTCTGATTTCGTCCTGAGTGCGCCATATGGAATCAAAGTCAGTCATAGTATAACTTCATAAACTATCCTAAAAGTGGGTACAAAGGTAGCGAAAATCCCCTAATTATTGCTATCTTTGCATCAAATATTAAGAGAAATAGTATGGATTACCTGCCCAAAGATCCTGCCATTTTGGTTTCGAGCGTCAATATGCTCCTGCGTGACGAGGAGTTTGACACGCTGGAATCATTGTGCATTGCCTTTAGCAGAGAACCCAAGGAGATTAAGGACTACCTCATGAAGTACGGCTTTGTATGGAGTGAGCGTCAAAAACAATTCAGGCCCAACATGCATATAATTCCAATGAATTTAAAATATCAGTTTGGATATTGTTCCTCTTCATTGTTCGTTTTAGAGCATGGGTTGTCAGTTTTATATAATATGGCTTTTCTGCTTTAATTCCTCTTAGGAGATAGTAATCTTTACTCTTTTTGCTTCCTTCTGCAATACAGCATGCACGGTAGACCCAAGGGATTCTGTTTCTTTGATTATACTCTATAACAATATACCATTTGTTATTAAGATTAGTGGTTATATAATGATCTTCTGTAATCGTCTCGCGTATGAAACGCCCACTCTTTTTAGCTTTGGTATAAAAAGAGTCTGCATTTTCCCCCTCAGAGAGAAGAATCTTTTAAGCCACATCTTTATTTCCATTTCTTTTTCTTCAACTCAAATTATTTTTTTCCTGCAATTTCTTCCATGAAAGATGCATATTGCTTCTCCTCATTTTCAAGCCTCAGTTTGGTTACGGCCCTGCAATTCCTGAGTTTGTCCATCCAATATTCGACTTTATCTACATTGCGCATATTAATGTATATAGATAATAGAATGGACATTGATAGAACAAGGCCTAATTCTCCAGCTTTTTCAAAATAAAAAATAGCTTTTTGAATATCACGTTCAGTGCCGTATAAACCTTGTAGATATCTTATACCATAAGAGTTAAGAGCCACAACATCTTCGTTCTCTACGGCTGATAGTTCTACCTTATTAAACCAATGTCTGGCTATATGTCGGTTTCTTTTCACCATCTCGCCGTTGAAATAACATTCTGCCAATAAATCCTGAGCACCTGAATACCCATGCTTTGCAGCCTTTCTTAACCATTCTATGGCCTTTCCCGGGCCTTTTTCCACACCTGTCCCCTTGTTATAGCAAACATAGAGATTAAATTCTGCGACTTTATACCCTTGTTGTGCGGAGTACTCATACCATTTAACAGCCTTCTTGTAGTTCAATGGTACAATATGACCTTCCCAATAGCATAAACCAATGCTATTCATCTCTTCTGGAGAAAGTTTTTTTTTTGAAACTCGTTTCCCGTCCCTTAGCCTTTCAAGTGCTCGAATTACTTTTTCAGAGAAAGTCAATTCTACCATATAGGGGGCAAAACCCTTTTCCATATACCTTATTATCTGTGTTCAATTTTTGCAAGGAATGTATCCTTTATCTCCCTTAAATCCTCTGTCAGTATCGAATTGCACCGCTCTGCAATCTCCTCTGGTATTGGATACACGCAGGCAGCGATAGCTCCGGCCATAGCACCAATCGTATCAGAATCACCACCAAGAGAAATAGCCAATCGTATCACCTCTTCAAAGGAATTACCCTCTAAGAAAGCAATGATAGCCTCTGGTACACTACCCTGACACGATACATCAAATCCATATCTTGGACGAATCTCAGCAATCGTTCTGTTCAGATTATAGCCAAACGTTTTCTCCACATACGCCTTAATCTCAGCCTTCGTTTTACCCTGCTTAGCCAGGAACACACTGGTTGCTATAGCCTGAGCGCCCTTTACTCCTTCTGGATGGTTATGACTAACAGATGCTGTCAAAGCTGCCAACGCCAAAACTTCATCCAATGTTTTGGCATACAACCCCACAGGACTAACACGCATGCCAGCCCCATTCCCCCAGCTTTTATATGGCTGTGGGTCATCCTCCCAAAGCCATCCCAGGAATCGTCCTCCATAGCCTGCATCAGCATGAAGATGTCCTAACTCCTGCATACAATATATTAAATAATGTATGGTATGCGCTTCGTCCTCTACCAACCATTTTGCTACAGCCAGCGTCATGACGGAGTCGTCTGTAAATATACTGCCTTCCTCAAATAACCTGAAGTCAGTTGACTTCGTATTATAGAACTCGTATGTAGAGCCAATAATATCACCGGCAATTGCCCCTAACATCTTTACTTTATCCATACCTTAACTATTAAATTATTTCACTATCATTGATTACAAGTTCCCTTGGTAACGTAATCACTTTCAGACGTTCATACCAGACACGGGAGGAGCCTGCGACGTGCTTCTGCGTATGCCCGCTGATGATGTAGTAGCTGGCTGTGTATTCGTCCATCATGTCCAGGAACACCTTCTTGATGCGTGAACACTTCTCGTTGATGGCATTGTCTAGCGGATTCACCAAGTGGTCAACGCCCTCCATGATTTTCTCCTTGTCCATCAACTTTGCTGTTGTCATGTAGTATCGTGTCAGTTCCTCGCGATAGTCGCCTAATCGCTTGAACTCAATACCCTTCGGATGTGCCAGGAACAGCAGGTAGACTGCTTTGTGCACAGGCTGCAGCTCCACCTCCTTCTGGTCGTAGTCCATCAGGAAGAATCTATAGTCCTTCGTAATCAGCAGCCTGCTCAGCTTGGCCCTTGCAGCCTCGATGCGCAGTTCCTCCAGCAACGGTGCGCCAATAGCCTTCAGTAGCAAGTCCTTACGACCTGCCATCTGCAGCTGTCCAGCCAATTGCCTTACCTGCTCAGCTATTTCTTCTGGTGTATGATGCGTCTGATCTATCATTCCGTCACGTCCTTCATCAGACTATTCAACCATCCCTTCCATTTCTCAACTATGGTCTTCTGCTTAGGCTCTTCATTAGGTTCTTCCTCAGGTTCTATAGCTTCAGGCTGTACCTCCACTATAGGCTCTGGATCAGCAGCAGGCTCAGGCTCCTGCGCCTGTTCTACTTTAAAGTCTAGCTCCTGTTCCTTGGCTATCACCTTACCCATCGTCTCAACCTTTGCAGGCTTATACAGCTGCGGTATCAAGTCCTCATAGTAATCGTCCTCGTTACGATGAATATCCTGATGCTGTTCGCTACGCAATTCGTTCTCCAGGCCCGTAGCCAATATCGTTACCTTCGCATCCTCGCCCAGCGAGTCATCTGTTGCCGTACCCCAAATCACCTCGATGTTGGGATCCAACTGGTCAAAAAAGTCGTCAATTTCTTGCAGCTCACGCACAAAGATGGGATGTGTGTCGCTCGAATAGATGTTAAACAGAATGCGCTTAGCCTTACCAATATCGTTACCATACAGCAGTGGCGAGTCCAGTGCATCCAGTATGGCCCGTTCTACACGATGCTCACCACTCGCACGGCCCATCGCCATGATGGCACCACCACCATTCTTCATCGTCGTCTCCACGTCACGGAAGTCACTCTTGATACCCCCGTCGCTGGGCATTGTTATCAGTTCCGATATACCTTTCACCGCATCCATCAGTATGTTATCAGCCCTTTGGAACGCCTCCTTCACCGACAGTTCCGAATCTGCATACACGTCGCACAACCGTTCGTTGTTCACTATCAGCAGCGCATCCACATTCTTTCGTAGTTCATCAACACCCTTTAGGGCCTTGATGATTTTCCTCTTCTTCTCGAAGTAGAACGGTATCGTCACCACACCAACCGTCAGCATTCCCATCTTTTTGGCCACACCAGCCACTACAGGAGCAGCACCAGTACCCGTGCCGCCACCCATACCAGCAGTCACGAACACCATCTTCGTTCCATCTGAGAGCAGCGTCTCGATGTCAGCGATATTCGCCTCTGCCTCCTTCTTGCCCAGTTCTGGATTAGCCCCAGCACCCAGGCCAGACTGTCCCAGCATCAGTTTTACGGGCACAGGCGAACGTGACAGCGATTGACTATCCGTATTACATACTGCATACGTCACGCCCTGAATCTGGTCGTTATACATGTTGCGCACAGCATTACAGCCACCACCACCAACGCCAATCACCTTGATGATGCCTTGCATCTTATCCTCAATAGGACCAAAGTCTAAAATCGTATCTTCTCCCATATATTGTCTTATATTTCCTTTTTCTGACAAGGATGGTGCAAGCCGAATGCAATCGAGCTCACTCGAATTGCTGAGGCGCAGCCCATTCTCGTAGCATGATTTTTAATACATGCTGCAAAGTTACATATTTTCCACCATTAATCCAAATATTCACAAGCCTTGTGAATATTTACCTTATCCAAATGTTCGCATTGCAACGCCACACTTTGATCCTTCAGGTCAAAGAAGGCTTGCGGACATTATTATCGCTCACATTCTTGCATTCTGTATTTCTCAATTTCCAGGTCTAATGTCCTGGCCGTTCTAAAGAAGCTATCCAGCATCAATTTCAAGTAATCCACCAAATCTGGAATCTGCGATATTAGTAGGAAATGTTTCTTTATATGCACTGCTACGTCATCAGAGTCTGTAATACCATAAAAGACAGATGCAGTTCCCCTTGCATTGATATCATTCACTACTTGACGAACCCTTGCAAATTCGTCAATGTCAAATTTGGAGAAACTGTGACACCATGGCCATATTAGGTTAACGAACATACAGTCATTGACAGCTTCCATCAGGAATATCACCCCCTGATACTCGAACTGGATACGGCCTTCTTCTGTATATTGTGGTTCGCACCCAATCTTTTCAATTGTATCTAATGCTAATTGCCTTGTACTAATTGTTTCTTCCATATACGTTTTTCCTGCTTGAATGTTATCTGATGTACTCTGCTCTGCTGGACTATATTCATAGTCAGTATCTTCTTGATAATAGCGCCAGATGTTGTATATCACCACAAATGCCAATATGCCTAATATATGCCAAATCATAGTTAATATATTCTTTTAAAGTTATCACCAATCTGGTTCCAATAGATTTTTCTGAACGCATGCCCATTCACTTTTAAGATACGCCCAATCTTGAAAGTACGGTCAGTCTTGATATCCTCGCGATAAGCTAAGATATATCCTCCACCATAATAGGTCGAATACTCGATGTTTGAGATCCTACATGTAAATATCTTGCCACTGCGAGTACAGTATTCTATCATGATGGAGTCCTTCAACCGTATTGCTCTGTCAATAACCTCCTCGATAGCCATTTATTGCTGCTAGTTTAAATGGATCATATTCTTCCTGAGAGAAAAGCATATCGTTATTTCCTTCATTGACCTTAGACCCGATAATCTCTCCACCATCCGTAGGAGGACGATTAGCCATTGCTGGGTCGTCACAGTTCTCAAAGCGCGTAAACTCACCAACAAATTTCATCATGACTATACCTGTAGCGCCCTTTCGATGCTTAGAGATAATCACCTCTGCTTTATCTGTGTAGTCAATTGACCCGTCACTACTCTGCATAAGTCCATAATATGCTGGGCGATGCAGGAAGATGACCATATCAGCATCCTGCTCGATAGCTCCAGACTCTCTCAGGTCAGACAGTTGAGGACGTTTTCCTTCAGCGCCATTACGTGACTCTACGCCACGATTCAACTGGCTCAGTGCCAATACGGGTATGTTCAGTTCCTTGGCCATACCTTTCAGTGAACGGGATATCAACGACACCTCCTCTTGGCGACTGTTAAAGTTCATGCCACTGGCAGTCATCAACTGAAGATAGTCTATCATAATCAGTTTTACACCATGCTCCTTCACCAAACGACGTGCTTTCGTTCTCAATTCCATCACAGAGAGCCCCTCCGTTTCATCAATATACAAAGGCGCTTCCTTCAGTTTCTCAATGTTCTTGTCCAATCTCAGCCAGTCCGACCTATCCAACTGACCACTCAGCAGCTTTTTACTGTCCACCTTACAAGCATTAGCCATCAATCGATTTGCCAATTGCACGTCCGACATCTCCAGCGAGAAAAATGCCATAGGAATCTTCTGGTCTGCAGCAATGTTCTTGGCCAAGGACAACGCAAAAGCCGTCTTTCCCATAGCAGGCCTTCCAGCAATGATCACCAGGTCTGAGTTTTGCCATCCACAAGTCATGTCATCTAATTTGAAATAGCCTGTAGATATACCTGTAGTGCCTCCTTTATTAGAATGGGCTATCTTAACCATTTCCATTGCCTTGTCTACAATGGGCGACAATACAGAATAGTCCTTCTTCATGTTCTTCTGTGACAGTTCAAAGAGAATGCTCTCAGCCTCCTGCACCACCTCTTTGATGTCGTATGTCTCGTCGAAAGCCTTGTTCCCTATTGTTCCCACATAGTGAATCATCTGCCTGGCCAGATACTTCTCTGCGATGATATTGGCATGATACACGATGTTGGCAGATGTGGCAACTCTTGAACTTAGATCTGCTACATATCCAGGACCACCGACTTCGTCCAGCTTTCCCATCTTGGCCAGCATGTCTGTCACAGTCAGCACATCCACAGGACTTTCATCAGCACTGAGTTTCACGATGGCTTCATATATCGCCTGATTTCTGGGCTCATAGAAGCTCTCGACACGCAACAGGTTGCTTACTTCCATATATGCATCCCTGTCTATCATCAGTGCCCCCAGCACAGCCCTCTCAATCTCAGGAGCCTGAGGCTGCACATGGGCAAGTTCTAATGGCATATCCTTATACTTCCCACCACGTTGATTTATTCTTCGTTGTTCAGGCATACTTTACTTTTTCTCCTTATCCAACTTTTTTCTTTTTCCTTCAGCCCACTTCTGATTGGCCTTGGAACTAGCAGACAAGGTGTCGATAATCTTCATCTTGTCCTCATCATCCAAGGTGTCGAAACGTTCCTTCATCTCGAGAACAATGAACTTCCCATAGCCATTTTCGTCATGCAGATTCTCAATCAGCTCATCTACTGTCATCGCCTTAATCTTCCTGTCTCTTTCCCCAATCCGCTCTTTAAACAGCTGATTAAAGATGGCCTCCTTAAGAGCCTTTTCGTGTTCAATCCACCTACTCCGATATAATGCCAACTGCTCCTCTCTGCTTAGAGTTGGTAACATATCTACACATTTCCTTAACTCTTCATCACCCCATCCTTTGTAATGGGCCTTTTTCATCTGTTGATAAATGTACTCGTAATCTGTCATAATTGCACAAAATAATGTTTGGCTGCAAAGTTAGGGGATTCTAACTCTGCAGCCAAACAATTTCGCTCCACAAGGCTTGTGAAAACGAAAGATTATTCCCAGGTCACTAAATCGCGAGGAAGAGATATTTTCTTGGCTTCGCCACTCTTTCCAGTTATGGAATACTGATCTAATAACAACGGATCAACTTCTGGCATAAACGCAGCTCTTACACGTGAACATTTTTCATTGATGGAGTTCAGCAATGGATTAGTAACATCTTCAATACTCCTTATAGCCCTCTCTGTTAACCCCAACGGTTTTATCCTCTGATAAATATCCACTAATTCTTTCCGATAGTCAGGCAAATGCTTAAATACTATTCCCTCTGGATGATTAAGGAACAACAGATATATTGCTTTGATGATTGGTTCCATTTTAACTTCTTTATCATAGTCTGACAGCATAATGGTACAATCTTTGGCAATAGTCAACCTACTGAGTTTTACTACATTCTTATTTTTTTCTTCACGAACGCCCAATCGTCTTATGGTTTTCTCACATCGCTTCCCTTCATAGTATTTGTCAAGCACATCATTAAAGATGTCATTCGGTGAAACTATATCAAACAACGTCATACACGATTGAACCTTCAGAACATCTGGGAATCCTAATATATTAAATGCAGAAGGATTATTACAATCGAGAAATGCTTGAGTTATATCTCTAAGACGTTTGCCTAAGATAGGATTTCCTAAATACGCTTTCGCCTCTTCAGTACTTGCTATACCATAGAATTCCGACCTGTAACTGTGGCCCAGCCCTTTAATCTGCGGGAATACATACCATATCCAATGTCCCTGCTTGTGTCCTTCCTTAATTTCATTCAAGGCATCTGCATAAGTGTACATCTCAGAATCTTGCGCTTCGATAAATCTATCTAAGTCATAGTTTATCTCACCACCTTTCAATGCATCAACAAAACTTTTGGGCAAGCAAATGTTGTTGACTTCCAAAGCCTGTTTAAAGAATTGGGCCATTTCGTCATCTCTATAACCGCCAATACCGCATCCAATTCTTGTGACAAAAAAGAATAGCTTATCATTCTGTTTAGCAAAATCGATAAACTTCTCAACAGAAGCTTTTACTTCGTTATCTTTACGAATGCCTTTGCCAAAATCTACAGGAATCGCATAACTCTGTCCTTGTAATCCTTCTGCCTGTCCCCAAATGGCACCAAACTTCTTACGGGCAGTGCCAGAAGCCCCTCCCGTATGGTATCCCAATGTGTTACTGCCGAACACAAAGATTTGGTTTGGTAATAGCCTGTCTATATAATCTGGGGTAAACCCTGAATAATCTTTCTCTTCCATATCGCTACATAATTACAAGTGAATAATCATCGTGGCCTATGAATCCCCATCTTTTCAAGCGTTCAATATGCAATTTCAATTGATTTGGATATTGGCAATTCTCCAGTTTCTGTATCACATCCTTTGCGAAATCTATCTTCCTTAAACGCATAGCAGACTTTAAGAAATTGCTGTTCTTCGTTTGAGCATCTACTGCTAATATCAATTCTTCACCATACCAATCCCTATGCGACACTTCATACATCATTAATATATAATGGGCCAAAGTATCGCTGGCTGCAAATACGATACAATCATCATCAACTATGAACTTTCCTGTCCTGAACCCTTTCTTATCCAATGGGTCTTTGCAATTAATCAGATAAGGTGGATTATTGAAATCCGAAAGCCGTGTAAATGAATGTTGCAATTTTCCTGTCTTTTTGTTATAGCAGAAAGCCACACTATCTCCATAACTAATCCAAGTGCCGTCCTTCCAGACAGCAACCAGCGTAGCAAACGAACCTTCATCATAGAACTTGTTCAGGAATAGTCCACCAACCTTCTTGGCCTCTTCCTCACAATCGTTGTAGAATGGTTCCCATATCCCATCAATCCATTTATCAAATGTCTTATAGTTCTTAATGGGTTTTTCTGGCAAGTGATCCACAAGAAATTGTGACCAACGTTCTGCAAAAACGCCTCCACCACCAGCACCATCAGAAACAGCGATGGCATTCTCTCGTGCGATAACTGCATCCTCATTGACAATGCCGTCCTCAAACTTTGCTAATGATATCGCTCTCATTTCTGACTAATATTTGTAGGTGTACCAATATCCATTAACTTGATAAGTGTCGTTGCATCAGCATTAATGCCCATAGCCACATGTCGTCCTGCTCTTGTATCATTCAGACATCTCGCAATATCTTGGTTATAACGTTCTGGCAATAGACTAGACATGTCGTAAAGTGCTTCTGCGTATGAATTTCCACTCAATTCATTCTTGTTGATAGGACACACTACTGATTTACAACCATTCTGAGCTGTAAAATGAATATTAAAAAGGATCACATTTCCATCGTTAGTAAACATCGCTTTTAATTCATTCGCTTTTTGAGTGACTAATTCTCTCGTAGCATGTTTAAACTCTCCATCAGTTATATGAATTACTGTTGGTGGATAACAATCTTTTTCGTGATGCTCTTTCATCCATTCTTCCAATAGACGCTTAGCATAGTCAAAAGCGTCGTGATAATGTGTCCAGGGCCTATCGTGGTGAGCGCTTACCCATTGTACTTGTTCCATTTCCTTTATCTTAACTCCATTTCGAGTATGCGTTTCTTTTCTTGTCTTAATTACTGTATATGGGTGGTTCTTCAATTCCTCTGGTGAAACAAACCCTCTGCCAGCCAACTCTCCTTGCCATCCACTATAAGCTTCCTCGCCATAGCCTACTACTGCAATATCATAGTAATGTCTTGTGTCATCCAATTTAATGCAACGATACACCAATTCATTTATTTGGTTATTGACAATTCTCGAGGCTGCTTCTGCCATGGTCATTTCTTCACCGTAAAGCATGGTTTTCTTTTGCATGCTCACAGACTGGTCTATTAAGAAAATAAATGCCGTAGGCGTATTTCTTGTAATCTGGGCTGTATAGGGATTCTTGATTTGCAGAGCCTTAGGCTTAGAAGGAATGGGGATACCAAAATTACCAATATTCTTGATATATTCTAATGGGATGAAGTTCTTCACCAGCACCTCAGCCTGAAAATACGGCTGTTCTTCTTCTGGCAGATCGAAATGCTTATAGGCTTTTACAGACTGGAAATGTATAAGTTTGAAATCATCCAATGTGCCACCTTTATGGGCTCCAGACCTTGTTGCATTCATATTGGCATACTTGCTGTCCTTCCAGTAGATCACTTCTGTGTCAATTTCCAAAATCACAGGATTAGATAGCCTTCCGTCTTGCATCGCCACATACATCATCGGATGTTGTGTAGTAAAACTCACTCTTACATAATGCTGTAAGTTATCCTTCCTATCAAGGTCTCTTGAAAGTAATCCTCCACCAGGCTTTGCTATTTTGATTCCCTTATCTTCACAATCGCCCCAAGAATATAATCCTCCATTCTTGATGATTGATTCCAAATTATCTCTATCTGTAAAGTGATAGAGTTTCTTGATGCTCTGTTGGTCAAGTATTGCTTTGAATTCCTGCCAATTACTCTTTTGTTCCATAACTCAGCCCTTTTATTGATTAAACAAATCCAGTTCTATCACCTCTCCTTTATGACGATTATCATTCACTATTGTACTATCTTCGTATGGATAGATTCCTTCCACGTATGCTTTTATTAGAGATGCGTGAGAAAGCGGTTTCTTCGCATTCTCCACATCAGAGTTCGTATCGTAGTCCAACAAAACGATCGTTTTTGTCTTACTCGCCTCTCTAAGTTTTTCGATAATCCAAGCCACCTTATTCTCCAACACCCACTTGTAAGTAGGAATATATATCTGTTTCCGAGCCTCTATATACCCAAGCAGCTCTGTTCCATGAACTCCCTTCCTGTGACCCAATGGTTTTCCGAAGCGCCGCACCGTTCGTTTGATATTCTTCATCGTGTCATTTTGGAACATCTGCACATCTACGTCGCAACTCTCAAACACCTTTAACCCCTGCCAGATCGCTTCCACGCAAGTAGCTGTATAGCCATCGCTGAATGGTACTGGTATACCATAATGAGGATAGAAAGGGCTTAGTTCTCTTAGCCTGGTATCCGCCTGACTCGTCACATCAGCCAATATTGCATCTGGATATTTCTTCAATATCGTTGCTGGCTTTTTTCGTTTAGATTCTATTATTATCATAGCCGATTCTAATTTTTATTTGTTTATTGGTTCCAAAATAAAGATACTTGCAATTTTGTTCCAACGTTTCACATTTTGGGTATATTCAAATTCTTTCCACTCAGGCTCACTACTAGAACCTTCATATCTCAGCATTTCTTTCGCAATTTCAAGTCCTTGTTCAGCAGCCCTTTTGTACCAATATGAAGCAGTCTCCTTATTACATGTCAAACCGATGCCATTATAATAACAATTACCATAATTAAATTCTGCAACGCTCAAACCCTGACGTGCAGCTTTTTGAAACCAATATGCAGCTTTTTCGATATTCTGCTCAACATAATAGCCATACACATAACAAATACCAATACCATTCTGGTCCCATGCATCTAAAGAAATAGAATAGAACACATCATATGCATCTTTAAAATTTTTATTCTTAATATGTATACATCCATCCATGTATATTTAAAAAGAGCTGTCTTTCAACAATCTATATACATCCGTCGCTTTTTCATGCCCCTGTTCCGATGCTTTTTTATACCAACAAAGAGCTTCTCTTATATTTCTTTGAACCCCTCGTGCATATCTATAGCATTGAGCCAACCTCCACTGGCCTTCCGCACTCCCTCTCTCGGCAGCTCTTTTATACCAGCCAAATGCCTTTTCTAAATTTTTTTCAACTCCCTGGCCGTATTCATAACAATGGCCTAAACGCCATAATGAACCTTTCTGATCATCTAATGCTGCTTTTTCATAAAGTTCAACAGCTCTTTTATAATTCTTCACGACACCATATCCATAATGGTAACAAACTCCAAGGTCACATAATCCATTGGAATTGTTTTTGTCTGCTGATTGTTTGAACCATTCGAAAGCTTTCTGGGGATTTTGCTCCACTCCTTTACCCTTCTGATAGCATAATGCTAATCTCCACATTCCATCATCATCTCCTTTTTCAGCAGCTTTTGTGTATAATTTAACAGCCTCTTCATAATCAATAGGTATACCACCTATACCATAATAGAAAATAGCACCTTTCGTAACCATAGCTGAAATATCACCAGCATCAATAGCTTTGTCATACCATTCTATAGCTTTTTTGATGTCTTGTTTTACCCCGATTCCATCATGATATAAAAAACCAATATGCCTCAATGCTCTTGAATTTCCATTCTTTGCCGATTTGTCATACCATTCCTTTGATTTTGTATAGTCTTTTGTAGTCCCATATCCATTTTTATAGCAACATCCTAAACAGCACTGTGCATCAGCGTTTCCAAGGAGAGATGCTTCATAAAACATTTCAAATGCTTTTTTGTAGTTAATTTTGCTTTTGTCTTTTGTCTCTTCACATAAGTTCCTTGCCTGATTATATAAAGATTCTGCATATGCTTGACCATCCTTCGGATTCTTCAAATTAAACATATTTGGTGAAACAAAATTCAAACTGTTTTTTGCATAAGCTATCATAAAAGTTCCCAAAAGGGAAGTCAATTCATCATCATAAACTATATTAAGAATGGAAGACATTGCTTGACACGAATTAATATGAGGATAATCCTCTATTCTAAACAACATGAAATCGTTAGTACAATATTCGCTAATTAGTTCTGTGTTCAAAGAAAATGCCTTTATAGATAATGCAATTAAAGCAATAGAGAAATCATCTATCCTTTCACCAAAAGCTTCTTCTGTATGTGATGGATGTCGGAAATTGGGACTCCCCAATTCTCTTGCCTTTTGTCCCTTCATGGCAGGTACGTACATACCATCATAGTCAACAAGAACAATGGAACCATCTTCTTTCACCAATATATTATCAGGCTTTAAATCTCCATGAGCAAAAGGCTGGACAAGTAACCATGCGGATAGTTTACCGAACCTATAAGACAGTATCTCTAATGCATATTGATTATTGGCATTATCGTGAATATATTTGTCCAAAGCTTCTCCCTCTACCCAATCCATCAATAGCACAGGAAATTCCGTTTCTTTAGTTTGACCAGAGTCAACAAACAATTCTTTCTCATAAAACTTAATGGAAGTAAGGAAGTTGGATGACACGAATTCCAATTCATCTGCTATCAGTTTATAGCTCTCACTCCGTCCTTCCTGTTCCTTTGTAAAACACTTTACGGCATAGAACTTTTCATTCTGTTCATCCTTCATTTTAAAAACAACAGAAAATCCCCCTGCACTCATCACAGGCAGTCCATCAGTATCAAATACGGGTCTCAGATAACTCAGTTCCTCAAAGTTATCCTCTGCCGACTTTATGGCCTCTATATATTCCGATATCAGTGGATAGTTCATATTATATCTCCTCCATATATATTATCTTTCTCTTTCCTTTTTTAACTTTTGTCACTCGAAAATCAGTTCCTCTTTTGAATGTTACTTGATTTTCATTACCATGATTATTCAATTTGTACAAAGAGCGAGCATTTGTTCCTTCTTTTTTGGGAGTTATAATGTACACATTCGTTTTCCATTTCCAGTTATCCTTAGTTGTCGTTATATAATGAGAAGCGTGAAAAATCTCACCTTCTTGAAAATCAGCTCTGTCATCTATAGTGCAGAAACGGTACAACACATTCCTTTCATCATAAATCGGACTTTTATCTAAAACTCTGTCTAACCCTTCACACATTTCTGGAATAGGTTTGTTACGATTCTCATATGTATTCCATTTAAATGCATAAGATATTCCGCCCATAAAGCATTTTAACATCAGTATCTCATAATCATTTAACCCATATTCTTTTAACGCAATAGCATTTTCACCATCTGGGTTATAGTGTTTTGTGATAAGGCCATCTTCTAAAAAGCGAATATCTTCGTTTAGATTAGAAGGCACTCTTTCACCAATTTGATTGTATATCCAATGGGCATTCCTGTGCTCCCCTATATATTTCTTTTCTATGTCTAATAATTCTTGTACCGTCATGTCCTGTTGTTATTTGTTGGTTTTATGTTTTATCTGATGATAAGAATTGTAAAAGAGTTCTTTACCTTTGTCGTTACATAGTATTTCTGTTATATAATCTTTGTCATCTGATTCATGGTCTACGAGTTTTTGCATCCAAAACAGTTGTTCTGGATTTATATATTGTTTATAGTGCTTGTATGAAGATTTCGGTACTATAATTATTAAATTTGGATTACAATTGTTAAATTCATCATGGATGATCGCATCTGGACTATCAATTAAAACCTCTGTTAATGAAGTACAGTCAGAAAAAGAACCCCAACTTACAAATTTCAAGGCCTGGGGAAGGTGGATTTTTTTTATGCTACTACAACCTATGAATGAACAATAGCCTAAAGCAGTTAAAGTTAGGGGTAAAACTATATTCACTAAAGATGTACAGCCAGAAAAAGTATATCCATCAATTTCTTTTATTCCATTAGGTAATTTAATAGATACCAAATTATTACAATCATGAAATGCACAAGCTCCAATTTCAACAACTCCATTTGGAATACTAATGGTATGTAGATAATTACAATTCTCAAATGCATTGTCACATATGACTTCCGTTTTTTCTTTGATAAAATATTCTTTTATGTTTGCACCAACTAATAGCTGCCGCTTGTCAATACTATACGTAACGCCAAATTCATCGATCCACACATTATTAGTGTTTATATCAGACCGCACAAGAGAAGGATTGTCCTTTTCTATCTCCTCCGGAGTGAGAAATGGTCCTTCAACGTCAAGTGGATACCAGATCTCGCTTTCATTATGTTGATTCAATTTTGCTAATTTTCTCCATTCATTCGCTTTCCTCACATCTCTGAACAACTGAGGACCTTCACTATAAAACCTTGCTATTTCAAATTGAGCATTTATGTAACCACTCATTGCAGATTCTTTTAAAAAAGAATACAAGATATTGTCTTTGCTTTCATAACTCAAATATTTCCAAACACAATCAATATCTGAAATGAAAACGGAAATACAATTACTATTATCAGAATTAGGGGCTTGATATTCTCGAGTCAAAACACCTTCCTGATATGACATGGCCAATTGATATTGTGCTGCCGCTTTTTCCTTGCCATATCCTAATAAGGCATGTGATATGGTCTTCCAATACCATATGGATAATTCGGTAACCCCTTTCGTCGTTATAACAGAATTATTTGTAAAAAAGGGGAAAGGAAGGTCATTAATAATTGGATATGTAGAATCTAATATAGTATCCAAATTTGTGTTTTCTATCTCTTCATAAGATGATAAATCTTTTTCAAGACACTCACGATTAGGATAGTACATTGCAAAATAATAAAGACTCTTTAAAAATGGTATTATGTCATAGCCGCATCGGACAACCATGTTTTCAGAAAAATTAGAAAAGGACTTTGTTCCATCACTCATTTCAGCAATAGCATTCTGAATTGCAAATGAAGATAATTGTGGCAAAAGACTTAATCTTAAATTCTTTATGACTTTATATAGATTACATTCTGCTTTTAAAGGTATGATACAATGAAACAACAACAATGTACTCAAATTGTTAATATCATTATCTACGTTAGGAAATAATAATGGTATAATTGAAGAATTGCTAATATCACAATAATCTTTTACTGAAAACAACAATCTATCAGTGGCACCATACTCTTCCAACAACTGGGGGCGAATAGAAATCGCCTTAAGCGATAAAAGAATAGATACAAACGGGAAATCATCAACTTGTTCATCGAAATCATTCTCTGTACGTTGTGGATGACGGAAGTCAGGAGAACCAAGCTCGCGAGCTTTTTGCCCTTTCATGGCAGGGACATACATGCCATCATAATCAACAAGAACGAGAGTGCCGTCTTCGCAAACTAAGATGTTGTCTGGTTTCAAGTCACCATGAGCAAAGGGTAGCGGAATGAGCCACTGAGCCAATTGACTGAAACGATAAGCCAGCATTTCGAGGGCATATTTGTTATCAAGGTTCTCGCGCAGATATTTGTCGAGTGTTTTGCCTTCCACCCAATCCATTAACAGGACTGGAAACTCGGTCTCAGATGTCTGTTCTGTATCTACGAACAACTCTTTGTCCAGATAACGGAGAGAAACAAGATATGGCGAATCCACATCCTTCAGAGCATCAGCAATCTGATAATAAGCCTCTGCTCTTCCTTCTTGCTCCTTCGTAAAACATTTCAAAGCATAAAACTTCCCAGTCTCCTCATCCTGCATCTTGAACACCACAGCAAAGTTACCGCTGGTCATCACAGGTTGGCCATCATCGCCATGCACGGGTCGAAGAGTGGTCAACTCCTTAAAGTTGTCCTCTGCCGACTTGATTGCCTCAATATATTCAGATATGAGCGGATAGTTCATAAGCCTTACTTATTGGATAGTGCAAAGATACGAATAAAAACTGAATATAATCTGATTTGGGGCAAAAATATTTTTTCACCTGCCTTATGAGGTTTTCATATTTTGCTATAGTTGTTTTATTACCAACGTGGTAAATATCCAAATTTTTGCTCATAAAGCTTTTGTAAGTAATCTTCAATATCAAATTTAGCTTTTTTGACGGAAAACATATACCAATCATTTATGTATTCATCGTTATATTTGTATTTCCTAAAATAATTACCAACTTGAATATCATGCGAATTACCAACTCTATCAATTTTAACAGGTTCTATGATTTTATCCTCTATCATTTCAAATAACAGGGACTCAAGGTAATCGATGCGAAACGACATCTGAATTGGATAAGACTCTCTCGTTTTACGAATAACATTTATATAGTTTCTTGGATAATCTGTTATATTATTTAAAAGCATGTACTTAACAAAATCTTTTGACACTGGAATTATATTATATCCATCAGATATTTTAGGGATACCTTCTGTCTCCAACAGAGAATTGTAAATTTCAACATATTTTAATCGTTCGTTATCATCAACACGCCTTTTGATTACTTGTAAATTACTAAACAAACCCATAATGTGATTTGGGCGTATGTGCTTATTTCCATAAAATTCGGTAATATTACAGTGGAAAACATCTTTTTTTAGACAAGAACACATATAATAGAGAAGTAACAACGAGTTTGCATCCATTGAATGCCAGACTACAATTTCGTCATAATCATCAAAATTAAGTTCTGAAAATTTGTTGTTTTCATCATCATATAAGTGGTAATGTCCATTTTTAATACAACGATCAATTTCACTTTTTGTAAAATCTTTAGGTAGGCAATCTGTGGAGAGTGAATAATCAAAGAAAGCTGGAATGTCTACAATCCAATCTCTGACCATTTTTAATGTGCCTGCTATTGGTCCCCGATCTGTTAGATGTAGTGTCATGTCAATAATTATTTTGTTCCTAAATCTGCTTGCAAAAATACAATAATTATTCGAGATTACCAATAAAAGACTATATCACAAGCCTTGTGGAACTCGCATTTTGTAGGCATTGATAGCATCCCGCATTATTTCATCATGGTCAAAGGCCAATGGAGGAAGCGCATCGACAGAGAACCATTGAGCCTTTGCTGCATCATCCTGGCCAGTGACAGCAATCGGTTCGTCTACTATCGCAAGGTATGCAACGGTAATGGTGCGGCCTCGTGGGTCACGATCGACCTTGGAGTAAGCACCAATCTGATGAAGCTCGGACACTCTCAGACCAGTTTCTTCTTCCAATTCACGAATGGCGCATTGCTCCGTGGTCTCATCCATGTTCATGAATCCGCCAGGGAAGGCCCAGCAACCCTTGACCTTTGGTCGAGCTTGCTCACGCTCGGAAGAATCCAAACGAGTTTGGTTCTTCTCTTGCTTACTCGCAACCTTGTATGGGTCAATACCACGCTCTATCAGCAGCACCTGTGGTGTCGTCTCTTTCGTCATCACCACACAGTCAGCCGTCACTGCCGGTCTTGGATATCTATATGAATACTGTTTATCGAACAAAGGCGAAATCAGCTTACAGATTTCTTCCAGATACTGCTGGTCAATATCATCAAACGTGGCCAATTCCTTGCTGTCTATATCGAGAACAGCCACCACTTCCCCACCCTTTGAGAATACGGGAACGACAATCTCTGAGCGTGAGAGGCTGCTGCAGGCAATATGTCCTGGAAACTGTTCAACATCAGGAACCACAATGGTTCGCTGCTCCCTCCATGCCGTGCCACATACGCCCTTGCCAAAGCCGATGTGCATACAGGCCACTGGCCCTTGGAATGGACCAAGTACCAGCTCACCGTTCTGAACCCGATAGAATCCTG
>CAMVOS010000016.1 GCA_947169185.1 uncultured Prevotella sp.
CGATGCCGTTTCCGGATTTTCTCGATGTGCAATTAAAGTCTTTTAAAGACTTCCTACAGTTGGACACTCCGCTTGAGGAACGCAAGAACGACGGTTTGTATAAGGTGTTCGCAGAGAATTTCCCTATCACCGACACGCGTAATAATTTCGTCCTTGAGTTCCTGGATTACTATATTGACCCGCCCCGTTACACTATTGACGAGTGTCTGGAGCGTGGCCTGACATATAGTGTACCCTTGAAGGCTAAGCTAAAACTCTATTGCACCGATCCTGATCATGAGGATTTCGGCACGGTGATTCAGGATGTGTTCCTGGGTCCGATACCTTATATGACTTCTAACGGTACCTTCGTCATCAACGGTGCCGAGCGTGTCGTGGTATCACAGTTGCACCGTTCACCTGGTGTGTTCTTCGGTCAGAGCGTACATGCTAACGGTACCTTGCTCTATTCTGCACGTATCATCCCCTTCAAGGGTTCGTGGATAGAGTTTGCTACCGATATCAACAATGTGATGTATGCTTACATCGACCGTAAGAAGAAGTTACCTGTTACAACGCTTTTGCGTGCCATCGGTTACGAGAACGATAAGGACATCCTGCAGATTTTCGACCTTGCCGAGGAGGTCAAGGTGAACAAGAAGGCGCTGAAGGAGGTTCTCGGTTGCAAGCTTGCTGCCCGTGTGTTGAAGAGCTGGAACGAGGACTTTGTTGATGAAGATACCGGTGAGGTTGTTTCCATCGAACGTCATGAGGTCATCATGGAGCGTGAGACAGAGATTACCGAGGATAATATGCTGGATATTCTGGAGAGTGGTGCTTCGACCATCCTTGTTCATAAGGACGAGGCTGTTGCCCAGGACTTCTCTATTATCTTCAACACCCTGCAGAAGGACCCCTCGAACTCCGAGAAGGAGGCTGTGCTTTACATCTATCGTCAGCTGCGTAATGCTGACCCTGCCGATGATGCCAGTGCTCGTGAGGTCATTCAGAACCTGTTCTTCTCAGACAAGCGTTATGACTTGGGAGATGTCGGTCGTTACCGTATCAATAAGAAGCTTGGTCTTGACACCGAGATGGATGTCCGTGTGCTGACCAAGGAAGATATCATTGAGATTATCAAGTATCTGATTCAGTTGATTAACTCGAAGGCTTCTGTCGACGATATCGACCACCTGTCGAACCGTCGCGTGCGTACCGTTGGTGAGCAGCTGTCTAACCAGTTCTCTATTGGTCTTGCTCGTATGAGCCGCACCATCCGTGAGCGTATGAACGTTCGCGATAATGAGGTGTTCACGCCGACCGACCTGATCAATGCCAAGACGATTTCGAGTGTCATCAACTCGTTCTTCGGTACCAACCCGCTGTCACAGTTCATGGACCAGACGAACCCACTGGCCGAGGTGACTCACAAGCGTCGTCTCTCTGCCCTGGGTCCTGGCGGTCTGTCACGTGAGCGTGCTGGTTTCGAGGTGCGTGACGTACACTATACACACTATGGTCGTCTCTGCCCGATTGAGAGTCCTGAAGGTCCTAACATCGGTCTGATTTCGTCACTGTGTGTATATGCTAAGATTAATGAACTCGGCTTCATCGAGACTCCTTATCGTAAGATTGAGAACGGTGTTGCCAACCTGAATAATGACGAGGTCGTCTATCTGACTGCCGAGGAAGAGGCTGAGCATATCATCGGTCAGGGTAATGCACCGTTGAACGATGATGGTACGTTCATCCGTAAGGTGGTGAAGTGCCGTCAGGATGCCGACTTCCCAGTGGTACCTCCTGCACAGGTCGACCTGATGGACGTATCGCCACAGCAGATTGCCTCTATCGCCGCTTCACTCATTCCGTTCCTCGAGCACGATGATGCTCACCGTGCACTGATGGGATCGAACATGATGCGTCAGGCAGTTCCCCTGCTCCACAATGAGGCTCCTATTGTAGGTACCGGTATTGAGAAGCAGGTGTGCGAAAACTCTCGCACGATGATTACTGCTGAGGGTGATGGTGTCATCGACTACGTAGACGCTACCACCATCCGTATTCTTTACGATCGTACAGAGGATGAGGAGTTCGTCAGCTTCGAGCCATCACTTAAGGAGTATCGTATTCCTAAGTTCCGTCGTACCAACCAGAATATGACCATTGACCTGCGTCCTATCTGCGATAAGGGTCAGCGTGTGAAGAAGGGCGATATCCTGACAGAGGGCTATGCCACTGAGAATGGTGAGCTGGCACTGGGTCGTAACCTGCTGGTGGCTTACATGCCTTGGAAGGGTTACAACTATGAGGATGCCATCGTGCTCAACGAGCGTATCGTTCGTGAGGACGTGCTGACCTCTGTACATGTCGATGAGTATTCTCTCGATGTCCGTGAGACCAAGCGTGGCGCTGAGGAGTTCACTGCTGATATTCCTAACGTCAGCGAGGAAGCTACTAAGGACCTCGATGAAAACGGTATCATCCGTGTGGGTGCTCGCGTAGAGCCTGGTGATATCCTGATTGGTAAGATTTCACCTAAGGGTGAGAGCGATCCTTCACCTGAGGAGAAGTTGTTACGTGCCATCTTTGGTGACAAGGCTGGTGATGTGAAGGACTCTTCACTGAAAGCTAATCCTTCTCTGTCTGGTGTCATTATCGACAAGAAACTGTTTGCCCGTGCCATTAAGACCCGTCAGACCAAGCAGCAGGACAAGATTACGCTTGGTAAGATTGACGAGGAGTATCAGGCTAAGGTAGACGACTTGAAAGATATCCTTATTGAGAAGCTGATTACCCTGACGAAGGGTAAGACCTCCATGGGTGTGAAAGACTATACTGGTGCAGAAATCATTGCCAAGGGTGCTAAGTTCACGATGACGGCCCTGAAGAATCTTGAGTATGGTGACATTCAGACCAACAACTGGACGAACGATGAGCACAAGAATGATCTAATTGCCAAGTTGATTATCAACTACATGAAGAAGTTCAAGCTCCTCGATGCAGAGAATAAGCGTAAGAAGTTTGCTATCACCATCGGTGACGAGCTGCCCTCAGGAATCCTGCAGATGGCCAAGGTCTATGTGGCCAAGAAGCGTAAGATCGGTGTGGGTGATAAGCTCGCCGGACGTCACGGTAACAAGGGTATCGTCTCGAAGGTGGTACGTCAGGAGGATATGCCGTTCCTCGAGGACGGACGTCCTGTTGACCTCGTGTTGAACCCGCTGGGTGTGCCTTCACGTATGAACCTCGGTCAGATCTTCGAGGCTATCCTCGGTGCTGCCGGTAAGCGTCTCGGCGTGAAGTTTGCTACACCAATCTTCGATGGTGCTAAGCTGGAAGACCTCGCAGAATGGACTGACAAGGCCGGTCTGCCACGTCTCTGCTCTACTCACCTCTATGATGGTGAGACGGGTGAGAAGTTCGACCAGCCTGCAACAGTAGGTATTACCTACTTCTTGAAACTTGGCCACATGGTTGAAGACAAGATGCACGCCCGTTCTATCGGTCCGTACTCTCTCATCACCCAGCAGCCTCTTGGTGGTAAGGCCCAGTTCGGTGGTCAGCGTTTTGGTGAGATGGAGGTTTGGGCACTCGAGGCATTCGGTGCATCGCATGTGCTGCAAGAGATTCTGACCATCAAGTCTGATGATGTGGTAGGTCGTGCTAAAGCCTACGAAGCTATCGTGAAGGGTGAGCCCATGCCTACACCTGGTATTCCTGAGTCACTCAATGTGCTGTTGCACGAGTTGAAGGGTCTTGGTCTCAGCATCAAGATGGACTAATCTGAGAGATTAAAGATTAAAGATTAAAGATTAAAGATTGAAATATGGCTTTCAAGAAAGATACAAAAGTAAAGACAAACTTTACCAAGATAACCATCGGACTGGCTTCGCCTGAAGAGATCCTCGAGAGTTCGTTTGGTGAGGTCACCAAGCCTGAGACCATCAACTATCGTACCTATAAGCCCGAGCGTGACGGCTTGTTCTGTGAGCGCATCTTCGGTCCTACGAAGGACTATGAATGTGCCTGCGGTAAGTACAAGCGCATCCGTTACAAGGGTATCGTCTGCGACCGTTGTGGTGTTGAGGTTACCGAGAAGAAGGTTCGTCGTGAGCGAACCGGTCATATCGAACTGGTCGTTCCCGTTGCCCATATCTGGTATTTCCGTAGCCTGCCTAACAAGATTGGCTATCTGCTGGGTCTTCCCACCAAGAAGCTCGATGCTATTATCTACTACGAGCGTTACGTGGTCATCCAGCCTGGTGTGATGGCTGGCAAGAAGGATGCTGACGGCAATCCTGCCTTGGGCTCTCAGATGTACGACCTGCTGTCAGAAGAGGAGTACAACGAGATTGTAGACAACCAGCTGTCTGAGGATAACTACTATCTGGATGACAACGATCCTAATAAGTTCATCGCTAAGATGGGTGCTGAGGCCATCTATGACCTGCTTATCAAGCTCGACCTCGACTCTCTGTCGTATGAGCTACGCGACCGTGCCAACAGCGACTCGTCAGTTCAGCGTAAGAACGAGGCTCTGAAGCGCCTGCAGGTTGTTGAGGCTTTCCGCTCAAGTGTGGAGAAGGGTATCAACCGTCCTGAGTGGATGATCATGAAGATTATCCCTGTGACACCTCCCGAGTTGCGTCCTCTAGTTCCCCTGGATGGTGGCCGTTTCGCCACTTCCGACCTGAACGACCTCTATCGTCGTGTCATCATCCGTAACAACCGTCTGAAGCGTCTGATGGAGATTCACGCTCCTGAGGTCATCCTGCGCAATGAGAAGCGTATGTTGCAGGAGGCTGTTGACTCATTGTTCGACAATAGCCGTAAGTCAAGTGCCGTGAAGAGCGACTCGAACCGTCCTCTGAAGTCACTGTCTGACTCACTGAAGGGTAAGCAGGGTCGTTTCCGTCAGAACTTGCTCGGTAAGCGTGTTGACTACTCAGCACGTTCGGTTATCGTCGTCGGTCCTGAGCTGAAGATGGGTGAGTGCGGTCTGCCAAAGCTGATGGCCGCCGAGCTCTATAAGCCATTCATTATCCGTAAGCTCATCGAGCGCGGTATCGTGAAGACGGTGAAGTCGGCTAAGAAGATTGTCGACCGTCGTGAGCCCGTCATTTGGGATATTCTGGAGAACGTGATGAAGGGTCACCCCGTGCTGCTGAACCGTGCACCAACACTGCACCGTCTGGGTATTCAGGCCTTCCAGCCTAAGCTCATCGAGGGTAAGGCTATCCAGCTGCACCCATTGGCTTGTACTGCGTTTAACGCCGACTTCGACGGTGACCAGATGGCTGTCCACCTTCCCCTGTCTAACGAAGCTATTCTGGAGGCTCAGATTCTGATGCTCCAGAGCCACAATATTCTGAACCCTGCCAATGGTGCACCTATCACCGTTCCTTCACAGGATATGGTGCTCGGTCTGTACTATATCTCTAAGATTCGTCCAGGTGCCAAGGGTGAGGGTCTGACCTTCTACGGTCCTGAGGAGGCTATCATTGCCCATAACGAGGGCAAGTGCGACTTGCACGCTCAGGTGAAGGTGCTGGTCGACGACATTGTTGACGGCAAGCCTTGCAAGCACATGGTAGAGACCTCTGTCGGTCGTGTTATCGTAAATGGCATCATTCCTAAGGAGGTTGGCTATGTTAACAAGATTGTGTCTAAGAAGTCATTGCGCGACATCATTGCCGACGTGATTAAGAACGTAGGTTTTGCTGAGGCTTGTGAGTTCCTTGATGGTATCAAGAACCTTGGTTATCGCATGGCTTATGAGGCTGGTCTGTCGTTCAACCTTGACGACATCATCATTCCGGAGTCTAAGAAAGACTTGATTGAGAAGGGTAATGCCGAGGTACAGCAGATTACCGAGAACTACAATATGGGTTTCATTACCGACAACGAGCGTTACAATCAGGTTATCGATACGTGGACACACGTCAACAACGACCTGGGTAATGTGCTGATGAAGGAGATGACCGAGGCCGACCAGGGCTTCAATGCCGTATTCATGATGCTCGACTCTGGTGCCCGTGGTAGTAAGGACCAGATTCGTCAGCTCTCTGGTATGCGTGGTCTGATGGCTAAGCCCCAGAAGGCCGGTGCTGAGGGTGCTCAGATTATTGAGAACCCAATCCTTTCGAACTTCAAGGAAGGTATGTCAGTGCTCGAGTACTTCATCTCTACGCACGGTGCCCGTAAGGGTCTTGCCGATACCGCCATGAAGACGGCTGACGCTGGTTACCTGACCCGTCGTCTGGTTGACGTGTCACACGACGTGATTATCAATGAGGAAGACTGCGGTACGCTCCGCGGACTCGTCTGCACCGCGCTGAAGAACGGCGACGAGGTCATTTCAACGCTTTACGAGCGTATCCTCGGTCGTGTCTCTGTTCACGATATCATCCATCCTTCTACTGGTCAGCTCATCGTGGCTGCCGGTGAGGAGATTACCGAGCCTATCGCACAGGCTATCGAGGACTCTCCTATCGAGAGCGTCGAGATTCGTTCGGTGCTCACCTGTGAGTCGAAGCATGGTGTCTGCATGAAGTGTTACGGTCGTAACCTCGCTACCCGTAAGATGGTACAGAAGGGTGAGGCTGTCGGTGTGATTGCCGCCCAGGCTATCGGTGAGCCAGGTACTCAGCTGACACTTCGTACGTTCCACGCCGGTGGTGTGGCTGCCAACGCAGCCGCTAATGCCAGCATCGTGGCTAAGAACGACTCTAAGATTGAACTCGAAGAGGTTCGTACCGTACCATTCGATGAGGATGGCCGTGAGTGTGAGATGGTAGTAAGCCGTTTGGGTGAACTTCGTTTCGTTGATGTCAACACCAAGATCGTTCTTTCTACGGTCAACGTTCCTTATGGTTCGTCACTCTACTTCAAGAATGGCGATACCGTGAAGAAGGGCGACAAGATTGCCCAGTGGGATCCCTTCAACGCCGTCATCGTTACTGAGTATGCTGGTACGTTGAAGTTCCACGATGTCATTGAGGGTGTTACCTTCCGTGCTGAGACCGACGAAACCACTGGTTTGACTGAAAAGATTGTTACTGAATCTCGCGATAAGCTGAAGGTGCCTACCTGTGACGTGATTGGTGCCAATGGTGAGGTCATCGGAACCTATAACTTCCCTGTGGGTGGTCACGTGGTTGTCGAGGACGGTCAGACCGTCAAGACCGGTGAGACCCTCGTCAAGATTCCTCGTGCTGCTGCCAAGGGTGGTGATATCACCGGTGGTCTGCCCCGTGTCACTGAGCTCTTCGAGGCTCGTAACCCATCGAACCCCGCTATCGTATCGGAAATCGACGGTGAGGTCACCATGGGTAAGGTAAAGCGTGGTAACCGTGAAATCGTCGTTACCTCTAAGACTGGTGAGCAGCGCAAGTACCTTGTATCGCTGTCAAAGCAGATTCTGGTACAGGAGCACGATGCTGTACGTGCTGGTACACCGCTCTCTGACGGTGTCATCACACCTGCTGACATCTTGGCCATCAAGGGTCCCACGGCCGTTCAGGAGTACATCGTTAACGAAGTACAGGACGTGTATCGTCTGCAGGGTGTGAAGATCAACGACAAGCACTTCGAGATTATCGTCCGTCAGATGATGCGCAAGGTTCAGATTAACGATCCAGGCGACACCATCTTCCTTGAGCAGGAGATTGTTGACAAGCTCGACTTCGCTGAGGAGAACGACCGCATCTGGGGTAAGAAGGTGGTCATCGACGCTGGTGACTCTGAGAACTTCCAGAAGGGTCAGATTGTAACAGCCCGCAAGCTGCGTGATGAGAACTCGATGCTGAAGCGTCGTGATATGAAGCTCGTTCAGGTGCGCGATGCTGTGCCCGCTACGTCTACACAGATCCTGCAGGGTATTACCCGTGCCGCTCTGCAAACCAAGTCGTTCATGTCGGCTGCATCGTTCCAGGAGACTACGAAGGTGCTCAACGAGGCTGCTATCCGCGGTAAGAGCGACAACTTGGAGGGCATGAAGGAGAATGTGATCTCTGGTCACCTGATTCCTGCCGGTACTGGTCTGCGCGAGTTCGACAAGATTATTGTCGGCTCGAAGGAAGAATATGAGCGTATGCAGGCTAACCGCAAGAACGTGCTCGACTTTGCTGAAGAGCCCGTTCTCGACGAACGCTAAAAGACGATATGATAAAAAAACGGTAAGCAGCGATGCTTACCGTTTTTTTTTGTTTTCATTCTTTATTTTTCATTTGTGAACCGGCATTCGGGATTCTCTTCCATGAACGTCTTGGCGTAGGCAACGTAGTGCTCGGCATTGTCCGTCTGGCCGGGACGCGTAGGCTTGATGTACTTGGCCGGTACGCCACCCCATATCTCGCCAGCGCCGACCTTGGTATTTTGTAGCACCAAGGCACCTGCTGCCACGATGGCACCCTCGCCAATTTCGCAACCGTCGAGTAGGGTAGCGCCCATGCCGATGAGGGCGTGGTCGTGGATGGTGCAGGCATGCACCGTCACGTTATGGCCAATGGTGACGTAGTTGCCGATGTGTGTGGGGCCTGTTTCATGGGTCACGTGTACGCAACTTCCGTCCTGCACATTCGAGCAGTTGCCGATGGTGATGGGCGCCACATCGCCGCGTACCACGGCATTAAACCAGATAGAGCAGTTGTCGCCCATCTTCACATCGCCAACAATCGTGGCGTTCTCGCTAAAATAGCAGTCCTTGCCCCATTCGGGTGATAGACCTTTATAACTTTTTATCAGTGCCATTCTAATTTACAATTTGTCGATTTACAATTTACAATTTGGGTGCAAAGGTACATAATAAAACTTTAATACCGCCATGTTCGAAGATACAAAACGACGATACGATGCTAAAAGTTATTAAAAAGGCAGGTTTTATGATTTTTATGTGACAAAAGCCTTGAAGGGAAACAGATTTTTCTGTATCTTTGCCCATGCTTTTTAACGGAATATGAAGAAAACTGTCATTACCTTATTGTTCGCCCTCATTGCGCTGACGAGTCAGGCAGAGCAACAGCCACAAGTGTTACACTACGACCAACCAGCCGACTACTTTGAAGAGGCTTTGGTGATTGGTAATGGTACGATGGGCGGTATTGTCTATGGCGGTACGACGTGCGACCGTATCTCGCTCAACGACATCACGCTATGGACGGGTGAGCCCTGTAATATGAACATCTATTCGCCCGATGCCCACAAGACCATCCCTGCCATTCGCGAGGCGCTGCGTCAGGGTGATTACAAGGAGGCAGACCGTTTACAGCGCGACGTGCAGGGGCATTTTTCGCAGAACTATCAGCCGCTGGGACAGCTTGCCATTGAGTATCTCGATACGGCGGAGGTGGTGAGCGGCTATCGGCGCTGGCTGGATATCGGTGATGCCACGGCGCATACGGCCTATCATCGTGGTGCCTATCATTACGAAACGGAATATTTCGCTACGCATCCTGACTCTGGCCTCGTCGTCCGTATCAGTACGGACAATCCTAAAGGTATACAGGCTCGCTTCTCCCTGTCCTGTCAACTGCGACACCATCGCAACATACAGAACGGCAACACCCTCGTGATGGATGGCTATGCGGGCTATGCCTCGCTGCCCAGCTATTACGCTGCCAAGGAGAAGTTTGCCTATGACCCGGAGCGTGGCATCCACTTCCGCACGAAGGTGCTGGTGGATGCTCAGAACGTGAGAACAGAGGGCGATGCTGTCGTGGTCGATGGTGCCCATGAGGTGACGCTATTCATCGTTGATGCCACCTCGTTCAACGGCTACGACCGCGACCCCGTGAAACAGGGTAAGCCCTATCAGCAGTTGGCTGACGCCCGGCTGAAGCACCTTACCAGCGTTCCATACGGCGACCTCCGTCAGCGCCACGTCAATGACTATCAGCGTCTCTTCAATCGTGTGAAGCTGTCGCTGGGCAAGAGTACTGACCAGCGCCCCACCGACGTCCAGCTGCGTGAGTATGTCGATGAGAACCGTTTCAACCCCGAGCTCGAAGCCCTTTATTTCCAGTATGGCCGCTATCTGCTCATCAGTTGTTCGCGCACTCCCAACGTGCCCGCCAACCTGCAGGGCCTGTGGAACGAGAGCATCCTGCCGCCGTGGTCGTGCAACTATACCAGCAATATCAATGTCGAAGAGAACTACTGGCCGGCAGAGACGGCTGCCCTGCCCGAGATGCATGAATCGCTGTTAACGTTCATGAAGGAACTGCAAGGCTCTGGCGAGCTGACCGCCAAGGCCTACTATGGCGTCAATCGGGGCTGGTGTCTGGCGCATAACACTGATGTTTGGGCCATGACCTGTCCCGTAGGCCTGCATACCGGCGACCCCATGTGGGCCAACTGGAATATGGGTGGCACTTGGCTATCGACGCATATCTGGGAACATTACACCTTCTCACTCGACAAGGCGTTCCTGCGCGAATACTATCCCGTCTTGAAGGGCGCTGCGGAGTTCTGTCTGGGCTGGCTCGTCAATAGTTCGGACTTCGTCCCTCAGACATCATCCATCGACTACCTCATCACCGCGCCAGCCACCTCGCCCGAGAACTCCTTCGTGACGTCTGACGGCTATCATGGTCGCACCTGTTTTGGCGGCTCTGCCGATATAGCCATGATTCGCGAATGTCTGAGTGATGCCCGCGATGCTGCAAAGGTATTGGGTGTCGACAAGGCCTTTATTGCCGAGGCCGACAAGGCGCTTGCCCGTCTGCTGCCCTATAAGATAGGCAAGAAGGGCAACCTGCAGGAGTGGTTCTACGACTGGGAGGACGAGGATCCGCACCACCGCCACCAGAGTCATCTCTTTGGCATCTATCCTGGCCATCATCTTAACGACGGCGTAAATACCCGTGAAGCTATCCACCGTGCCGCCTTGCGCACACTGGAACTGAAAGGCGATCAGACGACGGGGTGGAGCACAGGCTGGCGCGTGAACCTCTATGCCCGACTGCACGATGCCAAGAACGCTTACCATATCTACCGCAAACTGCTTAGCTACGTCAGTCCTGACGGCTATCGCGGACCTGATGCCCGTCGCGGTGGCGGTACCTATCCCAATTTGCTCGATGCCCACTCGCCCTTCCAGATTGACGGTAACTTTGGCGGTTGTGCCGGTGTCATCGAGATGCTGATGCAGAGTGAGTATAGTGTTGACAGAAAGACTCCATCGGTTGCCATAGAGCTGTTGCCTGCCTTGCCCGACAACTGGAAGGATGGCGAGGCGAGTGGCCTCCGTGCCCGTGGTGGCATCACGGTTAACATGACGTGGCGCAACAAAGCGGTTTCTTCCCTGACGCTGACGGCCCAACGGCCCTGCAAGGTGACGCTGATCATGAACGGCAAGCGGCGCACGGTAACGCTGAAGTCGGGCGAAAACGTCATGTTTAAGAAAAATTAAGACACACATTGCAACATATAGTTCCAAAGCGTCGTATAACTAATAGGACAACAATCATAAATAACGATATTGAAAGACATGACAGATTTTGATTCAAACCAAACACACGTGGGGAAAGCACGGAACGCAGTGATGCGCTCTGTGCTTTTTTTCCTTTGTGCCATAGCCGCAATGTCCGTTCAGGCACAAGAACAGCAACAGGATACAACGAAAGTAAAAAATGAGAAGAGAGAGAAGAAGGTATATCTCTGGGGCTATCTCTCAGACTCGTTCACCCGCTCGTACATCCCCGATGTGAAGGTGGTGGTGCTGAGGGCGGACTCCTCGTTTGTCGACTCATGTAAGATAGACAATGGCTGGGGCACATTCAAGTCGTCGGAATACTATTTGGAGGTACCAGCTAAGCCAGCTAAGTATATCATCAAGTGTACTCATCCCGATTATGAGACCACATATAAGGACTACGAAATCAAGTACGTAGCCCGTAATCGCGACTTCGAAGTGCCCAGCATCCGCATGAAGCGCATCCAGCGCAGCAACTACGACAAGGAAGGTGGTACGTTGCAGGAGGTGGTGGTGAAGGCCACGAAGGTAAAAATGGTGTATAAGGGCGACACCATCGTCTTCAATGCCGACGCCTTCAACGTCCCAGAGGGTTCGATGCTTGACGGCCTCATCAAGCAGTTGCCGGGCGTAGAGCTGAAGGACGATGGCGAGATCTTCGTCAACGGCAAGAAGATCGAGAACCTGACGCTGAATGGTGCCGACTTCTTCAAAGGCAAGAACAAAATCATGCTCGAGAACCTGCCGCACTATACGGTCAAGAACGTGCAGGTCTACAACAAACGGACACCCAAGAGCGAGTTCTTGGGGCGTGACGTCGAGGACAAGGAATATACGATGGACGTAGTGCTGAAGAAGGAATACTCTGTGGGAGGCACCGTCAATCTGGAGGTGGGCTATGGCACCGACAAGCGCTATAAGACGCGCGGCTTCGGACTGCGCTATACCGACAGGACACGTGCTGTGCTCTTTGGCGGTATGAATAACCTGAACGAATACATTGACTACGATAACGAAGGCAACGAGCGTGACCGTACGCAGGCCTCGGGCGACCGTGACCTGAAGACTGTTGGTGGCATGTGGGCATACCATGCACCAGAAGATCGTATTACCGACGATTTGACGTTCAAACTGAACTGGCAGGACGTCCACAGCGAGAGCGAGAGCCAGAGCGAGAACTTCCTGGCTGGTGCCAGCACCTTCGGCCAGTCGCGCTCGATGAGCGATTACCGTCCCTTCTCGCTGTCAGCTCGCAACTCATTCTACATCCGTAAGCCCATCTATCTCTATTCTTGGATTGATTTCGAATACAATCATAACAAAAACAATGGAGAAAGTTCGTCGCTGACAGCCAACGACCAGTTGCTGAAGGACTCGGTGAACCATACGTGGAGTATCTATCAGTCGAAGAACAACAACATGCGACTGAACTGGCAAACGAATTGTGATATCAAGCTGCCGTGGGGCGACGAACTGGAGACTGAGGTCGACCTGAACTGGCAGCGTAACTGGAACAGCAATAGCTTCTCGCAGAACCGTTATACCTTGTTTAATACAGGTACCATCGATCAGCGCAACCAATATAACGACAGCCCCTATATGAACTATGGCATTGGCGGACAACTCTCCTACCGGCTGCGACTGACCGAACACTTCTCCATAGCACCGCGACTGGCCATCAACTACAGCCACGACAATAACGACAGTCACATCTACCGGCTCGATTGGCTGGGTGCACCATGGGCTGTCGGCGGCCCTCACGCTATGGGTGACCTGCCTGCTGCCGACTCCTTGGCACTGGCCCTCGACGCCCCCAACTCTTCGGAACAGAGCAATCGTGAGAACCAGTATAGTGCCGGAATGATGGTGAACTACAGCAAGTCGCTGAAGGACAACAACGGCTATCTGTACTACTATGTCATGCTGACCAAGCAGTTCCGCCGCAAGCACATGTCGTACGACAGCGATGTGCTGCATACGACGATGAACCGCAATTACAATTACTTGCAGCTGAACTTCCACTTCAACTACAGCTGGGACAAGCACCACAAGTCCATCAATGCTTACGGTTCTAACAGCGTCTCCATGCCCAGCATCAGTCAGTTGGCTGACATCACACAGACCAACAATCCACTATACATCCACAAGGGTAATCCCGACCTGAAGCCCATGACTTACTGGTGGTTCAATGCCAACTATCGGGCACGCAAAGACAGCACAGACCAGCACTTCAACATCGGCATCAACGGTAACATCCAGCACAACGCAATGGCTACCGCCTATACTTACGATGCCGCTACGGGTGTGCGAACCACGTGGACCGAGAACATCAACGGAAACTGGAACATGAGCGGTAATATCGACTTCGGACGTGCACTGGGCAAAAAGAAGTTCTGGCACATCGGCGCCAACCTGACTGGTAGTGTAGGCCAGAGCACCGACATGTCGTCCGTTACTGGACAGGCCGTCCCTGAACGTAACCGCGTCACCAACACCAGCCTGACCTTTGCGCCTAACATCCGCTATCAGAAGGAGAAGCTGACCTTTACGCTCAAGGCTGACGGAACATGGCGCCATTTCCGTCGTAGCATTGAGGTCAACGAGTTGCCCACCAATATGTACGACTTCGGATACGGTTTCAATGCCAACTACAAACTGCCTTGGAACTTCGTCATCGATACCGACCTTCAGATGCGTTCGCGCCGTGGCTATGCCGACGAGCAGATGAACGACAACCGCCTCTATTGGGATGCTACGCTCACCAAGTCGTGGAAGTCGGGACGCTGGGTGGCTAAGTTGAAGGGCTACGACCTGCTTGGTCAGGTGTCGCAGTGGCAGTATTGGGTCAACTCCCAAGGTCGTACCGAGCAGTGGACGAACAACATGCGTCGCTATGTCCTGCTGTCGTTGGCCTACCGCTTCAGTTTAACGCCCAAGAAGGAAGGTAAAAAGGAATAGTGATAACAAAAAATGCTGGACATAGGCAAGTGTCCAGCATTTTTCTTTATTGGGCTATCAGGCTGACGGCAAAGCCACCGCCTGGCGCTTCTTGTAGTTTGAGGGTATCGCCACGCTTCACGACGCGCTTGGTGATGGTGTAGGCCTGCGGGTTTGTCTCGTAGTGGGCATCCTTTGCATCGGCATAGATGGTACAGTCGTACTTGCGTCCCTTTTCGAGGAAATCGAGCTTGATGGTGGTCTTATGGCCGTTCTCGTCACACTTGCCACCAATGAACCAGTTCTGTGTGCCCTTGGCTTTGCGGGCTACCGTGATATAGTCGGCAGGCTCGGCCTCAAGATAGATGCTCTGGTCCCAGTCGCAGGCTACGTCGCGGATAAACTGGAAGGCATCGTCGAAGCGCTCATAGTGTTCGGGCAGGTCGGCAGCCATCTGCAAGGGCGAGTACATGGTCAGGTAGAGGGCCAGCGAACCAGCGATGGTGATACGTGCCCACGACGTGTTGTTACTCCACTCTGAGAGTTTGGTCACAAAGATACCTGGGGTATAGTCCATCGGACCGCCCTGCAGACGGGTGAATGGTAGAATGCAGGTGTGGTCAGGGCGTGAACCGCCGAAGGCCTCATACTCCGTGCCGCGTGCCGACTCGTTGCCCACGAGGTTGGGGTAGGTACGACAGAGACCGGTAGGACGGGTTGCCTCGTGGGCATTGACCATGATATGATGCTTGGCAGCCTCCTTGACGACATACAGATAGTGGTTGTTCATTGACTGCGAATAGTGGTGGTCGCCACGTGGGATGATGTCACCCACATAACCCGTCTTCACGGCATCGTAGCCATACTTGTTCATCAAGTTAAAAGCAGCCTCCATGTGACGCTCGTAGTTCTGCGTCGACGACGAAGTCTCATGGTGCATCAACAGCTTGACACCCTTTGAATGCGCATAGTCGTTCAGCATCTTGATGTCGAAGTCGGGGTAGGGCGTCTGGAAGTCGAACACGTCACGCTTCCACATGTTGGCCCAGTCTTCCCAACCAACATTCCAACCCTCTACCAGCACTTCGTCAAGACCGTTTTTAGCAGCAAAGTCGATATAGCGCTTGACATTCTCGTTATTGGCTTTGTGGGTGCCGTTAGGCTTCACCTTGCTCCAGTCGATCTGGTCGAGCTTGATGCTGGGGAAGTCGTTGGTATAGTGCCATGAACCACGGCCCACAATCATTTCCCACCAGACGCCGCAGTACTTCGTGGGATGAATCCATGACGTGTCTTCGAGCTTACAGGGCTCGTTGAGGTTCAGAATGAGGTTGCTGGACAGCATGTCGCGAGCATCATCGCTGACCATGATGGTACGCCAGGGTGTCTCACACGGTGTCTGCATGGCACCCTTCAGGCCTGTAGCGTCGGGCGTCAGATGGCTGACGAAGGTGAACGGCTGGGGCAGTGGATAGGGTGATGGCTTTGGATTGGGGGTATAGACATTACTGTTGCCCTCGAGTTTGGTGGTCAGCGCCTTGGTCTCAGCATCAACCAGCTCCAGATGCATCGTGGCATAGTCGGCACAGGCAGCTTCGTGGATGTTGATATACAAGCCGTCGGCAGTCTTCATCTGCAGCGAGGTCTGTACACCGGTAGGCGAGAATACGGCTACCGACGAGTTGCCCCAGTTGACGGCTTTGTTCATGCGTCCGCGGATTTCAGAGAGCTTGGTCTCCTGTGTCTCCTGCTCCTGTGTATCGTAGTCGCCAGGCAACCACCAAGCAGTGTGGTCACCCGTCATGGCGAACTCAGAATGTTCTTCCTTGATGAGGAAGTAGTTCAGCTCTTTCTGCTGCGGGAATTCGTAGCGAAAGCCGATGCCGTCGTCATAGACGCGGAAACGGATGGCAATCTCTCGTTGTTTCGCTGACTGCGACAATGTCGCGGTGTACTCGACATAGTGATTGCGGATGTCCTTGCTTTCGCCCCAAACGGGCTGCCATGTCTCGTCAAATGTTGAGGTCTGTTCGCTCTTCAGTGTAAAACCGTCCATGAGGTCGCTTTCCTGCATACCTTTTGAGGCATGCTTGTCCTTGGCTAACTCCAGGCCAAGGTTTGAGGGACGTACCACTTCCTTACCTTTATATGATAAGGTATACGTTGGCCTTCCCTGCTCAAGGGTGAAATTCAGCACCAGATTGCCGTTAGGCGACTTTACTTCTGTTGCCATTGCCGTCAGCGGCAACAGCATGAGTGCTAGTAAAATGTTTCTGTGTTTCATAAAATCGTATTACTTACGTCCACTTTGGGTAATTAATGTCTTGACAGTTTCGTTGAAGTCGTCTTCCTTGAGCAGCTGCTCGATGGTGAGGTGCATGCGATAGCGCCAATAGTGGCGAGGATTAGCTGGAATGTTGATGCGCTCAGCATTCTGGTCGGGCAGGCGAAGACGCTCGTCGATAGATAGCCAGTCCTGAAGCGACAGCAGACAAAGCATAGACGGTGACGTGAGATGACGGCTCACGATGTCCTTGGCCAGCCAGCCCGGCAGCGGATGAGGTGCTGCACCGCCTCGATAGAGCATAGTGTTGAAGTAGGCCTGTGTGCGCTCTTCGTCCTCGTCCCACCACTGACGCAGCGTAGGCATGTCGTGTGTAGAGATGGTACATACCGAACGATAAGGGTTGCGGCTAAGATGACCGAAGCGTACCTTGTCATCTTTTGGCATTGACTGAATTTCGAGTGACAGGATGCGCAGCTCGTTCATGACCCAGGGCACACAATCGGGTACCATACCTAAGTCTTCGGCACAACACAGCATGCGCGTGGCCTGCGTCAAACGCGGCAGCTTCTTCATTGCCTCCTGATACCAGAACTGATTGTTGCGACGGTAGAAGTAGTCATTATACAGACGATTGAAGTTATACTTCTCGCCATCGTTCAGCTTCTGATAAGGCTCCTGATACTGCACGGCAATACGCGGATGCCAGCGGTCGCTGCGCTTATGATCGACCAGGAACAGATCGTCGTGACCATAGATGCCATAGCCTTCTATCTCTTCGCGGCTCAAACCAAGGGCGGGAGCGAACTGACCTTCCAAGCCAGACTTCTCGGGCACGGGAATCTCCCAAATACGGAAGAATCCCAACACGTGGTCGATACGGTAGGCATCGAAATACTGTGCCATTTTTCTGAAACGACGTACCCACCACTGGCAACCATCCTTCAGCATCTCGTCCCAATTGTAGGTGGGGAAGCCCCAATTCTGACCATCGGCAGAGAACGGATCGGGTGGGGCGCCAGCCTGACCATTTAGGTTGAAGTATTTTGGCTCGACCCAGGCCTCGACACCATCACGGCTGATGCCGATAGGAATATCGCCCTTTAGGATGACGCGATGTGCACGGGCATATTCGTGAGCCGCATGCATCTGACGATCGAGGTTGTACTGCACATAGCACCAGAAGTCAGTAATCTTTTTGTCGGGCTTGGGCAGAGGCTTGGGCCATGTGGGGAATTCTGCTGTACCATAGAGGTCGCGATAGTAGCAGAACTCTGTGTATGGCTTTAGCCATTGTTCATTTTCCTGACAGAATTGTTTGTAGGCAGCAGTGCGTTTGACTGCTGCCCCTTCTTGCTTGAACAGCACTTGCAGATACTCCATCTTGGCACTGAACATACGTTCATAGTCAATCTGTGGCAGCGCGTTCAGCTCCTGGCGTAGCTGTTCGAAATGTGTTTTCAGTTTTTCATCTTTGATTTCAGGTAACTGTCTCAGGTCGGTATATTGCGGGTGCAGGGCATAGATGCTAATCGAGTTGTATGGATAGCTGTCCTGCCATGTGTGTGTCATATTGGTGTCGTTGATGGGCAATACTTGAAGAACACGCTGGTTGGTCTTGTCGGCCCAGTCAATCATCAGTTTCAGATCACCGAAGTCGCCCACACCAAAAGAACCCTCGCTACGCAGCGAGAATATAGGAATAACTGTACCAGCTCCCTTCCAGGGATAGAGAGGGAAGTTAGCTTGTGATAGCTCGTAGACAATCACTTCGTTGTCGGCTATATCGGTAAGCGAGACAGTGCGGTTTCCACATTCCTCCCATACGGGCTCCTCAATGCCCAGCATCACGAATTTGAATTCAAAGGTCTGGGGTAATGATGCGGCATCCAGACTGATAACCCATTCGTGATATTCATGTTCGAACATGGGCAGTGCCTGGTTGACATCCCAATTGCCCAAGGCTTCGCCGGCACCTACGATGCCTAACTGTTCGCCGATGCGTAACTGTGGAGCACGCACCTTCAGTCGTACCGTGCGCTGATACTCCGTTGTGGTGCTCAATTCGCGCTGGTTAGCCATTACACAGTCGGTAAAGGCTGAACTGTACAGGTAGGCATCCTCAGGGATGTCAATCCAGTGGTCGTAAACGGTATAACGTGCGCCCTTCTCTGCAGCAAATTCCAGTCTGTGAGGCTCGACGAGCCATTCGTGACGGGCCTCTTCGCCGCCACGCAACAGACTATAGTAGTAGTCAATATACGTACCGGGCTTAGCAGTTTTCGATAATTCTACAAACCAATGCAGACCGTCAAGTGTGGTCATCTTATGTTGTGATGTCTTGCTGGCATCGTCGGAAAGGATATTCAGCACCAGGTCTTCACCATAGGTGGTCTGATATTCCACATTAAATAATATTTTCATAGCTGTATTATTTAGATCCTTATTCACTTATCACTTTTCACTTTAATAACAGATACACTTGCAGCACCAGCCACCAGCAGTACACCGGAAACAATCATCATGGTTGACTGATGACTACCTACCAGCGACAGCACCAAGCCACCGCAGAGGGCTGCAACAATCTGAGGAATACAGATAGTTCCGTTGAAGAGTCCCAAATAGGCTCCCATGTGGCCGTAACCCTGCAGGGCATTAGTGACAAAGGTGAATGGCATGGCCAGCATGGCAGCCCAGGCACACCCTATGAGTACAAAGGGGATGAACTGCATGTACTGGTCGTGGAGGAAAGGTACCATGGCAAAGCCCACGGCACCAATCAGCAGACTGACAGCATAGGCTACCTTGGTGTTACGGAACTGAGGCAGTATGGTTGCCCACACGACTGAACCAATAGCCTGTACGGCAAAGAGTACGCCCACCCAGTTGCCCGCAATCTGGAAATTCTCACTGGCAGGGTCGGTGGAATCCCATACCGTCTCGGCAATGGCACCTGTCGTATAGTTCCACATATATAGGAATGCAGCCCAACAGAAAAACTGGACCAGTCCTACCTTCCAGAAAGTAGACGGGGCATTCTTGAGCAGCGTAATCCAGTTGGCGCTTTCTTCTTTCTCTTCAGATACCGGGTTGTATTCAGCATACTCCTGTGGATTCCACTCCTTCACCTTTGATGTCGTGTAGATAACGCAGAGGATAAGAATAGCTGCTCCGATATAGAACGACCAGATGACGGAATCGGGTACGACACCCTTTTCGGCCACATTACTGATGCCTATCCAGGTAAAGAAGAAGGGGAACAGGAAGCCTACCACCGATCCGGCGTTACAGAGGAATGACTGAATAGAATAAGCCTTAGCCTTCTGCTCCTCGTTCACCATGTCGCCTACCAGCATCTTGAAAGGCTGCATGGCCATATTAATACTGGTGTCAAGGAACATCAGTGCTACCAGGCCGAATATCATGGCAGCACTCACGGCCAGTCCCAGAGAGCCTGCATTAGGTAACAGGCACATCACCAGCACGGCAACGGCGGCACCGACAAACAGGTATGGTATGCGTCGTCCCCAGCGTGTCCAGGTCTTGTCGCTCAGTGTTCCGACAATCGGTTGCACAAGGATACCCATCAGCGGTGGCAGTATCCAGAAATAGCTTAAACTGTGTGGGTCTGCACCCAGCGTAGCGAAGATACGCGAGATGTTGGCTGACTGTAAGGCGTATGCTATCTGTACGCCAAAGAACCCAAAGCTCAGGTTCCACAGACTCCAAAACGGTAAATTAGGTTTTTGTTTCATATCGTCTTTTATTTATTTTGTAGTACCGCGAATAACAAGCCTAGTGCGGACGACGCGGCGTTGTGGCTTGTCACGGGGAATAATGCCCTCCACCTGGTTTATCAGAATGTCGACAGCCTCCTCGCCAACTTTCATGCCACGTTGTTCGACGGTGGTCAGCATGGGGTCGCAGGCCACAGCTCGTTGACCGTTGGTGAATCCGCAGATGCTGATGTCATTAGGGACATTGAATCCCATGCGTTTGGCGGTATATAGGATGCCGATAGCCGTATCGTCATTGACGGCAAAGAATCCGTCAGGTCTCGGCTCGCTTTTCAGGATTTCTGGCGTGATAGCTTCTGCATCAGTACGATTGTCGCAGATATATGTCAGGCCTTCGTCATAAGTCAGCCCATGCTTCAGCAATGCATCCTTATAGCCGTTGAATCGGTTCTTTGAAATCTCCAGGTTCATGGCAGATCCATAGAAGGCAATGTTGCGACAACCCGTCTCTATCAGGTATGTCACGGCATTGTAGGCTCCCATATAGTCGTCGACTACAACGCGGCTCGCGTTCACGCCCGTACATATTCTATCATAAAAGACCAAAGGCAGTCCGGCATCTATCAGTCGCTGGAAGTGTTCGTATTGATGTGTATCCTTTGCCTGGCTGACAATGATGCCGCATACCTTATTCTCGTAGAACGACTGGCATATCCTGACCTCGCGCTCATATTGTTCGTTGCTTTGTGCCACCATGATACGATAGCCATGTGCAGAAGCCTCTTCCTCGATGCCTGCCAGTACTGATGAAAAGAAGAAGTGGGTGAATTCTGGTATGATGACGCCTATCACCTTTTGAGGCTGCACCTTGGAACGGCGCAACGATTCTGCCAGCACATTCGGTGTGAAGTTATGCTCACGGGCATACTGCTGAATGGCCGCCCGACGCTCTGCTGAGATGCGTGGCGAGTCCTTCAGCGCACGTGATACCGTTGCCACCGAGATACCAAACTCGCGGGCAATGTCCTTCATCGTTAATGGGGCTTTTTCTTTCATCAGTTATTGATTGTTTCTGCAAAGTTATTGAAAAGTTATACACGTTGTTCTTTTACCGACCTTATTTGTTAATAAAACGCAATGCAAACGTTTGCACTGTATAAATAACGTATTTAACCCACAAAAAAGTATAACGTAACGAAATTATCTTTACTTTTGCAGCAGATTTAAATCATTTCGGTAATTCGAATACGCTAAAACCAATTTATTTTATAACTAGTAACTTTAAAAAATTAAAGATGAAGCAGGTAAACATTAAAATGCCTTTTAGGATGCTTGTCCTCATGTTAGGACTGTTCCTATCGGTAGGAGCCTTCGCGCAAATCAACGTGAAAGGCCATGTTAAGGATGCTCAGGGTGAACCTATCATCGGTGCCACCGTACGTGTAGCGAACACGCAAACCGCTACCATTACGGACTTCGACGGTAACTTCACGCTGAAAGCTAATGCAGGTGCTGACATCGTTGTCAGCTACATCGGTTATCAGAATGCCACAGCCAAAGCCGCTCCTAATATGGAGATTGTGCTGCAGGACGACCAGGCTCTTCTGAACGAGGTAGTTGTCATCGGTTACGGACGTGCTAAGAAAAGCGACCTTACAGGTTCGGTTACAGCTATGAAACCTGATGAACTGTCAAAGGGTATTACCAATAATGCTAGCGATATGCTTGTTGGTAAGATGGCTGGTGTTGACGTTATTACCAGTGGCGGTGCTCCTGGTGCTGGTGCTCAGATTCGTATTCGTGGCGGTGCGTCAATGGATGCATCTAATGATCCCCTGTATGTAATAGATGGTTTGGCAATTGATGGAAACACGGCAAAAGGTATGTCAAATGTTCTGGCTATGATTAACCCGAACGATATTGAAACCTTTACCGTATTAAAGGATGCTTCTGCTACTGCTATTTATGGTAGCCGTGCTTCTAATGGTGTGATAATTATTACCACTAAGAAGGGAAGTGCTAATAAAAAACTAAGCGTTAATTATACTGGTGACATTACAGTTTCCACCATCGCCAAGAAATATGATGTTTTGTCGGGTGACGCTTATCGTAGTCTGGTTGCTAGTATCGATGGATTGGATGCCTCATTATTAGGAACAGATAATACTGATTGGCAGGATCAAATTTTCCAGACAGCAATATCTACTACTCATAGCCTTTCTGTCAGTGGAGGTTTGAAGAATATGCCTTATCGTGTCAGTGCTGGATATAATCATAGCGATGGTATCGTTATGAATAACTATTTGCGTCGTTTTAATGCATCTGTAAATGTAGCGCCCTCGTTCTTAGATAATCATCTCCAATTCAACATTACTGCAAAGTATATGTTTGAGCATGACCGTTATGTAAGTGATGGTGCCGCAATAGGTGCAGCATTGTCAATGGATCCGACTCGCCCTGTTCGTAGCTCAGATGAAGCATTTAAATTTACTGGTGGATATTGGCAGTATCTGCAAAACTCATCTTCAATTTCTGACCCCAACTGGACTAAGACCACCAATCCTAATGCCACTCAGAATCCCGTAGCTTTGTTACAGACAGAGATGATGAAGGCTAACGCACATGACCTCTCTGGTAACATTGAAGCAGACTACAAAATTCATGGCTTTGAAGATTTGCATGTTCATGCTAGCCTGGGTGCTCAATATACAGACTCAAACCAATCAACGGAGTATTCTCCATACTCATATAACAATAACTACTACGGTTGGAATGGTATGGAGTACTATTGGAAATATAACATCGTAGGTAGTGCGTATCTTCAGTATATGAAGGAAATTGGCGTACATAATTTCGATATTATGGCCGGCGCAGAGCAGAGCCATTATCATCGTTCAAGTTATTCCTTTGGTGCAGGTTGGGATCCTTATACTGAGGAAGAGCATTCTCCTTCAACACGTCAGGACACAGAATGGCGTACACATAACTCGTTGGTCAGTTACTTCGGACGTCTTAATTATAGCTTACTTGATCGCTATATGCTGACGGCAACCTTCCGTGCAGATGGTTCTTCTCGTTTTGCTGAAGGAAAGAAATGGGGTTACTTCCCTGCTGTTGCTTTAGCTTGGAAAATCAATGCTGAGCCATTCTTTAAGAATGTTAATTGGCTTGATGAACTAAAACTCCGTCTTGGTTGGGGTAAGACTGGTCAACAGAATGGTATTGATGATTTCTATTACGCTCCTCTTTATGTACGCAGTAATTCATATGCACAATATCAATTTGGAGACACATTCTATTATACAACTCGTCCAAATCGCTATAACCCAGATTTAACATGGGAAAAGACGACAACTTATAACGTAGGTCTCGATCTCATGGCTTTGAATGGACGTTTTAGTGTGAATGTTGATGCCTATTATCGTAAGACTACTGATTTGTTAGCTACTGTTAATATTCCCGCTATGATGAACTTTGGCGATATGCTGAGGAAGAACGTAGGTTCGTTAGAGAACTATGGTGTTGAATTAGCCTTTGATGTAAAACCCATTGTTACGAAAGACTTTACATGGCAATTGACTTATAACGTGGGCTGGAATCGCAACAAGATTACAGAACTTGATGCAGGTGCACAAGACTGGGTATGGTCAGGAGCACGCCTTGGTATGAGCGGATATCTGCAACGCAATAAGGTTGGTGAACCCGTGAACTCTTACTATGTGTTCCAACAGGTTTATGACAATGCCGGAAAACCAATTGAGGGACTTTATGTAGACCGCAATGGTGACGGCCAGATTACTGATGCAGACCGCTATTATTACAAGAGTCCTGCTGCTGATGTTATTATGGGTGCTACTACAAAGTTCCTGTGGAAGAACTGGGATTTGAGTGCTTCATTCCACGCTTCATTGGGTAACTATGTTTACTATAATCATTTGGCAAGCCGTGCTCCTGTAGGTACAGGTCTTTATTCGAATGCAAACTTCCATAATACTATTCCTGAGGCTGTTGACCTTGGATTCACTGGTACGAGTATTACTGCTGACTATTATAAGTTCAGTGACTATTTTATTCGTAATGCATCTTATCTGAAGTGTAGCAATATTACACTGGGATATTCATTCACTACATGGGATAAATACTTGAAAGGACGCGTCTATGCAACAGTTCAGAATCCATTCATTATATCGAAATATGATGGAATTGACCCAGAAGTTGCAGATGGTAACGACAGCAATCCATATCCACGTCCTATCAGTTTCCAGCTTGGTATTAATATGAATTTCTAAAATGATAACAATTATGAAGAATATATTTCTGAAAACAGCTATTGTCGGATTGATAGCCATGGGAACGGCTTCTTGTGCCGATGAGCTGAAAATTCAATCCATAGATCCTAAGACATCACCGTCGTATGATGACATGGAGCTTTTGGCAAAGCAATATGGCACACTAGGACTGACTGGTCAGATTGGTGGCGCTGGTAACAGTGATATCAGTGGTGATGAAGGTGAAATAGGCTTTTGGCGTACGACTTTCAACCTGCAAGAGCTTTGTACGGATGTTTGTGCTTGGGCATGGCAGGATAATGAAGACATGAAACCACTGACTAATATACAGTGGACATCAAGTAGCTCTCGTGCTTATTGGGCATATCAGCGACTGTCGTACGATATTACTCTGTATAACTCTTATCTGTCACAGCAGGGAGATCGTACAGATGGAGAATATCCACACTATATTGCAGAGGTTCGCTTCTTACGTGCACTCCACTACTGGTATTTCCTCGACCTCTTCCATAGAGCACCATTTAAGGATAACTTCTCTATGAGTGAGTTGCCCACAGAGAAAGTCGGAAAGGACCTTTACGACTGGATTGACCAAGAGTTGACTGCTATTGAGTCAGCATTGGCACCTATAGGATCTTTCAACAATTCTCAAAACTTTGGTCGTGCTGACCAGGGTGCCGCTTATGCACTTCATGCTCGACTGGCTCTGAACTCTGAGATTTACACTGACGGTCAGGTAAAAGACTATCAAAAGGCTATCGACTATTGCGATAAGGTGATTGCTGGTCCTTACGCTCTGTCTACTGCTACCAAGAATGGCTTTACCGGTTACGAACAGGTGTTCATGGGTGACAACGATACCAACCCACAGGCCATGAAGGAAATCATCTTTGCTATCCGACAGGACGGTAACAAGACGCAGGCCCACGCAGGTAGTACCTATCTGGTAAGCTCTTGCCGTACCACTGGTATGCCTTATAGCTATACAGACAACTACTGGAGCTGTAATTTTGCTCGTAAGTCACTGATTGAGAAGTTCTTCCCCACCATTACCGACTGTAAGATTCCTTCTGAGGATGCAGTAAAGAAGTATCTTGAAGATCACGGATTGAAGAATTTCGAAAACGAGAAAGATGTGATTGCTGCTGACGCTGAACTCGGTGGTTCTACTGCCAGCATCATTGCAGCTGCCAACGACGACCGTGCCATGTTCTATGGTGGTGTAGGTGGTGAGTCGACAGAGAACATCCGCAAGTACACTATGGAGAAGAATATCAAGAACTTCTTTGATGGCCTGAGCATTGTCAAATGGCAGAATCGTCGTTCAGACAATACCTCTCCCAGCCCAACGATTTATGCTGACACAGACATTCCTTTGTTCCGTCTGGCAGAGATGTATATGACCCGTGCTGAAGCCAAACTACGTTTGGGTAAGGCAGGTGCTGTAGACGATGTAAATGTTATCAGAGCACGTGCTCATACCAACACTCTCAATGCTATCGAGCTGAAAGACATGCCTGACGAGTGGTGCCGCGAGTTCTACTTCGAGGGACGCCGTCGTAGCGACCTAGTTCGCTTTGGACTGTTCACATCCAGCCGTTATGTATGGCCTATGAAGGGTGGTACGCCCACTGGTACTGGCGTTGACTCTCACTTCAGATTCTATCCTGTTCCTGACAACGACAGAGCAGGTAATCCTAACATGCACCAAAACGATGGTTATTAAACAATAAACGAATATACAATTATGAAAAAGATATTATTCAGTCTGTTGGTTCCCGCATTTCTCATGGGATTGATGACCTCATGCGAGACAGACAGAGATAGTAATCCCACATTGGATGTAAGCAAGGCTGCAGAAGGATTCCATCTGAATGTTCCTGCCAATGCCTCCAACAATACCTATGACTTGTTGGCTGGTGAGAAGCTTTGGCTTACAGCAGAACAGCCGAACTATGGTGACATACCCTATATGACACGTTTCTATGTACAGGTGTCTAACGAGGAAGCCTTCCAGCAGTTCACAGAACTATCGACATCATTTACTACAGCCAAGATGGGCGTAGATACCTATGAGATGAATCAGGCTATTGTTGCCATGTTCAAAGAGAAGAATCCTGATACGGATTATCCTAACACGGCAGCTCCTGTATGGATTCGCCTGCGTGCCATTATCGATGGTTATAGCTTTGGTGAGAGTTTCTCTAACATCATCAAGTTGCCCAGCGTATTGGCAAACTATCAAGCTCCGAAGGCAACCCTGCCTACTCAGATTCTGATTGTTGGTTCGTCTATTCAGACAGCATGGACCGACTGGAAGCCATTGGCTCCTGTATATGATATGGAAGGCAAATTCTATACCATTGCTTACTTCCCTGCTGGTGGACAGTTCAAGTGGGGTCTTGAGAAGGGTGACTGGCGTGGTTTCGACCGCATCAAGACGTATGACGATCAGGCTGGAGCCGGTGTCCATGAGGCAGCCAGCGATGGCAATATCCAAATCGACAATGCCGGATGGTATGGACTGCTCTTCGATTCTGAGATTGCAGGTAGCAGCATCCAATACACGCTGCACGTATATCCTGCCAAGGCCTATATCGTAGGTGCAGCTGCTGGTGGACAATGGGACGACTCGATGGACGACTGGGCATTGACAGCTCCTGCTGATGCTAGTGGACAGTGGGTATCTCCTGCTTTCTCTGGTGCTGGTGAGTTACGTGCTTACATCAAGTATCCTGGCATCGAATGGTGGCGCACAGAGTTTACACTCTTTAAGGGTGCCCTGTTCTGGCGTACTGTAAACATTCCTGCCAACTGGGCCGAGAATGTTGGTGAAGACTACTCTGTTAAAGTCAGCGAAGGTCAGAAACTCTATGTCGACTTTGATAAGAATACTGGTGAAGTAAAATAACTAAAAAATCACAGAAGATATGAAAAAATTAATATATAGCCTCTTTGCAACTGCGAGCTTCATGCTCGCCAGTTGCACGGGTGACTACACAGACTGGGCTGCACCACAGAAATACAGCCAAGAAGAAGCTGCTGCCAAATATGGTATTACGTTCGCTGCTGGTCCTGATGCAAATATCGTCATGCCCGTTGAAGACGATGAGATCAAGCTCTTGCAGATTAATGCTCAGAACGAGAACATCGCTGGATATACGATAAAGTCAATTAGCATTAACGGTGAGACGATAAATGCCAGTACAAGTGGTAACTATATCGTTGTTTCTGCCAAAGAACTGAACAGTCTCATAGAGAAGCTGAACAATTCTCGTGCAGCCGTAAAGCGTGATTACATTCTGAAGACCGTAGTCTCTATCAACACCAAAACTGGTGAGTCTGTCACTTTTGAAACTGAAGCTCAGATCAACGGCGCCCTTACTCCGAAAGCTACTCCTTCTATCGATCCCAATGGTTATTTCATCCTTGGTGGATTTGAAGAAAATGCCAATGAAAAGGGAGACGGATGGCAAGCTGACAAACCTATCTGGATGACCAACAATGGTGATGGTACCTATAGTGCAGTGGTAACAACACTGGCCGAGGGCAGCAACTGGTACAAATTCTACGAAGGCAGCAACTATGTAGCTGGCGACTGGGATTCTATCAATAAAGGTGAGATGGGCTGTGCTGTCAAGGATGACAATTCCACCTCTGGGCTCATCATTACAAAGAATGACTACACGGCTGTTGAGACACCTGTAATTGATGGCGAGCCTGGCAACATGTACAAGATTACCATTGACATGAACAATCTTACCTACAATGTTACCCGTGTTCCAGTCAACCTATATTTGGTTGGAGGAACAAATGACTGGTATGCTTCTGCGGTTAACAAAACTGTGAAGTTTAATCAGGCAGATCCTGAGAAAGCCGTTTACACCTTAACGGTTCCGGCAGCTAAGGGTGACACTTGGTTTGCTATTGGTGATGACAAGGCATGCGATGCTATTGCTAACGATAACAACTGGAATCTGCTATATGCTACAGCCAATGGTAACGGTAAGAATGGTGAAAGTGGTAAATTGGTTCGTCGTAATAAGTTACCCGATGGCGATGATGGCTCATTTATGGTCGCAGCCGGTCCTGACCTCATTCAAATTACGATTGATCTCAACAAGGCAACTTATGAAATTAAGGGTATTGAACTATCACCTCTCTATTATGTAGTAGGTGGTATTCAGGGATGGAGCGACAAAAACAAGACCCACATCTTCACACCGCATTCTAAGAAGGTGCTCTCATACACGACTAAGTGGACAGGCGCATGGGATCTGAAGTTCTGGAATGCTATCGACTTTGGCACCTGGGACAATGCATATGGATGCGAAGTCGACGGCGATAATTCTCCCAGCGGTAAGATTATCGGCAGTGGTGCTCAGGCCATTTCTGCTCCCTCAGCCGAGTATTACACCTTCACCATTGACATGGAGAACATGCAGTACACTTGGACCAAACTGGAAAATCAGAATCCTACTGAATATGAGTCGATCTCACTTATCGGTGAGTTCAGTGGTTGGAGTAGCGACTTTGATTTAAAACAGGTCGCTCCTCATAACTGGCATGGCGTATTTACACAGGAGAATGCTGGTATGTTGAAGTATCGTGCAAACCATGCCTGGGCAACTAATTGGGGCTATGGTAATGATGGCGACTGGAATGTGGAATCTGCTCTCGATCATATTGGTACAAATGGTGGAGGCAATATCTATGTGCCTGCAGGAACATATGATGTATATCTGAACGATATTACTAATTCTATGTTATTTGTCAATCAATAAGGTATAATTCATTTATTCTTCAGGCGGACATCAGCAATGGTGGCCGCCTGAATGCTTTCTTATATAGCGACAAAAATCGATCAACTATACCCTCTATACCCTAATTCTTTCTAACTTGCTTGATAACAGGTGATTAGCTTAGGGTATAGTTGCTGCGAACTATACCCCAACTATACCCTACTATACCCCTCATGTCAAGAAAATAGCGGCTGCTTTTGAGTATAGGCGTACAGTCGTTTGCGTAGGCGCAAACGGTTGTTTGGGCTAACGCGAACGGTTGCGAGAAGGCTTCTCGCTCCCTGCGTATAGGCTTCTTGTACCTCGCTTGCTTACTTCGCGTACCCTGTTTGCTTACTTCGGAACAGCCGTCTGCTTACTTCAGGCTACAAACGACGTTATTTCCAATGAATTCAGTGCTTGTTGATGACGTCTTCAAGGATTATATCGGGACGTTCGTCGGGACGCATCAACTCAAACTCTACGTTTTGCAGATGTAGTCCGTCGACGTGGCGGGCAAAGAGTCCGTAAGCTGGTGTGGGGCCTGCCCAGCGAGGCTCTGGATAGTTGGTGCCCTGTTCGCGATATGGCGTCGTAACCTTCTTGCCACCACCACGATACTGGATGCGGATGTTCGACAGCGACACGTTGCGGATAGGCGTACCCTCCATACCGGTAATGATGATGCCTGCCAGCGAGTCGCAGTCGTCAGCCACCACATTATTAATATATATGTCACGGGCAGAAGAGACGTCCGTGCGCTCCTTGGGTCCGCGATTGCGACAACCAGTAGTGATGTAGATGGGGTAGTGGTGGACGTGGCTCATTGAGATGTTCGATACCACAATGTTTTCCATCCGCCCTTGATCAACCTCCTCGAAGGCGAGCCCGCTGCTCCACATACACGAACAGTTCGAGATGGTAATGTTGCGGTAGCCACCATTCGACTCAGTACCAAGCTTGATGCGTCCGCACACCCAGTTTACCTTTTCGGGTATATACTCGCCACTTAGGAAGGTGCCGAGCTTATAGCCTGTCACGATGCAATTGGTGATGAGGATGTGTTCGGATAGAACGGGGCGCTTCAGTGCATACGAACTCTTCAGTACGATAGCGTCATCGTTGGGCGTATTTACCTTCGTATTGCTCACTGTAAAGTATTTGCAGCAGTCGATGTCGATGCCGTCACGATTGGTGTCGATGGTGACATTGTCGATGGTGCCGATTTCACAGCCTGTGATGATAATGGCAAAGTGGCCACCGCGATAGATGGTGATGTCGCGGATGGTGACGTTACGGCATAGTTTGAGGGCGATGGCCTTGTCGCCTGTACCGATGCTGCCACCTTGTACGTTGCCAGCCTTCTCGGTGTCGCGCTTTGTCAGCCCTTCACCGTCAATCATGCCTTGGCCGGTGATGCTGACGTTCTGTTGCCCTTCGGCCCATATTAGCGAATTATGGAAATAGGTGTGCCCACCGTCTTGATACTCAGGGGCACCGAAGACTTCGCTCTCGTCGTAAGCTTTCATCGAGCCTGGAGCCGCAAGAATCTTTGCGCCAGCCATCAGGTGCAGGTCTACGTTGCTCTTCATGCGGATGCTGCCACAAAGATACGTTCCTGCCGACAACACGACTTGCCCGCCACCATCAGCCGTTGCGGCATCAATAGCTTTATTGATGGCAGTATGGTCGAGTGTCTTACCGTCGCCTTTGGCACCATATTGACGGACATCATATACGCCTGTTGCAGCCTGTGCAACTTGAACTAATAGTGATAGCAAAACGCAAAACAATATTTTCATCATCTTTGAGTAGTTTGTAATCTGCTGGCGAAGTTACGAAAAATCGGGTGAAATGCCAAAGGAATCGCTCCTTTTTTCTGTTTGTGTGTGATGGTTAGTGTTATGCAACCGATTGCGCGCTTACTCAGAAACAATTCTATGGGACTGAATGACAGCGTATTTATTTTCTTCGTATCTTTGCACTCAGAAAACTATAACTTGATGAATATGAAAAGATTATTTTTTACACTGATAACCGTGCTGGGCTCGTTGCCTATGCTGGCACAAGGTTGGCCTTCGCAGTATGAGGGCGTGATGTTGCAAGGATTCTACTGGGATTCGTACACTGATACCAATTGGGCTAATCTGGAATCGCAGGCAGATGAGATGTCTCAGTTCTTCGACTTGATGTGGGTGCCTAATTCGGCTTATGCCAACGCCACGACAATGAATATGGGCTATCATCCCGTCTATTGGTTCGACCATAAGAGTGCATTCGGTACGGAAGCCCAGTTGCGCTCGATGATTAAGACCTTTTCGCAGAAGGGTATGGGCATCATCGAGGACGTTGTCATCAATCACCGTGCTAGTGTGGACGCTAACTGGTTGCACTTTCCTGCTGAGACCTATAAGGGCGTGACGTACCAGCTGACAGGTGCCGATATCTGTAAGGACGACGAGGCCAAAGACAATGGTTACACTCCAACAGGAGCCATGGATTCTGGCGAGAACTGGGGTGGTGCTCGCGACTTGGACCATACGGGTGCCAACGTCCAGAAGAACGTGAATGCCTATCTGGACTTCCTATTGAACGATCTGGGCTACGTTGGTTTCCGTTACGACTTTGTGAAGGGCTTTGCCGCTAAGTACGTAGGACAGTACAACAAGACGGCTCAGCCCAGGTTCTCAGTAGGCGAATGCTGGGATGGTAATAAGACGGTGGTGACCAATTGGATAAATGGAACCAAACAGGATGGCGTTATCCAGAGTGCGGCCTTTGACTTCCCGCTGAAGTACTATATTAATGATGCTTTTGATAAAGGACAATGGAGTAGGCTGAATGGTGGCTGTCTGGCTGATGATAATAGCTATAAGCGCTATGCCGTGACTTTTGTGGATAACCATGATACAGGTCGCTTTGGTGAATGTCCGCTGTATGCTAATGTTGAGGCTGCCAACGCTTTTATACTGACTATGCCAGGTACCCCCTGTGTATGGCTGAGTCACTGGAAGACCTTTAAAACTGCAATTAAGAAACAGATTCTGATTCGTAAGGCTGTGGGTATTACTAACGAGAGTGCCATCATTACCAAACAGGCAAAGACTAATGGCTTTGTCCTGGTAACGGAAGGTGTAAAGGGTAGTGTGGTGTTGCTGTTGGGAGAACTGACGGAAGCTGATATGCCCTCAGGCAACTACAAACTGGCACTTGAGGGTACCAACTATAAGATGTATGTAAGTACTTCTGTTGATCTCTCTGCTTTGGACAACATCAAGGAAGATACTTTCGTCGCTCCCGATTTCTGCCAAGTGGCAGAGGGTGAAGTCTGTGCCTTCTTCGAGGCTCCGACGTCGTGGACAACCGTAAAGTGCTGGGCATGGGACAGTAAGAATAACTATACTAGCGGAACATGGCCTGGTGCAGCATGTACGAAGGTTGGAACGAATAATGGCAAGAATGTGTGGAAATGGACTTATAACGGTTCGTTGACCACTCAGCCTACATACATTATATTCAATAATAATAATAACGGACAGCAGACGGCTGACTTGAATTTCAGTAATGGTGGCTATTACAATGAGGCCGGTGCTTTGCAGGGACAGGTAACTGGCATCGAAGAAGTCAGATGGAAGATGTCTGATGTAAGAAGTAATGTATACTACGACATTAGTGGTCGTCGAATCACAGGTCAGCCGACGAAGAAAGGTCTGTACATCGTCAACGGACGAAAGGTCGTGCTTAAGTGAGTGAAATAAGAACGCGTTCTTATTTCTGAACGTGAACAAGCTCGAACGCAGTTCAAGGTTGTGAGATAATAATCGATACCAATATAGCAAGTCAGCGAAGAGAGCGGATGACGAACCATGCGTGCATGACCAGTGTGCTGAATAGGCCATAGTGTCGGCGCATCACGTCGAAACGCTCCCTGAGCGAGGCTTGATGATTCTGGGTGGTGGCTCCTTCCTCTGTGTAGTTGGCCACCACCATTTTTGTGTTACAAAGCCCTAACCCCATACGCTCGCTTTCGCGCATGATGCGGATACACCAGTCGACATCAGCTGAAAAACGGTAGCGGGTATCGTACTGTGTATTCTTGGCAATATCGGTGCGGGCATAGAAGGCCTGATGGCATACCAGCATACCGTGACGGAACGACTTCCATGTAAGGTTAGCAGGGGGCTGCAGACGACGGGGATGTAGGTATTTGCCTTCACCATCCACAATGTCGGTATTGCCATATAGTACACCAGGGCGTTCGTCTGCAGGATACTCGTTAAGACGGCAATGATGGACTATCTCTTCCAATGTGTTGGTGTTGGGGAAGAAATCGCCAGCATTAAGGAATACCACATAATCGCCTGAAGCTTGTGTCAGGCCTTTGTTCATGGCATCGTAGATGCCGTGGTCGGGTTCTGACTGAATGATGACCTTATGACCATTGTCCGATGCGTCGCTCTGCTGCTTGTACTGCTCAACCATCGCCAGCGTCTGGTCTTTCGATGCACCATCGACTATCAAATGCTCCACACCCTCGTATGTCTGGCTACATACGCTGTCAAGCGTGCGCTGCAGCACCTTCTCGGCATTATAGGTTATCGTTACGACTGAAAATCTTATCATAGACTTCAATGTATTTCTTGGCAACACTTTGTTGTGAATAGTTGCGAGCCACTTTTTGTAAGCAATTACTGCTCAGTGTTTGCTGATCGGCTTCGTCCAATACGTAATGAATACCTTTGGCCAAATCTGCTGCATCGCGGAAATTAGCAACATAACCATTAGACTGGTGGTCAATCATTTCCGGGATACCACCAACACGGAATCCGACGCATGGTACACCGCAGGCCATAGCTTCCATGATGGTGTTTGGCAGGTTCTCTGACAATGAAGGCAACACAAAGACATCAGCTGAATTATATGTGTCTACTATGCGTTGCTCATCGTTTACATAGCCTAATGCGTGCGTGGGGAAGGGGAGCATGTTTGCTATCTCTTCGGCATGGCCCCCCAGAATGGCAACTGAAGTGTTGGCGCAACAGTCGGGATGCTCATTGGCCATAAGTTTGCATGCTTCTATCAGGTATTGCATGCCCTTGTTGGGATTGGTTACTCGTTGTGAGGCAAACAGGATGATATGTCCATCCGTAGGCAGTCCTAATGACTGACGTGCCTTTCTCTTGTCAGAAGGGTGATAGCGATGGGTATCAATAGGGTTGGGAATGGTGGTGATATACTGATTGCTGAGCAAGGCACTTTTCTGTGCTTCTCTACCTAACCATTGGCTGCAGGTGACGATCTTGATGCGCTTACCTTCCAATAATTGTTGTTTCTTCTTCCATATACGGGCTGACAGGTCATTACTGGAACCTCCACCAGGCAATAAACGGCAGTTCTGACACTGTGTCTCGAAGTTACGGCAGTCCATCGTTAGGTGACAGATAGCTGTAGCTGGCCAGATGTCATGCATAGTCCATACCACGCGCTTGCCGCTCTTTAGGATTTTGCGGATGTCTTTCAGCGACAACATCCCCTGATTAATCCAATGCAGATGGATGATGTCGGCTTCTTTGAATTCAGGAAGTGTGGTGATGTCTGTACCGCAATTGGCGATATCGATTTCAAACAGATGTTCACGCTTTAGATGCAGATGCAACCAGATACACAGACGCTCCCACAGGAAATGCCAGCGGAGTCGCCAGGTCTGAGGCAGGGTGCAGACAGACAGATTGGTGGTCTCCTTGTCGCGTACCAGCATCTTGGCTTTCACGCCGTTATTGTTCAGCGCCTCCATCAGTCGATTGGCCGCAACAGCAGCGCCGCCAGTCCGTTCACTCGTATTAATAATAAGTACACGCATACTTTGCTATTCCTAACACTCTGCAAAGGTACGAATTTAAATCTTAAAAGCCATTCACATTAGACGGGAAATGTGTTAATATCTGTTGTTTTCGCGCACAACACTTGATTTAAATCAAGAATAGAGTGCTTTTTTACACTTAAATCATCAAAAGTATTGCATTATTTTAAAAAACATTGTACCTTTGCATCGTCAAACATGACAAAACTTGACTAAGTGAAGTCAAGAATGGTTAATAGATTGTTTTAGGTTAGTAGTAATATTTATAGTTTTAGGTTTTTAGTTATTGGTAATAAGAAAGTTTTAAATGTGTTAGGGTAACAGTGGTCGTCGCGAGACGCTCATAACTTTCTTTTTAAAGCGAAAAGGTTAGTATTAGTTATATAGCTGTCTGTGGACAGCCCTCCAGTCGAAAGACTGGATTCATTTGGAAAAGGATTTTTAGTTAAACATAGGCTTTTGAACGTTGCCGCTCGTTGATGAGTAGCAACGTTTTTTTATTTCTCTATGAGTGCTACCGCATAGGCAGAGATGCCTTCCTGGCGTCCCGTGAAGCCGAGCTTCTCGGTGGTAGTAGCCTTAATGCTTATTTGGTCAGGATCACATCCAATGACCTTGGCCATGCATTGCTGCATCTCTGGGATATGCGGATTCATCTTTGGGCGTTCGGCACAGATAGTGGCATCGATATTTACGAGTTGATAACCCTTGGTAGCTATCAGCTCAATGGTTTTCTTGAGGATAATCTTGCTGTCCATGCCATCGGTTTCTGCCGATGTGTCAGGGAAGTGAAAACCGATATCGCGCATGTTTGCCGCGCCAAGGATAGCGTCACAAATAGCATGTATCAGTACGTCGGCATCACTATGTCCTAACAGTCCTAGTTCATGTTCCAGCTTGATGCCACCCATCCAAAGTTCACGTCCTTTTACCAACTGGTGGACGTCATAGCCCATTCCTACTCTAATCATGATTCTTCTTTTTCGATGTTTCGATATTTCGAATTATCTCTTAAACAAGTCCTTGATGCCATCCATATCGAATGCCAGGGTGAAACGCAGCGTCTGATCCAGAGGATTACTCTTGGCTGTGGCAATGACATAGCCTACATCCAATGAGAAGACGTTCATGCGGAAACCACCACCAACAGTGAAGTAAGAACGGTTACCCTTGTTCTCTGACTCATGGTGGTAACCCGCACGCAGCGAGAACTGGTCATGATAGACGTATTCGGCACCTACACCCCACTGTATCTCTTCCAGTTCTTCCTTGAAACCGCCAGGGGCATCGCTGAAGCTCTTGAAGATACCCGAGATAGAGCTGACATCATTATACTTCTCAATAGCATAAGCCTCCAGACTACCATATTTGGTACCGTCAGGGTCGTCAGCCTTCCACATATCTTCTGTAGGTGCCATAGGTACCAGCAACTTGTTGGCATCAGCTGCAATCGTGAAGCGGTTGTATTCGTCGACAGGAATCATTAGCGAGGCACCCAGGCGCAGATTGGCTGGCAGGAATTGTGAACGGTCATCACCAAAGTAGGTAATCTTTGAACCGACATTCGAGATATTCATACCTAAGCCCAGCTGACATTCACGCTGTCCGATATTCAAGTAGTTCTGATAGTAGCAGGCCAAATCAGCCGCGAAAGCCGAGGCAGGCGAAGCGTTCTCCGTATAGTCGTAGCGCAGGTCGCTATAGAGCCAACGCAGGGCTGCAGCAATCGAGAATTTCTCGCTCAGCATCAGCGAGGCACCGACGTCGAGCGACATCTCGTAAGGCTTCACCGTCATAGCGTTTTCTTCCATAGAAGTATACACCTCGCCTAATGAGAAATAGCGCAGCGAACCACTGATGGCAGCATAGTCACCAATACGATAGTAACCTGCCACATAGGCAAGGTCGATGTCGTTCACCAACTGGCGCAGCCATGGGGTGTAGTTCAATGCCACACCAGCCTTGCTGATACAGAAGGGATACTTGGCAGGATTCCAAAACTGCGAGTTAACATCCGGGTCAGTAGCAGCACCCACATCACCCAAGCCGGCACCACGGGCATCGGGGGCAATGGTTTGTGAAATCACAGCATGGTCGATGGGATGGTACTGGCTCTTCGTGTCCTGAGCGCGTGTGCTTAGTCCTACGAACAGGCATATTGCCATGATGACTATCTTCATGTTTGTTTTCATATCCTTTTCTTATTTATGTGTTAGTATAATCAGTTTATTTGCTTTCGATGTATACGAGCTGCCTTCGCTGCTCAATTGAACGCGATAGAGATAGACACCGGTATTCAGACGGCTACCACCGTTGGTGGTGAGATCCCAGTTAACAGTCAGTGTGTTGCCGCTGTAGGTGCCCGATTCGTTATGTGACCATAGGTGACGTCCAGAAATGTCGTAGACGTCAATTACAACATCCACGGCACTGTTGATACGGTCGTGGGTAATGCGGAATGTCGTCGTTGTCGTAGCAGGATTGGGCGAGCAGTCTACGGCACTGAATACAGGTTCCATACCCTTCACGACATTAAAGGTCAGTTCAGCTGTCGACGAATTGTTCATCACGTCCCAGGCACGGAACAGCAGACGATGCTGACCATAGTCGAGTGCAGGGATGCTGTAACCTAATGAACCTTTGGTGTAACTGCCAAAGTCGTATTGGAAATAATCATTCAGCGAATATGTCTTGCTCATGTCTCCATCGATAATGAGTTGCAGGTCGTGACCGATACCACTGCCTGCAGCATTGATACCGTCCTCGTCAGCCAACTCTGCTACAAAGTAGGGTGTCGTGTTTACATTGTCGCCATTGACAAATGATGCGCTGTTCAGATAGCAGTAGATGCTAGGGCCTTGCTGGTTGCCACTATCCTCGCTCTTGCCATTCATAACCAACTGTTCGAAGCGTCCTGAAGCTGTCGTCGTCTTGGTGTTGTTCACGGCATAGAGGTTGATGATACCCTGTTGGTCAGAGTAAGAGATGTCCTTGGGTACTATGAAGGTAAAGGTAAACTGTCCCTGTCGCACGCTGTCGCTGCCATTGAAGATGGTACTTGGCCGGTCGTAGTAGACAAAGGGCTCGTCGGTCTCAGTAGCGTCGTTCATCTTACAGACGATTTGTTCCTTTGCGTCACGTACGACGGCATTCACGATGCCATGGAATTGGCTGTCGGTCTCTTGGCTACTATTCAGTACGCGTCCGGTGATGGTTGCTGTCGAGCCTGCTTTCAGTGTCAGGATATCACTACCGACTGCAGTGTGGTTGATGCTGTCTACTACGATGGTCGATGTGGGTAGGGCCAGACGCAGGGCAGGATCGCCCAGCAATGAGTATTGCAACTTGTTTTCGGAACGGTCCGTCGACCATATAGGTTGGCCATTCTTCTGATAACCGACAATGATACCCGTCGTTACCAGCTCTGCCTTGGCTCGTCTTACAGCTTCACCAAAAGGCATCATCAGCCCTTTTTCATTGCGGCTCAGTACCTGTCGTGTAAAAGCCAGGTTCATGAGTCTGTTCTGGGGCTGGTATACAGTACGTGTGGTACCGAAAAAGGCAATGGCACCGCCTTGTTTGTTGAATAGCGCAGTCTCACCGATGTTATCTTCTTGTCCATCAAAAGGCATGATGTCACACGAGGCCGTCACCCATAGCGGTAGGCGCAAAGAGGTCGTCGTGTTGAAGTCGGGTAGGGTAAGCACGTATTCGTGGGATATAGCGTCAGCACGTCCGTGTCCTGAATAGTTCATGATTAGTGCCCCCTGCTGCATCTGCTGTCGTATCAGACGGGTGACGTCAGGATAGCGGTTGCCTGTTGCAGAGCTGACGCGTGTAAAGGCATCCCATAGGACGCGCTTAACCAGCAGGTTGGGGTGCAGTGTTTCCGCCAGCTGTGCTACAGAGTCGGCATCATTCATATGGCGGTTTTGGTTGCCGTCATCACCCATCATACAGACGGTATTTTGCCAGATGGCAGCCTCCTTATTACTGATGTAGCTGTCAATCTTGTCGACAACAATCGTTGCCTCGTCAGCTGTCCGTGCTGTGATGCGTCCTACGGCAATATCAGTCTTCTCTGTCAGTAGACTGGCACCCTCATTGTCGTCCAATAGTCCGAAGTAGTCATCGCTCACATAACAGCTGGTATGGCTGTAGGAGTTCTCGCTCTCATAGCAGAGCAGGAAGTCGTCAACGGATGTATTGCTCCATTCGCTGACTCGCATGCGGTTGTCCCAGGCAGCATCGCCCAGCAGTAACAGGTAGCGGGGCATGTCCTCTTCAGTCTCTGCCCTGTCGTATAACATCTTCATGTAACGGCGATAGGCGTTGGCATCTGGTGTACCACTCGAGAACTCGTTATAGAGCTCGTCTGCAGGTACAATAGTGACACGTAGCGAGTCGTGTTGCTCGTGCAGGACTTTTATTCTTTGTGCTTCCTTCAGCAGCTTTTGGGATGTCGGAATTATGATGACCATATCCGTTGCTTGGGCTGCATGGTGGTTTTGGTTCGTGATGCGGTGAACGAATTCAGGTGTTCCAAAGGAACCATTCTCAAGGTCAGGACTGCCCTTGGGCTGCTCTGTGTGTATAGAGATATAGTCGAGGCGCGTGGTGCCGCTAGTGGCACTCGTCGTGATAGTTACTGTATTGCTGGCTTGCAGGTCGCTGATGGTAAAAGTGCGACTGGTTGTCAGCATCGCATCATACTCGCCTTGCTTGCCTATGCTCATCGTGCCTAACGTGTTGTTGTTCAGGCTTATCGTCGCAGTGGTACCGTTGACGGCTGACAAGACGATAGTCAGTTCTCCTTTGCCTGTTGCTTTGGCAGCAATTGTGTAGCTCTTCGAGGCACCAGCCTTGATTTCCGTGGCGTCATACAGGTTGCGCCCACCATGAAACCAGGCGTAGTCATCCACTTCATATAGCGAACAATAGTCGTTGCGCTGTGGATAGTTGCTGCTGATAAAGGCATCTTTCTCAACGGTCAGTGCTGTGCTGTCATTTTCTGTCAGGAAGTAATAGCCATAGTCTGAGTAGTTGTTACGAATGCGTCGATAGTTCGTGTCCCAGCTGACAGGTCCTACAGCATAAAACAGACGACGCCCGTTGACGGTGCAGGTGGGCACCTCTTTCAGATCATCGGTACTGGCCAGATAGTCAGCAGTCAACTGTTCGGGTTGACGGGCACCGCCATAACCATATATCTTAACCTTATTGATGTCGTTGAAACCGGCTTGTCTTACTAATTCGCTGGTTAACTGATAGATACCTGTTTCTGATACGCGAATTTTTGCCCATGATCCGGAGCGCAACACTGAATTGTCGACATATCGGGTGTTGGGTGTTCGGTGTTGGATGTTGGCTGACGCTCTTCTCTCACCTCTCACCTCTTTCTCACCTCTCACCTCTAATTTAAAGCTCACCAGCTTCTGAAACTGTCCGTCACGGAATACCAATGGGATAAAACCGATGTGCAAGGTGCCTTGTTTGCGGTCGACGCTGATAGACTGATGAATTTCCGGTAATGCTTGCAGAGGTGCTCCACTGATGTGTTGGTATCTCTCTATCTCCCCTGTGCTCATGGGTACAAATTCGGGATATTCAATAGCAACAGTATAGGTGGAGTCGGCATAGTGAGAATCTAATGGATAGGCATAGTTGAACACAGGTAACAACGTATCCACCCTGACCTCATCAGCGGTCAGGTTGAAAAAGCGCTGTGCCTGCATCGTGATGCTTGTCAGCAACAGTCCTATACCTATTATTAAATGTTTTCTCACTTACAGTTAAATTCCAATACTTTTCGTTCTTCCAGCCATCCTTCCAGATGGTCGTTAATCTTGACGGGACCTACGCCTACGGGGGTTCCTGTATACAACAGGTCGCCTGTCTTCAGCGTGAAATACTGCGAGATATAGCTCACCAACTCGTCAATTTTGTAGAGCATATCGCTTGTACATCCTTCCTGCACCGTCTGCCCATTGATGTCCAGATGGAAATGCAGGGCCTGCACGTCGCGGAATTTTTCTTTCTCTATCCAGTTTCCTATCACCGCTGAGCCATCGAAACCCTTACAGATCTCCCAGGGCTGTCCATTTGCGCGCGCCTCGCGTTGCCAGTCTCTGGCGGTGAAGTCAATACCCACAGTGACAGCGTCATAGTAACGATGGGCAAAGCGTTCGGGAATGCTCTTACCCAGCCTGCAGATACGTATCACCAGCTCCGTCTCATAGTCCACCTGACTGCTCCAGTCTGGTATGAAGAAGGGCTTGCCGTCCTTCAACAGTGCCGAGTCAGCCTTGGTGAAAATGACGGGCCTCTCTGGTTTATATAACGCACCATCCAGCTCTTTATTGTGCTGGATATAATTCATTCCTACTGCAAATATCTTCATAATCCTTATTTTTTTGTTCAGTTTGCAAAGTTACATAATATTATTTATTTTACAAAAAAAGGTTGCGAATAAAAAATTATTTGTATCTTTGCACCCAATGTGTAGATTATTACTCATCCATTTGTTGTTACTTCTCACGACGGTGCTACGGGCACAGGCGGGGGCTGACCCTCGTAGCCTGCAGTTTATGGGCATTCCGCTGGAGGGTAGCATCGATAGTTTGAAGACACAGTTGTTAGATGCCGGCTTTGCGGAGTGGGGTAAGTCCGACGATGGCGAAGACTTCTACTATCGTGGCAAATTCTATGGTATACGCGCCAAGCTGTTGGTAAGCATTTCTACTCAGACACGTTTCGTGGAGTCTGCCTATATCACCGTGGGCCCCTATAGTACCAAGTCGATGCTCGAGAAGAACTTCCAGTATTTCTTGTATAAACTGCAAAAGGACTATGGCGAGTTTACCAAACGCGATGATTCGTGGTACTATATGGACGATTTCGGCAGCGTGAAGTTGTCGGTCGTGTCAAGCGATAATGGTTCGCGCGACATACGCGTGTTCTATTTTCCTAATTCTGCCTTCTACAAAGATGCCCTCACGATGGGCTTCCACGGTCCTGTACAGGAGGTCGTGACGGAGAATGCCGTTTCTGAGGACCAGTTTCTGCGCTTCATGCAAGATGGCAAGCTGGAAAATCCTGATTTGGTGAATCGTGAATATGACCGTCATGGCTATCTGTTGCGAGCCCGTATGACGGAGAAGGAAGGTTATAGTGAAGTGGAATATACCTATGACAGTCGTTACCGTCTGATACGACGTACACTGACCAATAAGACGGCCAATATCCGTTATGTCAATGAGTATACCTATACCGATCAGGACGAGGTTATGTCGCAGAATCAGAAGGTTTATGACAAGACGGGTGCGTGTGTGATGACAATCAATATGCACAACTCTTATCTGACGCGTGATGACTATGGCAATTGGACCTCAAACCAGCTCACGCTGTCGTACTGGGAAGAAGGTAGCCAGAGTCAGCAGACTACCGTCTTACAGAAGCGAGTTCTGGAATATTGGGAGTGAAAAATGTTGGATTTGTAGGATAAATATGGATTTTTTTAGAAAAATCGAAAAAAAAAAGTGGATTTATTATACATTCATTAATATTTTTTGTATATTTGCAAGCGGTATGACCTAATTAATATGAATATAAAACTAATAACAATGGAAATAAGAACTTTAAAAAACAACCTGCTAATGATGTTTAATGGCAGAATTTTGCTGATGCTGTTAGCATTAGTGTGCTACACAGGTGCCAGCGCTCAGGACGATGATGATGACGATCCTCGTAAGGCTTTTGAAAAGGCTCGCAAGCAGATGCATAAGGACTATGATGACTTCCGCAAGCAGGCATTGGCTGAATATAGTGAATTTGTTCGCCAAGCCTGGAAGAAGTTTGATGCTGAGCCAGCAGTTCCGGCTCCTAAGGAGGAGGAGATTCTTCCTCAGTTAGCTCCTGGTGCAGACCAAGAGACGGCATCATGGTTTGGTAAGCAGCTGGAGAAGTTGGGTGGCTTGTTTAAGAGTAAGGGCCGTAAGGTGCCTGAGAACCTTCAACCCAAGCCCGAGCCCCAGCCGCAGACAAAGAGCAAGAAACCTGTCGAGAAGAAACCTATCGAGGTGGCTGTCCAGGAGGTTATCAAGCCCGAGCCTGCCATCAAGCAGCCCGAACCTCTTGCTGAGGTAAAGGAAGAGACTTTCCGTGCCAACAGCTACATGAAGTTTGAAGTCTTTGGTACAGAGTGCAAGGTTCGTATTGGCGATAATTGCCGTTTCAAACTGAAGGATGTGTCAGGTAATACGGTGGCTGATGTCATTGCTGACGAATTCCTGAAGCCACAGTATGACAATATGCTGTACGACTGCCTGCAAGAGCGTAAGCGCCATGAATTCTCGGACTGGACCTACTATCAGATGCTGAAGGTGCTGACCAGCAAGTTCTATGGCGAGGGTACTAACGAGGCCGTATTGGCACAGGCTTTCCTCTATTCACAGTCTGGCTATAAGATGCGTCTGGCACATGACGATACCAGTCTCTACATGCTGGCTGCTACGCGCCACTTCATTTATAACAAGCTGTTCTTCTCACTGGACGGTGAGTGGTACTTCATGCTCGACGGCAAGCAGAGCGATAAGCTGGGTATCTGTCAGGCGTCGTTCCCCAAGGAGAGCTCATTGTCACTGCAGATATCTACTGCCCAGCGCTTAGCGATGAATCCCTCGAACGAGCGTGTCTTAAGGTCGAGAAAGAATCCCGACTTTGCGTTTACCATTCGTTCGAACAAGAACTATATTGATTTTCTGGGTACCTATCCCTCATCGACCGTCAACAATAACTTCATGACCCGTTGGTCGATGTATGCCAACTGTCCTCTGGATGAGAACATTCGCGAACAGTTGTATCCGCAGATGAAGGAAAAGTTAGAGGGAAAGACCGAGTTGCAGTCTGTACAGGAACTGTTGTGGTGGATGCATGGCAATATCGATTTGGAAGGTGAGATTCAGAATGCGGACTGCTTCCTCTATCGCTACGACGAGGATGTCTGGGGCGTCGACCGTGCTTTCTTTGGTGAGGAGACCCTGTTCTATCCCTATTGCGACTGTGAGGACCGCAGTATCCTGCTGTCACACTTTGTTCGCGACGTTGTAGGTCTTGATGTGGTACTCGTCTACTATCCTGGACACTTGGCTATGGCAGTACACTTCAATGAACCCGTAGAGGGTGACTATGTGATGTGTGAAGGTCGTAAGTTCATCGTTGTCGACCCCACCTATATCGGTTCAAACGTGGGTGAGACCATGCCGATGGTAGCTAACGAGCCGACTACCGTTATCTTATTGAATAGATCATAACTAAATATTAAATCATATGAGAAAAAAGCTATTCGTACTAACCTTCTTCTGCTTGGCATTTGCTGTGCAGGCAATGTCGCAAGGCATGAAAGTGGTGGAGTTTAAATTGTTGGAAAACGACTTGACTGCCAACACGCGCGGAACAGAGAAAATGGACCAGAATGGTGAGCGTGCCGCTCTGATCAAGATCCAGACACCTGAACGTGGATTTACCTTTGATGGTGGTTCGCTGGGTATAGTAGCAACCGAGGAGCATGCCGGTGAGATATGGCTCTATGTACCTCGCCGTGCTCAGAAACTTATTGTGCAGCATCCTGCCTTTGGCGTGATGCGCGACTTCTACTATCCCATCCCTGTGTCGGGCGGACGTACTTATGAGATGCTGATTGATATCGGTACAGGTCGCTATACCAATATCACCTCGCAGGTAGCCGGTTCTGCCATTTATGTCGATGGTGAGAATCTTGGTGTAGGTCCTATCTATAACAAGTACCTGAACTTCGGTAAGCATAAGGTAGAGGCCAAGAAGGATCGCTACGAGGGTGAGATTGATGTGTGGGTGACCACTGATGACGACACAAAGCAGAACAAGAGTGTCAATGTGGAACAGCGTGACATGAGCGACCACTTCGGTGATGTGACGGTGACGGTAGAGAACAAGGCCGACATCTTCTTCGAGGGTAAGAATGTAGGTAACGGCATCTGGCAGACCCAGTTGCGTGAGGGTACCTATGTCATTGAGACCCAGAAGGCTGACTGTGACCCCGAGAAGACCTCGTTTACCGTTGTTGCCCAGCAGCAGAACCGCGTGCAGGCTGCTCCGCCTACCATGCACACTGGTCGACTCGGCCTCTATACGAAGCCCCGTGACGTGACTGCCACTTACAATGGTGACAACCCCATCGACCTCACGGAGGTGAACACCCTGCCGGTAGGTACCTATCAGATTAACCTCAGCCGTAAGGGCTATTACAGCAAGAGCGGTCTGGAGTATACCGTCCGTCACAACGAGACCACGCGTGACACCATCGCCCTTGAGAAGGTTCGCTATATCAAGCCCAAGACCTTCTACTTCGGTGCAGGCTATACTGTCCGTCAGATGGGTGGTATCACAGCGTTGGCAGGTGCTACTTATAAGAACTTCGATCTCCAGGCTAGTTATACATTTGGACTGAGCGCTTCTGATCCTGTTCACTGGTACTCTACCGATGGCAACGACACCTATTTGAGTAGCATGACGTATAAGCGTTCTACTATCGCTGTTAAGCTGGGTTACCAGTTCGAACTGACCGAGCGTCTGGGTATCACCCCACAGCTGGGTTACGAGATTGAGCGTCTGTCTGGTACCGTAGACAAAGGTACTAATGCCTATGGTGATGGTGCTGCAGCCAACTGCGTCAGCATTGGTGCTAAGCTGTTGTGGGCTCCTATCGAGCGCTTCTACGCCTTCTTCAATCCGGCGTTCTCTGTTGGCATCAGCAAGGATGACAACTTCACACGTATTTCCGACAGTAGCGACATTACTGCAGGAGGCTTCATGGCAACCGTTGGAGTTATCTTCAATTTCTAATCTACACCTTATTATATATAATATATAACGATATGAAGACAAAGAATATAATCGCAATATTGGTCGCCTTGCCTATCATGGCAGGTTTCTCAGGCTGTAAGTCTGAAGACGAACTTACTGCTAAACCCGCCAAGGAAATGCTTCGTGTGCTGGGTGGCGACATTGAGATACGTGCAACTGACGAGACAACGGTAGTCAATGTTTCTGCTGACTGTCACTGGAGAGTACAGAACCTTGAAACCGGAGACTTTGGTAAGGCCTTAACGGTCCAACCTCGTGAGGGTGATGGCGACGGTACGCTCATTATCGGTACCGATCAGAACGAGACGAAGGCAGACCGTACTGCTACATTCACGCTAATCTCCGATGCTGGCCTGCAGCAGAAGGTTACTGTACGCCAGACTGCCGCTCTCGGTGCATTGAACCTGAGTGGTTCCAACTTCCAGTTCAATGCTGACGGTACTTCTGCAAAGGATATTACCAGATCGGTAGAAACGCTGACTATTAGAAGTAATAGCTCTTGGCAGATTCAGGTGCCTACTGGTGTTAGCTGGGTACACTTGAGCAAGACTTCTGGTGGTTCGTCGACACAGAGCTCTGAGTCTGTGGAAATCAGGGTGGACAATGCTGTCAACGATGCTTCTCGCTCTGCTACCTTTACTGTGGTATCAGAAGGTAACACCGTTGATGTGCAGGTATCACAAGAGGGTATGACCAACATTTACCTGAAAGCTCCTGAACAGATGTCTAAGTTTGCTGCCGAGGGAGGTAGCCAGATGTTGTACATCGAGAGTAATGCTGAGTGGCATGCCTATATCCCATCGTCAGTATCATGGCTGCGCTTCGAGGGCCATGACTCTTTGACCACATCGCATAGTGCTTCGGGTGTTGGCAGTCGCGAACTGCGCATCTATTGTGACAAGAATCCTAACACCACCGATCGTCTGTCGGCAATCGTTGTCATTGCTGGTTCTAAGAACCCACAGCAGGCTATCATTTTGGTAGAACAGTATGGTAGTGAAACACCTGACCAATATTCATTGACATTGAGTGACCTCTCCTCTTTGTATGTGGGCAGCACCAATGGTGAATTCCGTTTCAGTTTCTCTGCAAGCCAAGAAGTGATCGATTACGGTCTTGTCTTTAGTGCTACGGAGCGTGTGCCAAATCGTGACAATGCCGAGGTGGTAACTGTAGGACGTGGTGGTACTTATGGTAATGTGATGGTTCCATTGAGCAACCTGCAGCCTAACACGACCTACTATCTCCGTGGCTATGTACTTGGAGAACGTGGTTTCGTATATACACCTAACGTGTTGACTATCACCACCTCTCCAGATGAGCGAGAGCCTGGTGAGAGCGACAATCCGGACCCGACCCTTGCGCCGAGACGATAACCTTTTTGATACTATAGCATTTGTGTCTTCCTCCGTGGTAAGAGGAAGACACGAATTTTTCAATAACAAAAACTAGATATTATGAAAAAAGTATTACTAACCATATTGTGGGTGTTGGCTATCCTGATGCCTTCAGCGACGTGGGCACAGTCTTCAGAGGCCTATGCCGTGCTGAGTGAGAGTAACACCAAGCTGACGTTCTACTACGATGATCAGAAAGACTCTCGTACAGGAACGACAATGACTGTGACTACTGGCGAAACCAGAGGATGGTATAGTTACATGGCTGATATCACAAGCGTGACATTTGATGGCTCGTTTGCCATCTATACAGGCTTGACGAGTACCGACTCGTGGTTCAATGAATGTACGAGTCTGACCTCTATTACCGGCCTTGCTAATCTGAATACCGACAATGTGACGAACATGAGTGCTATGTTTAGGATGTGTACCTCACTTACGAGCATAGACTTTTATAATTTCACAACAGCAAGTGTAACCGATATGAACAATATGTTCTTTGGCTGTTCTGGTTTGACAAGCCTTGATTTGAGTGGGTTCAATACGACGAATGTGGCAGACATGCACAGCATGTTTGCTGGTTGTACAGGTCTAACGACTCTTGACTTGAGCAATTTCAATACTGCTAGCCTGACGAATATGCAGGGTATGTTTTCTGGTTGCTCTCTTCTTACGGAGATAAACTTAGGCAGTTTCAATACAGCGAGTGTTACTGATGTCCGTTATTTGTTCAATGCATGTCCTAAGCTTATAACAGTTTATGTCGGTAGCAATTGGAGTATGTCGAGTGTAACAGATAATGGATATGGTGTCTTTAATAATTGTACTAGTATTGTAGGTGGCGAAGGCACCACATACGACGCAAGCCATATTGACCACACCTATGCCCACATTGACGGAGGCACCTCGAATCCTGGATATTTCACAGATATTGCCGACTATGGCAAAGTGAAGGAGGCTTACGCAGTGTTGAGCGACGAGAATACCAAGCTGACGTTCTACTACGACAAAAAGAAGACAGATCGTAGTGGCATGAGTGTCGGGCCGTTTGTTACTTCGCTAGGTCGTGCGTGGAACGATAACAGTTCATCTATTACGACAGTGATTTTTGATTCTACCTTTGCCAACAACACAACATTGACAAGCACCGCCAGTTGGTTCAGTAACTTTGACAATCTTACGACGATTACTGGTATCGAGAATTTGAATACGGCTAATGTGACGGACATGAGCTTTATGTTCGATGGTTGTTCTAGTCTGACGAGCCTTGATGTGAGTGGATTTAATACGTCTAGTGTGACGGACATGAGCTGTATGGTTAGAAACTGTTCTGGCCTGACGACCCTTGACTTGAGCGGATTCAATACGGTTAATGTGATAAACATGAATTCTATGTTCTATGGCTGTTCCGGTCTGACGAGCCTTGACTTGAGCGGATTCAATACGGCTAATTTGATGGACATGAATTATATGTTCTATGGCTGTTCCGGTCTGACGAGCCTTGATGTGAGCAATTTCAATACGGCTAATGTGTCGTCTATGCTCTATGTGTTTTGGGGGTGTGCAGGTTTGACGAGTCTCGATTTAAGCAGTTTCAATACAGCTAACGTGATGGACATGAGATATATGTTCTATGGCTGTTCCGGCCTGACGAGTCTTGATTTGAGTAAGTTCAATACTGCTAATGTGACGAACATGATGAATATGTTCGGAGGCTGTTCTAGTCTTGCCACTATTTATGTAGGAGATGAATGGAGAACGACGGCAGTGGCAGCTGGTGCATTTATGTTTGCCGAATGTTCCAGTCTCGTTGGTGGCGAAGGAACAGTCTATGATGCAGATTGGCAAGATGTTTCCTATGCTCACATAGATGGAGGCACCTCGAATCCAGGATATTTCACTGATATTGCTGACTATGGCAAGGTGAAGGAGGCATACGCTGCGTTGAGCGACGAGAATACTAAGCTGACGTTCTATTATGACAAGAAAAAAGAGAGTCGCAGTGGTATGAACCTTGGACCGTTTGGTGCTGAAAATGAAAGAGGTTGGGCTGATTACAAGTCAATCATTACGAATGCCGTATTCGACCCGTCGTTTGCTAATGTTACCAACATTACCAATACGGCGAATTGGTTCAATGGCATGGAAAGTCTGACGGCTATTGAAGGACTTCAGTATCTAAATACATCGAATGTGACTAAAATGCGATACATGTTCTATAAGTGCTCCAGCTTGGCAAGCCTCGATTTGAGCAGTTTTGACACACAGAACGTGACAGATTTTAACAGTATGTTTGAAGAGTGTACCAGTCTTACGAGTCTTGACCTGAGCAACTTCAATACGGCTAATGTGACGGATGTGAATTATATGTTTTCTAATTGTTCAGGCTTAACCAGCCTTGACATAAGCAATTTCAATACGGCGAAACTGACCAGTATGTTATACATGTTTGCTGGCTGTTCCAGTCTGACGAGCCTTGATCTTACCAGTTTTAATACGGAGAAAGTGGCAGACCCGCGCGAACTGTTCAATCACTGCTCCAGTCTTAAGACCATATATGTAGGCAGTGGCTGGAGTAATTCTGCAGTTTATATGAGTACCAACATGTTTGGCAGCTGCACCAGCATCGTTGGAGGCAAGGGTACAACCTATGATGCAGAAAAGACCGGACACGAATATGCTCATTTTGATTACGGTTCGTCTAATCCTGGCTATTTTACGCCTAAGAATGGTTATGTGGAAGAGCCTGTATTCACATGGAGTGCTGACGAACTGACTATGACTTCTGGTACGGATGGGGCAACCATCTACTATACATTGACTAATAGTGAAGGCACTACGACCCCAACGCAATACACCAGCCCGATTACTGTGACAAGTGATGTGCTGATTGAAGCATATGCTGAAAAGGATGGTATGGCAAGTTCGATGACTACGGCGCTTGATTATCCATATACTGCTTGGATGGAGTTGATTACTGCTATTGCTGATGCTCAAAACGTATTGATAAGTGCAGACGGTAATGATAATGTGCCTGAAGTGAAGCGCGATTCACTGATTAGTCAGATTTCTGCAGCTCAATCTTCTTATATATCACGTACCGATCCCTTGGCAGTAATTAATAAACTGACTAATGACTTGATAGCCATCACGGAAACTGTCCGCCAGTTGGCGAATGCTGTTAATGAGCCATACGCTGCGTTGAGCGATAATAGTACTAGTTTAAACATCACTGGAGTAGATATCCATTATGCAAAGACACTGACGTTCTACTACGACAAGAAGAAAGCAGAACGTAACGGTATGGACGTTAACTTTACTGACAGGACGTATCGGGGATGGAGCACCAGTGAATCCTATATTACGGAAGTGGTGTTTGACCCCTCATTTGCTGACTATCTACCTACGACCACAGCCTGGTGGTTCTATAACTTGGGTATCCTGACCACTATTACGGGTATCGAGAACCTGAAGACCGATAGTGTCACGAACATGCATGTGATGTTTGCTTATTGTCCTAAACTGACGAGCCTTGATGTGAGCGGCTTTAATACCGCTAAAGCTACGGACATGAGTGGTATGTTTGAAGATTGTAAAAGCCTGAAGAGCCTGGACGTGAGCAACTTCAACACGCAGAACGTAACGAACATGAGTAATATGTTCACGAGCTGTGACAGCCTGACTAGCCTCAATATAAGTAGTCTCAACACGGAGAACGTGACGGACATGAGTCATATGTTTGCGTACTGTTACGGTTTGACGACTCTTGACTTGAGTAGTTTCAATACGGCGAAGGTGACGAACATGGAACAGATGTTTAGTAGTGATATAGCATTGACCACTATTTATGTTGACGGAACGAAATGGAATACGGATGCCGTAACAAGTTCTACTTCAATGTTCAATCGATGTACCAACCTTGTGGGTGGTGCAGGAACGGCATACGTTACTTACCATGATGATGTCACCTACGCACATATCGATGGAGGCACTTCGAATCCTGGCTACTTCACACCAAAGGGTGGCTATGTTGAAGCACCGACATTCGCATGGAGTGCTGATGAGTTGACTATGACTTCTGGCACAGATGGTGCTACTATCTATTACACGATGACGGATGCTACGGCTGGTGCGAACGTTCCGACTCCGACGCAGTACACTGCTCCGGTTACTGTGACCAGCGATGTGCTAATTACGGCATACGCTGAGAAGGATGGTATGGCTCGCTCGATGACTACGGTGCTCGACTATCCGTACACCGCTTGGATGGGCTTGATTTCTGCCATTGCTGATGCACAGAACGTTGTGGTAAGTGCTGATGGTAATGATAATGTGACTGCCGAACAGCTCGATTCGCTGATGTTCCAGATTTCTGTTGCTCAGGGTATGTACATAGCACGTATCGACTCTGCAGCAGCTATTAACCAAATGACCACAGACTTGGTGACTTTGACAGAAACCATCCGCCAGTTAGTAAATGCTGAAAATGAGCCGTATGCTGTGCTGAGTGATAACAATACTGTGCTGACATTCTACTATGACAAACAGAAGAATGAGCGTAACGGTATGAGTGTCGTGCCGTTCACGATTCCTGGTGACCGTGCATGGGAAACCAACGCAGCGTCTATCACTACTGTTGTATTCGATGACAGCTTTGCTAACGACGCAACGATCACGAGTACGGCCTTCTGGTTCTACGGCTTCCAGAATTTGACCGCTATTACAGGTATCGAAAACCTGAAGACAATCAATGTGACCGATATGCAGTATATGTTCCACGACTGTAATGTGCTGACGAGTCTTGATGTGACTGGCTTCAATACGGCCAATGTGACGAACATGTGCGGCATGTTCTATAAGTGCCACAAGTTGCAGACCATCGACCTGCGCAATTTCAACACCGCCAAGGTGACGAACATGAGCTGGATGTTCTTTGGCTGCTATGATGTGACGAAGATATTCGCCGGTAGCGGTTGGACAACCTCACAGATGCCCACAGACGAGGATGGTGCCATGTTTATGAACTGTACGAAGCTTGTTGGTGGACAAGGCACGACATACGATGAAAACCGTGTGAGTATAGCCTACGCCCATATCGACGGAGGCCCGGACAATCCCGGCTACTTAACTTTGGCTCTGGCTATGGGTGACGCTAACGGTGATGGCAGCATCAATATTGCGGATGCAGTGGCTACGGTGACGAATATCTTAGGGCAGCCCGCTGAAGGAAACTTCTATCGGTATGCGGCAGATATGAATACTGACCAGGTGATTGATATCTTCGACGTGACGTTGATTGTCAACGCTGCGTTCGACGCTGCATCGCCTGCTCCAGCTATGACCCGCGGTAGCGCTAGCAACATCATGATGGAGCATATCAGCATGACAGCTGATGCGGATTATATCTATCTGGGTATTGACCAGCCGGAACGCTTCACTGCTACACAGTTCGACGTGACGCTGCCAGAGGGAATGGAACTGGTTGACGCAAGACTGGCATCGGCCACGACCGACCACCAGTTGTCATTCGTGAAGCGAGGCAACAACGAGTATCGTGTCATCGGCCTGTCGATGAGCAACACTACATTCCGCTCAATGAACGGTCAGCTGATAAAGCTGGAGGTGTCTGGCAGTGCTGTTGACAGCGACGTGAAGATGAGCAACGTGCTCTTCGTGACGCCGACGGCCACGGTAATGACGTCTATCGACAAGTGTCTGAACACTGCGAAGGCAGCTGATGACAGCCTCTACGACCTGAAGGGACAGAGACTGAGCAACCAACAGCTTGGTAAGGGAATATACATTATGAACCACAAGAAAGTGATTATTAAATAATGACAGCTA
>CAMVOS010000017.1 GCA_947169185.1 uncultured Prevotella sp.
GCATGGGCCATGGACCGATCTACATGTAAAAAAAGTCGGGCTAACCGAAAGGGTTGGCCCGAACTTTTATAATTACTGTGCAACAACGGTTGTCGGTGTGCGTTGGTCGCTCTCTATCTGCTGGCCCATGGTGCGGGCATGGCTGTCGACAGGACGGGAGGTGAAGTCGGGGGTGTTGAAGGAATAGAGCGAGCGCTGGTCGTACTGCTTGGGATGGCGCTGGGGCAACAAGAAGGGCTTGGTGGCACGACCCTTGTCGTCGATGCTGGCGAAATAGACACGGGTGTAGAGGCCGTCGCCACGACGACTGGTAAAGAGGAACCAGCGACTGTTGGTCGACCACGCATGCAAGCTCTCGGCCCTGTCGCTGTTTACGATGTCAAGGGGACGACGCTCAAGGGTCTGCAGGTCCAAGAGCCACAGGTCGGCTTCAGGATGCCAGACGGAGAAGTAGCCGTAGGCCACCTGGGTATACATGATATAGCGTCCATCGTAGGACGGTCGGGGCCACGTGACGCTTGTGCCCGTCGTGAAAGCGCTAATCAGTGTGTCGACATCGGTACCCAGTCGGCCAGTCTGAGCATCGAAGGCTACGCGGCAGAGGCTGTACTTCTCGTGATCGTAGTCGGTGGGATAGACCTGGCGCTGAGCCGTGGTATAGTAGAGCCAACGGCCATCGGGCGAGAAAGCGGGGGTATTCTCTGCCCACAAGCGGCGCATAGTCAGCGTGTCCTTCAGAATGGTATGTGTCTGGGTATCGTAGACGAAGACGTCGGACGAGCTGTCGTAGACCTCTATACGTTTCTTGCCAGCAGTATGGAACATCTGCGACGTCTTGTTGGTGGAGAAGGCGCAGTAACGACCATCGGGATGCCAATAGGGATAGACCATCGAGCCTCCCAAGCTATCATTCTTGGCTACAAGGATTTCGTCCAAACCATTACGGTGGACGACAGTAGCCCCATGAGCCCCACGCACATGAAAGACATACTGGTCAGGGTTGGTATGGTTGGCGGTATGGCAGTTGATACACTGGTCGGGAACCTGAGTGGTTTCTAACAAAGCCGTTTCGTCGAAGGTGGCGAGGTCACGCTGATAGAGTCCCATCTTGCTATATATCTCGTAGCTGGGGGGAATGCGACGATAGGTAATACCCCATTCGCCGAGTGGCTCAGGACTGACAAAAATCTCGAAGCTGCGATAACGTGTCCAACGTCCGTCCTTCTCAGCACAGACAGTGAACGTCAACATACCACCCTTATTGGTCTGCAACAGCTGGTGCCACTCGTCAATGTCGAAGTCAGCATAGTCGCCATTGACGTGCATCGCCCCACCCTTCGAACCTTTCACCTCGACATCAATGGTCTCGACTTCATCGTCAGCCATCGCGAAATTCAGTGGTGCGATACCGACAGGAATAGTGACATCCACGTAGTCAGGATAGATGTCCGGCAATGCGTCAACTGAAGTCACGTCTTTAGGCACAGACTGACACCCCATCAGGCTGACGACCAACAGGAATAGCAGGGCAATATGTAATAACGGGTGTTTCATACGGCTATCAGATAAAGAAAAAATCTTTAGTTTTCAGAAACGTGTCATGCGATTTCTTCATAAAAGGATATTGCTCTATCAGCTTGGGATTGTCAACCAAGGGACGCATCTTACTGACCCAGCGGCGATAGAACGTCGTACGGTCCAAGATGGAAAGATACTTGCGAGCCAAGTCGTACTGTTCGGTAATGATACAAATCTCCGTCAGATTCTTCAGCGCCCTACCGCTTTTATTACAGTTGGGGATATACTCCATAGCCTCGAAAGCAGCACGCTGGGAAATAGCAGTCCAAGACAGCTGGGTAGCCAGTTCGCTAACGATAAAGGCTGACGAGAGACTGCCACAATATACGTTAAAATGTACATCGTCCAAACAGAAGACGGAAGGGGCACTCTCATACATGCCAACAGGAATGACTATCGAGGAGATGAGTTCCTGATAGCCAATCTGCCCAGCATGATAGGAAGCTAATATGTAGGCACTTCTCACGGCAGGAGATTTTGGCGCAGGAAATTTCTGCAGAATCTTGTCCCACCGCTGCTGACGAATCAGCATGTCGCACTCCATTTCCTCGTAGGTGCCCATCTCCTTGACACCACTCCAATCGTAGTCGATGCCCTTGGCAATTTGTCGCAACGGATAGGGCGTCACATACGCACTACCTACAAGACAGGCTGCAAACAACACGGCAGTAAGGGGAATCCAGCGGAGGCTACACAGCAGGAGCAATGCAGCCATCGGCCCCGTCAGCCAGTACATGACGGGAATGATTATGCACAGCACTATGAGCCGTATCCGCTTTGCCTGGATACTCATGAGCACACACCCTGCCGTCATCACAAGAAGTGCAGCTACCGTTGGTGTCAATGGGATATGAGGCAGCATGGCCAAATACCAAAACAGGACGGGAGGAATCAACGATAGCGGGAAGCGCACTTTGCCCTTGATGGTTGGGAAAAACTGTCGAAGCAACTTGGAAGTCAGCAACTGGGTAAGCACAAAAATGATAGCATAGGCCAATGCCCCATTAGCAGGATTCAAGAAAAACTGAGCGATACACTCCCCCATGTATTGAGCTGCGCCACCTGGTACCGCAAGGCGTTCCGTCAGATAGTCGCTAGTCCACAGGAACAACTGCGACATCTCCCTAACCACGGGTATGAAGGGATAAAAGAAAAACCAGAAACAGAACACAATGATGGCCAGAAATGCCACCGTCGCCTGCTCCCGATATTTGGATATCATGGTCTTTATATTCACAACTCTCCAATTTTATCGCAAAGGTACGAAAAAAGCAGTGAAATGCCAAAGGAAACGAACAAAAAGATGCTGCACCAAGCGATGCAGCATCCTTTTGATTAATCTCGTTGTCTTATCAATTATTTATATGCAGGATTCTGCTCGAGGAGCGTATTCTTCAAAATCTCATCAGCAGGGATAGGCATATCCATCTTTCTGATGTCGAAATCGAACTCACGCTTTGACCAAGGATAGTTAGCATAGTCTGAACCACCGTCATCCTTTGGATAGTTATAGTTGATGTGATCCTCGATATAACCAGACTTGATCATATCTGGGCAGAGACACCACTCGGAGTTGAACTCCTTACGACGTTCCTCGTTGACAGCAACCTTCCAAGCCTCAGAGGTGTGCATATAGCCTACGCGATTGGGCTTTGCCTGAAGAGCAGTGTAGTATTCCTTTGCAGAAGGAACAGCAACAGCAGTTTCAATGACGCCAATAGGATATTCGGTCATATTGGCAGGCTTCAACTCAGGACGAGGATTCTCGTTATTACCCTGCCAAGGATAAGCGTTGTAGACATTGTTGAAGTGTGAACAGTAACGGCTATAGTCCTCACCAACGGTCAAGTTACCCCATGCGCGGTTGCGGAGAATATCAAGTTGTTTCCAACCCTCATTATCATCGCCTGTACGGAAGCAGCACTCGGCATAGTCGAGCAAAACGTTTGCATAACGCTTGCCGTAGATGATTGTAGGACACCACATCTGAGTACCCCATGAGTTACCATCAGCATATGCATTACGCCAGAATTTCGTTGTCCAGATAGCAGGAGCGAACTCACCATTAGTAAAGTGGAACTGCATGGTCTTCGTACCAGACATCACACCCTTCTCATTGAGGAATGGGTGAACAACCTTTCCGTACTTAGGATCTTCAGGCTTGTCAAATTTCGTTCCAACAGAGTCCTTCAAGTAGGGATGATAACCCCAAACCTTATCAGACTTAGCGATACCATACTTAGCCATCTGGTCAGCGGGTACAGCGCCCGTTACACACGATGCATCACGACGGGTGTCACCAGGTTCATAGCAAGCATACCATTCCCAAGAGAGATACTGAGAACCCCAACCGCCATTTTCAGGACAAGCGGTAAACCACTTGAACATGTTAGGATTACAGAAGGTTATGGTACGGTCACCACCCCAGCTGTTCCACTGCTCACCTTCGTCAGAGCACATAGCCCAAATACACTCCTTGTTCCAGAAACCAGCGGGATCCCAGTTGGTAGCGAAATTGGTAGAGAGTTCGTATGGACCATTCTCGATAATATCCTTTAATTCAGCCTTTGCCTTAGCGTAGCAGTCAGCAGCCTTGTCCGGACAACGGAAAGCCTTCCACATATAGGCATCAGCAAGGTAAGCCTTTGCCATACCCTTGGTGCAACGACCATACTGTTTATCGTATGGTTCCCACTCAAGAAGTTTAGCAGCCTCTGAGAAGTCTGAAATGATGAAGTCCCACATCTCTTCGTATGTCTTAGCAGCAGCCTTGTTGGGAGTATTGTCGAAGTCCTCGCCAGTGGCAAGCATAGGTACACGACCGAACGTGGTAGCTAGCCAAGTGTAGAAATAGCCACGGAGTGCTCTGGCCTCACCTTCACAGAATTTCTTTGCATTATCACTAACATCCTTAGCAGAGCCCAGACCTGTCAGATAGAGGTTTACGCGGTTGATGGCAGCGTATGCGTGAGCCCAACCTTCACCAAGTTCACCAACGTTGGCGTCCCAGGTCTGATTAAGGAATTTCACGTCCCAACCGGTACACTGTGTATCCATGGTTGGATGACTACCTGTAAACAAGTTGGGTTTGTAACCCCAGCTATTATCCTGCTTACTAACATTATTGTATGCATAGATACCGTTCAAGCCACGGCGAGCATACTCATCACCCGCAAACTGTGAATTGATATCCAGTATATCATATTGTGGTACGTCAAGGAAATCATCGTTGTTACATGAAGACAGAGCAACAACTCCAAGACCTGCCAATGCAAAATATTTAATTATTTTTTTCATATTCTTATTCTATTAAAAGTAATTAGAAGGTGACATTAAGACCAAACTGGAATGTGCGAGGAGTTGCATAACGGCCAGTATCGAGACCAGTATAAATTACACTACCCTGACCAACTTCAGGATCACCATACTTGGTGTACGGAGAGATCGTGCAGAGATTCTGGATTGCAAAATATGCACGTGCAGCCGTAATACCAACGGTATTCAGCAGAGTCTTAGGAATATTATAGCCAACCTGGATATTGCTTATCTTCAGGAAGTTACCATTCTCAATCCAAGCGTCGCTAACACGGCTGTTCTTGTTATTGTCAAGACGGGTCAGACGTGGGAGAGAAGCACCGGTATTGGTTGGGCTCCACATGTTATTGTAACTATCCTGTAAAAGTGCAGGAGTCCAAGAGTCATCAGAAGGATTCATGACACTCATACGCATCTTAGAATATGAAAGAATGTCCATACCCAGAACGCCGTATGTATAGAGGCTGAAGTCCCAGTTCTTGTAATTGACGCTAACATTCAAACCGAAGTTGAACGAAGGCAGACCATTACCAATAACCTGACGGTCTTTATCATCCAAGGTACCATTTCCATCGGTATCTACGAACAGGAAGTCACCCATTGCAGCATTCTGACCCTGTTTCTTAGCCTTCGCTAAATCTTCTTCAGTATTGATAATGCCAGCGACTTTGTAACCGTAGTAAGAACCTACAGCCTCGCCCTCACGACAGATGGAGTGGTTGTCCCACTGGAAGCCTGTGCCATTGACAGCACCGAGGTTTGAACCGTCGATATCATCAGCAGAATAGGTGCTGTTGCCACCGCTACATGTTGAGGTATAGTCAACACCCATCTTCTTAATCTCGTTCTTCAGAGTAGAACCATTGAATGCAACGTTGATACCCAAATCCTTGCTTAAGCGCTTGCTGTAGTTCACAGAGAACTCGAAACCGTAGTTATTAATCTGACCAAAGTTGGTATAGATAGAAGAATAACCGGCTGACTGGCGAATCTGACGATCGAGCAAGAGGTCCTTAGTCTTACGGCTGAAGTAATCCAAGGTAATATTCAAGTCGCCATCCAGGAAACCAAGATCAAGACCTAAGTTGAGCTGTTCGTTGGTCTCCCACTTCAAGTTATAGTCTACCAGAGGAGCAAAGAAACCTGTTTCACGGGCGAATGAGCCTGTTGAGCCGCCACCTTCTCCCAGCTTATAGAACTGGTAGTTAGTATCAGCAGAAGAAAGGGCAATGGTAGAACGACCAGCAATACCACCAGCATTACCTGTCTGACCCCAACCGATACGAACCTTAGCATTACTGATAGCCTTCACGTCCTTCAGGAACGACTCTTCCTTTACGCGCCATGCAATAGCTGCAGAGGGGAATGTAGCCCAACGGTTTCTTGCAGAGAAGTTAGAAGAACCGTCACGACGTACAGTAGCCGTCAAAATATAACGGTCAAAGAGGTTGTAAATCAAACGGCCATAGTATGAAATGGTACGAACCTTAGCATTGAAACCACCATTACCATTAATTGACGACTTATCGTCTGCAAGTGAAATAAGACGGTTATCGGGCGAAAGGAAAGTATGTGCACTTGCACTTACCCATGAACCCTCGTAATCGCTGACAGAGTTACCAACCATCAGTGTCAGGTTGTTGAAATCAGTATTCCAGTTGTAGGTCAAGTAAGTTTCAATACCCTTGGAAATACCCTTGCTCTGGCTCAGACCGAAGTTGTAATATTCCTTGTCACGTCCTTCGTAGTTCACCTTGGTCATCTTTCCGCCAATATAGTTGTAGCGCTCATACTTACCAGAGAACTCGTCGTTGTCAGAATTTGTCTGAGTCCAATTGGCGATAGAATGAAGGTTCAGCTTATGCTCCTTAAGATTGAGCAGAGTAATATCAATATAGGGATTGATAGAGATGCGCGAGTTGCGGGTCTCGCGACCGATTTCCATCTGAGTAGCGTATGGGTTCTGAGCACCAGCAGTCATACCTTCCCAACCATCAGGCGTTGGGGCTTTACTAGCACCGTATGTACCATCGGGGTTCACAACATTCACCTTGACATGCTCACCTGTTGTATCATCAATATAGTCTATTGATGGAGCCATCTGAGCAATATCGCGCTGAGAAGAAAGGTTCTGGTTGTTGCCAAGACCGATGTTATTACCCTTGATGGTAGAATATGAGTAGTTCATGTCACCACCGAACTCAATGTAATCGTTCACCTTAGATTTTACGCTTGCACGAGAGGTCAGACGATTATAGCGGGTGTTGACAATAATACCCTTTGTGTCGAGATAACCAAGAGAGAAATTATACTGAGTCTTGTCTGTACCACCACTTGCAGAGATACCATACTGCTGACGGAGACCTACTTGATACATCTGATCTTGCCAGTCAATATAATTGCGCTTACCATCGTAAACCTCAGACCAAATCTGATTGTTCAGAGTCTGACCGTCATTAGCCTTTGACTCACGGATAGAACGAGCATAGTCATCACCTGTGAGTGTCTTAAGCTTGTAAGGAAGGGTCTGGAAACCCCAGTCGGCAGTAATATTGACATTCATCTTACCTTTCTGACCGTGCTTGGTAGTAATCATGATGACACCATTGGCACCAGCAGAACCATAAATAGCGGTTGCAGAAGCATCCTTCAGAATCTCAATATTCTCAATGTCAGCAGGATTCACAAAGTCTGCATCAGAGCCGACCTGCACACCATCAACAACATAGAGAGGCTGAGCGTCACCATTGATAGTACCGATACCACGGATACGGATAGCAGACTTAGCGCCAGGAGCGCCGTCCTGGTTAGTTACCATCACACCTGCAGCAGCACCCTGAAGTGCTTGAGCAATGTTGACAGGAACCTTGCGTTCCATCTGTTCCCTGTTGATAGTAGCAACAGATCCTGAGATGTCACTCTTTTTCATCGTACCATAACCGATGACGACGACGTCGTTCAACATTTGTGTGTCTTCTTTCAGGGTAACGCTAAGGTTGCTCTTACCACCAACCTTTACGTTCTGAGGCAGGTAGCCAACATACGAAATGTTTAAGGTTGAACTAGAGGATGCCTTGATGCTGAAGTTACCGTTGAAGTCGGTCACTGTGGCATCATTGCTACCTTGTACTTTGACTGTTGCACCAATAATTGGTTCGCCAGCCTCGTCACTGACCGTTCCCTTGACTGTCTGAGCATTCATCCCAAGAGGAATCATGCAGAGCAGGAACAGCACTGCCAATGTTTTCTGTAACTTTTTAAAGTTCCACATAAATTTAGTTTTAGTTAATTAAAATAATTAAAGATGAATAAAGTTGTTTATAAGTTAATTTCTTAGAATTTTGACGGTGCAAATTTAGAGAATATTATAATAACATTATTTATTTTATGTTACAAAAACTTTACGATTTGTAATGACTAAGTTTAGATGTGGGGATAACACACACAAATCCCCCGATAATTACTATCAGGGGATTTTGTATAATATTTTTTAAGATTTGGGATTACAACACTATCTCTTGTGTTTTTCCAGTATAGTCTACCGTTTTTTGCTTACCGTCAGGCATCACAATAGTAAAGCGACGCTGCTGTAACATACCGTTGAAACTACCTTGACGCTCACCAATCGTTAGGGTTCGCGTGCGCTCGTTCCACTTTATACTAATAGTGCTATAGGCACCCTTCTCATAGTTATAGTTGTCGCCCTCGTCTTCATAGAGCACGAACAGACCATCGGCGCCTGGATAGACGCGCAGCTCCAGATCGCCCCAGGACTTCTCGCCAACATACTGCATCTCAGGACCCATCGGTACGATGCTACCAGCGCGAACGAACATCGGCACGCAATCGAGCGTTGTCTCGAGCGACACAGTCTGTCCACCACTATACTTCTTGTTAGTCCAAAAATCATACCAAACAGCGCCTTTAGGCAGATACTTCGTCGCTGTCTTCGTTGCTGTCCAATCCAATCCTCTTACCTCTGACTTCTCACCTCTTACCTCTTTATGGTTCCAGCCCGTCATAGCATCGGTACGGATAATCTTTTCTTCCGTATACTGAGGGTCGACAATAGGAGCAGCAAGGATACTACGACCAAACATAAACTCGTCAGTCATGTTCCAAACCTTCTTGTCACCGGCAAAATCGGCAAACAGCGGACGCATATAGCTATCGTTATTCGACGTCACCTGCCAGGCCGTACTATATAAATAAGGTATAAGGCGATAGCGCAGACGGATCTGCTTCTCGATGGCATCGTAAACGGGTTCGCCCTTCTTGCCAAACTGCCAGATCTCGCGAGGTGCATCAGCTCCGTGACTGCGGAACACAGGGCAGAACAGACCGTATTGCATCCAACGAACGTAGAGTTCTTGGAACTGAGGATTCTTAGGAGCTGAAGCTGGACCCATCGTGTTGTAGGCATTGCAGAAGAAACCACCAATATCGGTATTGAAGTTGGGATTACCTGTCAGCGTATAGCTCAGTCCCGCGGGTACCTGTTTGCGCAACATGTCCCACGACGAGTTGACGTCGCCGCTCCACATATTCGAGCCGTAGTGCTGTTGTCCGGCATACGACGAACGAGTCATAATGAACACGCGCTTGGGAGCGTTGGGATAATCCCTGCGTTGCGACTGATAGATACCACGCACCGTCTCCAGCGGGAAAGCGTTACGTTGTGAACGCCAAGTACCACCATACACTTTATGGGCGTAATCGGACTCCGTAGGATAGAAACAGTCGGGATCAGTAGAGTCCATCCACCATGCGTCCGTTCCGTAGTCGTAGAGTTTTCTGAGGTATTTCCAATAGATATCACGAGCCACAGGACTGAAGGCGTCATAAACCTTTACACCTGAAGGATAGTCCTCTTTCATCGGAGGCCAGACGTGCGAGATACCGCTCTGAGGCCACGTCTCGAAAGGCATCAGCAGTCCCTTTTCGTTCAACTCACGGAACTGTTTGGTCTGTGGTCCGAAGCTGGCCCAGATACTGATCATGAAATGGGCATGCTTCTTGTGCACGTTCTGTATCAACTGCTTACCATTGGCGAAATCTTCAGACAGGAAGTCCATCGCGTTCCATAGGTAGTTAGAGCCCCAATACTGCCAGTCCTGGATGATACCATCAAGAGGCACATTCAGCGCACGATACTGGTCGACAATGCTCTCCGTCTCCTTTGCCGTCTTATAGCGTTCCTTCGACTGCCAGAAGCCATAGGTCCACAATGGGAACATGGGCACATCGCCCGTCAACTGGCGCATCAGCGCGATATTTCCGTCAGCCGAGCCGCCATACATGAAATAATAGTCAATACCCTTGCCTGCCTCTGAGGTAAACGTCATGCCCTGGGCATTGTCCTCGAATAGCGTGGGCGAATAGTTCTCCCAATAGATGCTCCAGCCCTTGATGCTCTGCAGCACGTTCTGGAAGTCCTCGAGGTTCGACTGTTCCATGCGCTTCGTCAGTCCACGACGGTTCATCTTACCATCCTGTACAGTTCCAAGACCATAGACGGCCTCGTCTTTGTCGAGCTTAAACGTCTGGCTTACCTGCCACTCATCGAGATTCTTTCTAATCAGACTCCATCCTTCCTCACGCAGCAGCACCTTGCCTTTGCGTGTCAGGAAGGTCAGGTTACCTTGGGCATCCTGCTTGACAGTCAGTTCAGCACTTGACAGCGTATTGCCCTTTTTACTCACTTCCACCTGCTGTGGCTGTAATGTCACAACCAATGTCTTGGTGGGCTGTCCTTTCACAATATGCACGATGTTAGGCGTTACAAACTCCACCTTGACGTCAGTCTGTGCTATTGCTGCGAATGCCCATCCTAAGAGTACCGCAAAAATGCACCTTTTCTTATCCATTTATTTTAAGTCTGAGATTTGTATGTCTTTTGTGTTAGCATCCCTGCCTAACAGGAACTTGTCAAGAAAGGCCTGCACCTCAGGGAATTGTTTCTCGGGCAACTGACAATGTCCGTGACCGCTGATGATAGAATAGCCCATACGGTCGCCAATACCAAAGAAGTTCCACACCTTCTTGGCAGCCTGTGCAGAGACTTGCATAGAACCGTCAGCCAACCATTCGTAGTCAGGATTGCCTAACAACAGCAAGGCACGCGGACAAACCATCGCACACAGCTCATGTTGATCGTAAGGCAGACGATAGACGCTGTCTCCATGGAAATTCGCCTTCTGACTCTCAAGAAACCAATGGTAGTCTGTCTTGTCGAGGTCCTCCAGATTCTTTCCCGCCAACGTCAGCTCATGCGACTTACGCCAAGCAGCGGCGCCACCGCCACCGGGTTCCTGCGCTATGGTCAGAGCGATACGTTCGTCGAAAGCGCCACAGTAAAGAGCCATCTTGCCGGCATACGAACAGCCCGTCACACCAATACGACGGGTATCTATCTTGGTTATCTCAGGACCTAACTGCTGCAAACCATCGATGAGACGGCTCATGCCCCAAGACCACTCGCTATAGGCGCCGTTGTCTTTCAGATGTGGGTAGAGTCGGTCGAAGTTATGCTCACCACGATCGTGATGTTTGCCAAACTGTTTGTAGTCATTGACCTGCGCCGAAGTGAACGTAGTGGTAGCAATAGGTTTATCGTCGAACAGCTTACGAGGCAGGGCTATCATGTCTGTGCCAATCATCAGCGCGTATGGAGGTTGACCCACCTTCGGATAGCGTATCAACGATTTCAGTGTCAAGGTCTCATTACCGATGGTCACATCGACAAACAACGTATCACCATCCATGCGGGCCTTAACCTGCTCAGGCTTTACGGTAGGCTTCTCGCCAATGCCATAGTGCTGAATCATGTGACCGATGTCACTACGACGCTTCACCCAATCGGCAAAGTTGCCGACCCCCTCTAAGGCATCGGGCAACTCTCTAATAACTGGTAACTTGTCTGGTGCAGGCATCACGGGCTTATCCAGATGGAATCCCGTATTCTCTACACCAAACACCAAGGGCAACGACGTATTTTGCCCCATACAGCTATTAGCCAACAACCAATAGCCAACAGCCAATAGCAAAAATCTCATACTTACTTCAGTTTCTGGAACTTCTTGTTAGCCTCCAACGTCCACTTCTCACGCTTCAGCAGTTCAGGCTTCTTGCCAACGAACATCTTGGCAGCAACCTTATCGCCCTTCAGCTGCCACTTCAGCCAGGCCAGAGCAGGAATAGTGAACTCGCCACCATAGGGCTGACGATACGTGCCACCGTGACCAACAGGATAGTTGATGGCAACAGCTGGTACATGCTCGATACGCTTAAAGTCGTCCATACCATTGCCATAGGCGATGTCCTCAGGACCACCCAGCATATACATAATAGGTGTATGGATTTCCTTCAGTTTATCCTTCGGGGGCATAGGCATACCGCCAACAGCCTGATTAGCATTCTGCTGGTTGAAAAGTCCGCTATTGCAGATCATGAGGGTCTTGATGCGCTTGTCAGCACAGTTGAAAAGCGTCTGCAGACCACCGCACGACATACCTGCTACACAGATATTCTTTACGTCGAGCTTCTGGTAGTACGGCGATTTGGGATCGGCATTCTGAGCAATAGCCCAGTCAATGCTCTCAATCTGCTGCTCAGCACGTGACATCGGGCCTTTGTACCACTCGTCGACAATGGGGATATTACCCGTAGCCAGCACGATGAAACCATTTGAGGCAATCTCATTCAGGAAATTCATGTGCTCAAAGGGAGAATTGGCGCAGGCACCATTGCCCCATACCAGGATGGGCAACGGATTCTTAGCATTGAATTTCGACAAGTCCTGAGGCACGAACACCGTGTGTTCTTTCAGGTCACTCTCTTCCTTCATAATGGCCTTAAAAGCGCCAGTACCGCCATCCTCGATGATACGTGCTCTTCCGGCTGCCTCATTGAGGAAATTCACCATCTTCTGCAAGTTCTCCTCGCTGTACATGCCCATACCGTGACCACCCTCAGGCACGAAGGTCGCCTCAGTCTTCACACCTGTAGCCTTCAGCAACTCGTAGAACATCTTTCCCTGACAGCAGGGAACAACATTATCTTTCTCACCATGGAAAATGATAATGGGGGGATTATGCCTGCAAACATAGTTTGTTGCACTAAGGCTACGATACTTGTCTGGCTCCTTAGCCAGCTTCGAACCCAGCAGCACATCCTCAGGACTATTCTCGCCCATCTTCATACCCTCGCCACAATCCATAGCCGTGAGATCAACAGGACCAGACCAGTCACAGGCAGCATTGACAATACTGCTCTCTTTCAAATAGTTGCCGACATTACCTTCCAAATCGATATCCACAGTACCCACCTTGGTCTGCTTCAGACCACTAGTCGTGGCTGCTGTAGAAGCCAGGTGACCACCGCTGGAGAATCCGCTGGTAGCGATGAACGAGGTATCAAACTTGTACTTCTTGGCCTCACCACGTACAAAACGGATGACGGCACGGATGTCATGCAGCTGTGCAGGCCACTTGGCATCCATACTGCTGCGGTGGTTAGGACATACCACAGCATAGCCGGCATTCAGCAGAGACTTGACGATGGTCCCCAGGTCGGCAGCGCCCTTACTGCTATTTGAGAACCACGCGCTGCCGTAAATATGGATGACGACAGGATAGCTGGCAGCCTCTTTCTTAGGCAGATAGATATCACAAGTGTGATAGGCCTTATCGTCACCTGCATAGTTGACGTCTTTCCACTCCTGTGAGGTCTCAAGATTAGCCTGAGGCACCTGAAATCCTCCAAAACCGCCTGCGGGCTGTGCTTGGATAGCAACAGCCAATAGCAGGCAGCTAATAGTTGATAATAGTTTTTGTTTCATGTTCTTATCTATTATAAGTTAGATTTTATTTGAAAATGACTTTTTTGCCGTTCACGATATACAAACCTTTCTTAGGATTGGCAACACGCTGACCATTCAGAGTATATACACCACTTCGTGCCTCTGACCGCTTACTCCTGACATCCTCTATACCTGTAGTGGTGCTCTTTGCCTTCAGCGTACAGAGCGTGAAATAGGTAGGTTCGTCATACTTGGCAGGCGAATTAGGATCCTTCAAATACTTGCCCGTACCGACATTCTTGATGGAGAAACCCTTACCATCAACATATTCTAAAGTCCATACGGCACCCTTGGCAAGGTCCTGTCCACTCTGACTGTTCATATTGCCAGAGAGGAAGCAGCAACTGCCATCGACGACCTGTGAATTCATATAGCCGATTTCGCCATCCACCTGATAGTCGTTACCGTCGGGCGTGAGGAGCTTCAGTCGGACACCGCCTGAACCTTTTCCCTGCTTGAAAATGTAACCGGTATTAGTTTCCTTGAATGCGGTCTTATAGTCAGCATAGCCTAATTTCTGTCCATACATGCCGTAGATAGCCTTACTCTCCGCCTCATTGACAATGGCAAAAGAACCAGTCTTGGGAAGCGTCTGGTCTGTGTAGCGTTGGTCGATTTCTTTTTCCGTCGTCGTCAGATAAGGATCATCATATTCTGGATCAATATCATATATCACCCGCAGTGCCTGCTGGGCATAACGTGCACCCATGGCTCGATAACCAGCAGCTGTGAAGTGTAGTCCATCGCCTTTCTGCGGACAGTTGGCCGAAGATATCACATAGGAGTTAGGGATGACACTTGGTACATTAGCTATAACAGCGTTATGACCACCACAAGCACCACCCATTTCCGAGCGTACCGTCTCGCCAACAAACAAAGGAACATCGGCAGCCTTCAGATTCAGGTCGCTAATTAAGCGGTTGTAGATTTTCTTCACCTTCTGTGGCCAGTCCTGCTGCATATTGTTCGAGCACCCCTGATGCAGCAAGATTCCCTTGATGATACCAGACTGCTGGGCTATTTTAGCCATATCAACCAAACGCTTGTACGGGTCATTGTCATAAGCTTTAAAATAGTTAATCAACCAGCCCTCTGTTTTAGGATCCATAGAAGCTATATAGCTGGCAACTTCTTCCTGCATAAAACCCTCAATCTTAGTTCCACCAATGGCTACATCAACAACTCCCACCTTCATATTATCTGGCAGGTTAGCCACCATAGTACGTCCAAAATAGTCGGCCATACCCAGTCCTGTACCCTGACGAACGAGGGGAGGAGTCGCTTTATACCACTGTCCCATCTTACGCGAAGGACTTTGGAAGTCAACACAGGCCAACATCTGGAAACGTGAATCAATGCCTGTTTTATCCTGGGCTTCTGGTGTAGCGTTACCCTCCATGTTCGACTGTCCGAAACAAATGTAAATGTGGAAGTTGGGGTCGACTTCAGCTTTGGCCCCGATAACCGATGTCAAAAACATCGCACTTGTCAATAAAATCTTAGTAAAAATACGTTTCATTTAAATATTAATTATTTAATGTTTAATCTTTCATCTTCATATCCTACTCTGACAAATACCGGGATGCACGTCTTGTCGACTTGTGTGGTAACGGTTTGTCCTCCGTCATAGTGCCGACCTGTACGCATATCCTTCCAGCCGTCCTGATTCTTAGGTAAATAGGTTTTCCACACCGTCACGCCAGGCTCCGTAATCGGACTGACGAGCAGCGATGGACCGAACATATACTCGTATTTCTGCTTGAGGGCCTCTGGGTCGTTAGCAAAGTCGAACACCAACGGACGCATCAGCGTATAGCCTTCCTTCGACACACGCTCAGCACAGCGTTCGATATAGGGACGCAATTGTTCGCGCTCCTGCAGACACTTGGCGATAATCTGCTTAGCTTCCTCGCCATAGTTCCAAGGCTCGGTATTGCTCATATAGCCGTGTACACGCATCAGAGGCAGATAGACACTGGTTTCAATCCAACGTAGCATACGCTCGATATAGTCCTGGTTGTTATATTGGTCGTAAGGACGGAAGAAACCACCTGCATCATACGTCCACCAAGGCACACCAGCTGCTTGTACTCCCAAGCCTGCCACAATCTGACGGCGGAAGGTCTCCCAGTCATTACCCACGTCGCCACTCCACAAGGCAGAGCCATAACGCTGGATGCCAGGGAAACCGCTGCGAGTCAGTATCATAGGCTCTTTGCCTGCCGCAACCAGTCCTTCGTATACGGTTTTGTTCACCATCAGAGGATAGATATTACGCACCTGCTCACCACTCCACTTGCCATTGTTTACACGACGACCCGCCAGATCATCGTTCTCAGGCTCGGTAGCATCTTGCCACCAAGCGTCAATACCCAAAGGTAGCAGTCGTTCACGGAAGTTCTTCCAATAGGATGCAGCAGCCTCAGGATTAAAGAAGTCTATCCAGTCAGTACCGGGGATGTAGTAGTTGTCGTGCTTCATCTGGCGACCCACCTCCGAATTCATATCAATCTTCGACCATACGCTGACCATCAGTCGGATACCCATCTGGTGCAATTCGTCTGTCAGCGCCTTGGGATCGGGATAGAACTCCTCGTCGAAACGCATAGAATTCCACCCGTACTTGCCCCAATACTGCCAATCCTGCACAATCATACTGATGGGCATCTGCTCCTGTTTGAATCGACGTGCCGTCTGCAGTATCTCCTCTGAACTATGGAAACGCTCGCGACAATGGATGTATCCTAACGCCCACTTCGGCATCAACGGACATTCACCCGTCAGCTCACGATAGGTAGCAATAATTTCGTCGGGCGTACCAACAAACACAGTATAATCAACAGCAGTAGCAACAGGCGAACGGAAGGTGGTCTGGTCTTGCACCTTGTCGTAATACAGCACAGGATTATCGTCCTTCGTCAGTTCTGCTGTCAGCGTATGGCGACCTTTCTCCAAACGTACTATCTTTGAAGCCGTGGGAGGTAGCCACAAATTTTGCATTTCGATGACTGTCTGACCATCAATGCAGAGGTTATGGCGGCGTGCCATCTTCTGCCCCACATCCAACAAAAGACTGTAGTCACCAGACTCACTGATGTCGATAGTCGTCTCGAAGATGTGGCGCTCACGCACCTCCTGTTTGCCGCCTTCGGTCGATGTAACATTCACCACTTCACGGGCACCAGCACCCTGACACTTTTCCATGCGAACGCTCTTGCTGCATGGGTTATATTCTGTCATGCCGTAATTGTTCCATAGGATACCGTAGCCCTTACTCGAAATCAGCATGGGCAGACTAATCTGCGTATTTACCTGCGTCAGACGGCGCGACAGACCACGCACATCACTATAGTCGTCCTGAAACTGACCTAGGCCAAACAGACACTCATCCTTAGCCGTGGCAAACGACAACGTAGCCTCGCCATTTAAAAATTGGTGGCATGTGGCCTTAAAGACCACTTTGCCACCCTTATCCCTAATCACAATCTGTTGACGTTTCGCGTCAACTTTCACTTTCACATCTTGGCTTTGGACAATACCATGTTTTACATACAACCAATCAGGTAGGTCGCTGGTCTGCTGACCAGCCTTAGCATATTGGATGCGGATAGCATTACGTGCCACAGTCTGCACCATCACCTGTCCGTCACCGAAAGGTTTCCCTCCAATTATAGACTTGTGTGAAGCATCGCCATGAGCCCAACACCCAACAGCTAAAAGCCAAAAGCTAAAAGCTAAACAAATCTTTTTTCTAATAATATGTAGTTTCACGCTGCAAAATTACGGCATTTTCCCGAAATACATTTTGCCGCATGTAACATAAACTTTACTTTTCACACCATCAAGCTATTGCATGGATGCTGACAGAAGAATCTCACCGAGTGTGGGATGGATATGCACCATATCCGCAAGTTCGTGGATAGTGACGTGTTTACACATCAGAACACTTACCTCCTGGATGATGTCGGCACTATGGGCACCGTAGGCGTGACAACCAAGGATTAGACCTTCAGGGGAAACAAATAGTTTCAGCAGACCTTCCGTCTCGCCCATCGCCAAAGCCTTGCCATTGGCACGCCAGAATGATTTCTTGCATTCGTAGGCTATGCCTTGCTCCTTGAGCTGATCCTCGGTAGGACCAACGCAGGCAGCCTCAGGAGAGGTGAAGATGGCGGCAGGCATGATGTCGAAACGGATTCTGTCGCTCTTGCCTATAATATGATTGACAGCGCGGACAGCCTGCATCTCAGCAGCATGAGCAAGCATCTGACGACCATTGACATCACCGATGGCATAGATACCCTTTACGGTGGACTCGAAGTTGTCATCAACGGTAATACCCTTGCGCTCATCGTATTCAAAGCCAGCATTGGCGAAGTCGGATTGTATACGCGGCTTACGACCCGTAGCCATGAGGATGACGTCGGCCTCGATATCTGCCACATTCTGTACAGCGGTCTTCATCTTGAACGTGATGCCCTGTTTCTCCATATATTTACGCAGGCGCTTGGCAATGTCGCTGTCTAGGGCAGGCAGACACTCCTTGAGGTATTCGATGACTGTCACCTCAGAACCGAAACGACGGAATACCGAGGCAAACTCCATGCCGATGACGCCAGCACCGATAATAGCAAAACGTTTCGGAAGTGTTTCGAGACCCAAGAGGCCAGTAGAGTCAACGACACGAGGGTCATCGCAGCCCTTAATCGGCAACCACTTGGTTTCGGAGCCGGTGGCGATGATGATGTTTTTTGCTGTGACAGAATCACCGCCCATAGAACAGACGGTGATAGCATCCACTAACGAGGCGCGTTCACGGACCAGCGTGATGTTGGGATGCGAGAGAATGCCCTCGACACCCGCACGGAGCTGGGGAACGACCTGCGCCATACGCTCGCGAGCCTCAGCAAACGAAGTCGAATGCACGTAGGTTTTCGTGGGAATACACCCCACATTGAGGCACGTACCTCCTACGTCATCACCTTCGAAGATGATGACCTTCAGACCTTGTTTGGCAGCATATTCAGCGGCGCGGTAGCCTCCAGGCCCCGCGCCGATGATAATCAAATCAGTTGTTGTCATTGATCATTTGTTTATAAGTGGTGATAGGATGCTTGGCTGCCTGCACATCATCGACACGTCCGATGGGCGTATCGTGAGGAGCTGACTTCACCAGTTCAGGATCGTTCTTCGCCTCCTCGGCAATCTTACGCATCACAGCAATGAAACCATCGAGCGTCTCTTTTGACTCGTTCTCCGTAGGCTCGATCATGAGACTCTCATGGAAGAGCAAGGGGAAGTAGATGGTGGGCGCATGATAGCCGTAATCGAGCAGGCGTTTAGCCACATCCATCGTGGTAACACCTGTAGACTTATCCTTCAGACCATCGAACACGAACTCATGACAACATGTTGTGTCGATAGGTAGCTCGTAGACATCCTTCAGGCTCTCTTTGATATAGTTGGCGTTGAGAGTGGCCAGAGGGCCCACCAGCTTCACGTTCTCACGACCCAAAGAGAGGATATAAGCGTAGGCACGCATCATCACGCCATAGTTGCCGTTATAAGGCGACACCTCAGGGAATAACGACTGCAAGCCCTCGCGCACACCAACAGGACCGGCACCAGGGCCTCCACCTCCGTGAGGTGTAGAGAAGGTCTTATGGAGATTGATATGCATGACATCGAAGCCCATATCGCCAGGGCGACAAGCACCAAGCATCGGATTCAGATTCGCACCATCGTAATACATCAGACCTCCAGCATCGTGGATAAGCTTTGCGATAGCAGGAATCTGAGTCTCAAAGAGACCAAGGGTATTAGGATTGGTCATCATCATTGCAGAGATATTGGGTCCCTCTAGTTCGACTAGTCTCTCTAGATCGACTAGATCGACTAGCCCCTCAGCTGTCGATTTCACCTCGATGATCTCAAGGCCGCAGACAGCTGCCGAGGCAGGATTAGTGCCGTGGGCGCTATCTGGAACGATGACCTTCTTACGCTGCATATCGCCACGAGAACGATGATAGTTATCGATAGTCATCAATCCCGTCAGCTCACCATGAGCACCAGCGTATGGCTTGAAGGTGAAATGAGCCAGACCCGTGAGGGCACAAAGCGACTTATCCAAAAGCGATACCAGAGCACGGGCACCAACGACAGTATGTTCCGGCTGCAATGGATGCAGGTTCTGGAACTGTGGCAGGGCTGCCATCTCCTCATTGATCTTCGGATTGTACTTCATAGTACAAGAACCGAGGGGATAGAAACCGGTATCCACACCAAAGTTATTATTCGAGAGGTTGGTATAGTGACGCACTACCGTCAGTTCATCGCACTCGGGCAATGCGGCATCCTCTGCACGACGCATAGATGCAGGCACCTCGTATTTGTCACCAAAGTTATTCCTTGGCAGGCTATAGCCTTTGCGCCCCTCCTTGGAGAGTTCGAAAATCAGGTTTCCATAAAGTCGGTTATTCATAGGGCTGCAATCTTTACGAGGTTATCAATTTCTTCCTTAGTACGTTTCTCTGTGACAGCGAAGATGAATCCATCCTGGCAACGGACACCACCAAGGATGCCAGCCTCGATGAAACGCTGATAGAGAGTATCGGCATCACCATCGTACTTAACATAGAACTCATTGAAGAAAGGCTTGTCGTAAACCAAAGAGAAACGACCCGTCTTCAACAGTTCGTCGCAGAGGTAATGAGCACCAGCGTAAGAGAGCTCGGCAGCCTCCTTAAGACCCTGTCGGCCCATAAGTGAGCAATATATCGTAACAAAGAGTGCCATCAGACTCTGGTTTGAACAGATATTCGATGTGGCCTTCTGACGCCGGATATGCTGTTCGCGAGCCTGGAGAGTGAGCACGAAAGCACGCTGATCGCGATTATCTTTGGTCATACCCACGATACGGCCTGGCATCTTGCGGATGAGTTTCTCTGTGCAACACATATAACCCACGTAAGGACCACCGAAGAGCATAGGAATGCCCAAACTCTGACCATCACCCACAGCGATATCTGCTCCCCACTCGCCTGGTGTCTTCAGTACTGCGAGGTCGGAGGCTACAGAATCGATAATGAAGAGGGCCTTGTGATCATGACATGCATCAGCAAAGCCTGTGAAGTCCTCAACAATACCGAAGACATTTGGTTGCTGAACCATCACACCAGCAACTCCTTCAAAATTGGCGGCAGACAAATCGGTTACACCATCCTTCAAAGGAAGTGTTTCCAACTCTATGCCCTGATGCAGCGCATAGGTATCGAGCACTTCACGAGTCTTTGGATTAAGGCCGGCAGAGACAAGCACCTTATTCTGTTTCTTACCTGCTGCCACAGCCATCATCATCGCCTCAGCAGCAGCGGTAGTGCCATCGTACATCGAGGCATTTGAGATATCCATACCTGTGAGTTCAGTCATCATGCTCTGATACTCAAAGATATAATGGAGCGTGCCCTGAGAGATCTCAGCCTGATACGGGGTATAGGAGGTAAGGAACTCAGAGCGCTGCAACAGCTGGGGGATGACCGACGGCATGTAGTGGTCGTAGACACCCATGCCGGCAAAGCACATCAGCTGCAGGTTCTGCGAGCCCAGTCTCTCGAAGAGCTGGCGCACCTCCAGCTCGCTCATCTCCGATGGCAATTTGTAGTCGTCACGGAAGCGGATGGTTTCAGGAATCTGGGCATACAGGGCGTCGAGGGAATCAACGCCCACCCGCTCCAGCATGGTCTGTAGGTCGTCCTGATTATGGGGGAAGTATTTATACATTATTTTTTGATGTTTCGATATTACGATGTTTCGAGATTACGAATTAATTACTTCTCACAGAATTGAGCGTAAGCCTTGGCGTCCATTAGGTTGTCAAGTTCAGCCTTGTCGTTAATCGTTACCTTGATAATCCAGTTGGCATAGGCATCCTGGTTGATGAGTTCGGGCTGGTCGTCCAAAGCCTCGTTGACCTCGACGACAACGCCTGTCACGGGCGACATCAGATCGCTGGCAGCCTTCACACTTTCGACGGCACCGAACTCCTCGCCTGCCGTTACCTCGTCGTCCACGTCAGGCATGTCAACATACACCACGTTACCCAGGGCGTTCTGCGCATAGTCCGTAATACCAATGAAACCATATTCACCTTCTACTCTTACATATTCGTGCGACTCCGAGTAGTAGAGTCCTTCCAATACTTTTGCCATAATACTTATTTTTTATAGTTTTTGTTATAGAATTGCTTTTTGACGACTTTGCCAGGGAACACCTTCTTGCGAATCTGAATCTGCACCTCAGTGTCCAACTTGGCGTATGGGGTATCGATGAGTGCCATGCAGACACTCTTGTCTGTCGAGATGGTGTGGTAGCCCGTAGTCACCTCACCAATGATCTCACCCGCCATATTCAGGACGGGGTAGCCGTGACGGGGTATCGCCTTGTCTGCCAGTTCGATGCCCACAATCTTCTTGGCAGGGCCATCGGCTTTTTGACGGGCCAGCGCGTCCTTACCGATGAATTCGTCCTTGTCCAGTTTCACGAAGATGCCCAGACCAGCCATGATGGGCGTGATGTCTGCCGACAGCTCATCTCCATAGAGGGGCAGTCCCACCTCAAAGCGCAGCGTGTCGCGACAGCCCAGTCCGCAAGGTTTGCAACGACCGGAGGCCACCAGTTTGTCCCAACAGGCATTGATATAGGCGGCATCAGCATAGATTTCGAAGCCGTCCTCGCCCGTGTAACCAGTGCGTGAAAGAATCACATCACCAATCTGCTTGAAGGTATAGAACGTCAGATCCGATCCGTCAATGCCCAGCACCTCCTTCAACACCTGTTCCGAATCGGGTCCCTGCACAGCCAGTTCGCCGTACTGGTCGCTCTGATGGTCCAGCGTGACGTCGAAGCCTTTGGCCTGCACCTGTATCCATGCCCAGTCCTTATCAATATTGGCAGCATTGATAACCAGGAAGAAACGCTGGTCGGCAACCTTGTATACCAGAAGGTCGTCCACCACGCCCCCATCCTCGTAGCACATCATGCCATAGAGAATCTTGCCGTCGGGCATGCTCACGACATTGTTGGTGAAAATGTGGTTCACATAGCGCTCAGCATCACTGCCGGTGATGAGCACCTCACCCATGTGGCTCACGTCAAAGACACCACAAGTCGTACGTACCGCCTGGTGCTCGTCCACAATGCCCGAATACTGGATGGGCATGTCGAAGCCGCCAAAGGGCGACATCAGGGCCCCCAAGGCGACGTGTTTGTCATAGAGACAGGTTCTTTTGTTTTCCATTTCTACTGTATTTGTTCGTTATAGTTTATTGATAAAGTCTTTCTGTAGATACGCCTGTTCCAACTGTTCTATCTCGCGCACCTGACCGTCCGTCAACACCACCACACCATCGCAGAGCGTCTGGCAAATCAGCGTCTTCACCTCTTCCAGCGTCATTGCGACATAGTCCTTCAGCAGCGTAATACGCTGGCGGACACTTTGGATGCCCTTCGACTGCAGCTTCTCCTGACTGGGCGTGATGGCCTGCAGCATGTGGTCCATATTCGTGTCGTAGAGCAGCGTACCGTGTACGATGTTTCGGCCATCGACATGATAGCACGCCGTTCCGCATACCTTCCTGTCGCCTATCAGCACATCGTTATGCTGCGTCCCAACGGCCTCAACGCCCATGCGTCGCAACACCAGCAGCACCATCTGGATAAACTGGTTGAACGCCAGTCCCACGCTGTCACCCTGGGAGACGTACGACAGCATCACGTTGTCCTTGTCGGCATACACGCAGCCACCCCCACTTTTCCGACGGTACACCTGGATATCGTGCCGACGACAGTAGTCCAGATTCACCTCATTCTCCACCAGTTGGTTGCGCCCGAATATCACACTAGGTTCCACCTGCCACATAAAAAAGCATTCATCCTCAGCAACATAGCGGGCCACATACTCCTCCATAGCCAAATAGAACGACAACCGCTTAGGCCGTCCGTTCTGTATGGTTTCTGGCAGTAAAACATATTTCATTTTTAGCAGAAGTGAATATCTTTTGCAAATGTATGAAGAAAATATGTAATATGCAAGCATTTTCATGAAATTATTTTCTCTTAAGAAAAAGGTTAAAAAACATTTGGAAATTTCTTTTCTTATTCGTACCTTTGCTGAATAATTCAGCGAAAGTACTTACACTCGACAAAAAAAAGAATCATTTCTTTTGTTTTGTGCTCGCTAATTCGTACCTTTGCAGTCTAAACAACATTAATGTGAAATTATTAGAGACCATCAAATACCCTGAAGACCTCAGGCGCTTGTCAGAGAACGAACTGCCACAAGTCTGTGCGGAACTGCGCGAAGACATCGTACAGGAGTTAAGCGTAAACCCAGGTCATCTGGCATCGAGTCTAGGCGTGGCGGAGATTACCGTAGCCTTGCACTATGTCTATGACACTCCCGAGGACCGTATCGTCTGGGACGTAGGTCACCAAGCCTATGGGCATAAGATTCTGACTGGGCGTCGCGAACAGTTCTGCACCAACAGAAAACTGGGCGGTATCCGCCCATTCCCCTCCCCTCTTGAGAGCGAATACGACACCTTTGCCTGCGGACATGCCTCGAACAGCATCTCGGCAGCTTTAGGTATGGCGGTAGCAGCCGAACTAGAAGGGAAGAACGACCGCCATGTCGTAGCCGTCATCGGTGACGGTGCGCTGAGTGGCGGGCTGGCCTTCGAGGGTCTGAACAATGTATCGTCGAGTCCCAATAACCTGCTGATTATCCTGAATGACAACGACATGTCGATAGACCGCAGTGTGGGTGGCATGCAGAAATACCTGTTGGGACTGAATACCAACAAGACGTATAATGCCATCAAATTTCGCACGACCCGTTGGCTGCATAGCAAGGGGCTGATGAGCGATGACCGTAAGAAAGGAATCCAGCGCCTGTCGAACGCCATCAAGAGTGCCATTGCACACCAGCAGAACATCTTCGACGGCATGAATATCCGCTACTTCGGTCCCTTTGACGGACACGACGTGAAGGAGCTGGTGCGCATCCTACGACAATTAAAGGACATGAAGGGTCCGAAACTGTTACACCTGCACACCCAGAAAGGTCACGGCTATGCCCCTGCAGAGAAGGATGTCACGGTATGGCATGCGCCAGGAAAATTCAATCCTGATACAGGCGAGCGCATTGTCGACGACGATCCCACGAAGCCCCAGAAATATCAGGACGTGTTTGGACATACCCTGCTGGAACTGGCCCGACAGAATCCGAAGATTGTCGGCGTTACCCCTGCCATGCCTAGCGGCTGTTCGATGAATATCATGATGAAGGAAATGCCGGAAAGAACCTTCGATGTAGGTATTGCCGAGGGACATGCTGTAACCTTCTCGGGCGGCATGGCGAAGGACGGCCTGCTGCCGTTCTGTAATATCTATAGCGCCTTTGCACAGCGTGCCTTCGACCATATCATACATGACGTAGCCCTGCTGAACCTGCATGTTGTGTTTTGCTTCGACCGTGCTGGACTGGTGGGCGAAGACGGACCAACACACCATGGCGCCTTTGATATGGCTGCGCTGAGACCGATACCTCATCTGACAATCTGCTCACCTATGGACGAGCACGAATTGCGCCGTCTTATGTATACGGCACAGCTGCCCGACAAGGGACCATTCGTCATCCGCTATCCACGCGGTGGCGGTGAACTGCAGGACTGGCGCTGTCCACTGGAAGAGGTGACGATTGGTACCGGTCGTAAAATGAAGGACGGCACGGATGTCGCCGTGCTGAGCATTGGTCCTATAGGCAATAACGTGACACGTGTTATAGCCGAGATTGGCGATAGCATGAGTGTGGCACACTACGACATGCGATTCCTGAAACCCCTGGACGAGGCTATCCTCGACGAGATTGGTCGTAAGTTCAAGCGCATCATTACCGTGGAGAATGGTGTGCGCAAGGGCGGACTGGGCTCGGCTGTGCTTGAATGGATGAACGACCACGGCTATACACCTAAAGTGCAGCGATTGGGACTGCCTGACAACTTCGTCGAGCACGGTACCGTCAAAGAGTTGCAACACATCGTAGGTATTGACGAAGAAGGCATTAAAAAAGCGATACTGGAAGCATGAAGATCATTATTGGCGGTGCAGGAGCCGTAGGAACCTATCTGGCACGTCTATTGTCGAAAGACCATATGGACTGTGTACTGATTGACGAGAGTGCTGAGCGCTTAGGTGGTCTGGATGGAAAATTTGACATCATGACCGTACAAGGCTCGCCAACCAGCATCCGTGTGCTGAAGGAAGCGGGTGTCGAGAAAGCCGACCTCTTTGTGGGCGTCACACCCGATGAGAGCCGCAATATGAATGCGTGCACCATCGCCCACGGACTAGGTGCCAAGAAGACTGTAGCACGTATCGACAACTACGAATACCTGTCACCCAACCTGAAGCCTTTCTTTGCCGAGATGGGCATCAACTCCCTAATATACCCCGAAGTGCTCGCCGCTCAGGATATCGTGAACGGACTGAAGATGTCGTGGGTACGCCAGCGCTGGGATGTGCATGGTGGCGCACTGGTCATGTTAGGCATCAAGTTACGTGACACCTGCCAGATACTGAACCAGCCCCTGAAGACTCTGTGCGGTCCTGACGACCCCTACCATATCGTAGCCATCAAACGACAGGGCGAGACGCTGATTCCTGGTGGTAACGACGAGCTGAAAGTCAACGACCTGGTCTATCTGATGACCACCCGCGAATATATCAACTATATCCGTCAGATATGCGGTAAGGAACATTATGCCGACGTAAAGAATGTCATCATCATGGGGGGCGGCAAGACGGCAGTACGTGTGGCGCTGACAGCTCCCGACTATATGAATCTGAAGATCATAGAGAACAACGAGGCACGCTGTGAACGTTTGAACGAGCTTTTGAACGATGTTGACACGATGGTGATACATGGTGACGGACGCGACCTGGGACTGTTGCAGGAAGAAGGTATCCAAACCACACAGGCCTTTGTGGCACTAACCGATAATGCTGAAACCAATATCCTAGCTTGTCTGACTGCCAAGCGACTGGGCGTACGCAAGACGGTGGCAATGGTCGAGAACCTGGACTACGTGGAGATGGCAGAGAGTTTGGACATCGGCACTATTATCAACAAGAAGAATGTCGCTGCCAGCCATATCTACCAGATGATGCTCGATGGGGATGTCAGCAATGTGCGTAGCCTGATGATGGTCGACTCAGACGTCGCCGAATTCATTGCCGCAGAAGGTTCGAAGGTCACCCGTCGTCTGGTCAAGGACCTAGGACTGCCCTTTGGTGCAACCATCGGTGGTCTGGTACGTGAAGGACAGGGTATTTTGGTGAATGGTAACACACAGATTTTGCCCGGCGACTCCGTCATGGTGTTCTGCCACGAGCAGAATCTGAAGAAAATGGAGAAGTTCTTTAAGTAGAGGTGAGAGATAAGAGGTGAGAGGTGAGAAATCATGCTAAACACGGCGCTGATATATAAAATCTTGGGGTCGCTGCTATTCCTTTTGGGTACGCTGCAAGCCATCTGCGCAGGCATTGCCTTGGGCTATCACGAGGACGATGTCATGTCGTTCCTGATATCCACCATCTTTACCTGCTGCTGTGCCTTGGTCCTGAAATATATGGGGCGCAACGCCGACAACAACCTGAGCCGACGCGATTCCTACCTACTGGTCACACTGACATGGTCGGTATTCTCGCTGCTGGGCATGCTGCCATACCTCATTGGCGGCTATATCACCAACATCACCGATGCATATTTTGAGACGATGTCAGGATTCTCGACAACGGGAGCCACGCTGATTACCAATGTTGAAGCACTGCCACACGGTATCCTATTCTGGCGCTCACAGACACAATGGATAGGGGCGTTGGGAATCGTGTTCTTCACCATTGCCATCCTACCATCGATGGTGGGCGGCGGCAGCGTGAAGGTTTTTGCTGCTGAGGCCACAGGACCTATGCGTGAGAAGATGCATCCCCGTCTGTCAACAACCGCCAAATGGATCTGGAGCGTCTATATCGCGCTAACCATCGCCTGTCTGTTGTGTTACTATGCTGCAGGCATGGACTGGTTCGACAGCATCAACTACTCGATGTCGACAACGGCTACAGGCGGCTTCTGTACGCATAACGACAGTACGTCATACTTTAATTCGCCCATAATAGACTATGTGAGCATTGTGTTCCAATTCTTGGCAGGCATCAACTTCACCCTACTCTATTTCGTGATGTTCAAAGGTCGGCTGCGCATGCTACTGAAGAGCAGCGAGTTCAAGCTGTATATCACCCTTATCATCGTGGCCACGCTGTGGATAGGCTACCTTTTGATGACGCGAAACGGCTACGGACTGGAGCATGCCTTCCGCAGCGCCCTGTTCCATGTGGTATCGTTTACCACCACGACAGGACTCTTCAACGACGATGCAGCACGTTGGCCGCATATCACGTGGGTGATACTGGGCTGTCTGATGTTCCTGGGTGCCTGTTCAGGTTCTACGACAGGTGGCTTCAAATGTGTTCGTGGTGTTATGATTCTCAAGGTGCTGCGTAACGAGTTTCGTAAGATTCTACATCCCAATGCCGTCTTGCCCGTGAAGATTGACGAGCAGCCTGTACCGCAGCAGAAGCTGACGACGCTACTGGCATTCTTTGCCATCAATGTAGGCGTCATCCTGTTGGCTACCACCATCATGCTCGTTGCCGACATCGACATCACCAAATCCATCGTCATCGCATTAAGCTGTATCAGTAACGTCGGACCCGACTTATCGATACAGATAGGTCCTGCCCTAACATGGGGCGAACTGCCTATCTACATCAAGTGGACGTGTTCGTTTCTGATGCTGGTAGGTCGTCTGGAAATCATGTCCGTGCTGGTGCTGTTCACTCGTGCTTTCTGGAAAGACAACTAAAGCATAAAGTTCTTTGACCTGAAGGTACAAATGTGGCGTTACATTTACCGGCACTAAAGTCGAACTTTAGCACCGGTAAACAGAGAGTTTAGTGGCGGTAAAATATTACTCCACCACCACCTTACGTCCATTGTGGATATAAATGCCCTTCATGACAGGCTTGCTATCCAACTTACGTCCATCCAACGTGTAGTAAGTATCGGCAGTCGTCTTTGGACTCATCAATTCATCAATCGATGTTGCCTCGCCATCCATCAAGGTGTTGATAGGAACGAAGCGTGGAGCAGGCGAATCGCTATGGTGTACGGTATAAGCCTGGAAAGGACGCACCATGCGATAGTCACGCTCGAAGACGCTACCTTCCAAGTACTGTCCACGAACCTCACCAACATTCAGAGCCCATACACTCGACGAGCGACTCACACGCAGCATCGTGGGCACCATGTCGATGCTACCATCTGACAACGACATCGTCTGCTGTGTCGTAGTGGGCACCGTCGTATTCTCAGCAGAGAACGTTACACGACCAGCAAGGTTGTACAAATCCGTGTACTCCGTGCTGTTCGGCATCGAGATCACGTAAGGCACATTAGCCTCAATCTGTGAGGCACGCATCAGGCCTTTGTCAGACAGTCTGCGCAACCAGAACTTCTTGCCCCCAGCCGAGCTACCGAATGGCGACAGGTTACCCTTCGTCTCGTGTGCTATATTCTGCACATTAAACGGCAGGCTGATGCTCTCCCATCCACGACTGACATTAGGCTGTGTCTCCTGTGCGAAGTTACGGATATAGGTAATCTTTTCTGCCGCAAAGCTCTGCGGAACAAAGAAGTTGTTATTGTCCGAAGAACCAACTTCATCCGTTAGTACAATCTCCCTAGCCACGCCATTCACCACCACGTTCTGCACGCCCTGAGGTGCCAGCGATGGTTCATTCACATACACCAGCAGGTTCGGGTTGTCAATACGTGCATATTCCTCAGCGGGAATAGCAGCGTATCCTGCCTGAATGCTGGCTAATGATGTACAGGCACGGAACATACCACCAATCTCTATCACTTTGTTAGTAGAGAAACCACTGATATCTATGCTTACAAGGCTGCTACAGCCGTTGAACACAGATCCCATAATGGTGACATTGTTGGTATTGAAGTTGCTCAAGTCGATATCTCTCAGACTGGAGCAGTTCTGGAACATCGCATACATATTGGTCAGAGCAGCCGTATTAAAGCTGTCGCCAAACAAGACGGACACCAAGTTGGTACATCCGTCGAACATGTGACCCATGTCTGTAACCTTCTGAGCATTGGCATTCCTTAAGTCGAGAGCCGTTAGGCCGGAACAGAGCGAGAACATTCCATCCATATTAGTCACGTTCTGCATGCTGAATTTCGACAAATCAAGGCTCGTCAAGCTGGAACAGTTCCAGAACATATAATACGTGCTTGTCACATTCTGCGAGTTCAAATACTGTAATCCCTCAATAGCCGTCATATTGTCCATTCCAGCAAACCAGTTTGCCGTACTGGTTATGGTCGTATCATTTGCAAAGGACTCATCAAATACGACTTTGCTGATGTAACTAGTTTCATAGTTCCATTCTCTGTCATCTATCGTACTGAATGGTCCGACACCCATACCACCTCTTGCCTGTTTCTCCGTATCGTAGTAGAAAGTCAGCACGGTATTGTTGTCACTCAGCACAGCATAAGCCTCAGCAATTATTGGCGTAGCATTCTTATCCGTGAAGTAGCCAGGGTTAGTCGTACCTCCGTCGACATGAGCATAGGCATGGTCGATGTGGCTGGCATCGAATTTCGTACCCTTGCCGCCCACGAGCAACGTACAGCCATAGAACATGCTGGAGCTTGCCTCCATTTTCGTCAGGTCGAAGTCGTCGGCATAGATAGTGGTCAGACTGGAACAGTTATAGAACATATTGTTCATGTGCAGCACGTTAGCCGTCGTCATGTTACTGATGTCGATAGTGGTAAGCGATGTACATCCGCTGAACATGAAGTTGATGCGCTCAGCATTTGTGGTGTAGAAATTGCTCAGGTCGAGGCTTGTCAGGCCCGAACAGCCATAGAACATCGAGCGCATGTCCTTCGCGTTTTGTACATCGAAATTGCTCACGTCAAGGGACGTCAGACCCGAACAGCCGTAGAACATACTGCTTGTCATGGTCACGTTAGCCGTGTTGAAGCCTCTCACGTCGAGGCTCGTCAGGCCAGAGCAGTCGCTGAACATGGAGTTCATGGACGTGGCATTGGACGTAACGAAGTGCGTAACGTCTATGCTTGCCAGGCCAGAACAGCCGTTGAACATCTGGGCGAAATTGGTAACCTTGGCGGTATTGAACCCGCCAACATCCAATGTCGTCAGTCTTTTACAATTCTGGAACAGGGCCAACATAGTCGTTACATTCTCCGTATTGAAGCCGCTGACATCAAGGGTCTCCAGTTTCTCACACTCTGCGAACATAAAACTCATGTTCTTCACGCTGTCAGTCTTCAGGTACTCAATGCCCGTAATAGCCGTCAGGTTCTGGCACTTGTTAAACCACGATGATGTCGTTACGGGTCGATAGCCAGCAAACGACGGGTCGAACACCACTGAAGTAATACCTGCAGCATAGTTGATCCATGTCGAAGAACCGCCCTCACCCATCGGCATACCCTGACGCGCACTCCTCTGGTCGTCATAATAGAACGTCATTGTCGAACCATATATCGGATTTCCTTCATATTCATCAATAACGGTGTCATTAGTACTCAGAACTACATACGGCTCTGGTTCAGAAACAACAGGTCCCTCAACGTTAAACTTGCGGGTGCTGACGGCAGTCCATACGCTATCGATGCCCATAGCACGAATGTTCAGGGTGTGCTCGCCAGGAGTCAGCTCAGAGGTGTCGATGTCGAAGACAGCGCTGGCTGCTGTGGCAGTGGCCACTGGAACAGAAATGGCTTTACCCTCACCAGGATCGTTATCGTCGACGAAGTATTCAAGTGCCGCTACAGGCAGTACTGTGAACACATAGAGGGAATGAGCCATTACTGGCGACCAGTTACCATTGGTGTCCTGTGTACGCAGATAGAGCATGTGTGCACCTGGGGTAATGTCAACAGTATTGATGTCTAACGTCACATCCTTTGCCCCACCAAGCGCCAAGACTATTCCTTTGCCATAACCTGGATCGTTGTCGAAGAAGTATTCCACACTATTTATGTTACTACCCGCATGCATCACATAGATGGTCTTGGTCATAGTGGTAGACCATACGCCATTGCTGCCCAACGTTCGCAGGCAGAGCGAGTGAGCTCCCACGCTTAGGTCGCTGGTGGATATGGCGATTTCCAGCTCGTCTCCCACCACATTATTGATTACTGTAGCCTGGCCGTAGCCTGGGTCGCTGTCGAAGAAATATTCCGCAGCAGTTACCGTCAGGTTCGACTGGGCCCCTGCCGATGTTGCCAAGAGTGCGGCCACAAAGGCAAGCCATAGTCTAACCTTTCTCATTGCTGTACGCCTAACTTAATATTAACTCTAAGTGTCTGTCCTTTCTCCACAGAGGCTGGCATCTCGATGTCGCTGATATAGGGTCCTGCAGGGATACCAGAAATAACGTAGGGATCCGTACCAGCGAAAGCGCCCTTGCCTTCAAATGTTGAGATATTAGCTTCGGTTGTCTCCTTAACAGCCTTATCGGTAGCACAATTCTTTAGTAACGACTCATCTGCAGCACCCGACCAGTAGTTATCTTGTATGGTACATCCATCAATGGTTATGGCGCTACCCACAAAGATATTATGCTCTACAGTACAGTTCGCCAAGTTGGCAATATTGACAGGATAGTCAGCCCAGTTACCCGTTTTCGTAAAGGTGTTATAAGCAATAATACCATCGCCAATATTATGAATAATACCATTTTTTTGGTCATTATCCTTGGCAAAGATATTGTTTGTTATCTGCGTACCTGGGGCATACGAAGAGCTCGTGATGCAATATACTGTGCCAGAAAGATAGTTCTGATGGACAACTATATTACTGGCACTATTAGCTATGCTTATAGTGCTACCAACACGACAGCGTGTAATCACCATATTGGGCTGACTAAGAGTGACAGAGCCCGTGATGTCCATTCCCATGATGATGCTTCCTGCTGCCTGATTATAATTGCTAGAGAGGTTAGGTATCTTTGCAGATGGCGAACCCTCAGCTATCACACCATTTTCGCTTAGCAAAAAGCCTGGACCTATCAGTACCACGCGCTTAGTTAGGGTAACACCACTATATGCCGAATTGCTACCATCAACCATAATAGTATCACCTTCCTCTGCAGCGCTAATAGCATCAGAAATCGTGCTGTACGGTGCGCCAGAATTGGTGCGGTTGCTTACTCTCAGGATTGTTGCCTGTGCCGTCATTGCCAAGCACATGGCAGATAAAATCAGTAGTTTCTTCATATTACCTTTGTTTTAAGTTATTAATAGATGAATTATTTTTGCTCCAAATATTGTCCTATATCCTGTTGAATGAGCTGATACTGGGGGGAGCGCTCGTAGCCTGAACTCTTTTTCAGCATCTGGCGGATGTCCTGCAGCGAGTGTTCATAGCACGACATCTCGTTGGTGCGCTGGGTATGGTGACGTGCCATACGGCTGATTTCGTCCTGACGTTCCTGGCGCAAGCGGTTACATACCTTATTTAATATAGGTACTATCACATTATCGAACAGATGGTGCCCCTGTATATATAAATAGGTGGTCTGGGGGGTAACACCCAGAGCCTTGATTTGTTCCTTCGTCTGCAGATAGGCCTCCTTATTGTCCGGGTATTCGTTCTGCAGCTGACGCACCTTGGTATTCACCTTTCGACGCAGGTGGTCAATAGAAGGCTGTGGTTCAAAGACATTGAAGCCGCCAGGGTCTACCACCCGATTGAAGTCCGTCATCGAGAACTTGTTATGACGACCCGTCCGATAGGCCCAAACAGACCAGACGAACAAGGGGAAGATAGCTTCAGAATACTGGCGCAGGTAGTCTTCGAAGTCAAAAATACGGTGGTCGTTCAGCGTGATGGCCACACAAGTGTCGTGCAACGACGGGGCATAGCATTGCAGATTCTCGATGGCATAGGCATAGGTATGAAAGACGAAAGGACTCTCTATCACTTTCTGCGACTGTACCGTAGCACCTTGTAACAGGTAGTCGTAGTCGGCATCGACACACGCTATCATGTCCCTGCCCAGCACTTCTCTCACCTCTCCCCTCTCCCCTCTCACCTCTAAGAAGTTCATCAGTACCGCCTTCTTACCACGTTCCAGCTTACGATGCGAGGGCAGCATCACCTCGAAATAGCGTGTGTCGTCCTCGAAGCGCGAAAGCACGGTACGCCAGAAGTAGACATCGTCGTAGCTCTCGACATACGCCACGATGCGCCGCCGTGCCTGCTTAGACTTCATGCGGTTGGCCGCCTCGAAGTACCTGCTATTGAGATTATCTGTTAGTTTACTCGGCATTCTCTTACCTCTTACTTCTCACCTCTCACCTCTATATCACTCACTTCCGTCACCTTATCCACCCAGCCATTCATGATGACTGCTGGCGAATGAGTGGTAAGGATAATCTGTACGTTGGGATTCAACTCGACAATCAGGTCGATGAGCCGTTTCTGCCACTCGATATGCAACGACACCTCAGGTTCGTCCATAAAGAGCACATAAGGCTGTTCATCCTCTACGAGTACTGTCAACAGGATGGCGAGCATCTGTTTCTCACCACTCGACAACTGATAGGGCACCAGTGTCTCGCCAATCTGCGAGAAACGTATCTCATTCTCCGTACGCACAATCTTCTTGCCTGTCTCATCAAACAAGTCGTCTACCATATCCTGGAAACGTGTCTTGGGCTGCGAAAGGCGCTGTGCAGCATCAGCATTACCATGCTGCAGTTCAGAGATGATACGATTGCCGATGTTCACCTGATAGTCCAAGTATTTACGTTGCAGATGGTAGAGCTGGAAGTCGAGAGCCGAAGCAATGCGTGAATCCACCATATTCAGTGTCTCGTTGTCGAGCATGGGTGAGTCCAACGAACGGATGATGTCGAATCTCACGTGCGTGGCATCCTCAGGCTCGGCAGTGATATGCACGCCCTTCAACAAATGGTTAATCAGGTCACCATTGGTATTGACGCTCTTAAACACCTTATTTAATATCGTACTCTTGCCTACCCCATTGATACCACTGAGGATGTTCACCTGCGGATCGAGGGTCCACAGAATGTGCTTTTTACCGCTCCACAGCGAGTCTATTTCAATCTGTTTGATATAGTCTGCATACTTCATAGTCGTAAGTTTTGGTGCAAATATACGAAATAATTATGAATTATGCATTATGAATTATGCAATATTTCGTACCTTTGCACACAAAAAATTACAAAAATGGCCAAAACTAGTGATAATAAAGCGCTGATAGCGCACTTAAGTATGTTTGGTGCGTGTGCCGGATGGGGCTTGATGGCACCAGTCGGAAAGGATGCCATGACACATGGTTTCGATGGCATGACGATGGTTACGTTCCGAGTGGTGGGCGCCTGTCTGCTGTTCTGGATAGCCTCGCTGTTTGCACCTAAGGAGCATGTCCCTCGTAAAGATAAGCTGATGTTCATCGGAGCAGCTGTCTTCGGATTGCTTTGCAACCAATGCTGCTATACGGTAGGACTAAGCATCACGTCACCTATCAATGCCTCTATCGTCACCACGTCGATGCCAATCTTCGCCATGATCTTAGCAGCTCTTATCCTGAAGGAGCCTATTACCAGCAAGAAAGCGCTGGGCGTGCTGATGGGTTGCAGTGGTGCACTGATACTTATTCTGACCTCAGCAGCCCATGCCGACGGCAAGGTGGGCGACATCCGTGGCGACCTGCTATGTCTGTTTGCTCAGTTCTCGTTTGCACTATACCTGTCACTGTTCAATCCACTGATTCGTCGTTATAACGTCTTTACGATTAACAAATACATGTTCTCGTGGGCTACACTGATGCTGCTGCCATTCACGTTCAGCCACACTCTCTCAACTATCAACTCTCAACTATCAACTAAAGTATGGTGGGAGGTAGCCTATGTAGTCTGCATAGGCACATTCCTGGGATATATCCTCACGATGATTGGTCAGCGTACGCTGCGTCCTACGGTTGTCAGCGTCTACAACTACGTACAGCCTGTCGTCTCCGTCGCTGCCACCCTACTCATGGGCATTGGCATTCTGAAACCCACCCATGCACTTGCTGTGGTTCTCGTGTTCAGTGGTGTATGGCTGGTGACGAAATCGAAGTCACGAAGAGATATGGAAGAAGTTAGAGAATAAAAAAAACTACGGGCGTTGCTCCCGTAGTTTTTTATTATCCATTAGAATCGCGGTCAATGTCCACCAATCGTATTTCGAATATCAACGTACTATAAGCTGGAATACTGCCAGAGGACGATGCCCCATAGCCTAACTGGTGTGGGATTGTCACACGCCAGTAGTCACCACGATGCATATGCTGCAAAGCTATTGCAAAGCCAGTAACGACACCGCTTACTGAAAACATGACGGGTTCAGCACCAACAATATTGGAGGCGAAGATGTCACTATAGCTGATGTCAAACTGATAGCCTGAAGGATAGCTGAGCGAAGGCAGCAGATAGCCACGATAGTAGATTTCCACATCATCCGTAAACAAAGGACTCTCCGTCTTGTCACCTACAACAGGGAAGTCGCTGGGCAACACGTCGACCAAGATACAGTCGGTATGTGCCACATCGCTCAAAGCCAGATTGTCACCCTTCGTATAGCTCTTCAGCACAAAACTTGTCGAGCTGTTTGAGGACAGATGTTTCTGATACTGGTCTTCGAAGTAGGCCTCGTTCTTAGCCTGCCAGTCGGCAAATTCTTCTACAGTATCGTCCTCTTCACTGCACGACGCAAAGCCGAACAGTGAGAGACAGACGAACAGATAGTGTTTCAGTTTCATTTACTGCAATTTCTTTAAGAGACTTGCGATGCTCACCTTGTCCTCGATGATGCCATTGAGTTCGCTGATCTTCACGCGCTCCTGCTCCATCGTATCGCGGAAACGCAGGGTCACGCAACCATCATTAAGAGTATCGTGGTCAACGGTGACGCAGTATGGCGTACCAATTGCATCCTGACGACGATAGCGCTTACCAATAGAATCCTTCTCATCATACTGGCAGTTGAAGTGGAACTTCAGCTGGTCGATAATCTCGCGAGCCTTCTCGGGCAGACCGTCTTTCTTCACCAGAGGCATCACAGCACACTTCACAGGAGCAAGAGCTGCGGGCAACTTCAAGACTACGCGAGTCTCACCGTTCTCAAGCTTCTCCTCCTCGTAGGCGTGACACATAATGCTCAGGAACATACGGTCAACACCGATTGAGGTCTCGATGACATACGGAGTGTAGCTCTCGTTGGTCTGAGGATCGAAGTACTTAATGCTCTTACCAGAGTATTTCTCATGCTGGCTCAGGTCGAAGTTGGTACGAGAGTGGATACCCTCTACCTCCTTGAAGCCGAACGGCATCTTGAACTCGATATCTGTAGCAGCATTTGCATAGTGAGCCAGCTTGTCGTGGTCGTGGAAACGGTAGTTCTCAGCACCGAAGCCCAGAGCCTGATGCCACTTCATACGAGTTTCCTTCCACTTGGGGAACCACTCGAGCTCGGTACCAGGAGCTACAAAGAACTGCATCTCCATCTGCTCGAACTCGCGCATACGGAAGATGAACTGACGGGCTACAATCTCATTACGGAAAGCCTTACCAATCTGGGCGATACCGAAAGGAATCTTCATACGACCTGTCTTCTGCACGTTCAGGTAGTTCACGAAGATACCCTGTGCGGTCTCAGGACGCAGATAAATCTTCATCGAAGCATCAGCTGAGGCACCCATCTCCGTAGAGAACATCAGGTTGAACTGACGAACGTCCGTCCAGTTACGGGTACCACTGATAGGACAGACAATCTCCTCGTCGAGGATAATCTGCTTCAGCTCGTCGAGATCCGGACCCTGCATAGCTGCAGCATAGCGGGCGTGCAGAGCGTCGCGCTTCTCCTTTGTCTCCTTTACGCGCTCGCTGGTCTCCATGTACTTAGCCTCGTCGAACGAGTCGCCAAAGCGCTTGCGAGCCTTCTCGACCTCCTTCTGAATCTTCTCGTCGTACTTGGCAATCTGATCCTCAATCAGCACGTCAGCACGATAGCGCTTCTTGGAGTCGCGGTTATCAATCAAGGGATCGTTGAAGGCATCCACGTGACCAGAAGCCTTCCATATCGTCGGGTGCATAAAGATGGCGCTGTCGATACCCACGATATTCTCGTGAAGCATCGTCATAGCCTTCCACCAATACTGCTTAATGTTATTCTTCAACTCCACACCGTTCTGACCGTAGTCATAAACGGCTCCTAAACCATCGTAAATCTCACTTGATGGGAACACAAAACCATACTCCTTGCAGTGGCTTACGATTTTCTTAAATACATCTTCTTGTGCCATATTAATACGTATATTTCGAAATTTGCCTGCAAAGGTACAACTTTTTTTTGAAATCTCTTGCTGTTTTCAATAATTTTGTGTACCTTTGCATCCACTTAACAAATTAGTTAGGGGCATAGCCCAGTTGGTTTAGAGCGCTGCAGTCACATTGCAGAGGTCCCCGGTTCGAGCCCGGGTGTCCCTACGAAAGCAGAAGGAGCTGAAGGAAATTTTTCCCTCAGCTCTTTTATTTTTGCTTATGCAACGTCACAACGTGTGCAACGTCACAACGCCTGTTGATTAACGATTAAAGCCGTGACCATTCCACTTCAGAGCCGTCTGCCACTTTTCGCGACCGTTCTCACTCCAGTGCGTCACAATGATGTCCTTGCCTACGCGAGGCAGAGCATATGAGGTATTGAAGTACTGCACATCAATACCCATATCAGCGGGCTTCATCCGCTTTGTGGCATTGTTATAGCGATAGAACGTCAGACCATCGTACTGCCCTGGGTTCATGCGCATGCCACCTTCCGACATCTCGACACACAGCGCAAACAGCTTGTGCTTCTTGTCGGCCATGTTCCAATAGCACATCTCCCACTTGTTTATGAAACCGTCGTGGTTCGACTGCACCAGGATGTAGCCCGCCTTCCTATCTACGGTAATCGTGAAACCATCGGGCTGAGCCTCGCCCGTGCGGTAACACTCCAGCGACTGCCGCAACGCGTTCGACGACTCGTCTGGTGTATTCTCAGGATCGTCGTCGCCAAACGTAGCCCACGCCCATGCAAAATCCATAATGTCGGGCGACGCACCCAGGAATCCTACTTTAATTCCATCCTGTGCTGCCATCGATAGTGTACAGCATGCAAAAATCATTGCAAAAATCGTTCTTTTCATAATTATTTCTTGATAAGCCATTACTTAATTATTTTGCCTTACAAGAAGCGAGGATCTTGTCTACGAGGGGCTTATACTTAGCCTCGTCGCTCTTTTTGAACTTCAGTTCACCGGTAAAGCACTTCTTCTGTGGTGTTACCATGCAGTAAACATACTTGACAGCTGGCACCTTTTCGTCATCGATTTCCTCCTCGCCCTCAGCACGGAAGGTGACCTGCTTACCTTTCACCACGACGTTTCCTGCCTTCCAACCAGTAGGTTCGCCAAACGAGCGCTCGGTCATCATTTTCATACCGTCTGCCCAGTCTTTCAGTTGCTGTACTGTCATATCCATGTCGGTAACAGACACGCTAAGGAACTCAACACTGTCCTCAATTTTAGCATTGAAAGCCTCGTCCATCCACTGCTCCTGAGCCTCGAAATTGGCAGGATACTGGCAACTGAACAACTTGCCATTGAAAGTCTTCAAACCCTGTGCACTCACTGTTAACGTCATGACTGCGAAAGCCAGAATTGCAAAAATCTTTTTCATTGTCTTTTCTTATTTAAATAGTTATTAATGTTGCTAATACTGTGGAATCAGTTTCGTTCGCTGGTTTCCACCTTTTTCTCAATCTTGGTCTTGTTCTTCCCCTTCCAGAGCCATATCTCGCGGTCAGAGCCGATGTGGCTGGTGATGTTTGAGGTCTTCTTGTCGATACCTGGATTGGGAATTTCGCGGAAGTTCTCGACGCGGCTGAAGACATAGTATTCTTCATCCCACAGGTAGGCATCGTAGTATAGGTCTTTGTTTACACCATAGCGACCCAGGCAGACAAGGGCATCGATATGGCCGTCCTTGTTCACGTCGAAGAGGACGACACGACCCACCTCGTTCTTATTGGCAGGTTTACCAGGCAACACCTGGCACAACTGCTGCAGCGGACGATCATAGCCCAGACTCAGATTATAACGTATCACGCCCTCCTCCTCGTCTTCCTCATAGAAAGTCTCATCCCAATAAGGGATATACTTAGCAACCTCGTCCTTACCGTCAGAGAGGTCCAGCGGTTTGTCGTTCTTAAGGTCTGGAGTAAACACCAGTTCGTCGATGGCGTCCTCGTCAGTTGCCTCCTCAGCAACGGTTTTTACAGAGTCGGCAACAGCTGTTGTGTCTTTGACGCCCGTTGAGTCGGCAGCGGCTTCGTCAGCGCTTGTCTTCTTGCCTCCGCATGCCATAAGCAGCATCAAGACTGAGACGATTAGAATACTTTTTCTCATTGTCGTTTAACTGATATAGTTACTTATTCAACAAACTTGCCCGTCTTGTCGATTTTCTTCCAGACGCGCTGGTAGTCTTCCAGTTTCACCTGTACCTTGGCCTTGCCGTTTTGGAAAGAATAAGCGTTCTCATACTGGCAGGGAATGACCTCTTTTCCTGTCTTGTCGATGTAGCCATAAATATAGCCGGGGATAGCGACGGCAGCCAAACCCTCGGAGAATTGAGCGGCAGCACGGTACTTACAGGGAATCACCAACTTGCCATTGAGGTCGATGTAGCCATAGAACTCGTCGTCGTTCTCGACAGGAGCCAGACCTTCCTTGAAATACTTCACATCTCTCCACGTGCAAGGGACGACCACCTTGCCGCTCTCGTCGATGAATCCCCACTTGCCGTTTTTGTCTTTCACGCAGGCTCTACCCTCGTTGAAATCGGACTGATAAGCCCACTTCTGTGCACTAACTGTTAACGTCATAGCTGCGAAAGCCATCATCATAAAAATCTTTTTCATTGTCTTTAAATATTGTTTAATGTTTCGTTTTACTAACGCAACGTCACAACGTGTGCAACGTCACATCATTACTTTACCTTCTTGAATTTGTAGGTCTCGCCCTTGCCATCCTTAAGCTCAAAGCTCTGGGCTGTCTGATTAGCAATGGTACATTTGCCGCTTAACATGGCCTGGTTGATTGTGAGTTCCTTCTTCTCATCGAGATCTTCCTGTTCAAACTGCCTAAAGGTTTTCTCCAACGCGGGATTATTCTTGAATTCAGCCTTCGCCTCGTCATTGTACTTGATGTCCGTAATCTTAGCCTCAACCTTCGAGGCGTCGAGCGCAAAGTCCAGCGTTTTACCTGGTGTATAATTCTGAGCAGGTGCGGCGAAGCTGAAAGTTATAATACCAATCTCCTTATCGGCCTTGGCCATCAGGCTCTGACTCATTTGGTTACCTTTAAAAGCCAGGTTATAGGTCAGCACAGCGATTCCCATCTTCTTCTCGGCCTGCCAGTTACCATCCAAACTCTGTGCACTTGCACTCACTGTCATGGCCACGAGAGCCACCATCATCAAAATCTTTTTCATTGTTGTCTTATTTTAATATTAGTACTTAGAACAAATTGCTACCGTTAAGATAAATCTCACCATTGCGGACCTCGCCTATCTTGTTGCCAATCATGGTACGTACAGTACCGTCTGATTCTATCCTGCCAACAGTGTTGCCAGCCGAGAATGTTGTTATTTTGCCATCTCTTAACCAGCCAATACCGTTATACCCGTCGTTAATCCTACCATTCGAGTCGATCTCGCATTTTTTGCCATTATAATAAAGCACTTTGTAACTATTACTATTACTGCTGCTACGCTGAGCTGCTGCTCTGGCGGCAGCTTCCTGACGTGCTTTGGCAGCTGCTAGGTCACGCTGGTTCTTGGCTTCTTTCCACTCTGCAATCTGGTTCTCAGAGATCAACGATCCGTGGAAGGTAAAGGCTACAAGCAACGGGCTGACATGTGTCTCGTATGATCCAATAGAAGTACCGTAGCTGCTGGCCTTCAGCATGCTTACTTCACCTATCACTTCACCATTCTTTACCACAGCATTGGTCTGTGGGTTGAACTTGATGGTGCCAAGATTAGGCGACACAATGGTACCGTCGTTGCTCATCGAACCTACGTTTGTACCTTTCTTGCTGGTCCACTGACCTGTCGATGGATCCAGTTTGTAGCTTACCTTCTGACCAGCAAACTCGCCTTCATCGTAAGTTTTGTTAAAGGTTATTTCAAGTCCGACGGGATCCCAAGTACCAATCGGTGTACCTTTCCACTTGATGGTAATGGGTGCCGTGCCCTCAGCAGCGGGCTGGGGAATGGTTGGCGTAATGCTGGCCATCACAGCCTTGATAGAGTCGTTCTTTTGCTGGCGAATCTTGTCTTCCTTGGCCTGCTGTTCCCTAAACTCCTCAAATCTGTCTTGAGTGGTCTGCACACCAACGGCCTTACGAACTTTACGGGCCAGTTTGCCAAGTCCGAACTGTGCATCGGCAGCAGTTGAGAATGCGAACATAGCGATGAGCGCCATAACTGATACTTTCACTGAATGTTTCATAATGCTTTGTGATTTTAATTGGTTTATAATTTATAATGTTTTTAATATCTCTTTTAATTGTCGCTGTACCTCCCATTTCACCATATCGCGCATAGCGAACAGGAGTCGTGCCTGTTCCTCAGTATAGCTGTGGGCTTCCTGGTGCCTGCGCTCTTGTTGATTGTTTGGTGTCAGCTTATCCATTGACGTTTCGTATCTTTTTGTTTCGATGCAAGGACGGTGCAAACCGAGTGCAATGGAGCTCGCTCCAATTGCCGAGGTGCTGCCCGTTCTCGCGATTTCAAGCGCAAAGTTAAGGCAAAAACACGGCAAATTGTTCAGCAGAAAGCACGGAAAGTTGTGCAGAATCTGCCAAAATGCCCGATTTCAACGAATTTCAAACCTTTATTCTCTGTTTTCACTCAAACAGGTTAACGTTTTTCAAACTTCTTACGATTTTCGCGTAAGATATTCGCTGGGCGTGATACCATAAAAACGCTTAAAGGCACGGGTAAATGCACCTTGGTCTTCGTAGCCACAACTGATGGCGATGTCTAAAATGGTGGTTTGTGGTGAGTTATTGTCGAGCAAGTGGCGAGCCTTCTGCATACGGATGTTGGTGATGTAGCTTTGAGGGGTTTCGCCTGTTATCTCCTTCAGATGATGGCGGAACTGGGTGGTACTCATGGCCATCTGCGACGCCAGTGCATCCACGTTGACGCTGTTGGTTTCTATCTGCTCGGCTATGATGTTCATGGTGCGAGTCAGGAAGTCCTTTTCGCGTGAAGAGAGTTCCTGCTGCCTGCCAGCATGGGCATTCTCGTAGCGTTGGCGCAACTCGTCGAGCGTCATAGCCACTTCGTCCAATCTGCGTCGCTGAAGTGCCGAACGACGTCTTTGCATCATCACCAGCACGACAGCCACAGCCAGCAGCACAATGCAGATGATGATAATGATGGCGCGCGAACGATGTGCCTGGGTATTTTCTTCTGTCAGACGGGTATTGCCAAACTCGGCATTATAGCGAGCCAGCAGGTCGGCAGCACCGTTGTTGTAGAGCGAGTCCTTCAGCAGGTCGAAGCGCTCCAGTTCCAGGCGGGCACTATCGGGATTGATGGTCCATAGGGCCTGATACAGCCCGTCACGGGCGTGCATCTCGTTGTAGGGATTGCCCATCTCGTGACACAGGCTGACTGCTTCGCGCAGATAAGGTACGGCCTGTCGCTCCAGACGCTGTTTCTCTGCATCGTCACACCCGTCCTCACGACTCATGGAGAGCAGCGTGTGACCCACCTTGTTGAGCGATATGGCCAGCGACTGGCGGTTGCCCTCGCGACGGAAATAGGGAATAATGGTGTCGAAGATGGCCAACGCCTCCTCGTGCTGCTTCATGCCTAACAGGATAGAAGCCTTCTGCGACAGACGTACACGCAGTTTCATCTGTCGTCCGTCCTCGCGTTCCAGCTGTATGGCCCGTTCGATATAACGCTGAGCCGCGTCAAAGTGATTCATAGTGAACTCCGTCTCGGCTGCCGCCCCACAATACATGGCTATACGGCCACGATGGTTGATCTCTTCGGCCAGCTGGAGAGCCTCGAGTATGTACTTCAGCCCCTCCTGAGGCTGCTTGGCATCGACATAGATAGCACCAATGGTGTTAAGCGACGAAGAAATCATCTCCTTGTCGCCGCTGGCACGATCCATGGCGTTACACTCCTTGGCATAGCGCAGGGCCTTCTGATAGTCAGACTGGCGCGAGGTACACACAGCAAGGATACTCAGTTCATCGGTTATCTCGTCGGTCATACCCAGCTGGCGAAGCATGGGCAACACCTGTTCGCCTACGATGACGGCACTGTCGTATAGCTGCTCTTCGTAGTAGCGGCCACTGGCCTCATAGAGTCGGATGGCCTCCTTTCGATTGGCTTTATCAGATTTAGGCGCAGCGCCTAGAGTCATGCTACCCGTCAAGAGTAGCAGACAGAGCAGGATTTTGGCCAGATAGTCGCTGGGCGTTACGCCAAAGAAGCGCTTGAAGGCACGGGTGAACGACGACTGGTCGTCGTAGCCACAACTCTGGGCCACGTCGAGTATGGTCATGTCGGGCGACGTATCCAGCAGGTGGCGCGCCTTCTGCATGCGGATGTTGGTAATGTAGCCCTGTGGCGTCTCGCCCGTTATGGCCGAGAGGCGTCTGCGGAACTGCGACGTGCTCATGGCCAACTCTAATGCCAGGGCGTCCACATTGACGCTGTTCGTTTCTATCTGGTTAGTAACAATCATCATCGTCTTTGAGAGGAACTGCTTGTCCTGTTCCGACAGTCCATCAGCATCGGCATGGCCTGTGTCCTCCTGCTGATGACGCTCGTAATACCGCTGCAATTCCTCAAGGGTTTGGGTGTCCTCGCTGAGCCGCTGATTCTGCAGGGCTATCAGTCGGCGCTGGCGCAACAACACCCAACATCCGACAGCCAACAGCAGGACACTCCCTATTAAAATATAGGTACGCGTGCGATTCACCACACGGCTATCCTCCTGCAACTCATCGTTGCCAAACTCAGCGTTATACTTGGCCTGCGCCTCTGCCGAAGCCTTGTTGTATAGCGAGTCCTTGAGCCTATGCAGGCGTTCCACTTCCATACGGGCACTATCCCCTTTCGCCTCGTCAGCACGAGCCGAGAAGACGCATAGCATTAGGGACAGGATAAGCAGTAATCGTCGCATACAGGTTTTGCTTATTTATACTTACGCAATATATAATATTTCTGGCTGTTTTGTCCCGTCGACGCGATGCCAGACGTAGGGTCGCTGGCTATCTTGCGCAGTTCCATCGATGCCGTAGTTCGTGAAAGTCCTGTCAGCCACGCATATTGATTGACGCGCATCAGATGGTTCTCCTCCAGAAACTTTTTAGCCTTAGCTATACGCTCTTCAAGGGTTGTCGTAGGCTTCTTGATGCGACTCTCGCCATCCTTCACCAAGACACACTTCCTGCTCGTGTTGCTTATCAATTCTTTGTCCGCCCTGTACGAGACACCTGTAACCTCGATGTTCTTTGCGTTATGCTTGGGCTCGCCAGGTTCGAAGGCATCGGGCAGCACGCCATCCCTCATGCCCAACTTAGCGGTAAAGGTGCCCAGTCCATTGATTTTCACTGAGAATCCTTCAGCCATACTGAGCGCCAGTTTGTTATGAATCAGCGTCAGCACACCCTCGATAGCGTCTTTTGGCATCGCACCCTCACGACTACAAAGGTCCACAAACTCATCATGGCTCATGGCTTGCGTCTTCATCTTATAATAAGCCTGCGTATGACCCGTTCCGTTCAGGTCGGCTATTTCCTGTTTGATATATTTGGCGTACATAATTCTTATTGGTTTTGGGTGCAAAGTTACTCAAAAGGTTTAAAAAAACCAAATCATCGACGGTGAATTCTCGTTCAACGTCAGTGAATCATCGTTCAACGACGGTGAATTAACGTTCATCGACATCGAATCAACTAAAGAAAACGTATAACTACGTCTCTGCTTACTTCAAGCAACGTCTTTGCTTACTTCAAACAACGTCTCTGCTTACTTATCAGCGATAAAAAGAAATAGCTACAACCTGCTACTTCCTTAGAAGAACAATGTGGGGATGGAATTCTTCTTTTTCTGCGCCAACTCGTCCTTCATTCGTGCGATGGCGGTTTTAAAGAAGAAAGCGATGAGATGTTCGTCTGTACCCTCTGAGCGGATTTGCTTGAGGGCAGAAATATAGGCTGCACGATCTTCAATACGGATAATCAGCAGAGGGTGATTGGCTCTTAGCAGGATAAAGTTGGAAAGCAGGCGACCCGTTCTACCATTACCATCGCGGAAAGGGTGCAGATATTCGTAATAGCCGTGCCACTTTGCTGCAACAATCATAGGATGCAAACCTTCATCAAGGGCTTTTTGCGTTGACAACATCAGGTCGGGAACACGTTCAATGAGCATTTCGTGGTCTCCAAAGACGGTGTCGCCCGCAGCCATGTCCTCTGTTGTATATTCACCAGCGATGGCGCCAGGTGCTCGATAGCTGAGTGTATGTTCCGTCACAAAGCGGTTTACCTCTTTCAACAAGATCTCGTCGAAAGGATTGTCAAGATGGCTAACCATAAAGTCGAAAGCTCGAAAGTGGTCTGCCATTTCCGTACATTCCAACAGAGAACGACCCACAGGAATCATAGCCATACCTTGCTCGCGCAGGATGCGCGTGTCGTCAACAGTAAAGGAGTTGCCCTCGATGGCACAAGAATGCGCAGAGAACAGAATCTCGTTATATTCCATCCACTGCTGACGGCCCATTCTGTCGGTTATCTTCTGCTGATACTCCTGACGGACAAGCTCATATTCCTTGATTTCATTCTCGAACATCGTTTGCAAAGGTAGTTATAATTATTCAATGTTCCAAAGTTTTAAAGCTTTTTCTTTGTTTTTCCCGATTTTCTTCGTAACTTTGCAAGAAATTAAAATCTACTACATAATTTATGGATGACGAAATAAAGGACGGAGAGATTATTGAACAGGACGCTTCTGGCGAACAGGAGGGTGCCGTGCAGGATGATGGTGCGGAGGGCCATTCGGACTATAAACCCGTGAACCGATTCGACGCTGCTGCCGTTCACCACCTGAGCGGCATGTACCAGAGCTGGTTCCTGGACTATGCCTCCTATGTTATTCTGGAGCGTGCCGTGCCACACATCGAGGACGGACTGAAACCCGTGCAGCGCCGCATTCTGCACTCGATGAAACGCATGGACGACGGACGCTATAATAAGGTGGCAAACATCGTGGGACATACCATGCAGTTTCACCCTCACGGCGATGCCTCCATTGGCGACGCACTGGTGCAGATGGGACAGAAGGACCTGCTCATCGACACGCAGGGTAACTGGGGTAACATCCTGACGGGCAACCGTGCCGCAGCGCCCCGTTACATCGAGGCCCGTCTGTCGAAGTTCGCCTTGGACACCGTCTTCAACCCCAAGACTACCGAGTGGCAGATGTCGTACGACGGACGCAACAAGGAGCCCATCACCCTACCCGTCAAGTATCCGCTGCTGCTGGCACAAGGCGCAGAGGGTATCGCCGTAGGTCTGAGCTCAAAGATTCTGCCCCACAACTTCGTGGAAATCTGCGACGCTGCTATTGCCTACCTGCATGGCGAGGAGTTCCACTTGTATCCAGACTTCCCTACGGGAGGCTCTATCGACGTCTCGAAATACAACGACGGACAGCGTGGTGGCGTGCTGAAGGTGCGTGCCAAGATAGAAAAGCTGGACCCCAAGACGCTGGTCATTCGCGAGATACCATTCTCGAAGACCACGGAGACCGTCATCGACTCCATTCTGAAGGCCATCGAGAAGGGCAAAATCAAGGCCCGCCACGTGGAAGACCTGACAGCTGCAAAGGTCGAAATCCAGGTACAGCTGGCACCAGGCGTATCGTCGGACAAGACGCTGGACGCCCTGTATGCCTTCTCGGACTGCGAAATCAACATCTCGCCCAACTGCTGCGTCATCGAGGATAACAAACCGCAGTTCCTGACCATCAGCGACGTGCTGCGTCATTCGACAGACCGCACGAAGGACCTGATTCGCCAAGAGCTGGAAATCCGCAAGGGCGAACTCATGGAGCAGCTGCACTTCTGTTCGTTGGAGAAAATCTTCATCGAGGAACGCATCTATAAGGATAAGAAATTCGAGCAGGCGCCCGACATCGACAGCGTCTGCGAACATATCGACGACCGTTTGACGCCTTACTACCCGCAGATGGTACGCGAGGTGACCAAGGACGACATCCTGAAGCTGTTGGAAATCAAGATGCAGCGCATCCTGAAGTTCAACAAGGACAAGGCTGACGAGCTGATGGCGCGTATCAAGGCAGAGATTGAGGAGATTGATCGCGACCTGGCGAACCTCACGGAGGTGACAGCCGAGTGGTTCCAGTTCCTGAAGGACAAGTACGGTAAGGACCATCCGCGTCTGACGGAAATCCGCAACTTCGACACCATCGAGGCCACCAAGGTGGTCGAGGCCAACCAGAAGCTGTACATCAATCGTCAGGACGGCTTCATCGGAACGGGTCTGAAGAAGGACGAATTCGTCTGCAACTGCTCGGACATCGACGATATCATCATATTCTACAAAGATGGTAAGTTCAAGGTGGTCCGTGTGGCTGACAAGCTGTTTGTGGGCAAGAACGTCATCTGGCTGGGCGTGTTCAAGAAGAACGACCAGCGCACCATCTATAATGCTGTCTATCGCGACGGACGCAAGGGCTACTACTACATCAAACGCTTCAACGTATCGAGCATCACGCGTGATCGCGAATACGACATCACGGCAGGTACGGAGGGCTCGCGCGTACTATATTTCACTGCCAACCCCAATGGCGAGGCCGAGATTATCAAGGTCACACTCGACCCAGCACCCAAACTGAAGCGTATCTTCTTCGACAAGGACTTCAGCGAGGTGCTTATCAAGGGACGTGCAGCCAAGGGTAACCTGCTAACGAAGTTCCAGGTTCACCGCATCGGACTGAAGAGTCACGGACACTCCACCCTGGGTGGTCGCAAGGTGTGGTACGACCCAGACGTGAACCGTCTGAACTACGACGAGCACGGACGCCTGTTGGGCGAATTCAACGATGGCGACCAGATACTGGTCATCCTCAAGAATGGTGACTACTACCTCAGTGGTTTCGACGCCAACGTCCACTTCGAGGACAACATCGACCGCTTGGAGAAATACGACGTCGACAAGGTATGGAGCTGTGTGCTCTACGATGCTGACAATCAGGGCTATCCCTACGTCAAGCGTTTCCAGATGGAGGCTACGAAGCGCAAGCAGAACTACATTGGCGAGAACGAGAACTCACAGCAGATTCTGCTCACCGATACCGTCTATCCGCGCCTACTGGTGACCTATGGTGGCAACGATGCCTATCGGGGCAACGAGGAAATCGATGTCGAACAGTTTATTAGCGTCAAGGGCTATAAGGCCAAGGGTAAACGCCTGACCACGTGGCAGATAGCATCCATCGAAGAGTTGGAGCCCACCCGTTTCCCTGATCCTCCAGCAGAGCCAGAAGAAACGGAAGAGGAAGAAGAAAACCTAGACCCCGATGCAGGCAAGAGCCAACAGCAGGTACTCGACGAGTTGACAGGACAATTAAGCCTATTCCCCAACGATGAAGAGTAAACTGTTGCTCCTCGCCCTGGTTGTTCAGTGTACTGCGATATTAGCGCAGTCTCCCGACAACGCCAAGGTCATCACCCGCAGCACGATGCTGGGCGTTGGGCGCACGAATGTGCTGGACACCTACCTGTCTGCCGAGCACTTCAGGGGCACAGGCTTCTCATTCGTTACAACCATCGAGCGCCAACGACCTGACAAGCGATGGAGCACGCTGATGGAACACGAGGCCAACCTATCGACCATCAAGGACCGTGCCCACACACAGAACGAGTTGGAGGGTGCCTACAACTTCTATTGGGGCAAGCTATACAGTTGGCACCTGCTGGATCGTCAGCTGAAACTGCAGGCTGGCGGACTGGTGAATGCCTCGCTGGGCTTCATCTATAACACCAGCAACAGCAATAATCCCGCTCAGGCTCGTGCCCACCTGAACATCATGCCTACAGGTGTCGCTACCTATCATTTCAACCTATGGCGCAAGCCCTTTACGGCACGCTATGAACTGGCGCTACCCCTGTGTGGCATCATGTTCTCGCCCAACTACGGACAGGCATATTACGAAATCTTCTCACAAGGCAACTACGACCACAACGTCGTACCCACGACCTTCGTCTCTGCGCCCGAATGGCGCCACATGCTGACCCTCGACGTACAACTATGGAAGTCGGGCACCCTTCGCATTGGATACTTAGGTAACATACAGCAGGCTAAGGTCAACAACCTGCGCCAGCACGTCTATACCCACCGCTTCCTTATCGGTTTCACCAAACAGTTCTCCATCATTCCTCGTACGCTATGAAACAACTCCTCATACTTCTGACATCAGCCCTCATACTTCTGACATCGTGCGTCGACACCGAGGAGCGCGACGACACCCCCACTGGCAATTTCGAGGCCCTGTGGGAGATCATTGACCAGCACTACTGTTTCTTCGAATACAAGCAGCATGAGTACGGACTCGACTGGAACGAGGTGTATAATAAATATAAGGTACGCGTTAATGACAAAATGAGCGAGACACAGCTCTTCGAGGTTCTCTGTGACATGTTGGCTGAGTTGCGCGACGGGCACGTGAATCTGTACACGTCATATGATTTGGGACGCTATTGGACTTGGTATGAAGCTTATCCAAAGAACTTCAGTGACACCCTGGAACGACGCTATCTGGGTACGGACTACAAGATTAATGGTGGCATGCGCTATCGTATTCTTGATGACAATATCGGCTATCTCCGTTATCCATCGTTTCAAACATCCGTCAGCGAAGGTGCGCTCGATGATGCCATCTACTATATGGCACTCTGCCGAGGACTGATTATCGACATTCGCAACAATGGTGGCGGCGATCTGACCACGGCCGAGAAACTGGCTGGGCGCTTTATTCATGAGAAGACACTGGTAAGCTACCAACAGCACAAGACGGGCAAGGGACATAACGACTTCTCCAGTCTCGAAGCACGCTATCTGGAACCCTCCAGCAACATCCGCTGGCACAAACCCGTCTGCGTACTGACCAACCGTAGCGTGTTCAGCGCTGCTAACGACTTCGCTGTCATCATGCATGCTCTGCCCAATGTCAAACTGGTAGGCGACCGCACTGGTGGAGGGTCAGGACTGCCCATGTCCAACTCGCTGCCCAACGGCTGGAGCGTCCGTTTCTCAGCCTGTCCCATGTACGATTGCAACAAGCAGCACACCGAATTCGGCATCGACCCCGACATCCCCGTAGCACTTACCGATGAAGCCACTGCACTGGGCATCGACCTCATTATCGAGAAAGCACGAAAAGTTTTGGCCGAATAATTTGGAGAATTCAGTAAAAAGTATTACCTTTGCACCCGCTAAAGTCAGGAACCCGAAAGGGAATTGACATCGTCAATCCAAAATTGACTCGTCGATATGCGCCTGTGGCGGAATTGGTAGACGCGCTAGACTTAGGATCTAGTATCTCACG
>CAMVOS010000018.1 GCA_947169185.1 uncultured Prevotella sp.
TCTTGCCTGCAATCTCCGACTCCGAGGTCTCATTGACCTTACTCAAATACAGTTCAATCATCTTTTTGTGTGTTTTTAAATGTGAATAAATAGGGTTAATTAGTGTGTCTCTCAAGGTATTAGATTACCTTTTAAATACACTGCAAAGATACGAAATAATTTCCAAATTACCAAATATTTCTGCACTTTTTTTCAAGTTTTTCTTTATTTATTTTTACACAAAAGGGACGGTTCTTTTTGTGTAAAATACCAACCAGTTATTTCGCAATAACAACCTCTTATTTCCGAATACTAACCAGCTATTGTCTGGCAGGATTTTTGTGTTTCGTGACAGATGACAGATGACAGTTTCGAAACAACGCCCATCAGCCTCAAAGGTGAGATATTTTATTATCTCTATTATTATTTATATTAATATTATTATATGTATATATATTTATATATAGTATATATATAGTATAAATATACAATTATAAATAAGTTCAACTTCTTTAACCAGTCCACTACCGCCTTATTTTAAAACTGTCATCTGTCATCTGTCATTTTCTTCGGTTTAAAAAAGACGGTAAACATTTGGAAGTTTCATGGATAATTTGTATCTTTGCCCTCGGAATAATATTAAACGTATGGAAGCAACTGCATTAAATCCAACCCAGATGCACTTGTTGAAGCTCTTTGCTTTCAACAACAGTGAGGATTATGCTCGTGAAGTTCAGACGGTACTGACCCGCCATTTTCAGGCGCAACTCGATGCTGAGGCCGATCGTCTTTGGGACGAGGGTATTCTGAATCAGGAAAAGCTTGATGCCATCCGTCAGGAAGATCTTCACGCGAAGTAAATAGGGATATGGGTCTTGATTTCCCGAAAGTAGATATCATTAAACTGGATGACATCATCCAGAAACTATAGAATTGTTGAACCCCTTAAAACCGCAGATGCCTATGGGCTGAGAGAAATATTAAAGGGTTTATGCGATTTTCCTAAGATTTTTTGGAGTCTTAGGATTTTTTTTGTATCTTTGCCAACGGTTCGGGGAGAAATCCGGACTAACAGAAAAGCATTCGCTATTATTTCGCGTTCAGCCAAAAGCCTCGGAAACTTATTGGGAATAAAACGCAACGAGATAATACGTGGTGAGGTGTTTCTGTATGGAATACCTTGTCAGTTGAATAATAAAGAATGCAACACACTTAGGTGTGGTGCATACTTGTAAAGACTGACCGGGGTTTCCATCCGAGGCTGCCTCGAAGCTGAACGCAAAAGGTGCATCACACTTTTTGCGTCTTGGCGTGATTGATAGTAAGTGCTGATAATAAACCTATCAATTACAAATTATGGCAAATACTAACTTGGCAAATGCGAAAACGGCGAAGAACGATGAGTTCTATACGCAGTACGTGGATATCCAGAAGGAGATGAACGCCTACTTAGAGTTTGATCCAGATGTGTTCCGCGGTAAGACGGTTCTATTGCCTTGTGACGACCCTGAGTGGAGCAACTTTACTAAGTTCTTTGCTCAGAACTTTCAGTTGTTTGGATTGAAAAAACTGATTTCTACCAGCTATGCTCCAGAAAGCAAGAAGTATAATTTGCCGTACCAACCAACGCTTTTTGAGACACAACAGCCTTACTTCAATCCTGACAAGAGCAAGACGAATGGAAAGATATTCGTCTTAACCCATGATGTGACTGGCGATAATCGCATAGACATAAACGATCTGGAATGGCAGTACCTGGAGGGGGATGGTGATTTTCGCAGTAAAGAAGTAACTACACTCCGTGACGAGGCCGATATCATCGTAACTAATCCACCGTTTTCGTTGTTCCGAGAGTTTGTGGTTTGGCTGATTGATTCAGGTAAGCAGTTTGCAATAATAGGCAACGTTAATGCCATTTCGTATAAAGAAGTTTTCCCTTTGATTAAAGATAACAAGATGTGGATGGGTGTTAGTATTCATAGCGGTGACCGTGAATTTGGAGTACCTGACACGTACCCACTTGAAGCATCGGGGTGGCGCATAGACGACAATGGCAATAAATATATACGTGTAAAGGGTGTGCGCTGGTTTACAAACATCGACCATGGACGACGTCACGAACCGATGCAACTAATGACGATGACAGAAAACTTCAAGCATAGCAAGCATAAAGAGATTAGAGGTCAGAAAGATTACATACATTATGCAAATTATGATGCTATAGACATTCCATATACTGATGCTATCCCCTCTGATTACAATGGTGCAATGGGGGTTCCTATTACATTCCTTGATAAGTATTGCCCTGAACAGTTTGAGATTCTCGGCCATCCTCACGGAGACTATGGTTTAGAATTAGGACTGAAACCATATCCTCGCGAATTGAAGGAATTTAATAAAGGGCTACGTGATGGAGATTTATATTATATGAAGGACGGCAAGCCCGAACTACCATATCGTAGAATACTAATCCGCAAAAAGCAATAACTTATGAAGACAGAACTAAAGATATATACCGTTGAGGAGATATGCGACGGATTTGAGTACAACGAACTGGAGGGCAAAGGCCTTTATGGTTTGTCTGGTCAATTGACTATTCAGCCAGAATATCAGCGAAACTACATCTATGCTGATGGTAAGAAGGACGTTGCTGTTATAGAGTCCGTTCTGAAGGGCTATCCCTTGGGACTCATATACTTTAATCGTAAGGAAGATGGCAGGCTGGAGGTGCTTGATGGTCAGCAGCGCATAACGTCGCTTGGCCGTTTCCTGAAGAATAAGTTCGCTGTGAAGATAAATGGTTTAGAGCAAATCTTTGATGGTCTGAACGAAGGGCAAGAGCAAAAGATTCTGAAAACACAGCTGCTGGTCTATATCTGTGAGGGCGAAGGCGAACATGCGGAAGAGGAAATCAAGGAGTGGTTCAAGACTATCAACATTGCCGGTATTCCACTAAACGAACAGGAGGAGTTGAATGCCATCTACTCTGGCCCATTTGTAACGTTGTGCAAAGCAGAGTTTTCTAACTCACAGAATGCTAATATTCAACGCTGGGAGAGTTTCGTGAAAGGACCAGCTAATCGTCAGCAATTCCTGGCTACTGCTCTGAAATGGGTGAGCAAGAGTAATGTTGATGGCTATATGAGTACACATCGTATGGACACGAATATCAATGAGATAAAGACTTACTTCAATACCGTCATAGATTGGGCAGACAATATCTTCAACGACATCTATCCAGAGATGCAAGGCTTAAACTGGGGTGAGCTCTATGAGCGATTCCATGCTAATGCTTATAACCACAACGAGGTGTCGGCAAAGGTGGCGGAGCTATTCCAAGATGACTTCGTGTCAGACCACAAAGGTATCTTTGAATATGTACTCGGTGGTTGTCTGGATACTCGTCTACTGAATGTCCGACTCTTCGACAAACCCACTATGCGTAAGGTGTATGAACAGCAGACGGCTCAAGCTAAGGCAGAGAACAAGTCGAATTGTCCATACTGTGCTATCGGTCACGATCAGAATGCCCACCGTATTTGGAAGATAGAAGAAATGGATGCCGACCACGTGACAGCTTGGAGCAAAGGCGGTGCAACTGACATCGAAAACTGCCAGATGCTGTGCAAGACGCATAACAGAGCAAAAGGGAACAGATAATTTAAAATAAAAAAAGCTATGAAGAAATTACTATTATTATCAATGCTTCTGGTTGTGATGACAGCCACGGCGCAAGACATTCAGTTTAATGCTGAAGGATGCTATGAAGTCAAGAAAGTTGTGATGGCTGAAGGCATAAAGGCCGGTACGCTTTACACCCGAGCACTCGAAGCACTGAGTGATTGGGCAGGTAGTCAAAATAAGACTAAGGCCAATATTGACGTACAGGACAAAGATGAAGGGTTGGTTGTGTACAAAGGCAAGCTCTATCTGGGTTACGGTAAACAGAATATGTTATACGGTTGGGAAACTTTTGCTGACTTCACCTTGAAGGTTAGATGTAAGGACGGCAAGGCACAGCTAACAATGGTCGTGCCGTCATTGTCATATTATTGGACTGCAGACAATACGGAATACTCAGCACCCATCAATGAACTGCTGCCTGAATATCGCCATAAGGCAAAAATGCTTGTCAAAAAGGCATCTATCGCACTGGCCCCTAAAGTTCCTGAAGAGGTCGAAAAAGTAATAACTCTAATTGGTGGCAAGATGACGGCTGCTGAGGATGATTTTTAAATTTATTACTATTCAAACATTTACGACTATGGATAAAGAGAAAGAACTGATTGATGAGATGAAGGATATATTATCGGACCCATCAATAGATTTGAAAGATTGTCTATTAGACCCATCAAAAGACTATCGACAGACATTAACAATGTGGCGCGTGGACAATCACGGGAATCTGATATGGGTGAAAGATAAATACGGGAACAACAAGTCATTCTACGTCATCGAAAAGAAAGAACTGATTGATGAAGATTGGCTGACACACATGCGTGGTAAGTTGGATGCCGCTGATTTTGGTGAATTTGCATGTGCTTACTTTAAGGCATGTGAAATGGCCGGTATTAAAGAACTGAAGGTAACGTTGCGTGGAGAGTTCAACCGTTCTTTCAAATTCGCTGATGAAGAGTGAGCTTTTCTTGAGTTAAACAGCTGAGTCACTATTGTTTAAGTTACCTCCTTTTTAGGGAGGTAAAACGGTGACAAATGACAGATGACAGTTATAGAATAGTACGTAGATGTAATTGATTTAAATCAACTACAGCTTTAAAAACTGTTAATTAAATTGTTTGCTTCAACGAAAAGTTGTACCTTTGCGGACGGAAAGGGGTGCAAGTTAGTGTGGGGGGGAGCCGATGAGGTTCCCCTCTCTTTTTGTTTTACCCCCACCACAAAATCATCATCTTTTATCCGGAGAGGGTTTATGCGCGCGATATTATAGTATACTATAGTTATAATACTTATATTATAACACTATATACTACGCGCATGTTATTATTATATGGCATCCCATTTTCTTAATTGTTTGGGGAAATAGTGTCCTCTCGCAAATCCTCTTTGTTGTTACAGTTTTAAATAGGTAACAACAATTTTTCATCTGCCCTTGACAGCAATTTCAAAAAGCAGTACCTTTGTAAAAGGTCTGGTAAACCCCTGCACGTGAATTCTCGGAGTTTCGTAGCGATTGCACTAATTGCGTCGCTTCGAAACAAATGACAAAGAAAAATAAAAAGAAGCAGTGTAGGACAGCTAAACAGTCCAAGCAGGAGTTTACAGCAAAAACTCGAGTGTATGATCTTTTAAAGAAGGAGTTCCACGAAGAACTTAGGGTCTTGATAGATAATATCAGACCTTATATTCGTGATGGGGATGCAAACGACTGGAAACATCTCAGATACTTTGATTATGATGTTGAGACCATCAGCAAGCGCGAATTCGTATTCAAAATTGCTGAGTTTCTACATGCTATAGGGAAAGGCAATGGTTTAAAGTGTAAGATGTCAGTTTTCATCCGATTTCTTGCTTCAAATGAACACAGCAATTTTGGTCTAAAGTACAGATCGCTTAACACTCAAATATACAGGATGTTAGAATATCTCGAAGGCAAAGAAAAAGGAGTTTAAAAGTTGTAGCACAAAAAAGTATCAAAATTATAAACGTTTATAAATCAGATAGTTGCAAATACTAAAGAATATACAACGTATTATTTTTTTGATTACCTTTGCAACGAGCAATTCAGAAATGGATTTGACTCAAACGTTCTTTTATAGTTCTGAAACATTAAGTTGGCGTGACGACGCCAAAGTGATACGGTTTCTGTTTGTGAAAATCGAGACCGACTCTCTTGAAAGCAGCGAGGCCAATACGGAAAGGTCAGCTGGATTTCCAGGCCTCAAAGCTATACGATATATTTTTTTGATTTCATCATATTGATAAGATATATGAATACCCAAAATAACAAGATATGTGCCACCATTATTTGTAATGGTCGCCCTGCTCTCACTCGTAAGGCAAAGTATCTGCTCAAGCTCTTGCAGAGTCTTGTTCCAGAAGATACTCTTGTTTATGTCGAATGTGAGTTCTGTTCCGAAGCTCGTCACAATCAGAACAAGATGGCCGAGGCAATCTTCGCCATATTGGTTGACTCTTTGAAACCAATTAGTATCGACGACTCCCGTCTGACGCTGAAAGTGAACGAGCTGGCACACATGCTTATTTCGTATATCGATCCATTCCGGATGAGCAGAAACGAGTAAGCAGCAGATAATCCGGTGCGCGTTTATGCGCTAAGTATAGACGCGTACCTTTTATAAAAACAAAAATAGAAACAAGAAAAGGATATGAAGAAACCAATTTTTGCAGTGAATCCCAGAAAGAGAGATGCTGCTGGGAACATCACAGAACAGTGTAAATCCCTAAACAACGCTTGGTCGGCAACGGCTGAGCAAGTATTAACCATGCTGAAGCGCGACGACGTGGCAAAGACCGTCGTAGGGCTGCGACAGAACTTCAATGAAGAGGTAAAGTTGTGGCAGTTGCCATACATCTGTCCGCATTACTCAGTCTACCGAAATAACCATCGTAGCCAGGAGAACATCATTGCCGAATCGTTCACTTCTGTTACATGTGTTGATGAAGACGACCCAGTAAAGGCTCCGCTGGCCATTGAGCGTGCCTTGGCTCTGAATCAGGACGAGATGAGCGAGTGGAAGGATAGCGTGCTCTACATTGAATACAGCACGCGAAAGCCCAAATGCCACATCTGGATCCGGATGCCGAAAGGTAAGACCATTGAAGAGAGTCAACGCATGTTCTGCAGCGACTTGGGCGACGACCTCAACGTAGAACCTGACCCGCAGTGCTTTACTCCAGAGCGTCTCATCCTGATGACTGGCGACGAGGTCTATCGCTCGGATAGTTGGCTACAGCCTCTCTCTGACGAGGAGATAGATGAGCGTCGCGAGGCTTTCCTGATGCGTGGACTGGATGTGGATGGTCGTCCGTTGAAGAAGCCTGAGACAGCAACGCCAGCTCCAACGGCTCAAGTGCAGACAGCAACGACGGAAGTGGTGGCTGCCGACGACCGTATCCGCTTCATCGTCAATGAGTGTCTGAAGGAGGCTGGGCTCACCGTAAAAGACCTGAACGAGGAGGGTGGCCGACACAACGCCGTCAAGTCTATCCTGTCGGTAGGTGCTACCCAGCTTTTGACTAAGCCGGAATTCTTGGGCGTCATACAGGAAATGACACCGACGTACTTCAAGGAGAAGGAGTGCCAGCAGCTGGTGACCGACTTCTATGCCAAGTACACCGACGACAGCCAGAAGTTGACCCAGTTCCAGCGTCGTGTGTTTGCTGCCAGCCGAAAGATTAGTCCGGCAAAGACGGCTGCCTCCAGTGATGCTCCAGAAGCTGAGACACCTGCGATTATCTATGGCGACACAGCATCGTTAAGTGAAATCTACAGTAGCCCAGTGCCGCCTCAGTTGTCGAAGAGTGCCACACCTCGTTTCGTCAAGACGACAATAGGCCCCGTACCTGAGGAGACGAAAGAGACTGGCGCCCAAGCCATGTTCCCGCCACTGGGTATGTACTGCGATGCCAAGTTCGTCTACATCGACGATACTGTCCGTGAAGCCCGCCAGAACTGTCTGATTATGGCCGGTACGGGCGGTGGCAAGGACTCGAGCACCAAGCACATGCTGAAACATCTGGAGACTCCTCAGAAGACACAGGACGGACCTAACCGCGTGATTTTGGAAAAGTACAAAGATCAGTGCAACCGTAAGAACCAGAACGAAGACAAGCCTGAGCGTCCCAACGTAGCCGTGAAGAGTGTGGCCTGCGACATTACCAAGGCACGCTTGGCCGAGTTGATGTCCGACTCGCAGGGGAATATCATTCATACCCGAATGATCGAGTTCGACCAATGGTTTGCCGTTGAGGGTTGGAAGCCGGGCCCCAACTGCCCGTTCACCTACCTGAAGATGGCTGACGACGAGGACAATCCTTTCGGACAGGAGCGTGTTGGCAGTCAGAGCGTTACGTATCAAGGTCCGCTCAGCATCAACTGGAATGCATCGACCACGCCGGGCAAGGCGGTCTACTATTTCAAGAATGCCATGACCGACGGCCCCATCAGCCGACTGTCGCTGGCCACCGTACCTGACCGTGGCTTGGGAGCTCCCATACCCAAGCATGGCAAGTATGACGAGAAGTACGACGCACGGTTGAAGCCCTTCATCGACAATCTGCGTCAGACTCACGGGGAGGTCAATTGTCCGCAGGCCCGTCGCATGACAGAGCGTCTGAAGGCTGAACTCGACGACTTCGTGGTAAAGTCGGGCGATGAAGTGCTCAACAACTTAGGCCGTCGTGCGTTGGCTGCAACTTTCCGTAAGGGTATGTTAATTTACGCAGCTAACGGCCGAAAATGGGAGAAATCCATCGAGGGTTTCTGCCGTTTCTCGCTGCACTACGATTTATGGTTGAAGCTTCACTTCTTTGGCGACATGATTCGCCATGCCGACAGTCAGGTGAAGACATCGAGCCGTGGACCGGCAAACCTGTTGGATCAAATCCAAAAAGATGACCAAGGTCGCTTCAACTATAGCGCTGTTGTCGTTGCCCGCCTGCAAAACGGAATGGAAGAAAAAGGAACGGGCAACATGATAAGCCAATGGGTCAGACGAAATCTGATTACAAAGTTGGACAAGGACTGTTTTCAGGTTGTCGACAAGAAAAAGTGACAGATGACAGATGACAAATGACAGATGACATTTCGGTATAAAACAATCCGCCGCCGTGTACGCTACATCGGCGGCGGAATTGTGTGTATCAATTCTTTACGACTTTGGGAGTCCAATTCTTAAAGAATCGCAGCACCTTGTCATGGCTGTAGCCTTTCCCCTCTTCAAGAAAACTCGAGTCTTGAATATGAATGACATGGCCTTCTTGGTCGAGGACAACGAATACGGGGAATCCGAAACGGCCACAGTTGTTCAAGCGCTTCATCAGGGCTGCTGCCTGTTGCTGTTGCGCCTCACCGCCAGACTTTCGGGGATTGTAGTTCACGTGGATATACTCGAAGTTCTCGTCGATGACCTTACTAATCGTGGCGTCGTGGGTGATGAAGTCGGCAAACTTCAGGCACCACGGGCACCAGTTGCCACCGACCTGACAGATGACGAACTTGTCGGCAGACTTGGCTTTCGCCACAGCCTGGTCTATCTGCTCCAATGGGTTAACAGTCTCGTCGTAGACCTTCTTCAGCCCCGTCTGGGCGCCAGCTGACAAGGCGAAAACGACGGCATACAATAGAACAATCACATTTTTCATCTTTCTTTTTTTATGCAAAGATAAGAATATTTGAGAAAAAATGGCTAATTTTGCATCGAGTTTTACAATACTTTATGAAATCATCAAAGATTAGAATGATAAAAATGAGCAATATAGCAAGGAGTCTTTTCATATTGATGGCAATGGTTGTTGTGACCAGTTGTTTTAATCAGAAAGGCCCTTCTACTACTGATAACGGCTATAACAAAGCCGACTCCATCGTGTCGGACATTGGCGACCGGCGCGACTTCCCACGACTCATCGAGGTTACCGACAGCTTCGAGCGCATTGGCGAGCTACCACCGGTACGAGCCATATTCTATAAAACCATTGCCTATAATCTGATGGGCAAGCACCGCACAGCGTTGCACCTGTATTACCAGCTGGCAAAAATCGATGTAAACGAGCTGAAGACACAAGCCAACCTTGAATCGTACATATACTCCTGTAAAGACTATGTGCGACTGCTGTGCGACATGCGTCGCTACGACCGTGCGCTACGCGAAGCCTATAATGCCGACCGCAAACTGAAGGCTGCTGGCTACGATTCTTTTGTCGACCATCATGATATCGCCCAGATGATTGGCGAGAGCCAGCTCTATCTGGAGCAGGCCGACGAAGCCACCAAGAACTTTGAGAAGTCTTTACAGGCTATGCGTCAGCGTCTAACCACCAATAATACCCCTTTGGATTTGCGTGAATGCCAGAAAAACATGAATGCCATAGCCAAGGCACTCATACATATCGGTCGATACAACGATGCCATTCCCTGGATCGAACGACAAGACTCCCTGTTCCAGATGGCCCTCAACCATCCACAATGCGATTCCGTCTATGTCGACGAGATGAAGGCAGAAATCAACTACAGCAAAGCGCTCCTAGCACATGGCCAGGGACGGGCCGACGATGCTGAGCGTGCCTTTGCCGCCTATCAGTCAACACAGACGGCCAAGCAGCTGGGTAGCATCATCTACAGCAACGAATACCTGATGCAGACCCACCGCTATGCCGAAGCAGCCCGCAACTACCAACAGCTCGACCGTTACCTGAAACAGAGTGGCTACAAGGCCGACCTTGACAACATCGGTCGCTATCTGATTCCCAAATACCGTGCCAATTTGTTGGCAGGAAATCGTGATTCGGCGCTGTTCATTGCCACCAAGGTGGCCGACTACTACGATACCGCTCTCGTCCGCCAAAAGATTAGCGATGCCGACCTGCTGGCTACCGTCTACAATACCGAGGGCAAGGAGCGCCAGATTGCCGAGCAGCGTGCCAAGCTGTCACAACAGCGTCTGTGGGGCGTTGCCGTCTTCACTATCGTCATTATCATCTTCCTGCACATCTACATGATTCAGCGTCGCAAAGCCTTCCGCAAGCTTAATGCCACCAACCAGCAGCTCATCATTGCCAACGAGCGTGCCGAGGAGTCATCACGTATGAAGACCAAGTTCATCCAGCAGATATCCCACGAAGTGCGCACACCACTCAACGTGCTCTCCGGCTTCAGTCAGGTGCTGGCCAGTCCTGACATCAAGATTAATGCCAACGAGTTAAAGGACATCAGCCAGAAGATTGTCGAAAACAGCGATCGCATCACCAAGCTTGTCGACAAGATGCTCGACCTAAGCATGGTAAACAGCCATGCCAACATTGCGTGCGACGACACCACAAGTCCGGCAGAAATAGCTACATTGGCCGTCAACCAGAGTGGCATTAAAAATGCCGCCCACCTTGATTTCCTGTTGGAGGTATCGTCCGAAGCCGTGTCGCAGACCTTCACGACCAACCAGAAATCTGCCGTCAAGGCGCTGGCCTTGTTGCTCGACAACGCCATCAAGTTCACCCACCCCCTGGCATTCAAGAGCCATCATACCGACCACCCGAAAGCCCGCGTCACGCTAAGTGTCAGCAGCACACAGCAGCAAGTCACCTTTGTCGTCGACGACACAGGTATCGGCATTCCCCCCGAACAAGCCGAACATATTTTCGACGAGTTCGTGCAACTTGACGACTATTCCGACGGTACCGGCATTGGTCTCTTTATTGCCCGTTCGCTGGTACGCCATATGAACGGTGACATCACGCTCGACACCACCTGCACCACCGGCGCCCGTTTCGTGATGTACCTTCGCACGGAAAAATCAATCACAAATTAAAACTATACACAATGAAGCAGACAATGAAGACAACTATTCTTTCGCTGATGCTGATGGCAAGCGCTACAATGGCGTGGGCTCATTGCAACGCCACACTCAGACCAGAGGTCAGAGAACAACACTACGAAAATCGTGGATTTAAGGCCCTGATGAACGGCAAGATTCCCGTAGAGGTGATGTTCCAGACGACACAAAATCAGGACGACCAATGGATGACGGCAGGCTATCTGTACTATCCGAAGGCCAAAAACCCTGCGCCCATCCTGATTGTAGAGGGTTGGTATCCTGAGAAACAAATCGTCTCGAAGGACGAGGACGAGATAGTCAGCCGCTTTACGGAGTATCAGCCTGACGGCGAACGGACGGGCATACTGTATGTGACATACGTCGAGGTGGAGGGTGACTTCCAGATGCGTCGTGCCTCATGGAAGAATCCTACAACGGGCAAGGTGCTGCAGCTGTCGAACTTCGAGGAGATGAGGGAACTGCCTTCGTGGTACCCAGGTGCTCCGAAAGTGCTCTCGGCTCCCACCCGCATAGAGTGGCAGACGAAGGTACGCGTGTACAACTCGGAAGACCCTAACAGCGAGTGGCTGGACAAGATTGAGGTGGACTTCATGGCCAAGGGCAAGAAGATGTTTACGGTGAAGGAAGACCTGAGCGGTGCTATCAGCAAAGACCTGCTGACGAAGAATTGGGAATGGGTAAGCAACGAGGACATCAACTTCGACGGTGTGCCCGACGTGATGATATATGTCGGTATGCAGCCCAACGGCAACACGCTGTACAAGGCCTACGTATGGAACTCGTATACGCGCCAGTTCTACCCCGTAGAGGAATTCGACGGGATTCAAGAGCCAGACATCGATAGAAAGACGAAAACCATTACCAGCCATGCCCGCGACTATCAGAACGCGTATATCGATACGTTTAAATGGAAGAACGGCAAGCTGAAGCATGTATCGAGCAAGACGCTGCCGCTTCATTAGAGGTGAGAGGTAAGAAAAATCCTCGGGTTCAAATGGCCCGAGGATTTTATTGTTTTTACTTCTTTATCGGATAGATGTACAACAGTCCCATCATGATGAGGGCTATGATAGCCGGGAAGATGGAGAACAGGGCCCAGATCATGTTCTGGACAGCCGACTCGTTGGTGATGGTGATGACGGTCTGACCTGTAGCATCGGTACCCGAGATGAAGCCTGCGATACCCAGCAACAGAGCTACCAGAGAGCCCGAGATAGCGGTACCAAACTTCATGGCCATCGTACCACTGGAGAAGATAAGACCCGTTGACGAGGTGCCGTTCTTCTCGGTGGCATAGTCGGATACGTCAGCATACATAGACCACAGCAGGGGCGAATAGATGCCGATACCGATAGAGGTCAGGATGACCACGGCAACCATCATCCAGATGTAGGCGGGATCCATGGGGATGAAGAAGTAGAGCACCGACGTGACAAAGCAGATGACGCCAGCCCAGAGGAATGCCTTGCGCTTGGAACCCACCCACTTGGTGAATACGGGCGATACACCACCGAAGACCATGCACGTGGCCTCGCCAAAGGTCATGAACACGGTGTAGTTGATGATGAGTCCGCTGACCGTGACGTCACCATGCATACAGTACTCGAACATGTAGCCTGCCACAGCATAGCGGAAACCGTTGAAGAAGTTCATGCAGACGCCAATGAGCGTGAGGATGATCCAAGGACGGTTGCGGAACAGGTCGGCAAAGGGCTTGAACGAGAACTTCTCGGCACGCACGGGCTTCAGGCGCTCCTTGGTGAGCAGTCCGCAAGCCAACGTTCCAGCGGCAGCGATGATGCCGAAGAAGGCGCCGAGGACGGCATACTGATGTTGCTCCGTGCCACCTACCATCTTCTGCAGATAGGGGAACGACAGCAGGGTAACGAAACCCATGGCGTAGGCGCCTACCATACGGAACGAGGAGAACTGGTTCTTCTCATTGTCGTCGGTCGTCATAACGCCCAGCAGCGAACCGTAAGGCACGTTGACAGCGGTATAGACCACCATCATGAGCAGATAGAACGAGTAGGCCCAGATGCGCTTGCCTACAGGTCCGAATTCGGGTGTATAGAGCAACAGCGCGAAGATAAGTCCGAAGGGAATGGCACCATAGATGAGCCACGGACGGTAGGTGCCCCAGCGCGACTGAGTACGGTCGGCCAGCGTGCCCATCATGGGGTCGGTAACCACGTCGAACATACGGGCAATGAGCATCAGCGTAGCTGTATCGGCCACCGTCAGTCCGAAGATGTTGGTAAAGAACAGCGGAAAGGCAATGGACATGACCTTCCATGTGATGCCGCCAGCAGCGGCATCTCCTAACGCATAACCTATTTTTTCACTTAGTTTAGCCATAACATTACATCATTACTTCTACAACGTGGTGACCGGGGGTGGCGGTGATGACGGTACCCTCAATGGGTGAGCCATCGAGCACTATCTGGCTTACACCTGCCTGTTTGCCGTTGGGGTTCTTAATCGTGATGTCGAACGAAGCATCGCGCAACACACGATGTACGGTATACTCCTTCAGCGTTGAGGGGATACAGGGATCAATCTCGATACCGTCGTAGGTAGGCTTGATGCCTAGGATATACTGTGTGATAGTAATCCAGTTCCAAGCAGCAGTACCCGTCAGCCACGAGTTCTTACCCTCGCCAGGCTTGGCAGCATCCTTGCCAGCTACCATCTGACAGTAGACGTAGGGCTCGACCTTGTGCAACTGCTGGTCCTTGATCCATGCGGGACAGATCTTGGTGTAGTGATCCCAAGCATCGTTACCACGACGGGCCACAGTCTCGCCAATGATGACCCAAGGATTGTTATGGCAGAAGATACCAGCATTCTCCTTGTAGCCTGCGGGATAGCTGGAGATTTCGCCCATCTCGACATAGTAGCGGGTAAAGGCGGGATTGTTGAGCACCATGCCGTGCTCGCAGTCCAGATACTTCTTACAGCTATCGAGGGCCTTGTCGACCATACCGTCCTCAAGACCGATACCGGCCATGGTGCAGAAGCCCTGCGACTCGATGAAGATCTTGCCTTCCTCACACTCCTTAGAACCAATCTTGTTGCCATAGAAGTCATAGGCGCGCAGATACCACTCACCATCCCAGCCATGCTTCTTGACAGCGTCTACCATCGCATCGATGCACTTCTGGGCGCGCTGGGCCTCATCAGAGAATTGAGAATTGAGATTTGAGAATTGAGAATTATGATTAGCTGCAAGGACTTCGCAAAGTTCCACATACTGCTTGCCAGTCAATACGAAGAGACCGGCAATCATCAGCGATTCAGCCTTCGAACCCACGCTATTGTTCTCAGTGGTCTGGAATGATTCATTAGGATCCCATGAGAAGCAGTTCAGGTTCAGACAGTCGTTCCAGTCGGCACGGCCAATCAACGGCAGCATGTGAGGACCGAGGTTCTCAACGACATGGTTAAACGAGATGCGCAGGTGTTCGAACAATGGTACCTCTGTACCAGGTTCGTTGTCCCATGGTACCATCTCGTCGAGGATAGAGAAGTCGCCCGTCTCCTTGATATAGGCCACTGTACCAAAGATGAGCCAGCAAGGGTCATCGTTGAAACCACCACCGATGTCGTTATTGCCACGCTTGGTGAGTGGCTGGTACTGGTGATAGCAGCCACCATCGGGGAACTGGGTGGAAGCAATATCGATGATACGCTGACGGGCACGACTTGGAATCTGGTGCACGAAACCTACGAGGTCCTGGTTCGAATCGCGGAAGCCCATGCCACGTCCTACGCCACTCTCGAAGAACGATGCTGAACGTGAGAAGCAGAACGTAATCATACACTGATACTGGTTCCAGATGTTGACCATGCGGTTCATGCGCTCATCGGCACTCGTCACGGTGAACTTCGACAGCAGCTCGTCCCACATCTGGTTCAGCTCTGCAAAGGCTGCATCGACAGCTTCGACGGTAGCAAAGCGCTCGATGACGGCGTGTGCCTTTTCCTTGTTGACGAGCGTCACGTCTGAGTCCTGTGAACTGATAAGCTCTCCATTGCGTTTGCGCTCGATATCCTCTGTGGAGAACTTCTCCTCCTGCTCGTTCTCTACGTAACCTAGCACGAAGATGAAGTCTTTCTGCTCGCCAGGCTGCAGCGTCACCTCTATATAGTGCGAAGCAATGGGGCTCCAACCATGAGCCAATGAGTTGGCGGGCTTGCCAGCCATCACGCACTGAGGATTCGAGAAGTCATTATACAGTCCGATGAACGACTCACGATCGGTGTCGTAGCCATCAGCCTTGGCGTTGGTCAGCGCATAGTAGGCATAGTGGTTGCGGCGCTCCTTGTATTCTGTCTTGTGGTAAATAACAAGAGGTGAGAGGTGAGAGGTGAGAGGTGAGAAACCTTCGATTTCAACTTCGCCTGTCGACCAGTTACGCTGGAAGTTCTCCATATCGGTAGCGGCATTCCACAGACACCACTCGGTGAACGAGAACAGCTTTAACGTCTTCACCTCGTTAGTGGTATTCTTCAACGTCAGCTTCTGCACCTCAGCCCATGTCTTCAGAGGTACGAAGAAGAGTACAGAGGCCTCTACACCGTTCTTACTACCCGTAATGCGGGTGTAGTTCATGCCATGACGGCACTCATAGCTGTCGAGTGGTGTCTTGCAGGGTTTCCATCCTGGCGACCAGATGACACTCTCCTCTCTCCTCTCTCCTCTCTCCTCTCTTATATAGAAGTATCGCCCACCTGCATCCATAGGAACACCGTTGTAACGGTAGCGGGTGATACGGCGGAACTTGGCATCCTTATAAAAGTCGTAACCTCCAGCGGTATTAGATATGAGACCGAAGAAGTCCTCATTGCCTAAGTAGTTGATCCAAGGAAACGGAGTTGCGGGGTCAGTGATGACGTACTCGCGATGCTGGTCGTCGAAATGTCCAAATGTTTTCATCGTATTCTTATGTTTTTTCGATGTTTCGAAATGTCGAGTCTATTCTACTTCGCAATTTCCTGGGCGAATTGACGTCCGTACTCCACACATTCAGCCAATGTAGGCTCATCGGGTACCCACAGCTTCTGCAGACCTTCGTTGACTAGAGCAAAACCAGCCTCTTCCAGTTTGGCACTAATCTGTTTGACAGCGCCACCGCCCCAACCGTACGAGCCAAAGGCAGCAGCCTTCTTATTCTTGAACTTCAAGCCACTGGCCATCTCGAGCAGTCCGGCAATGGCAAACGAGTGACCATTATTGATGGTGGGCGAACCGACGAGAACAGCCTTCGAACGCCACATCTCTGTGAGAGCGTCGTTCTTGTCGTCACGGTTGATGTTCATGATGACCACCGTAGTCTCAGGAACGGCCTCACGGATTCCATCAGCAATGGCCTCAGCCATCTTGCGTGTCGACTGCCACATCGTATCGTAGACGATGGTAATCTGATCCTCCTGATAGGCATCGGCCCACTGCTTGTATTTCTCGATAATCTGAGCGGGATTATCCTTCCAGATGACACCATGACTCGGGCAAATCAGTGTCAGAGGCAGATTCATAGCCTCGATCTGCGGAATCTTCTTAGCCACCATCGCACTGAACGGATTCAGGATGTTGGCATAGTACTTTTCGGCTTCATACATCAAGTCGGCCTCAACAACACGGTCGTTGTATAGCGACTCCGTAGCAAAATGCTGTCCGAAGGCATCGTTTGAGAACATAATACCGCCATCACCGTCAAAATATGTCAGCATTGAGTCTGGCCAATGCATCATTGTCATCTCGACAAAGGTTAGCGTACCTTCGCCTAGCGACAAGGTATCACCCGTCTTGACATTCACGAAGTTCCAGTCCTGATGGTAGTGACCACGAATGATAGCCTCACCTTTCTTTGTGCAATAGATAGGCACGTTGGGAATTTCGCGCATCAATTCCGGTAGCGCACCACTATGGTCTATCTCGTTGTGATTCATGACGATATAGTCTATCTGCTGCAAGTCGATTTCCTGCTTCAGCCGACTCACGAACTCCTTGTCGTAAGGTTGCCAGACGGTATCAATAAGTGCCACCTTCTGGTCACGGACAAGATAGGAATTATAACTGGAACCACGGAAGGTCGATAGTTCGTCACCATGAAAATGTGTCAGTTCCCAATCGACTTTGCCGACCCAACTGACTTTGGAAGTTAATTGTTTTGCCATTGTTTTTAGTTAATTAAAATGTGGAGCTGGAGGGAATCGAACCCTCGTCCAAACAAGGAAACCATACGCTTTCTACATGCTTATTCCGGCCTTTATTTTCGTGATGCAACAAGACCCGGACCACCAATTGCACCCTTATCTCCTAAAATTTCATCTGACAGTCGGAGCGCCCAACAGACTATTTCCGATTTACCTGCACCGCTTGACCCTCAGATTCGGAACAACATCCTTGGAGCGATGTCTCGTTCTCTCACCTTGTAAGAGAATAAAGCCAGTAATCTACTGTACTTCGATTAGGCAGCGAGAGCGTAGTTGTTTTCGCCAATTAATTTTCTGACCGACGTGATTTAGGAGTCCACAGTCGTCACTCCGCATGCTTACGTACCATCTCATCTTGCTGTCAAATCCAGTCAACCCCAAGCATGATTTTGCACTTAGCGAATGCAAAGATACAAATAAAAATGAAAAATGGAAAACGAAAAGTGAAAATTTTTCCATGAATGACCAGTTTTTGCTAAAAAAGTAGTACTTTTGCACAATATTTTGCGCCTTGGCGTGTTTTACTATATAAATAAATGTACGCGAACATATGAAACGAATATCAACTGTCATAGCCTGTTTGGCTTTTGCTGCCACAATAGGTTGGGCCCAGTCGGGTATGACCGACAATCAGATTATGGACTATGTCATTGAGCAGAATGCCAAGGGCGTGTCACGCCAACAAATAGTCACACAATTGATGCAACGTGGCGTTACCATTGACCAATTGCGCCGCATTCAGAAGAAATACCAGAAACAGATACAGAATGGAGCTTTAGGTGCTGAAGACATCACAGCCGGTTCAAAGGGAGCAAAGACCCGTATGCGTGAAGCCAATGGCGACTTACGTGAGGATCAGATCAGGAAGGACAGGCAGAATGCTTCGCAATTCCGTCTGAAGGACGGCAAGAAGTCGAACCAGATTCAGCGCCATACGTATAACGACCAAGACAGGGACTATGTTGAGATGGATGAAGCCATCGATTTCATGATGCCCGATTCGCTCAAGTACTATTCGGAGAAGAAGTCCGGCAGGCGCAAGATATTCGGTCACGATGTTTTCAACAACAAGAACCTGACCTTCGAGAGTTCTATGAATCTCGCCACGCCACAGAGCTATGTCCTTGGTCCTGGCGATGCCGTGAACGTCGATATCTGGGGCGCATCACAAGAGAGCGTCACAGAGACCATTTCGCCCGATGGTACCATTACCATCGAAGGCATTGGTGTCATCAAGTTGGGTGGCCTCAGCGTCACTCAAGCCAAAGCTAAGCTCAAGCGCGTACTGGGTCCACGCTATCAGGGTTCAAGTATTGAGTTGACTTTGGGTCAGACACGCACCATTACCGTCAGCGTGATGGGTGAGGTCAAGGTGCCTGGTACATATACCATGTCCGCCTTTGCCACCGTCTACAATGCCCTTTATATGGCTGGAGGTCCTAACGACATTGGTACGCTTCGTAACGTCAAGGTATACCGTAAGGGCAAGTTGCTGTCGAATGTCGACGTCTACGACTTCCTACTGAATGGCAAGTTGAGTGGCGACGTACGTTTGCAAGACAATGACGTCATTACCGTCAGTCCCTACGAAGCCCTGGTAAATATCACGGGTAAGGTGAAGCGCCCCATGTTCTATGAGATGAAGAAGACGGAGAGTGCCGCTACCCTACTCCGCTATGCAGGCGGCTTTACTGGCGACGCCTATACCAAGGCCATCCGCGTCAATCGTAAGGCAGGTGCTGGTTATTCCGTTTTCAGTATTGGCGAATTCGACATGAGTTCGTTTAAGCTGATGGACGAGGATAGCGTGAGCGTCGACTCCACCCTGAACCGTTATCAGAATATGGTAGAGATCCGTGGTGCCGTATTCCGTCCTGGTATGTATCAGGTTGGTGGCGAGATCAATACCGTCAAAGCGCTCGTAGAAGCCGCTGCTGGTATCACCGAGGAAGCTATCTCCCAGCATGCCGTGATGCATCGTGTAAAGGCTGACCGTTCACTTGAGATGCTCAGCTTAGACATCCGTGGTATTCTGGAAGGCACTGTACCTGATGTGCCCCTGCGTAACGAAGATGTCATTTACATTGCCAGTCGTCAGGAGCGCAACGAGAAGAAGACCGTAACTATCAATGGTGAGGTGGCCTATCCTGGTGTCTACCGCTATGCAGAAAACGAAACTATCGAAGACCTGATTATCCAGGCTGGTGGTCCTACGGAGGCTGCTTCGCTGGCAAAGGTTGACGTAGCACGCCGCATTGCCAACCCCAACTCTACGGAAGCTGGCGAACAGATAGCCCAGAACTTCAGTTTCAAGCTCAATCCTGACTTCACGATTGCCGACCAGTCAGACTTCACGCTACAGCCGTTCGACGAGGTTTATGTACGTCGTTCGCCCGATTATTACGAACAGCAGAACATCAGTATCGAGGGCGAGGTACAGTTCGAAGGCAGCTATGCTCTCTCCAGTAAGGGCCAGCGTCTGAGCGATATCATCAAGCAGGCTGGTGGTCTAACCAATCGCGCCTATGCAGAAGGCACCAAGCTGCTGCGCCAGATGACTCAGGAGGAGCGCGACATGATGGAGACTGTACTCCGTACCGCACAGCGCAACTCAGGTAAGGACTCTATCGATGTCAGGAAACTGCTTACCAACGCCACCTATCCTGTAGGTATCGAATTGGAGAAAGCCCTGAAGCATCCTGGTACCGACGATGACCCCATCCTGCGTGAAGGCGACCGCATTGTCGTTCCTCGTTACGATGGTACCGTCAAGATCAATGGTGAGGTACTCTACCCCAATACCGTATATTATAAAGAAGGTAAGGGTACCGACTACTATATCAATCTGGCCGGTGGCACCACCTCCACAGGTAAGAAGTCTATGACCGTCATCATATACATGAACGGTATGGTGGCCCGTGCCGACCGTAAGCACAAGCCCCGTCCTGGTTGTCAGATTGTAGTACCCACCAAGCGCCAGCGTCGCGCTATGGGTCTTGCTGAGTGGCTGACTATCGGCTCAAGCACAGCCTCTATTGCCACCATGATTGCCACCATTGCTAACTTGACGAAGTAAACAAGTAGATTATGGCAGAAAAGAGCACTTTATATCACATGCGCAACATCTATTTCCCAGATAGAGAGATTACGTTCGATGATCTCAAATTCGTCTGCTATATGATTGAGCGTACGGCTCGCCGCATCAAACAGCCCAATGCGTATGTTGTCGACCATATCAGCAAGGAGGAAATTCTAAGGAATCTTTCACTTGCAGATGTTCTTCATAGCGAAAATCCCGATGACGTTGCAGACCGGTGGATAGCTGATTATCATTTGGAGAACGGGACCAAAGATGTGCTTAACGTTGACAAGGAACTTACCCCCACACCTCCTACAGCTATACAGATGGGAAAGGTCTATGCCCGTCTCATCCAATCGACGCTATTAAGCACTGAAGGTGTTGCTGATGGTATCATACGCGTCTATCACTCTCCTATATGTGAAAAACTCGATGATTACAATTGCTCGGCATACTACGAGCCTTCTTACGTCATAACAAGAGCATATCATCAAGGCAACTTCAACTAATTCCAACAACGGGATAATCTCAGGCTGGAAGTTTGGGCAGAACGAACTTGATGAATTTATGAACAATGTAAAATCTTAAAATATCCCGAAGTAAACAAGTAGGATTATGGAAGAAAAAAAAGAACTGAAAGTCATTGACATCATTGATATAGCTAAAAAGTTATGGGCTAAGAAGATGTTATTTGCGAAGACACTGCCCATCGCCTTTGTCGTTTCGTATATATATATCATAGGCTTCCCCCGTTACTATACCACCGACATCAAGTTAGCACCAGAATTAGGAGGTACGTCCATGTCCAGTACGCTGGGTTCACTGGCATCTTCTTTTGGATTTGATTTGGACAATCTGCAGAGTAACGACGCCATCACGCCTCTGCTCTATCCTGACCTGATGGAAGACAACGGGTTTGTAACCAGTCTCTTCAATGTTCAAGTAAAAAGCAAGGACGGAAGCATCAAGACAACATATCATGATTATTTGAAAAAATATCAGAAGCCTGTTATTTGGACAGTTCCCATTGACTGGGTCAAGAATCTCTTCAAAAAAGAAGAAAAAGGTAAAACGAGTATTATCGACCCTTATAATCTCCCAAAGGATGAGGATGATATCGCAGGTAGTATTAGGGATAAGATCAAAATCAATTTCGACAAAAAGACCGCTGTTATCAGTATTAGCGTCAAGGACCAGGATGCATTAATCTGTAAGACCATCGGTGATTCTGTCAAAACACGACTTCAAGATTTTATTACAGAATACCGCACGAGTAAAGCCCGCACTGATTATGAATATTATCTGAAGTTGACATTGGATGCTAAACAAGATTATGAGAAAGTGCGTCAACGATACGGCAGTATGGCTGATGCGAACTCGAAGGTTGCATTAAAAAGTATCGAATTGAAACTGGAAGATATGGAGAACGACCTTCAGTTAAGGTTTAATGCCTATACCACTCTCAACACACAGTTGCAGGCTGCCAAAGCAAAAGTACAGGAGCGCACCCCTGCATTTACCGTCATCAAAGGCGCATCAGTGCCTATCAAACCATCGGAACCCAAGCGCATGATTTTCGTAGCTTTCATGTTATTGCTTACTTTTGCCGGTACCTCATTATACATATTGCGTAAATAATGATATATATCTTCCTGTTGCTATTTATTATTATTGTCTCTCTGATATTCCTTGAAGAATATCTTGGAGACTATAATAAATATGTATATTGGGGACTATGCATCATTTTAATACTCTTCTGTGCTTTCAGAACAATAGGTGTAGACCCTGATTCAGAATCCTATGAAGAGATTTTCAAAAGCCATGAAAACAATCCGAAACTACTGGTAGAGCCCTCTTTCTTGTTTTTTTCAGAGATAGTCAAGGGGTTTACTGACGACGTCCACTATCTGTTCCTGATATATGCTATTTTGGGCATTACTATCAAGTTTTATGCCCTCAGGCAACTCTCGCCCTGGTTTTTTCTGCCTTTAGTTATCTATTTCAGTAATTATTTCATTCTTCATGACTTCATCCAAATTAGGGCCGGCATCGCTTCAGCCATGTTGCTATTAGCCATCAAGCCATTATCGGAAGGCAACAAGAAAAGGGCTGTCGTCTACTTCCTGATTGCGAATGTCTTCCACTATTCGTCATTAGTATTTTATCCCTTTTTATTTTTCAGCAACAATCTGTCGAAGATATGGAAATATGCACTGATAATGATAATGCCAATAGGTGCCATACTGTTTCTGCTTCGCCTCGATTTTATCTCTGCACTTCCAATACCATACATCCAAGACAAAATCGACATGTATAAATCTCTGACAGAAAGAGGATTCTTCCAGGAGTTTAATCTAAAGAATGTACAGTTATGGATTCAATACGCTATCATTCTCTATTCACTGTATTTTTATGATACCATATTGGAGAAATGCCCAGCACTACCACTTCTCCTCAAGATAACAGCCTATTCGATGTTTTTTTACTTCGCCTTTTCCTCAATTTCCGTTGTTGCAGGACGATTTCAAGAGCTAATCGGTATTGTTGAGCTGGCACTATTTCCTTATGTCTGTTACACATTTCGTCCCCAATATTACGGCAAGATTGCTGTATGTTTTATAGCCATTGTGAAAATCTACTTCATACTATTCGTTTGGGAACTCTTAGACTTTGCTATGGAATGAGTAACGAAAAAATTGTCAGCAGCCATCGTTCTTCTTTGTTACAGAAGAATATTTTCGCTTCCTTTCTCATCAAGGGGTGGTCAGCACTCATCGTACTACTTCTGGTACCCGCCACGCTCAATTGTTTAGGAGAGTATAAGAATGGCATTTGGCTGACCATTAGCAGTCTGTTGCTATGGATAGACAATATGGATATCGGACTGGGCAACGGTCTTAGGAACAAGATAGCGGAATATATGGCGCACGGAGAGCATGAACGTACCCGTTCACTCATCTCTTCGACCTTTGCCATGCTAACCTGTATCATCATCCCTGTCCTGCTCATTCTGTTATTACTGATTGCTATTAGCGACCCCTACATGGTTTTCAATGCTGATCCATCGAAAGTTGATCTGCTGGACCAAGTGCTAATGGTAACGGTAACACTGGTATGCACATCATTTATCTTCAAGTTGATTGGCAATTTCTACATGGGCATGCAACTGCCTGCTGTCAGCAACCTACTAATAGCGTTAGGACAGACGCTGGCACTTATCGGCACCTATATCGTACTCTATTCAGGAAGTCATTCCATGATGCTGATTGCACTGGTGAATACAGCAGCGCCCCTACTCGTCTACATGCTTGCCTACCCCTACACCTTTTTCTATAAATACCCACACCTGCGCCCGTCTTTCAAACTCATCAATTTCAAGGAAGCCCGTGCTGTTATCAATATGGGGGTACAATTCTTTATTATGCAGATTTCGGGTGTCATACTGTTTATGACCTCCAATCTTCTGATATCCAATCTATTTACACCAGCCCTTGTCACACCATATCAGATTACCTATCGCTATTTCAGTATTATGCTTGTTGCGTTCACCGTTATCTGCATGCCGTTCTGGAATGCCACTACCGATGCTTACGAACGAGGCGACATACAATGGATACGTAACGCCACCCGAAAACTGAGACTGATGATTATCGGCCTCATTGTTTGCATGTTTGTAATGGTGTTCGTTTCGCCATGGGTCTATTCTATCTGGATTGGAGACAGCATAACTATTGATATCCGCATGAGCATTGTGATGGCAACATATATTTTCATACTGATATATAGTATGCGTTACAGTTATTTTATTAATGGTATAGGGAAACTGAGACTGCAACTCATCTTTACCACAGTGGCAGCCATTCTCTTTATTCCATTGGCTTACCTGACAACACGATTCACGCACAGCATCATCTGGTTTATGATAGTGATGTGTCTGGTGAACATCCCAAGCCTCATCGTCAACCGAATTCAGTTCAACAAACTTATTAACGGAAAAGCGAATGGTATCTGGATGAAATAAACCCGTAATTTGTAAACCAATAATTTGATTATATTAAAAATTTCTCATATCTTTGCAGCAGGAATCAAAAAATACGCGTCATGAAAAAAAATATCTGTTTTCTATTGATTTGCTTGTTGTTCTTAACATGTGAGAAAGAGGACAATGACACTTCCCATAATATTGAAACAAACACGGAAACAAACACGGAAAAATCTACGCCAAGTCTTGTGGCTGACGAATTGTTGTGGGGAACCTGGAGTTTTTCCTATGTTACAAATACGATGGAAGGTACTCGAAGTTACACTTTCAATCAAGATGGAAATTACTCCTATCTGGATGAATGGACAGTACATGATGCTGAATGGAATGTCGTTTCGCAAGAACAAGACAAAAAAGACGGAACATATTTGGTTACCACATATACGAAAAAAGACGACGATTCTGCCGAAGGTGTAATTGTCATTGGAGAAAAGGAAATGCCTTTCTCAATATCAAAAGACTCTTCTGGCAACATCTATTTATTCCTTGATGATGTCGAGTCTTATACCAAACAGTTTTCTGCACAATAAAACTGGTTAACGGCAACGCGAATGGTATTTGGATGAAATAAACTTTATTATCTTTTCTGTGTAAACTGTTCCAATAACTGGAACGGCAACACCTATCACAAAATAAAGAATCCACCAACCTTGAATATTATAAGGCCTCACCACCGGAAAATCTGCCAAATGTTCAATTGGTAGTCCATAATAGGCAATAATCACCAAACTGACGATCTTGAAACACAGGAAATGCCAAGTTAATATTTCTAACGTCCTGTTTCCGATATTTGTGATAAAGTCAGATAAATAATGTGTTTTCTCAACCACATATTTGGAAAGTTTCATTACGAGGATTGAGCCTGCGATAGCTGATACGTAATATGGAATTGTACGAGTCCATTCCAAGTAAAGCATCTCGCCATACCAATACACACTACCCAATATTACCAATGAAGCACATACAAGAATAACATAGGCAAAATACTTGTCTACGAACTTTTCTATCGAATAGGACTTATACATATAACCAGCCATCATGCATGCTACGCCAAAAAACTCTTTCGCTCCACAATAAATATTGACAACTGGAATTCCATGAAAATACAGCATAACACTCAAAAGCAAAGAGATGAGTACCGTCACCACCGGGTGTATTTTCAATTTTAAAAATCCATAGAAAATAAATGAGGCAAAAAATAACGTGTGCAAGAACCAATAGCCACCTATCAATTGTTCATTGCCACTCATACAAAAGAAGATGAAAAAAATCTTCTCTAAATAATCAGACAAGCCATATAAATGAGAGACTTGTCCCTCAAAGACAAAGGTGTCATTATATATATTGAGGTAAAAGAATAAATTATGCAATATGAGAAAAAGTAGTCCATACTTAATGAAAGGGATATACAATCTTCTGATGCGTTTTCCTGCATAAATTCTAAAATTCTCTAGATGAGCCTTTTTAAAACAATAACCAGAGACAAAGAAAAACAAAGGCATGTGGAATATATATATGAACCTGAATCCATAATCAGAAAAATAGGTATGTCCCAATACCATTAAGATGATACCAATGCCTTTAGCAAAGGACACGGAATTGTCATATTGTATATTGTTAGTCATTTCATGCAAAGGTACTAAGTATTTATGAAATAAAAGAAGAAAATTGTTTCTTTTAACAATGACAATTATATAATCCGTTGGATTTACGTTAATATTATACAAAAATTTGTTCATCTGAAACAATTTCCTTGCTATATTAAATGGATTTTTATAATTTTGCAAAATTAACATGGAACAAAGAAATGAGCAAATTGCCATTCTGATGGCAACCTATAATGGAAAAAAATATCTCGGCGAGCAGATAGATTCTTTTTTGTCACAGACCAACAATCTGTGGCATCTGTACGTTCATGACGACGGTTCAACAGACGGCACCATCGAATTGTTGAACGATTACACGAACAATTATCCAGATAAGATTACTGTTCTTGACTATCCTTCTCAGGGTGGTGCTCTACAGAACTTCATGAGTCTTCTAGAAAGAGTAGAAGCTGACTACTATATGTTTTCTGATCAGGACGACGTATGGCACCCCACCAAGATTGAGAAATCATATCAGGCCATGAAAGAACAAGAGGCGAAACACCCTGGGAAGCCCATCATTGTACATACCGATGTCAGAGTGGTCGATGGCGACCTCCGTTTGCTGCATCCCTCGTACAGAGAATACGGTCACATCTATCCTGAGAAGGTCACATGTTTCAAGGAATGTGTTATCAACGTTACATTGGGTTGCGCCATGTTATTCAATAGAAAATCAAGAGAGGTTTCTATTAACCGATCTTGGAAGCATGCTCTCATGCACGACGGCTGGGTAACAACACGTACCTATGCAGAAAATGGTATTGTATATGCCATCCCTGAATCACTGATGGAATACCGCAATCATGGTGATAATACTATAGGTGCCACTGATGGCTCCAGATTCACGTTAGGCTACAGAATCAAACATTTCCGCGAGATGCTCCGACTGAACATGCAACAATATCGGATGTTGCGCAGTGCCGGATATGGTTCTATCTTTACCTATTATTATTATAAGTTCAGAATTCACATCCACTGAAAAAAAATGGCAACATACATAAAAAAATATGGGCTGACATTAACATTCCTATTGTTCACTCTTCAGTCTCAGGCCGAGATTCCCATCGTTGCCTACTTCGGCATTCCTTTGGAGTATTCGAACGTCAACCGCTTCAAGGAGTTCAAGGATGCTGGCTTCGACGTGTCTATCTGTTTCTATAATGACACACCTGTCGACACGCTTCTCCGTATATTGGACGATGCACAGAAGAGCAACATCCGACTCTTAATCAGCAGCGGCTGGGTGTCCGTACAACCCCATGTGGGTATTCCACGTCTGAAGAACCATCCTGCGCTCTACGGATACTTCTTACAGGACGAACCTTGGCCTAAGGACATTCCTGAGACGACGCGACGCTATCAGGCTATGGCTAAACAGGACACCAAGAAACCCACATACGTCAATCTGTTGCCTGACTATGGCGACGGCATGCCCAGGGATATCAAGATGCCGCCATACAAGGAATACCTCCAACAGACATCTACCATCGGATTACCATTCATATCCTTCGATTTCTATCCTATCATGACGTCTGGCATCCGTCCCACATGGTATTCGTGTTTAGAGGCTATTCGTCAGGAAAGTCTGCGAACGGGCAAGCCTTTCTGGGCTTTTGCGCTCTGTACACCACACGTAGACTACCCACAGCCAACCATCGAGTCGCTCCGCCTACAAGTATTCTCCGACCTGGCATACGGTGCTCAGGCTATCGAATACTTCACCTACTGGACACCAAAGCCTACCAAAGATTGGGACTTTCATGATGCGCCCATCGGTCTTGATGGACAACGCACCAAGACCTACGACGTGGTAAAGCGTATGAATCAGGAGCTGCATGGACTGCTGCCCTTGTTCGATAAGGCTGAGGTACAGTCTGTTAACCACATGCTGAAGATTCCCGAAGGCACAACGAGGTTGCAACGCATTCCGACAAACCTCAAGAAACTGAAAGTCGTAGGCCGTCAGGGTGCTATCATCTCAACCTTCAAGAAGGGCGGCCACCTGTATATGGCTGTTGTCAACAAGGATTACGAAAGCGATATGAAACTCTATATTTCCGCCAAAAGTAATGTCTATATGTTGACCAAGCAGTTGAAAGAGACCGCAGTCAAGTCCAGTTATAAGATTGGTGGCGGCGATATGCTTTTGTTCAAGTTAAAATAAAGACACATGACGATATATATCAACGGACGGTTTCTGACACAACCCATGACGGGCGTCGAGCGCTATGCTTACAATATCTGTAAAGCGATGGCTCGCCTTCACCAATCCTTCACTATCATATGTCCCAAGGCTCCCATCCATCAGGACTATGATGTGAGCGACCTCAATATCGTTCATTACGGCATTGGCAACTCACACTTTTGGGAGCAATGCGTCCTTCCGTTTTTCTTTATTGGCAAGAAAGGCTATCGCATCGTCAGTTTTACGGGTTTGGGTTCTATCCTCATTCGTCATAAAGTTATGACTGTCCACGACCTGTCGTTCCTGAAGAATCCCTCATGGTATTCCAAGGCCTACTATTGGTACTACAGGTTTATGACCCCCTTGGCTGTGAAGACCTCGCAGCATATTCTGACTGTCAGCGAGTTCTCGAAAAGCGAGATACTCCGTTTCTATCCATTCCTGAAGCCTGAACGCATCAGCGTCGTTTATAATGCTATTGACAACCAACTGTTTAGGCATCTTCCTGACTGTCCACCAGCCGAAGAACCGTTTGTACTTTGCGTTTCGTCCATCGACCCGAGAAAGAATTTTGCACGTTTGATAGAAGCCTGTCAAGGACTGACTAATGCCAAGCTCTATATCGTTGGAAAATACAACCGCGTGTTCAGTCAGAATACTGAACTCGACACCACCAGCGAACACATCTGTTTCTTGGGACGTGTCAGTGACGAGGAATTGGTTCGTCTCTACAATCAGGCATCCTGTTTCGTCTTTCCTTCTCTGTATGAGGGCTTTGGACTTCCACCGTTGGAGGCTATGGCTTGTGGCTGTCCCGTCCTGGTTTCCGACATTCCCGTCGAGCGTGAGGTCTGTGGTGAGGCGGCACAATATTTCGACCCAATAAAAACTGACGAAATTCTACGCACAATCACACAATATATCACCGATGCTGACGTTATAAAAGAAAAGATGCGCCAGAAAGGCTTTGAAAACATCACGCGGTTCTCATGGGAGAAGTCTGCGAAGGTGCTTGTTAAGAAGTTAGAAGAATTAAATTGCGAATGAAGAAAACTCTACTCCAGATAGCAAAATACTATTATCCTGTCGAAGGTGGCATCGAGACTGTCACCAAATATTTAGGCGAGGGGCTAACGGCTTACGAACAGATAGTCGTATGCTTCAGTCAGGACGGCATCACCCGCCTGGACACAGTCAATGGTGTGAAAGTCTATCGTATTGCCTCGTCCATGAATATTGCCAGTCAGGACATCGCCTTCTCGTATTATCACTATCTGAAGAAAATCATCTACGAGGAACAGCCAGACATCATCCTACTGCATTGTCCTAACCCGTTTCTCTACCCCATCACAGCCAAGCTGACGCCAAAAGATGTCAAGCTCGTTTTGCTATGGCACTCCGACATTCTGGGTAAAGGCATTCTCTACAAGATGGTTAAACAGTTCGAGAAGATTATTCTCCGCAAAGCCGACCTCATTTTGGCTACAAGTCCTAACTATATCCACCCGTCGAGTCCTATCTACGACCATCGCGACAAGACAGAGGTGGTGGCCAATGGTATCATCAAGAGCGATTTCGTGTGGCGTGCAGGCGACGAGACGACAGTAGAGGAAATCCGCCGCAAATACCATCACAAGAAGATTGTGTTCTTCGTTGGTCGTCATGCGGCCTACAAGGGCATCAATTATCTTATTGAGGCTGAGAAATACATCCAGTCCGACTGCGTCATTCTCATTGGCGGACGCGGCCCGGAAACTGAGCGTCTGAAGGCGATGACAAACTCCGACCGCATAAAGTTCATCGGACGCATTCCCAACGAGTATCTGCGCTGCTACTACTACGCTTCCGACATCTTTGCATTCACCTCGTGTACCAAGCAGGAGGCATTCGGCATAGCGCTTGCCGAAGCCATGTATTGCGGCAGCGTACCCGTCACCTTTACCATCGAGGGTTCTGGTGTCAATTGGGTGTCTGTAGGTGGCGAAACGGGTATCGAAGTCCCATTGGGTAATATCCAGGCCTATGCAGCAGCCGTTGACAAGCTACTGACCGACCACGACTTGTACATGAAATATGCTACCGCTGGCAAAGAGCGCATCGTTCGCATGTTCACCAGCGAACAGTCCAATGTCCAAGCCGAAGAGGTGCTGAAACAATTCACTGACTAAGGCTAAAATAGTTGCTCCTGATAATCCAATCAGACAGGAGTTGTATTTTTTCTATCGGGTATTCCTGATAATCTACATTCAATAGCGTGCGACCAAATCCACGCCATTCAGGTCTTACGCCATAGATGTCCAGCAGAGTGGTATATACGTCCAACTGGTTGCAAGGCCCCGTCCATGAATTTTCTTTATCCATACCACCGTTGATGATGTATAGCGGCAATTCGTCGCTGACTTTGTCTCCCATGTTCAAGTATACAGGATGGGCGTGATGGTCGGCAGTAATCACAATGACACTGTTGTCGTAGAGTTCTCGTTGTTTCAAACCGTTGATATACCTTTCTATCTGCATGTCGGTATAGTGGCAATCCACCAAATAATTTCTGTACTCCTCAGAAAGCGATTCATCAGTTAGCGTAAAACCATGCTCCACACATTTCGTATAAGGATTATGCATCGACATAGTCAGTACGAGCGAGAAGAAGGGCTGCTCAGCGGTTTCTTCCACCTGTGTTGCCATCTGGAATATCTGTTCGTCGTTCAAGTCTTCGTAGTCATTCATATCCTTGGCATAGTCGAACTTCGAGTACAACTTTTCAATGCCATATCGCGGGTTCATCTTATCCTGCTCCCAGAAGGTGGGCGACGTCGGCACAACGATATGCGTATTTTTCACGCGCCCTGTTTTCATCAACGTCGCAGGCAAGCCGCAGAATGTTTTGTCCTTGGCAATATTGACGGTTATCTCCGACTTCAATGGTAGCAAACCCGTCATATAGACAAACTGGCCGTCTGAAGACTCCCCAATAGTGGCATTGGGATGCATGTGTCCGTTATAATACACCATGCTGTCACGCTTCAGACGATTCATAAACGGTGTAATCTCCTTGCCATCAACCACCAGGTCTGAGGTTTGTGCCAAATACGATTCAACGACAATGAATATCAGGTTCTTGACGCCCTTAACCGTTGCTGTCATCGTGCGTTGCCTGTAGTCCATATATTCCCGTCTGATGGCCTCCTTCTGGCTATCGTCCAATTTCAAATCCTTCTGAATGAAGTCATCATAGCACACTAATGCACGTCTCAGGAAACCGCTGCGATAGAGCATATTATTGGGTGCCAGCACATATTGTATCCTGATAGGCGAGAAGCGGATAAACGATGTTTTCAGGTCGTGGTCGCGAAAAAATCCAAACAATAAAATGATAGCTACGACACATGTCAGAATCGCGCTCCACAACCATCCCATCGTTCTCAGCCATCGAGTCTTTAACGTCACCTTATCGTAGCGCATATAAAGCCAGCCAAACACAAGAGCCATGAGGATATAGTAGCAATCCATCCAACGGAATCCCGTCAGCGTACTACCCATCACGTCGTTGTCGTTCATATTTCCTATTTGCAAGATGGCTAAATTGGGCAGATAATGGCCAAAGAAGCGTGAATACAGCACGTTGCAGAACGAGAGAAGTACAGTCAGAATGAACGTCAAAAGCAATGCACCCTTTACCCTACCCCGCATTAGCAGCAGACTCAGCAGAAAAAAGAACGTACCATCTATCAGACACGAAAACACATTGCTAAAAATGGCATCAGGCTTGAACGGATACTCGAACTCCACCAGCAACACCATTTGTGTGTGCATAAACAGCAGATTGACCACCGACAATCCGAACAGCAACAAGAACCGTGGGTTCAGTTGCCGCCACCAACACACTATTCTATTCTGTACTATTGTTGATAACACCGCATTATTATTTAAAAGATGGCGCAAAGGTACACATTTTCACAATAATATGCAACAAAAAAACATATTATTTTACCAGTCCCAATCCACATCCTCGCCATCGAAACGATGGGCCTCTGTCAGCCACCTGTGGCACACTGTATTGGGTAAAAAACGAGTGGAATGATTTTTTTATGCATAGCATACAATAATTGCATAACATATTCAGTTATATGAATAGATAACAATACGCAATAGCTTATGACGATATATTTACTAGGAGCTTTTTTATTGAGTTTAATATGCGGACTGGCGTTTACGCCTCTTATCCTTGATTTCTGCAAGCGAAAGAGGCTTTACGATATTCCCAGCGATCGGAAGGTACACAAAAATGCGACGCCAAGACTGGGTGGCATCTCCTTTTTCCCCAGCATGCTGACAGCTTTCTTGGTTGTCTTGCTTTTCACGCCCGTCGTAGAAGCGAACACACTACCAGTAAACATCTGGAGTGCCGTATTTTTGATTGGACTGATGATTATATACGGCATTGGCATTATCGACGACTTGGTGGGACTGAACGCCACCACGAAATTCGTTTTCCAGATAGCTACAGCCTGCCTATTACCGTTTGTCGGACTATACGTCAACGACCTTCATGGTCTTTTTGGCATCCACGAGATACCCTTTTGGTTAGGCATGCCTCTAACGGTGTTCATTATCGTGTTTATCGATAATGCCATCAACCTGATAGACGGTATTGACGGATTGGCTGCAGGCTTGTCGCTGATAGCATTGGCAGGCTTTCTAGCCTACTTCCTCTATTATGGTGTCTACGTCTATACATACACCATCATTATAGCAGGCATGATGGGCGCCTTAGTGGCCTTTGCCTATTTCAACCTGTTTGGCAAGACAGAGCGCAACAACAAGATATTCATGGGCGACTCGGGCAGTCTGTCGCTGGGCTTCACGCTGGGTTTTCTGGCAGTCAAATGCATGGTGGACAACCAGAACATCTGGCCCTATCGTCCAGAAGCCATCATCGTACCGCTGACCTTGCTGTTTGTCCCCACTGCTGATGTGGTAAGAGTGACGCTGTTCAGACTGCGTCATGGTAAGCCCATCTTCGATGCCGACAAGAACCACATACACCACAAGCTGATGCGCACAGGTCTGAGTCAGCATCAATCGTTGGTGGTTATCCTGTCGCTGGCTGTATGGTATATACTGATGAACGTGCTGCTCTACAGGGTGATGCCCATCACCTATATCGTCATCATCGATATTGCGTTCTACTGTGTTGTCAATGTGTGTATCAACAAAAAAATGACTACAACGGAATGAAACGCCTTATAGACTTCCTGATAGCAGCCTTCTGTCTGGTACTGTTCTCGCCCTTGATACTGGCAATCTGGTTGGCCATCAAAATTGGTGGCGGACCAGCCATCTACCGTCAGGAGCGCATCGGACTGGGTGGCCGACCTTTCTATATCTATAAGTTTCGTAGCATGATAGTGGATGCCGAAGAGGAGGGCGAAGCGCTTTTACAGCAAGATAACGACCCACGACTGACACGCATCGGACGATTTCTGCGCGAGCACCATTTGGACGAACTGCCGCAGTTGTGGAACGTGCTGATAGGCGATATGGCCTTTGTGGGACCTCGTCCAGAACGTAAATACTACATCGACCAGATTATGGAACGCGACAACCGCTATGAACGACTCTATGTGCTGCGTCCTGGTGTAACAAGCTATGCGACATTGAAAAACGGCTATACCGATAATATCGATAAGATGATAACACGCTTGGGAATGGACCTCTACTATTTGGAACACCAGTCATTGTGGATGGATGCCAAGATACTGTGGAAGACTTTTGCCGACATCGTTTCTGGAAAGATTTTTTAGTCATTAAGATGTATAAACGTCTTTTAGGGAAACAGACCCTGTGATCTACAAAAAAATCGAGCCAACCCTCTGGTTAGCCCGACTTTTTTCTTACTTCTTACATCTGACATCTTACATCAGACTTCAGAATGGTCCTCGGCCCATACATGAGGTGGTGCCCAGTGCGGTCAGAGCCGCAGTCAGAATGCTCACGATGACCTGAATCACGGTCTTCCACGTTTCCTTCTTCATACGCCATCAATTACATTCCGCCTTCCTCGCCACCGGTAGTGCCTCCGGTGTTACCACCTTCGTTGCCTCCGGTGTTACCGCCTTCGTTACCGCTACCGCTCTGGTTTTGGCTGCCACTCTCAGGTGCGCTGGCCCCGTTCGGGTTACGGAAGTCCTCGAGGGTTATCAGCGTCTGAATGCTGACCTGCTTACCATCGACGGTGCGCTTCTCGACGTCCACGATGTTCTGCGACTCGGGAGCCACGTTGCGGGTCAGGAACTGCTTCGAGGTCAGGTTGTCCATCTCGCTCGAGTCAGGGGTGAAACGCAGGCGGATGCCCTTGATGATCGAGGTCGGGTTGAACGTCTTGTCCAGCATCTGGGCCTCAGTAGCACCGCCCTTCTCGTTCAGCACCGAGGGGTAGAAGATGCCCAGTCCGTCCAGCTTCACGCCCACGCCCTGTGCCACCAGCTCGGGAACGCACTCCGACAGCTTGATCAGCACCGCCATGATGGCGTCGCGACCCACCATACAGTTGTGGTCCTTCAGGTGCTGGGCCAGTCCGCGCGTCGACAGCGTCTTCTGGCGGTCTACCTCAGCGTAATACTTTCCACCCGAAGAGAGTCGGGTACTCTTGTTCTTGCGATAGTTAATCGCCATTGAAATCTTGTTTACTGCCATAGTTGTACTTGTTTCGATTTTTTAGTTAAACATAGGTTTTCTTTCTTCGTGTCGCTCTCAGCCTTGCACCGGGTGACTCGTTTGCCGTCTGCTCCGAGCTCGTGGCCTTTGAGCTCCGAGCGCGCGCCTCACGAGGTCCGAGCGCGTCAGCTTTTAATTGACAATGCAAAGTTACAACAATTTCGGGGCGTTTCCAAATTTTTCGCGTTTCTCACCGACAAACCACTGTTTTCGTGTTGAAAATCGGCCAAGTCGATTTTCAGACCGCTATCTGTTGCATTGAAGCACCCCTTGCGCCACACCTCATTTTTTTGACAGTTGACAGTTGACAGTTGAAAAGTAAGCCAACAGCGACCTTAATCAAAAATTCTTAACAAAATAATTTACTATATATATAATATATATATTATATATATAGTAATTCTAATTTCCAAGAAAACACCCTACTCCAAAAGTAACTGTCAACTGTCATCAGTTTAAGCAAAAGCGGGTTTTTGATTGCATGTCTGGAATTTATTTTTCATCACAGGGGGTCTGTCCCCGTGTGAGGTCTGGCAGAACGTTCGCCTCGCGGCACCTACTGGCTCCACTTCGCCGTCCGTCCACCAAGTCTGGAAAACCGACGAAAGATCAGGTTGATACAGACTTAAGATTTGCCGTCGATGCTCTGTGATAAGTTTACTCTTTGCGATGCTTGTCGAGTTTACGCAGGAAGAAGTTGAAGGCTTCGAGGCCTGCCAGCACTAAGACGGTGCAGGCGGTGGCCAGAATATACATGCCACCGCCACAGGCCAGACCAATGGCAGCGACAACCCATACACCAGCGGCGGTGGTCAGTCCGCTGACCATGTTCTCCTGCTTGCGGAAGATGATGGTACCGGCACCAATGAAACCAATACCGCTGACAACCTGGGCAGCGACACGGCTGACATCCCAGCGGGTGGTCATGTCGTTCATGGGGACATCGCTGAAGCCGTATGCCGAGACAATCATGAATAACGCCGAACCCAAAGCGACGAGGAAATGGGTGCGGAAGCCGGCTTCCTTGGCACGGTATTCACGTTCGAGACCGATGAGTCCGCCAAGCAGAGCGGCAACGAAAATGCGCAGAATAAATTCGTATTCCATAGTTAAATGTTGTTATTTGACTGCAAAGATAATCTTTTTTTCGTATCTTTGCAAAGATTATAATCAAAAACTAATAATAATATGACGAATTTGCTTATGTTTGGATTAGGCATGCAAGAGATACTGGTTATCGCGCTGATTGTGCTGTTGCTGTTTGGCGGCAAGAAGATTCCCGAGCTGATGAAGGGCTTGGGCAAGGGCGTCAAGAGTTTCAAGGACGGCATGAAGGAGGTGGAAGACGACGTAAAAAGTGAAGAGGTGAAGCGTGAAAAGTGAACCGCAGACCTTCTGGGACCATCTGGACGTGTTACGCTCGTCGCTGATACGGATGGGCGTGGCAGTGGTGGTGTTTGCTGTGGTAGCGTTCTGTCTGAAGGATACATTGTTTGACGTCGTGCTGGCTCCGCGTAGCAGTGACTTCGTGGCGTACCGACTGTTGGGCGTCGAGCCGTTCTCGATACACCTGATGAACACGGGACTGACGGAACAGTTCATGATTCACATGCGGACGGCGATATATGCGGGACTGCTGGTGGCGTCGCCTTACATCTTATACGAACTGTTCCGCTTCGTATCGCCCGGACTATATGAGAACGAGCGGCACTATGCGGTCTGGATAGTGGGTGCGGCGTATGTGATGTTCCTTGTGGGCACGCTGACCAACTACTTTGTCGTTTTTCCGCTGACGGTGAGATTTCTGGGCACGTACCAGGTATCGCCCGACGTGGCCAACATGCTGACGTTGCAGTCGTACGTCGACACACTGATAGGTATGAGCCTGGTGATGGGCGTGGTGTTCGAGCTGCCTGTGGTCTGCGGACTTCTGGGGCGCATGGGTCTGATTACCAGCCCGATGATGAGCGAATACCGCCGACATGCCATAGTTGCCATCCTTGTCGTAGCAGCGATTATCACTCCGACAACTGATGTCTTTACACTGTTCGTCGTGGCGCTGCCGATATACCTGCTCTACGAGCTGAGCATACAGATTGTGCGTTGCACACAAAGGTGAGAGGTGAGAGGTAAGAGGTAAGAGAATTGCACAAACCAAAATAGATATTATATGCTAAGGAAGATTAGGATTATACTTGCTGCGGTGATGATGATAGGCATCACATGGCTATTCGTCGACTTCACGGGAACGGCCTACCACTGGCTGAGTTGGGCACCCAAGCTACAATTCCTGGAAGCCGTGCTGGCACTCAACGTGGCAGTGATCGTCGGACTGGTTGTGCTGACACTGGTCTTGGGGCGCATCTACTGCTCAGTCATCTGTCCGCTGGGCATCATGCAGGACATCTTCGGATGGCTGGGTAAGAAGGCGAAGAAGAACCGTTACACCTATTCGAAGGAAGTCAGGTGGTTGCGCTATCCCGTATTGGTGGTATTCATCATTGCACTGGTGGCTGGCGTGGGTTCGCTGTTCCAGTTACTGGCACCCTACTCCGCCTTCGGGCGCATTGCTACCAATCTGTTGCAGCCCGTGTGGCAGGCAGGCAACAACGTGCTGGCCTCGATAGCCGAGCACTACGACAGCTATGCTTTCTACCACTCGAATATCTGGCTTAAATCCGGAGTATCGCTCATTATTGCCGTAGTAACGCTCGTTACTCTCGGCGTATTGGCGTGGCGCAACGGTCGCACGTATTGTAACACCATCTGTCCGGTAGGAACCGTCCTAAGTTTCCTGAGCCGTTTCTCGTGGCTGAAGATACACTTCGACACCGAGAAGTGCCGCAACTGCTCGCTATGCACCAAGAACTGTAAGGCGGCATGTATCGACTTCAAGACACATAGCGTAGACTACAGCCGTTGCGTAGTTTGTGGCGACTGTATCGAAAGCTGTAAGTTTGATGCGCTGAAGTATTCTAGTAAGTCCAGTATAACTAATAGGACTAGTGAGACTAGCCCTGCAAGCGAGGGACGCCGTTCGTTCCTGTTGTCGAGCACCATACTGGCTACGGCAGCACTGGCCCAAGACAAGAAGAAGGTAGATGGCGGACTGGCTGAGATCGAGGACAAGGTGGCGCCAGAGCGACAGACACCGCTGACACCACCGGGTTCACTCTCAAGGGAAAACCTTGAGACGCGGTGTACGGGCTGTCAGCTCTGCATCTCGGAGTGTCCCAACGAGGTATTGCGTCCCTCCGCCGACCTGATGCACCTGATGATGCCCGTGATGTCGTATGAACGCGGCTACTGCCGTCCGGAGTGCAACCGCTGTTCGCAGGTATGCCCCGCTGGTGCCATTAAACCTATACAAAAAGAGGTAAAGGCTTCGACACAGATTGGCCATGCGGTATGGATCAAAAAGAACTGCATACCACTAACGGATGGCGTGGAGTGTGGCAACTGTGCCCGCCACTGTCCCACAGGAGCCATCGAGATGGTGCCCAGCGACCCAGACGATGAGGAGTCGGCATACGTTCCTGCCGTCAATGAGGCGCGCTGCATAGGCTGTGGTGCCTGCGAGAACCTGTGTCCGGCACGTCCACACTCAGCGATATATGTTGAGGGGCACGAAGTGCACAAGGAAATTTAACGAAACTTCGAAACATCGAAATAGCGAAACTATGAAACAAGACATCAATAGAAGGAATTTCCTCAAGATATTTGGTGGCGGCACCGTTGCTACTGCTGCCGTACTGACAGGCTGCAAGTCGAAGACGGAAAGCAAAGCTGTCGAGGAGTATAAAAAACAGGTCGAACCGCCTGTTGGCAAAATGACGTATCGCACAAACCCCAATAATCAGGACAAGGTGTCGCTGTTGGGCTACGGCATGATGCGTCTGCCGTCGAAGACAGAAAACAAAGACGATTTCGACCAGGAGTTGATTAACCGTCAGGTGGACTACGCCATCGAACACGGCGTAAACTATTTTGACACAAGCCCCGTCTACTGTCAGGGAAAGTCGGAAACCTGCACGGGTATTGCATTGAAGAAGCATGACCGTAAGAAGATATTCATCGCCACAAAGTTGTCGAACTTTCATCCCGACACGCAGAGTCATGAGGCCAGTGTGGCGATGTACAAGAACTCGCTGAAAGAGCTACAGACCGACTATATCGACTACTACCTGCTACACGCAGTTGGTGGTGCGATGTTCGAATTCGAAAAACGCTATGTGGACAACGGTATGATGGACTACCTGATGAAGGAACGCGAGGCAGGCCGTATCCGCAACCTCGGTTTCTCGTTCCACGGCAAGCAGGAAGTGTTTGATGAAATACTGGCCATGCACGACAAGTATCATTGGGACTTCGTACAGATTGAGCTGAACTATCTGGATTGGGACTACGCTGACGAAATCAGCAAGAATAACGTTGATGCACATTATCTTTACGACGAACTGCAGAAGAAAGGCATCCCAGCCGTCATCATGGAGCCCCTATTAGGCGGACGCTTGGCCAACCTGCCGCAATATCTGGCTACAGAGCTGAAGAGCAAGAATCCTGAGCGCAGTGTGGCCTCGTGGGCTTTCCGCTATGCTGGCACACCAGAAGGCGTACTGACTGTGCTGAGTGGTATGACCTACATGGAACATTTGAAAGACAACTTACTATCGTATTGTCCATTGGTGCCGCTAAGCAAACAAGAACAAGAATACCTGCATAAGAAGGTGGCCGACCGCATCGTGGGGCTAGAGAACATTCCGTGCAACGACTGCAAATACTGCATGCCCTGCCCCTACGGCATCGACATACCAGCCATCTTCGTACATTATAACAAATGTAAGAACGAAGGAACCCTGCCACGCGAAAATGTTGACGCTGAGTACGCCAAGCTACGCCGCAACTATCTGATTGGGCTGGACCGCGCCGTGCCGCGTCTGCGACAGGCCGACCACTGTATAGGTTGCGGGCAATGTGAACCACACTGCCCGCAGAGCATTCGCATTCCGCGCGAACTACGTAAGATTAGCGAATTCGTAGAAGAACTGCGTCGGAGCCGAGAGGTTTAGAAGCCATCGCCTCCACCAAAGCCGCCACCGAAACCGCCACCACCGCCAAAGCCACCGAAGGCAGGCATCTCAGGTGCAGGTTCCTTACCTATTTTGACAAGCAAACGAAGTAATGCGCGTCGACGCTGTGACCATGTGGGATAGTCGTCGGCGCGTAATACTCTGGGTTCAAAGCCAGGCATACGCATACCTCCCTGTCCCATGAAATCGAGCGCGCTTGTAGTGATCATACAAGGTCTGGTATTTCCGTCAGCCAGCAAGCGGTCGGCAATAGCATCGGCACCACCCAGCTTAAACCAGCTCTCCATCGTATCATTCTCGCCAGGCACCAATTGTATCATAACAGGTATCATAGGCTGACCCGTCGTCGGTGACATATACCATGCTTCCTGACGGTTTAGATCGTAACCCGTACGACCATGAGGAATGTCGCCCATCTGTGCGAAACTGAAAGGGCCATAGGGATTGTCAGCAATGCTGTATTTGAAGCCACGATCGGGCGACAGCAGCATATTCTGCGGATCGGCCACACGCGTACCATCGACGATGAAGCAATACTTAAAAGTCTCGGTGGCAAAATCGGTCATCGTCACCGACCAAATACCATCGGCATCCTTCGTCATGGGCAGACAGTCTGGCAAAATCTCACACTCCAGTTCGACCTTCTGAGCATCAGGCGCCTTCATACGGAAGATAATGCTGTCCTGAGAATATTCAGGTGAGAGGATGTGCTTAGGAAAGAGACGGGCCATCACACCTGGCGTGAATTGCTGCTCTTGACCAGTCTTGGCAGGAGCAGGCTTAGCTTCCTTCATGGCAGCCTCAGCAGCCTTCTTATTGAAGAGCAAAGGCAGGGTTTTCGACAGGAAGTATTTGGCATTCATCCACGTATGGCCGAACTTATCGGTCGTAAACTCCTTAACGCTACGGATACCTTTCTGATCAAGGAATTCCATGTAGTCACGAGCGTTGCCATAGAGGAAATCGTCAGTACCTACGCCAAGCCAGAATAGGCGGATTTTCTTGTTAGTATCATCTGCATTGTCATAGACGTTGGGGATATCGGTGGAAGTGAACGAGCTGTACGAGCAAAGATACGAGAACTTGTCAAGGTTTGAGAGACCATTAAAGAGACCCTGGTTACCACCACGTGAAAAGCCGCCAATGGCACGATTGTCGCGATCGTTGCGAGTGCGATAATTCTTTTCAATATACGGCATCAGGTCCTCAATCAGGTCACGACTGAACGGGTCACCGCCAAAACGTGTTGCAGGCAGACCATTATTGGCAGAAGCACCATTGTTGAGACACAGTTTGGTTGGGTTACCATACGGCAATACAACAATCATCTCCTTAGCCTTACCTTCAGCCAGCAGATTGTCAAGGATATAATTGACGCGGCCGACTTTATAGTAAACCTCTTCCGTATCTGTCGTACCACTAATCAGGTAGAACACCGGATAGCGCTTCTGGAAGTCGGTCATATAGTTGGGTGGCAAATATACGATAGCGTTGTTTGTAGCACCAAGCGACTTGGAATAATAATGAACATACTCGATGCGGCCGTGTGGCACATCCTTGATGTCATGCGGCAGGTCACCATTGCCAGGAATTTCCAAGAGGCTGTTCTTAAAGCCCTCATTAGGGAAATACTGTGGGTTTTCCGGATCCATCACACTGACACCATCAACAATGAAACAGTAAGGGTACATGTCTTTGGCTACAGGTCCGAGGGTCACTGTCCATAGGCCATCAGCTTGTCGTGTCATTGGCTTACGCCCCGCAAACTGCACATCGACCATAACCTCTTTGGCGTTGTCGTTCTTGTATTTGAACGTTACAGTACCATCGGGATTACAAATGATAGACTTTGGCGACTGCGCCCAAACACCTGTCGTTAACAACAGCATCATGGCCGTGAAAAAAGTTTTGTAATTCATAATTGATTATGTTTATGACGTTAGTTAGTGTTATAATCTGAGTGCAAATTTACGGAATAAAATTGAAACGACAATGATTTTTCGACAATATCTGCAAAAAAGTAGACTAACAAGAAATAAAATTATTAAATTAATTTTGTGATTCGTACGATTTACACTATCTTTGCATGCAAAAATTGAGAAAGCGTTAGTATGAGTGATAATAGGAATCCGTTTTTCGAACCTTACGGGACACCACATGACGCAGTGCCCTTTGACCGCATTAAGCTTGAACACTTTGAGGAAGCCTTTATGGAAGGTATCCGCAGAGACAACGAACAGATAGAGAAAACTATTAACAATCCGGAGAAGCCTACCTTCGACAATACGATTATCAATACGGAGGAGGACGAGGGCTATTACGACCTATTGTCAAGAGTCTCAACAGTATTCTTCAATCTGTTGAGTGCTGAGACGAATGACGAGATGGATGCACTGGCACAAAAGATGCAGCCCATCCTGACGCAACACTCGAACGATGTCCGACTGAATCCGAAGCTCTTCGAACGTATCCGCTATGTTCATCTGCACCACCGCAAGTTGACGCCAGAAGAGAAGATGCTGCTCGACAACTGCTATGAAGGTTTTGTGCGTAGCGGTGCACTGTTGGACGAGGCAGGCAAGGAACGTCTGCGCCAATTGACTGAAGAGGCATCGATGCTCTCGTTGCAATTTTCGCAGAACCTGCTGAAGGAACAGAAAGCCTTTACGCTCGATATTACCGACGAAGCATTGTTGGACGGACTGCCAGAAACAGCTCGTGAGGCTGCTGCACTAACAGCTAAAGAGCAAGGCAAGCAGGGGTGGGTGTTTACATTGGACTATCCTTCGTTCTCGCCATTCATGACTTATTCGACACAACGCGAACTGAGAAAGCAGCTATACATGGCGCGTAATACTGTTTGCACACACGACAATAGCGAGAACAACCTCGAGATATGTAAGCGTCTTGTCAATCTGCGTCGTGAGATTGCTCAGCTGTTGGGATATAAAACCTATGCCGACTATGTGCTAAAACGTCGTATGGCAACGAATATCAGGAATGTGTATCGTTTGCTTAACGACCTGATTGATGCCTACAAACCCACAGCGATTAAGGAACGTGACGAGTTGCGTAAGCTGGCACACAAAGATGTGGACAAGATGAAGCCGTGGGACTCGGGCTTCTACTCGCACAAGTTGCAGATGAAGAAGTACAACATTGATGCAGAGATGCTGCGTCCCTACTTCGAACTGAAGAATGTCATCAAGGGCGTATTCGGACTGGCAAACAAACTGTATGGCATCACGTTCAAGGAAAACAAGGACATCCCCGTCTATCATCCCGACGTAAAAGCCTATGAGGTTTTCGATAAGGATGGTGCTTTCCTCGCTGTCTTCTATGCCGACTTCCATCCCAGAAAAAGCAAGCAGGGCGGTGCGTGGATGACGGAATATCAAGGTCAGTATATAGACCGTAAGGGCGAAAATGTTCGTCCACACGTTTCGGTGGTGATGAACCTGACGAAACCGACTGAAGACAAACCAGCCCTACTGACCCTAGGCGAGGTAGAGACCTTCCTGCATGAATTCGGGCACTCGCTGCACGGCATGTTTGCCAACACACGTTTCGAGTCGCTAAGTGGTACGAATGTCTGGTGGGATTTCGTAGAGCTCCCCTCCCAGTTTATGGAGAACTACTCTGTCGAGAAGGAATTCCTAAGGACCTTCGCCTTCCACTATCAGACGGGCGAACCTTTACCCGACGAGCTCATCAGCCGTATCGTCAAAAGCCGTAACTTCATGGCAGCTACCGCTTGTTTGCGTCAAGTCAGCTTCGGGCTGCTGGATATGGCATATTACACCAAGAAAGACGAGTTCAAGGATGATATCATCCCCTTTGAGAAGAAGGCCTGGAAGAAAGCTATCTTGGGTGAACAGCTGCCCGACACCTGTATGACCGTACAATTCTCACACATCATGGCAGGCGGTTATGCTGCTGGCTACTATAGCTACAAATGGGCTGAAGTATTGGATGCCGATGCCTTCAGCGTATTCAAGAAGCACGGCATTTTCGACAAAAAGACAGCTCAACGTTTCCGCGACGAGATACTGAGTAAGGGAGGCACAGAGCACCCTATGACACTTTACAAGAACTTCAAGGGCAGTGAACCTTCTATTGACGCACTGCTGAAAAGGAACGGCATAAAGACCAGTAAAAAGTAAGAGACATGACAACAGAGAAACAACTGAAGTTTGACCAGCGATATTTGGAGATGGCTCGCATTTGGGCCCAGAACTCATACTGCCAGCGCCGCCAAGTAGGTGCATTGGTAGTGAAGAACGGCATGATTATCAGCGATGGCTACAACGGGACGCCCAGCGGCTTCGAGAACATCTGCGAGGACGACAACAACGTGACAAAGCCCTACGTATTGCATGCCGAGGCCAATGCCATCACCAAACTGGCACGTTCCAGCAACAACTCTGAAGGTGCCACCATTTACATTACCGCATCCCCGTGCATTGAGTGTGCCAAACTCATTATCCAATCGGGTATCAAACGCGTGGTCTATGGTGAAAAGTATCGTCTGACGGATGGCGTCGATCTGTTAGAACGCGCAGGCATCGAAGTGGTGTACTTGGGAGAATAACAAAACTTCGAAACATCGAAATATCGAAACATCGAAAGAAAATGGACCAGAAAAGAAATAACCGATTCATGCCCATCATCATGGCAGTATGCGTGGTGGTTGGTATTCTTATAGGCACTTTCTATGCCAATCACTTCTCAGGCAACCGTCTGAGCATCATCAATACCAGCAGCAACAAGCTGAATAACCTGTTGCACATCATTGATGACCAGTATGTGGATACTGTCAACGTCAACGATTTGGTGGAGAAAGCCGTACCACAGATTTTAGCAGAACTCGATCCCCACAGCGTCTACATATCGGCTAAAGACGTCCAGATGGCCAACGACGACCTGCGTGGATCGTTTTCGGGCGTGGGCATTGAGTTCATCATCCGACAGGACACGCTCCGCGTACAACAAGTCATTGGCAATGGGCCTGCAGAGCGTGCTGGCGTGATAGCTGGTGATAAAATCGTAAAAGTAGACGATGAAAACTTCACTGGTAAGACACTAACCAACGAGGTGGCTATGCATAAGCTGAAAGGTCCGAAGGACACAAAGGTTAAGTTAGGCATTATGCGTTATGGCGAGAAAACGATTCGTAACATCGTTGTAACACGTGGTGAGATTCCCACCAAGAGTGTTACCGCAGCATATATGCTCAACAAAGGAACAGGTTATATCCGTATCAAGAATTTTGGCGAGAACACCTATCCTGAACTGTTGATAGCACTCGCTAAGTTGTCGCAAGAGGACTTTCAGAACCTGACTATCGACCTACGAGGCAATACGGGTGGTTATCTGCAGTCGGCTGTTCAGATAGCTAACGAATTCCTACCCAAGAATCGCCTTATCGTCTACACCCAGGGACGCAAGTCACAACGCCAGGAGTATCGTAGTGACGGACGAGGTTCGTATCAACGCATCCCGTTGGTTGTCCTGATTGACGAGGGTTCGGCTTCAGCATCAGAGATTCTGGCTGGTGCCATTCAGGATAACGACAGAGGAACTATCATCGGGCGACGCTCGTTTGGCAAGGGATTGGTGCAACAACCTATCGAGTTCAACGATCATTCTATGATTCGCCTCACCATAGCCCGTTATTACTCGCCATCAGGACGCTGCATCCAGAAACCTTATGTTTCTGGCAACAACAAGAACTATGAGGAGGACATCCTGACGCGCTATGAGCATGGTGAATTCTTCTCGCAGGACAGCATCAAGCACGAAGGCAAGGAGTATCACACAGCCATCGGACGTCCCGTATTCGGTGGAGGTGGTATTACACCCGACATATTCATAGCTGAAGACACCACAGATGTTACCTCATACTACAAACAGGCGTCGATGTCCGGACTGATTATTCAGTATGCATACGAATATACCGACGCCAACCGACAGACATTGAAGGGTATCAGCTCTGTCGATGACATGACCAAATATCTGCAGAAGCAGAACATGGTGGATAAGTTTGCCTCTTATGCTGACAAGAACGGCCTAAAGCGTCGCAACCTGATGATACAGAGATCGCACAAGCTGCTGGAACGCTTTATCAACAGCCGTATCATCTACAACATGATGAGTGAGGAAGCCTGGATGAAGTATCTGAACAGCGACGATCCTGCTATCACAGAAGCGCTGAAAGTCTTCCGCGAAAACAGTGCATTCCCTAAGGCGCCAGAAAAGAAATGACCAAACAAGAGCTTCGTCAACATATCCGAATGCTAAAGAAACAATACCTCACAGGGGGTCTGTCCCCGTGTGAGGTCAATCTCACATGGGGACAGACCCCCTGTGAGGTTGTTATGCTGTATAGTGCCCTACCCGACGAAGTGCCTACACAGAAGCTGTTTGACGAATTCTTGGCACAAGGCAAGACGGTGTTGTTGCCTCACGTCGTCAGCGACACCGATATGGAACTACGTCGCTACACCGGCAGGCATGACCTGCAAGAAGGGGCTTATAGCATCATGGAGCCAACAGGCGAGCTATTTACCGACTACGACGCTATCGACGTAGCCATCATTCCTGGTATGGCTTTCGATTCTGACGGACATCGTTTAGGGCGAGGGAAAGGCTACTACGACAGATTCCTTTCGCGCGTTCCTTCTTTATATAAAATAGGATTGTGTTTCTCTTGGCAGATGGTTGACTATGTTCCTTACGATGAACACGACATTATGATGGACGAAGTTATCCAAATCTGACGTCAGTAATCACTTGCTCACCTACAAAAGCATTCAGCTTCTGAGTCAATTCCTGTCGTCGCATACTTAAGTCGGCACGCAGGGCAGGACTCGACAACCGCACATACAATGTCTGATTGTAAATATACGTATTCAGTGTATAGCGTGCAATAACAGGACCTACAACCTGAGGCCACGCCTCCACCAACCGTTTCTGCTGAAGCGGCGTCTCTAGTCCCTGCTCGCGTAAGGCCTGCAGTATGACGTCCTTAACCGATTGTACGCTACGTTTAAACACCGATGATATTTACGATTTACTGATTTACAATTTACAATTTATTTCGCCATTTTCGACGTGGAAGATTTTGTAGTCGAGAGCCGACGTGCTCAATATCTGGTCCAGATGGTCACGATTAGTATCCGTGATGAATATCTGACCGAAATTGTCGCTTGACACTAAACGCACGATTTGCTCTACGCGATGCGAATCCAGCTTATCAAATATGTCATCGAGCAACAACAGCGGTGTCGTTTGCGAAGCCGTACGCTTCAGAAATTCAAACTGTGCCAATTTCAAGGCAATCACATAGGTCTTATTCTGCCCTTGTGAGCCCTCACGTCGCATAGGATGTCCCCCTAAAGTAAATACCAAGTCATCGCGATGCACACCATGCAACGAGTAGCCGACTGCCAGGTCTTTGGCACGGTCACGACGAATCACCTCCAACAACGGACCACGTTGGCAATGAGACACATACTGCAATCCGACTTGTTCGCGCCCCCCAGATATCTGCTGGTAATACTCTTGGAAGACGGGCATCAGTTCCTCGATAAATGCACTACGCTTGGCATAGAGCTGTTCGCCAGCCTCAGCCATCTGCTCTTCCCACAAGTCCATCAGCATCGGGTCGGGCATCTGGTCCTCCTGTTTCAACAACGTGTTACGCTGCTGATGGGCATTATTATAACGTGAAAGGGCATCGATATACGAACGATCATATTGCGAAATGACAATATCCATCAGGTGGCGGCGTTCCCCGCTACTGCCTTCAATCAACAAGGTATCCGATGGTGCAACCACCACCAACGGAATCAGTCCAATATGTTCGCTAAGCCGCTTATACTCTTTTTTATTACGCTTAAAATGCTTCTTCGTACCACGCTTCATACCACATGAGATAACCTCAGAGATTTCAGCATCCTCCGAATTCTCAGCATATTCCCCTTCAATAACACAGAACGGCTCATCATGCCGTATCACCATCGAATCGACAGGATTCGTTGCCGAACGACAAAACGACAGATAATAGACAGCATCTAGCACATTCGTCTTCCCCACCCCATTTTGACCAATGAAACAATTCATCTTGGGAGAAAGCTCCAATGTAGCCTCTCGGATGTTCTTATAATTGAGTATCGATAGCTTTTTCAGTATCATTGCGAGTGCAAAGTTAACATTTTAATATGAATTAAGCAAATTTTTCACTTTTCACTTTACACTTTTCACTTTTATTTTGTACCTTTGCACCCGATTTACGAATTTTTCGTGAATCTGGGCTTCGCCTCAGCAGAATCAAGCATGCTTGAATTCTGCATTCGGCTTGCACCAGATTTATGTCTGAACAATAAAAAAACAACTTAAAATAATGGCAAACAAAAATGTAACAGCAGCTCCTGAGATGGAGCAGCAGGTCAACAAGACCGAGGCTTTCTTTGAGAAGAACAAGAAGGCCATCATCATCGCCGTGGTTGCAGTTATTGCAATCGTTGTAGGCGCTATTCTCTTCAACAACTATTATCTGGAGCCCCGTGCCAACGAGGCCAGCACTGAGCTCGCCAAGAGCCAGGAGCTGTTCGATCAGCAACAGTACGACAAAGCCCTCGCCGGTTTCCAAAAGGTTGCCAGCGACTATAGTTCTACCGATGCCGGTAATCTGGCTCAGCTCTACATCGGTTTGTGTCAGGCCAATCAGGGCAAGTGGCAGGAAGCCGTTAATGCTCTCGAGTCGTTCAGCGGTCAGGGCGATCAGATGATTTCTCCCGCTGCCGAAGGTGCACTGGGTAACGCTTACGCCAACTTGAAGCAATTGGATAAGGCTGTCGAGCACCTGAAGAAGGCTGCCAAGATGGCAGACAACAACTCACTCTCTCCCACCTTCCTTGTTCAGGCTGGTGAGATTCTGGAGAGCCAGGGTAAGAAGGACGAGGCTTTGAAACTCTATCAAGAGGTAAAGGAAAAGTACTTTAACTCTATGCAGTATCAGACCATCGACGCCTACATTGAGCGTTGCAAATAAATCAGTAAATCGGTAAATCAATAAGATGGCTACCAAGAACCTTTCAGAATACAACGTCGAGCAGGTCCCCGATGCGTCGAACATGATCTTTGGCATCGTGGTGGCTGAGTGGAACCCTGAAATTACAGGGGCATTGCTTGAAGGTTGTACATCGACACTGGAGAAACATGGAGCTCTGCCTGAGAACATTCATGTGAAGACGGTGCCAGGCTCTTTTGAGCTCATCTACGGTGCCCACCAGATGACGCTGAATGACGGTTACGATGCCGTCATCATTCTCGGTTCAGTCATTCGTGGTGAGACACCTCACTTCGACTACATCTGTCAAGGTGTGACAGCGGGTATCGCCCGTCTGAATGCTACCAGCAACATTCCAGTAGTGTTTGGACTGCTGACTACCGAAAACCTCCAGCAAGCACAGGATCGTGCCGGAGGCCGACTGGGCAACAAAGGCGACGAGTGCGCCGTAGTAGCCATCAAAATGGCAAAATTCTAAACCCATATCATGAAACTTATTTCATGGAACGTCAACGGGCTTCGTGCCTGTGAAGGAAAAGGATTCAGCGACATCTTCAAGGAGATGGACGCTGATTTCTTTTGTCTGCAAG
>CAMVOS010000019.1 GCA_947169185.1 uncultured Prevotella sp.
AAAGGATTCAGCGACATCTTCAAGGAGATGGACGCTGATTTCTTTTGTCTGCAAGAGACCAAAATGCAGGCAGGTCAGCTCGACCTGCAGTTTGAGGGCTACCGTTCGTATTGGAACTATGCCGACAAGAAAGGCTATTCCGGTACCGCTATTTTCACGAAGCATGAGCCACTGAGCGTTGCCTATGGTATCGGTATCGACGAACACGACCATGAGGGCCGCGTCATCACATTGGAGATGCCCGACTTCTACCTTGTCTGTTGTTACACGCCCAACTCACAGGACGGCCTGAAACGTTTGGACTACCGGATGCAGTGGGAGGACGACTTCCGCCAGTATCTCATGTCGTTAGACGCGAAGAAGCCCGTTATCCTTTGTGGCGACCTGAACGTGGCCCACGAAGAGATTGACCTGAAGAATCCCAAGACCAACCGCATGAATGCAGGCTTCACCGATCAGGAGCGCGAGAAGTTCAGCACTCTACTGAATAGTGGCTTCATCGACACGTTCCGCACGCTCTACCCTGAACAAGTGACGTATTCGTGGTGGTCGTACCGCTTCCAAGCGCGTCAGAAGAACGCTGGCTGGCGCATCGACTACTTTGTCACCTCCGAGCGTCTACAACCACAGATTCAGGATGCCAAAATCCACACCGACATTCTCGGCTCCGACCACTGCCCCGTCGAACTATTGCTGAATTTGCCATCATGAATGCTCCAAACAGAAGGGTTTCTGAAGGTTTAAAAAAACACAAAAAACGGGGGTAAACGATACAACGAGTGGAGAAAAGACGTAAATTTGCGTCGGTTTTTGAGAGACCGCTAAACATTATTATTAATTAAAGGAGAAAGAAAAAACTATGAAGAAAATCGTGTTTGCAGTGATGGCTATGGTTGCCATCGGATTCACAGCATCGTGTGGTAACAAGACTCAGCAGAGCGACCTCGTCGTTGACTCTACCGCTATCGTCGACTCACTGGCCAGTGCAGCTGCCCAGACGGACATCGATGCCATCAGCGCATTGTTTGAGGCTGGTGATGCTACCAAGTTGCAGGAGGCTTTGGCTACGGTGAAGGAGAAGATTGCCACTCTGATCAAGGAGAACCCCGAAGTAGCTAAGGAGTATGTTGCCAAGGTTCAGGACTTCCTGAAGGAGAATGCCGACAAGGTAAAGGCTGTCGTAGGCGACAATGCTGCCGCTGCCACCGCTTTGAGTGCTATCACAGAGACTGAACCCGCTGACATCGTGAACGGATTCCTGAGCTCGGTAGGCGATGCTGCCACAGAAGCCAAGGACGCTGCTGTCGATGCTGCCAACAATGCCAAGGACGCTGCCGTTGACGCTGCCAACCAAAAGGTTGACGAGGCCAAGAAGGCTGTTGAGGACAAGGCTAACGAGGCTAAGGACGCTGCCAAGCAGAAGGCCAACGACGCCATCGACAATGCCGCCAAGGATGTCAAGAAAGGCTTGGGACTGTAAGCTTGTGAAAGTGATAATTGGCGTTTGTGACAAATGTGACAAATGACAATTCAGATTTTCGCTGAATAAAATGGCCGGTTCGCTGAAAATATTTCGCGGGCCGGTTTTTTCGTCCTATCTTTGCAACAAAATAAAAGAACAAGAAGTATTACTAAAACGCAAAGATTATGAAAAGGATGACCATTCAGACAATGCTCGCAGCATTGCTCATAGCGACAACAGCATGTTCCACGGACAGCGCATTGGACAACTTTCCATTCAATCCCGGAGGCGAAATGGGAGGCAGTGGCGGTTCTACAGCCGGTAGCGGTGAATTGCTGACCTTCGGCGTCAACATCGACAAGACCACCGCAGAACCCACCGAAGCAGCTACGGCCACCTATCCGGAGGCCTCCGATGCCATCAGCCAGAACACGTTTGCCACAATCGTCAACATCGACATGTCGGCTCCCACAGCCAAAGAAGAGAACGGCGTCACCATCACTGTTGACGGCAACGACGTGACAGCCAGTCATGGCTCGACGGAAGGTGTCTGCTACGTGGTGACGGGCACGACGACGGACGGTTCGCTGACCATCGACGGCAAGACCGACTACGAGCTGAACCTGAACAACGCCAATATCACCAACACGCGCAGCACGGCCCTCGACCTGCAGAGCAAGCAGAAAGCCTTCGTCGTACTGACGGGTAGCAACAAGCTGACTGACGGTACCACAGCCGACGACAGCCATAAGGGTGCCATCTTCGGCAAAGGCAAGCTGCTGTTCAGCGGTACGGGCGCTTTGGAGGTCTATGGCACGTACAACAACGGCATCCACGGCAAGGGCAATATCGTGTTCGACAAAGGCGTTAACGTGTATGTCAACTCGACTGCCAATCACGGCATCAAGGCCGGCGACGACCTGCACATCAACGGCGGCATCCTGAACGTCGAAGTATCTGCTCCGGGCGCCAAAGGCATCAATGTCGACACCAACGTCTACATCAACGGAGGCCGCACGACCGTCGTCAGCACCAGCAATGGCGAGTGGGATACGGAGGACTTGGAAACGAAAGCATCGGCAGGCATTGCCAGCGACTCCATCATCACCATCAATGGCGGCGAAATCTACCTGAAGTCGACCGGTAGCGGCGGCAAGGGTCTGAAAGCCGACTGGGAGGGTTACATCAACGGCGGCAAGATACGCATCATCACCACAGGCGGCCTCTACTATAGCAACGGCTCATCAGAAAGCCACAACTACACAGGCAATACCGACAACCTGGACGATGCCTACACATCGTCGCCAAAAGGCATCAAGATTGGTACGAAGGGCGAGCATGGTGTGCTGGACATTACCGGTGGCGACATCATGGTACGCACCACAGGCAACAATGCCGAGGGCATCGAGTCGAAGGGTACGCTGACCGTCAGCAACGGCACGGTCATGGTATCGGCACACGACGACGGTATCAACTCTTCAGGCGACCTGACCATCAGCGGTGGTACGGTAGTGACCGTAGGTACCAACAACGACGGCATTGACGCCAACGGCAACATGTATCTGAAGGGCGGTACGCTCATCGCTATGGGTGCAGGCGGTGCAGAAGCCGGCATCGACATCAACGAGGAAAAGAGATTGTACATCAGCGGCGGTAGCATCTTCGGCATCGGCGGACGCGTAGACGGTTCTCTTGGCAGCACCACGCAGGGCATCGTCAACACGACAGGTTCCGTATCGGCCAACAGTACCGTCACCATCAGCAACGGCTCGACCACGCTGGCTTCGTTCACCCTACCCCCCTACTCGTACAACAACGGCACCATTCTGGTCAGCGCGCCCGGCATGAACAGTGGCAGCAGCTACACGCTGAATCTCGGATCGCAGTCGCAGACCGTTACAGCCACCAACACCATCAGCAGCGGTATGGGCGGTGGAATGCCTGGCGGACGTCCTTGGTAATTTGAGAACATATAAAAATGATAGATATGAAAAAAACAATGATTCTTACGCTGCTCTGTGCCCTCTGTATGGGAGCACAGGCAGCTGACTACAACTACCTGCTGTTTACGCTGAGCGACGGTAGCGAGCAGGCCATTGTGGCCACCAACATCAACATCACGTTCACGGACGGCAACCTCGTGGCAACAACAGCCGACGAGACACTGGCCACCATCCCTCTCGCTTCACTGCAGAAGATGCAGTTCTCGGAAACCGACGCGACAGGCATCAGTGCCCTGCCGCTGGACAGCAACGACGACATCAAGGCCATCTACGACCTTCAAGGCCGCATGATGCCACTCGACACGCAACTGCCTAAAGGCACGTACATTCTGAAAACCAGCAGTCGAACCATTAAAGTGTTTGTGAAATGAAGAAGATGCTCTATACTTTGGCCTTCGTGCTGGTCGGAATGACGGCACAGGCTCAGACCTTGAACGTCAGCGTAGGCAGCGTGACCGACCTGTTTCCTGCCTCACAGACTGGCGAGATGACATTCACTGCCGGTACGCAGATGACCATCATGGGCAAGACCTACGACATCAGCGAGATAGGCAAGATGTGGACCGACAATACGAAGGTCAGCGACAACGAGGTGAACGTCGTCTATAGTGACGGTGCTGCATCGGTCTTCGTAGCCGGTAACATTGCACAATATATCACAGCAACGGTCAGTGGTGCCCACGTCACCATCACACAGAGCGACGCCATCACTAACGACCTCATCAAGGACGGCACATTTTCAGAGATAACATACAACCTCAGCGGCACCAGCACCGACGGCTCATTGACCCTCGGCGGTTCGGCCAAGTGTACGGTAGCCATGAACGGTCTGGAACTGACGAACCCCAATGGCGCGCCCATCAATATCACCAACGGTAAGCGCATCGAACTTAGCGTGAAGAAAAATAGCACCAACACACTGAAGGACGGCGAGGCGAGTACCGCCAAGGCTTGTCTCTACTGCAAGGGACATCTGGAGCTGAAGGGTAAGGGCACGCTGAACGTCTATGCCTACGGCAGTGCGGCTCACGGCATCAAGAGCGGCGACTACACTGAGATGAAGAACTGTACAGTAAATATCCAGGCAGCCACAAAGGACGGTCTGTCATGTAACGAATACTTCCTGATGGAGAGCGGTGAGCTGAACATCAGCGGTGTGGGCGACGACGGTATCCAGTGCGACATCGACAACGACGAGGGTACCCCCATTGCTGCCAGCGATGCTGACGAGGGAGGCCACGAGGATGAAGACACGGGTAACATCTATCTGGAGGGCGGTACCATCAACATCACCGTCACAGCCGATGCTGCCAAAGGCATCAACAGCGAGGGCGACATGACGATATCTGGCGACGAGACGGCCATCACCATCACGACAAGCGGTGGCGGTGTGTGGGACAGCAGCAAAAAGAAGACCAAGTCATCGGCCTGTCTGAGTGCCGACGGAAACATGACCATCAGCGGTGGTACGCTTAACCTGATCAGTACGGGTGCAGGCGGCAAGGGCATTAGTGTCGACGGAACATTCACGCTGAATGGAGGTTCCACGGACATCAAGACATCGGGTAACGCCGTAGGTGCCTCGTCGAACGGAACATTGACCGTTGTCACCAACTCGCGAGATCTCGACCGTTATGACAGCGACTATAAGTCGTCGCCAAAGGGCGTCAAGGTCGATGGTGCCATTGTCATCAACGACGGTATCATCAAGGTGGCCACGACGGGCGCAGGCGGCGAGGGCATCGAGTCGAAGACCAGCATCGTGTTCAACGGTGGCCAGACCATCGTCAGCTCATCGGACGACGGCATCAACGCCTCGTACAACACCACGACCAACGGCTCTGGCGACATGACAGTCAACGGTGGATACATCTACGTCATCTCCTCTGGCAACGATGCGATGGACTCTAATGGCAACTTCTACGTCAAGGGTGGCTTCATCTATGCCGTCGGTACGGGCAGTCCTGAGAAATCGCTCGACGCCAACACCGAGGAGGGCAAGAAACTCTACATCTCGGGCGGTACGCTGATAGCCATCGGCGACTTAGAGAGTGGTGCTCAGATATCGAACGGCACCTGCAAGTCAACCACATCATGGAATAAGGATAGCTGGTATGCCCTGTATAACGGCAGCACGCTGGCAGCTGCCTTCAAGACGCCATCATCAACAGGCACCAATAGCGGTGGCGGCGGTGGACGTCCCGGTTGGGGTAGCAGCAACAGTTCCCTGAAACTCATCGTCTATACCTCGTCGACACCAACGCTGAAGTCGGGTGTCACCGTCAGCGACGGAACAGCTATGCTCGACGGAATGGTGAACATCGGTGGCACCATCAGCAACGGCACCAACGTCACGCTCAGCAACTATACCAGCAGCGGGCACTGATTAGACAAACGGCGAACACAATAAAAACGAAACATCTGCGTTTTATGTATTGGATGCAGAATCAGTCAAAATACGAAAATACGGCTTACATGGTGCTGTGGGGAATACTCTTCGCAGCACCTGTACTTAGCCTATATGTGCGAACTATCAGCGACACGTCGATAGAATTCAACTGGGCAGAAGTGCTGATGGTGTGGCGTCATTTTGCCGTCTATCTGCTTATCTTCCTGATTCACAACTTCCTGCTCGCACCATTATTGGTACATCGCAACAAACGCTGGCTCTATGCGGTATTGACGCTCTGCATGATAGGATTGTTTACTGTCTATCAATGTAATAGCCACCCAGACCGCATGCACAGACGCCATCAGCACGCTATGGAGCAGAGAGACCTGGAACCGATGGAGCAGAGAGAGCCAAAGCCTATGGAGCAGAGAGAGCCTGACCACATGGACAGAGACTTCGACCACCAGCCCCCTCCTGAGTTCAGAGGCAGGCGGATGGGAAAGAAACCTCCCGTATTCATTGGTGAACGCGACATTGTGGCCATCATCGTCCTTGTCCTGATGTGTGGCATGAACCTCGGCATCAAGCTCTATTTCCGCACACGCAACGACCACAAGCGCTTGCTGGCACTGGAGAAGGAGAATCTGGAGCAACAGCTGGAATATCTGCGCTATCAGATTAATCCGCACTTCTTCATGAACACGCTGAACAACATCCATGCCTTGGTGGACATCGACCCAGAGAAGGCTAAGGATACGATACTGGAGCTGTCGAAGATGATGCGCTTTGTGCTGTATGAAGGCGACAAGAAGGGTGTACCCCTCTCGCGCGAGTTCGACTTCATCCGCAACTATATCACACTGATGAAGCTGCGCTATACCGACAAAGTAAAAATCAGCGTTGATCTGCCCGTAGAAGTCCCCGACCGTCAGATTCCACCCCTGATGCTCATCACGTTCATCGAGAACGCCTTCAAGCATGGCATCTCGTATCAGCATGAGTCGTTCATCAATGTCAAGGTAGACATCGAGAGCGCCAAACTGCGATTCTCTTGCCGCAACTCAAAGGCCGACAAGCCCAACGAAGAAAAAGGCGGTGTCGGTTTACAAAATGTCAAACAACGATTAAACTTACTCTATGACGATAACTATACGCTAAATATTCAAGACGAAGCAGACGTCTATAATGTTGAACTAACAATACCGCTGACATGATACGTTGCATGGCCATTGACGACGAGCCCTTAGCGCTCCAACAGATAGTAGCCTACATAGGCAAGATACCCTTCTTGGAACTCGCTGCCCAGTGCCAGAGTGCCGTAGAGGCAAAAGCATTTCTGGAACAAGACACGGTGGACGCCATCTTCTGCGACATCAACATGCCCGACCTCAACGGCATGGACTTTGTCAAGTCGCTGGTCACCCCACCCCTCGTCGTCTTCACCACAGCTTACTCAGAGTATGCCGTAGAGGGCTTCCGTGTCAATGCCGTCGACTATCTGCTGAAACCCTTTGGCCTGCAGGACTTCCAGCGTGCGGCAAATCGCATACAAGAGAGGTTAGAGGTACGAGATAAGAGGTTAGAGAATACTCAGAGCCAAGACATTTCTCCCTCCTCCTTCCTCCCTCCACCCTCCTCCGAAAACGACGATGTCGTTTTCTTAAAAACCGAATACCGCATCGTCAAGGTCAGCATCAGCGACATCCGCTACGTCGAGGCCATGAGCGAGTATCTGAAGGTGCATCTGGAGAGTGAACCCAAACCCATCATCACCCTGCTATCGATGAAGAAGATGGAAGAGCGTCTGCCCGACTATTTTATGCGCATCCATCGTTCGTATATCGTCAATCTCACTAAGATTCAGGAGGTCAACAAGAACCGCATCATCTTGGATGCCGACACCTATCTGCCTATTGGCGACATGTACAAAGATACCTTCCAAGCCTATTTAGACACAAAATTTCTTGGTAAATAGCGAAAATGGTTGTATCTTTGCAACCGATTTAAGCAACATATACCAAAAAAGATATGAAAATACTACTGTTAGGCAGTGGCGGACGTGAGCACGCACTGGCTTGGAAGATTGCTCAGAGTGAGAAGTGTGACAAACTGTATATTGCTCCAGGCAATGCGGGTACGGTCAATTGTGGCATCAACATTCCCATCAAGGCTGACGACTTTGAGGTCATCAAGCAATTTGTGGCCGCAGAGGACATCGACATGGTGGTCGTTGGTCCTGAAGACCCTCTGGTAAAGGGCATCTACGACGATTTGAAGGCTGACGAGCGCACGAAGAACGTGCCCGTCATTGGTCCCTCGAAGGCTGGTGCCGTACTGGAAGGCTCTAAGGATTTCGCCAAGGCTTTCATGCAGCGTCACAACATCCCCACCGCAAGCTACCAGACCTTTGACGGAGAGCACTTGCAGGAAGGTTTGGCCTTCTTGGAAACACTTCAGGCGCCCTACGTACTGAAGGCTGATGGTCTCTGCGCTGGTAAGGGTGTACTCATTCTCCCTACCCTCGACGAGGCCAAAAAGGAGCTCAAAGAGATGCTGGGTGGTATGTTTGGCAATGCTTCCAGCCGTGTGGTCATCGAGGAGTTCATGAGCGGTATCGAGTGCAGCGTCTTCGTACTGACTGATGGCAAGAACTACAAGATTCTGCCCGAGGCCAAGGACTACAAGCGTATTGGCGAACACGACACTGGCTTAAATACAGGTGGCATGGGCTCTGTTTCGCCCGTACCCTTTGCCACGAAGGATTGGATGCAGAAGGTCGAGGACCGCATCATCCGTCCTACCGTTGAAGGTCTCGCCAAGGATGGTATCGACTATAAAGGCTTCATCTTCTTCGGACTCATCAACCGTACAAACACGCCTACTGGTGAGGCAGAACCCTACGTCATTGAGTATAACTGTCGCATGGGCGACCCTGAGACGGAGAGCGTCATGCTTCGTCTGAAAAGCGACATCGTCGACCTGTTTGAGGGCGTAGCTGAAGGCAATCTGGATCAGCGCCAAATTGAGTTCGACCCTCGTGCTGCCGTCTGCGTCATGCTCGTCAGCGGAGGCTATCCTCAGGCATATAAGAAAGGCTATCCTATCACAGGCATTGACAGTGTTGAGGGCAGTATTGTCTTCCATGCAGGTACATCCATGAAGGATAACGAGGTCGTCACCAATGGCGGACGCGTCATTGCCGTTAGCAGCTATGGCAAGGACAAGGCCGAAGCCCTGCAGAAGTCGTTCGAAGAGGCTCAGAAGATTCAGTTTACCGATAAATATTTCCGTCGCGACATAGGAGCGGACTTGTAGCACTTCGCTAGTGAAGAGTGAAAAGTGAGAAAGCTGATTCAAAATAAGATTTCAGGTAGCCGTCTGTCATTGCCCGTTATGATAGCCTATACTGTTGTCGTATGGCTGTTATGCGGTCTGATAACCCAGAATCTATGGATACAATTCGCATGTTTTGGCGTTACCAGTTATTTGATGATGGTGCTCAACAATCAGAATGCGCTGATTCGCATCTATTCGCGTATGGTGAGTTGTGCATTCCTGATACTGTCATGTGCTGCATGTTTTCTAATAACAGACATTCGGGGAGGACTGATGCAGCTACTGGTTGTTGCTGCATATCTCATCTTGTTTCAGAGCTACCAGAACCGACAAGCCATCGGCATTGCGTACTATGGTTTCCTGATGCTGGGATTAGCCAGTCTTGCATGCCCGCACATTCTCTATTTCATACCCCTCATTTGGTTGCTGATGGCAACTAATCTGCTAGCGCTATCGTGTCGCACATGGTTCGCCTCCTTGTTAGGACTGCTGACCCCTTATTGGTTTATTTGTGGCTGGCTGGCATATCAACACGACTTCTCACCTCTTATCGCTCACTTCTTACCCCTCGTTGAGTTCCAATTCCCCATCCGTCATACCAGTTTAGGTATGAACGTTTTAATGACATGCGGCGTATTGGCTATCTGTACCGTAACAGGTATCATCCACTTTATTCGCAAGAGCAGTTACGACAGCATCCGTATTCGCCTGCTGTACGGTTTTTTCATATGGATGAACCTCTTTGCATTTGCATTGTTAGCATTCCAGCCACAACATTATGATATACTGCTAAGAATCATCATCATCAACACAGCGCCATTGATAGCCCACTTTCTGGCACTTACATCTACTAAGATTACCAATATAGCATTCATGGTTCTCACAGCACTCATCCTGTTCGTCACAGCTTGTAATATATGGAATATATCATATCCCTTCTGATAAGCTACGGTTATTGGGGCATGCTGATCACAGCATTCGTGGCAGGTTCGTTTTTCCCATTCAGCAGCGAGGCAGTCATGACTGGTTTGTTGGCAGCAGGACTCGACCCTTGGGGACTCATCATCTATGGAACCATTGGTAATGTCGCTGGCGGAATGTTCAACTATTTCGTAGGACGTATGGGCAAATTGGAGTGGATAGAAAAGTATCTGCATGTCAAGCAGAAGGACCTTGATCGTGCCACACGGTTCATGGCTGGACGCGGTGCATGGATGGGCTTTTTTGCCTTCGTTCCCATTCTGGGCTCAGCCATCACCATTGTCTTGGGACTGATGCGAGCCAACATCCCCATTTCGCTTACCAGCATCTCGATAGGTAAATTCCTACGTTACGTCCTTTTGATTTACGGTGCACAATTGTTTATTTAAGTTAATTCTTCATTTTTCATTCTTCATTTTTAATTTAAAGCAGTACCTTTGCAGGATAATTCATAAACGACAACAATGAAACAATTCAGACTTGTAGACAATATCATGGGTTGGTTGGCCTTTGCCATTGCCGCTTTCGTATATTGTTCTACCATTGAACCGACAGCCTCGTTCTGGGACTGTCCTGAGTTTATTTCTACCGGTTACAAACTCGAGATAGGCCACCCACCCGGTGCACCATTCTTTATGCTGACAGCCAATCTGTTCTCACAGTTTGCCAGCGATGCCACACAGGTGGCCCGTATGGTCAACATGATGAGTGCACTGCTGTCTGCCGCCACCATTCTGTTCCTCTTCTGGACTATCTCGCATCTGGTGCGCCGCCTGCTCATCAAGCAAGAAGATTTCCGTCAGGCCACCACATTGGCTGACCTCTCATGGTATAAACTCGTTGCCATCGAGGCTTCTGCTATGGTGGGCGCATTGATATATACGTTCAGCGACACCTTCTGGTTCTCTGCTGTCGAGGGTGAGGTCTATGCCTACTCTTCGGCTTTTACCGCTGTCGTATTCTGGCTGATCCTCAAGTGGGAAGACCATGCTGACGAGCCACATGCCGACCGCTGGCTGGTGCTCATCATGTATATGACGGGCCTCTCCATCGGCGTCCACCTGCTGAACCTGTTGTGTCTGCCTGCTATCGTGCTGGTATACTACTATAAGAAGTTCCCGACAGACGATCCCAAGCGCGACCTGAAAGGCTCGCTCATCGCCCTGTTCATCTCGGTAGTCATCCTGGCAGCTGTACTTTATGGTGTCGTGCCTGGCATCGTACAGGTTGGTGGCTGGTTCGAGTTGTTGTTCGTCAACATCTTTGGCATGCCGTTCAATACGGGCGAGATCGTCTATATCTTCCTGCTCATCGGCATCATTATCTGGGCTATCCGTGAGACCTACCAGAATACCAACGAGAAGCGTCAGAACATTGCTTTCCTCCTGGCTGTCGCCATGCTGGGCATCCCCTTCTACGGACACGGCTGGAGTGCAGTCATCATCGGTATCGTGGTACTGGCCATCATGTGGTTTGTGCTCAATTACAAGAAGCTTGATACCGCCAGCAAGAAAAAAATGGCCTTGGTGTCGGCTCGCGTCAAGAACACGTCACTGCTCTGCATGCTGATGCTGATGATTGGCTACTCGACGTATGCCCTCATCGTCATCCGTTCAGCAGCCAACCCGCCTATGGACCAGAACTCGCCAGAGGACATCTTCACACTGGGCGAATACCTCGGTCGTGAACAGTACGGACAGCGTCCGTTGTTCTACGGACAGGCCTATACCTCACAGGTAGCTTTGGAGAAGGATGGCGAATACTGCAAGCCCGTGATGACCACTGGCGACCCCGTATGGCAGCGCAAGGAGAAGGCTTCGCCCGACGAGAAGGACGAATACTTCGTAGTACGCACCAAAGATGAATACAAATATGCCCAGAACATGTTGTTCCCACGCATGTACAGCTCGGCTCACCGTGCTCAGTACGAGAGTTGGATGGGCGACATCAGTGGCCATGAGGAGATGTACGACCGCTGTGGCGAGATGGTTAGCGTCAAGGTGCCCTCACAGTTCGAGAACCTGCGCTTCTTCATCTCTTACCAGTGCAACTTCATGTATTGGCGCTACTTCATGTGGAACTTTGCAGGACGCCAGAACGACCTGCAGGGTAATGGCGAACTGGAGCACGGCAACTGGATTTCCGGTTTCGACTGGTTCGACAACTGGCGTCTGGGCGACCAGAACAAGTTGCCAGACGAGCTGAAGGAGAACAAGGGCCATAACGTATTCTACTGTCTGCCACTCATCCTCGGACTCATCGGACTCTTCTGGCAGTCGTTGGCCAAGCACTTCAACAATGCCAAGGACCAGACGGGTATCCGCCAGTTCTGGGTGGTATTCTTCCTGTTCTTCATGACAGGTCTGGCCATCGTCATCTACCTGAATCAGACGCCTTCACAACCTCGCGAACGTGACTACGCCTATGCTGGCTCATTCTATGCTTTCACCATTTGGTGTGGCATTGGTGTGGCTGCCATCATCGAGATGCTGAAGCAATATCTGAAGAAGGTTAATCCTCTGGTATTGGCCTCAGCAGTTAGCGTGCTCTGTCTGTTAGTACCTGTCCAGATGGCCTCGCAGACGTGGGATGATCACGATCGCAGTGGTCGCTATACTTGTCGCGACTTCGGACAGAACTATCTGATGACCCTGCAGGACGAGGGCAACCCCATCATCTTCACCAATGGCGATAACGACACCTTCCCGCTCTGGTACAACCAGGATGTCGAGGGTGTACGTACCGATGCCCGTGTCTGCAACCTCTCATATCTGCAGACTGACTGGTATATCGACCAGATGCGTCGTCCAGCCTACGATTCTCCCTCTGTGCCTATCACGTGGGAGCGTATCGAGTACTGCTCAGGCACTAACGAATATGTACGCGTAGAGCCCAGCATGAAGCAGGCTGTCCTCGAACTTTACAAGCAGAACCCCCAGCAGGCTCGCGAACAGTTTGGCGAAGAGCCCTTCGAACTGAAGAACGTGCTGAAATACTGGATTCGTTCCAAGAACCCCGACCTGCACATGATTCCTACTGATACGCTCTATATGACCATCGACAAGGATGCCGTCCGCAAGAGTGGCATGATGATGGCTACCGACTCCATCCCCGACCGCATGGTTATATCGTTGAAGAACAAGAGTGCATTATACAAGGGTGACATCATGATTCTCGAGATGCTGGCCCAGTGCAACTGGACACGTCCTATCTATGTGGCTGTTAGCGTAGGCGACGACAACTACATCAACCTGGGCAACAACACCATTACCGAGGGTCTGGCCTATCGTATCACACCATTCACCACCACCAATGGCGGACGCCCCATCGAAGGAGCTAAGAACTTCGATACCAGTCGCACCTATGACAACGTGATGCACCGCTTCAAGTTTGGTGGCCTCGAACAGAAAGACCTCTATCTCGACGAGACGGTTATGCGCATGTGCTACACCCACCGTCGTATCATGGCCAAGCTGGCTGTCGAGTTGCTTAATGAAGGAAAAGACAAGGAAGCTCGCGAAGTATTGGAATTCACAGCAAAGAAGCTGCCCACCTACAATGTGCCCCACAGCTATTCGTCAGGCTCGCTCGATATGGCGCGCGCATGGGCTGCTTTGGGCGACAAGCAAAAGGCCATGGACATCATCAAGCCCATGTGGACCAACTCTGCCCAGTACATGTACTACTACAGCTCGCTTGAAGGCATGCGTTTCAAATCTGCTGAGAATGATGCCATCATGCATTTCTACATACTCCAGCAGTTGGCCGGCCTTTCGCAGACTATCGACAAATCGTGGACTGATGGTCACATGACCGAACTCAGCGCACTAGTGAAGATGTTCGAGGACAAGGGAGGTAACCTGGGATATTAAGAGGTAAGAGGTAAGAAGTAAGAGGTAAGAGGTAAGAGTAATGTTTATCGAGCAACCCGCCAAATGGCTACGCTGGCTTTACCCTAAGGCGTTGTGGCGTATGGACCCTAACGACAGGTCAGTCTATCTGACCTTCGACGATGGGCCCATACCCGAAGCCACGCCCTTCATCCTCGACGTGCTGGCACGCTATGGAGTGAAAGCCACATTCTTCATGGTGGGCGACAATGTCCGTAAATATCCAGAAATTTTCCAGCGTGTGGTCAGCGAAGGCCATCGCATTGGCAACCACACCCACAACCATATTGGTGGCTTCCGTCACAGCATCAAGGAGTACAGCTACAATGTCGAGAAAGCCAATGCCTACTTGCATACCAACTTGGTACGTCCGCCTCATGGTTGGATGCGCATAGGCCAGTATGCCTGGCTCTCCCGCAAGTTCCGTATCGTCATGTGGGACCTTGTTACCCGCGACTACTCTAAATGGATGACTGCCGACGAGGTCCTCGAGAATGTCAAACGCTTTGCCCGCAACGGCAGCATCATCACTTTCCACGACTCGTTGAAAAGCATCGAGAAGTTGCGCACTGCCCTACCCGCCTCTATCGTCTGGCTCCAGCAGCAAGGCTACCAGTTCAAGACGTTCGAATAAACTATACAAAATCAAATAAGAGGATGTGCCTATTTTGACACATCCTCTTTCTCTCATTTTCAAAACGGTCCTCGGCCCATGCCTCGCAGCGCCACACTCTGTACCTTTAGGTCAGAGAACTGGTGGTGCCCAGTGCGGTCAGAGCCGCCGTCAGAATGCTTACGATGACCTGAATCACGGTCTTCCAAGTTTCCTTCTTCATAGTTTCAGGATTCAAGATTCAAGATTCAGGTTACATTCCACCTTCCTCGCCGCCAGTAGGGGTGCCTCCGGTATTATCGCCCGTGTTGCCACCTTCGTTGCCACCGGTATTACCGCCAGTGTTTTGGTTTTGGTTTTCGTTCTGACCCTCGTTGTCCTCAATTTCGCCGCTGTCGCCAGAGGTCACACGCTTCAGCACGTTGCCGTCCTCGTCGAGACAGGTAATCTGAATCGAGGTGTTCTTCAGCTCGTCCTTCACGTCCACGTTGGGAGTGAAGATGATGCGGCGCACGCTAATCAGGTTGGTCTTCACGTCCTCCAGATTCTCCACCGCCTTCGAACGGACGCCGAAGCGCATGGTTCCCAGACCGGGCAGGGGTACGCTATGACCCTCGGTTGCCCACGTGCGAATCACTTCTCCTGCGGCATCCCAAGCCGCCTTGATTACACCTGCAGAGATACCGCTGTGGGTACTGGCCTCTGCGAACACCTTCTTCTCCTTGATGGGAACGTACAGGTCGGGACGCATCACGAACTTCATACCAGGGTTCTTACCAAGTTTAACTTCACGTCGCTGTGCAATTACTTTAATAGCCATAATCTAGTTCAATTTTTGTGTTGGTTTGTAAATAAAAATGTTAATACTCTCGATATCGCTTGAATCTGCTTCTTGGGGGTGCTGTTAAGGACAGCAATTACTACAATTAAGGCGCGCAATTTCTAGATTTAATCTTCGCAATTTTTACCCTTAAAGACCGCCTTGTCGCTTCTTCAATTTGACACTGCAAAGGTACGAATCTTTCATTGCGGTTTACGAATACTTCACAAGAAATTTTTCATTTTTCTGCGATATTTTTTTCATTCCTGAATATCTTGACAAAAAACTGTTGCAGTGTTGCAGTGTTGCAGTTCTCTTAAAGCTATTCCCATACCCTAAAATACTTCTATATTTATATATAAATATAGAGTTAATTTTTGACTATCGTAGAATCTATTTTGGAACTGCAACACTGCAACAAGTGCAACACGCGAAATGATCTTTTTTGATCACGAAAGTTAAACATTGATCTATTCGGGTATTTCTCAGAATATGATCTTACTTTTGCAGCCGAATTACGAGTCGCATGAAGTATCAAGTCACGGTAACAGAGACGCTTTCACGCAAAATAAGTGTGGATGCACCTTCGGCAGAAATTGCTGAAGAGCAAGTCCGCGGGCTCTATCGAGAAGAAGAAATCGTACTTGGCAGTTCCGATTTCTGTTATTATGATGTAGATGTCTCGGGTGAAGATGCAAAACCGTCCTACCAGTCACAGCAACAATGGCTCTACAAGTGCTGATGTCAATCTGTCCAGCATCAGCGCAACAAAGAATTTGATTTTTTCCTTGAAACATTTGGCAGAATGAAAAAATATTCGTACCTTTGCACCCGCTTTTATGCACATTTAGTAAATAACATAGTATAATTAACAAGAAAAATGAAAAAAGGTATTCATCCAGAAAACTATCGCCCCGTCGTGTTCAAGGACATGTCCAACGGCGATATGTTCCTTTCGCGTTCTACCGCAAAGACTAATGACACCGTAGAATTCGAAGGCGAAACTTACCCTGTGGTAAAGATTGAAATTTCGAGCACTTCTCACCCCTTCTACACCGGTAAGAGCAAGCTCGTCGACACCGCTGGTCGTGTTGATAAGTTCATGAGCCGCTACGGTAAGGCTGCGAAGAAATAAGATATTTCACGCCCGAGAACAAGACATTTAAGGCGCGTCCTAAGGTAGTTGCATATGCCTTAAGGAAGCGCCTTTTTCATTTAAAAACCATCATTAAACTACAACTATGAAGAAACTACATTTTACGACTTGGCTATTTTCTGCATTGCTGCTATTAACCGCATGCGAGGCAGACGATAACGACAAATTACCCACAGGAGATCCTGGTGGAAAAGAAAAAGCTGGTTCCGGCGCACTTGTCGTTACAAACAACGCATCCGAAGACCAAACCAACAAGAACAAAAACGTTACTGGTAACAGCAGCTTGGATGACCGCTACGAGATTCCGCATATCGTTGGCGGAACGGACAACTATATCCTGATTCGTAGCACATCAGTATACGGTATCAACTACGTCATCGAGTGGAACAACACCAAAAAAGCACAGCGATGGACTGCATATCAAATGTATGAGGGCAATAGCGGCACAGCATGGAATCGAAACAACTGGCAATCGACCGAATGGGGAGGCGACCCTTTCCAAATAGATCCCGACCTACCATCCTATGTCCGCACAGAGCTCAGCGACTACAGAGGCTCAGGCTACACTCGTGGACATATTATAGCGTCACAAGACAGGGTTAACTCCAAAGAGGCCAACGAACAGACTTTTTACCTTTCAAACATGCATCCTCAAAAATACGCTTACAATGGGGCGCCTGGCGTCTGGGGAGAAATGGAAAATTTCTTGAGAGGAAATTGGAACAAGCGTAACTTCCGCGATGTTTTATACGTCGTAAAAGGCGGAACCATCAAGGATGGTCAAATCAAAGAATATGTGAAAAATCTTTTGGTTCCTCAGTATTTCTTTATGGCTACTGTATGCAAAATCGGCAACACCTATAAAGGCGTAGCGTTTTGGTCAAATCACGACGAGCCCACCAAAACAGTAAAAAGCTGTCTAATCACCATCGACGAGCTGGAATCAAAAACTGGTATTGACTTCTTCTGCAATCTGCCAGACGATATTGAAACAGCTATTGAATCGGAGAAAGTTGACTATGAATTCTGGAAACTGAACTAACACTTCCCGCTCGAAAAACCAAATAATTATTAATTTTTTTGGTGTTTTGCTCGTTAATTCGTATCTTTGTTGACTAGTAAAGATACGAATTATTTTATTTATATTACATAACCCGAAAAAATGAAGACAATTTATGATTTCTCTGTCAAGGACAGAAAAGGTAAGGACGTATCACTGAAAGAGTATGCCAATGAGGTTTTGCTAATTGTCAACACGGCTACAAAGTGCGGTTTCACCCCACAGTATGACGAGCTGGAAGCCCTCTACAAGCAGTATCATAGCCAAGGATTCGAGATTCTCGACTTCCCCTGCAACCAGTTTGGTCAGCAGGCTCCTGGTACTGACGAGAGCATCCATGAGTTCTGTAAACTGAACTTTGGCACCGAATTCCCCCGCTTCAAGAAGGTGAAGGTCAACGGTGAGGACGCAGATCCGTTGTTCCTGTTCCTGCAAGAGCAGAAGGGTTTTGCCGGCTGGGACATGGAACACCCCATCGCCCATATTCTTGACGACATGCTTACCAAAGCCGACCCTGATTACAAGGAGAAGGCAGATATCAAGTGGAACTTCACCAAATTCCTCATCAACAAGAAAGGACAGGTCGTGGCCCGCTTTGAACCCACAGAAAAACTGGAGAATATTGCCAAACAGATAGAAGAACTTCTATAACATGGAGCATACAAAATGTTTAATTATCGGCAGCGGACCCGCAGGGTACACCGCTGCCATTTATGCTAGCCGTGCCAATCTGCAACCCATCGAATATTGCGGATTGCAGCCAGGTGGACAGCTGACACAAACCACCGAGGTAGAAAATTTCCCAGGTTATCCACAAGGCGTCGATGGCAACCAGATGATGATGGACCTCAGGGAACAGGCAGAGCGCTTTGGCACAGACATCCGCGATGGTGAAATCACACGTGTCGACTTTTCTGGTCGCCCATACAAAGTTTGGGACGATGCTGGCAACGAGATAGAAGCCGACACAGTGATTATTGCCACAGGTGCATCAGCCAAGTACTTAGGGTTGCCCGACGAGACTAAATACAACGGTATGGGCGTCAGTGCCTGCGCCACTTGTGACGGATTCTTCTACCGCAAGAAGACTGTAGCTGTCGTAGGCGGCGGCGACACAGCCTGCGAGGATGCCCTCTATCTCAGCGGATTAGCCCAAAAAGTGTATATGATTGTGCGCAAGCCCTTCCTACGTGCATCAAAGGTGATGCAGCAGCGCGTCATGGAGCGTGAGAATATCGAAATCCTGTTTGAACACAACACCCTGGGCCTCTTTGGTGAAAATGGCGTAGAAGGCGCACATTTGGTAAAACGCAAGGGCGAGGCTGATGAACAGTTGGTAGATATCCAAATCGACGGTTTCTTCCTGGCTATCGGACATAAGCCTAACACAGACATCTTCAAAGAGTGGCTGGAAACAGACGAAGTGGGCTATCTGAAGAAGATTGACGGTACGCCAAAAACTAAGATTCCTGGGGTATTCGTGGCAGGCGACTGTGCTGACCCCACCTACCGTCAGGCCATCAGTGCTGCAGGAACAGGCTGTCAGGCTGCCATCGAAGCCGAACGTTTCCTATTAAATTCCTAGGTTTTCCTAGATTTTCCTAGAACATCCTAGAATTTCCTAGAATTTCCTAGAACCTCTAAAAATAGAAAAAGCCTCGCTTCACAGCGAGGCTTTTCCATAAAAAACTAAATTAATCAACCATAAACCTTAACCATTAAAAATCTTCAAAGCCAATGAAAAGGGCAATGCCCTTTGTGAAAGAATCAGAAATGCGCTCATTTCTTTAAGACATTGCAAAGATAAAACATTTCGTCGAAAATAAGGTTTAGATAACATTAAAAATGGTTTAAAAATCGACAATTACACGTTTTTTAAACCTAATTTATCGTTTTTCAAACTAAAAACACACTTTTTAAGACTTTTTTGCTTGAAAAATTATCGTTTTTTGGAATAAAATCCGTAACTTCGCAGCAATAAAATCTTCGAAGATGGAACATTTAGACCTAATTATCTTCATATCTGTATGCTCCGTAGTAGCAATTACAGTCCTCATCAGATGGCTTTACGCGCGAAATACGCGTATACGCAATCAGATACAGATGAATTTCATCTTCAACAACATTACCCACGAATTGCTGACGCCCCTTACCATTATCTCTGCCTCTATTGAGAAGATACGCGAAGAGCATCCTGACAGCAAGCACGATTTAGACCTGGTGGACCTGAATATCCAACGTAGCGTACGTCTGCTGCAGCAAATACTGGAAACCAGCAAGATACAAGCTGGTGGATTGAAAATTCTGGTGAGTCAGGGCGACGTGATGCAATATATCTGCGAAACAGCACGCAGTCTGGAGCCGCTGATGGTACGCAAACACCTGACATTCACCATCAGTTGCAAGCCGGAAAGCATGATGGGATGGCTTGACACAGACAAGATGGATAAAATCATCTTCAACCTGCTGTCAAATTCAGCCAAATATACCAAAGAAGGCGGTTTTGTATCCCTGACTGTCAACACAAACAACCGTTTCGATCATGTCATCATACAGGTGAAAGATACTGGTATAGGCATTCCAAAGGATAAGATGAAACACCTGTTCACGCGCTTCTACGATGGCGACTATCGCAACAATAGCACCTTTGGAACAGGATTAGGACTGGCTCTCACGCGCGATCTTATATATTATATGGGGGGTCGCATCACATGCGAGAGTGAAGAGGGACAAGGCACCACCTTTACCATTGAGATTCCTATCAACAAGGAATCCTTCTCTCCGTCACAGATTGACGAGAAGCACCAGATGCAGATACAGATTCCCGAGAATAGCATCACAGACCTGCCACATGCTGAGAACCTGACGGAAAAGACAGTCCCTACCGCTGATGCCAATGCCTCACGCGTGCTGATTGTGGAAGATAATATCGAACTGCTCAGGCTTATGAAACGTCTGCTGCAACCCCGCTACCATGTTATGACAGCCAACGATGGTCGCGAGGCCCTTCAGTTAATCCAGACCAACAAGTTCGACATTGTGGTATCCGACGTCATGATGACCGAAATGGATGGCTACGAGCTAACCGACCATATTAAGCACAACGAGATATACGGCCACCTGCCCGTTATCCTGTTAACAGCTAAGACCACTGAAGAGGACCAGCAGAAAGCCCTGTTGACGGGTGCCGATGGCTTTATTACAAAACCGTTTAAGATACGTGACTTACAGCTACGTATCGACAACCTGATAGCCAACCGACAGCGCATTCTTTCCGATATATCGACACAGGCTGAAGAGGTCGAGGATACAATGAACCCTGAAGACAGGGAGTTCCTGGATCGTGCTGCACAGTGTGTTTACAAGAACATCAGCGATTCAGAATACGACCGCGAGGCCTTCGCTGCCGATATGGGCACCAGCGTCAGCACGCTCTACAACAAGCTCAGGGAGCTGACAGGCAAGAGTATGGCCAACTACATTCGCGACATCAGAATCCAGGAAGCCTGTAAGATTGCAAAGAATGAGCGGAACACACGTGTCAGCGATATTGCCTACCGTGTAGGCTTCCGCGATGCCAAATACTTTGCCACAGCCTTTAAACGCATTACAGGCAAACAGCCAAAAGAATATTTTACTGAGCTGCGCGATGAGAACTAATATATAATCCTGCAAAGGTCAGCAGTCCATTCAGCATCAGCAGTTCGTAACCGAAATGATAGCCCGTCATCTGCCCCACTCCATAGTCAATGGCATAGCATAGCAAGGGTGATGCCACCGCAATATAAGGTGTCAAGCGGTCGTTCACGCCTCGTTTGGTCAGTAATCCGTAGGCAAACAAGCCCAACAGAGGCCCATAGGTATACCCGCAGATAATGTAGATGGCATCAATCAGACTGGTAGAATTGACCATCTTGAAAAACAGGATAAACAGCACGAAGATAGTACACATCGCCAGATGGACGTGTTTGCGAAGCTGTTCGTCATCTTTTTGTTTTCTGATGTCCACACAATAGATGGTGGTCAGGGATGTCAGTGCAGAGTCGGCACTCGAGAACGAAGCTGCAACGATACCTAAAACGAAGATAGAGGTGAGAGGTGAGAGGTAAGAGGTAATAGGTGAGAGGTGAGAGGTGAGAGAAATGTATTGTGGCAGCAGGTCATCCGATGTGGAAGGCAGAGGGATTCCCTTTTGCTGATACCACATCACGAGCAGTACGCCCAACGACAGAAACAGCATATTGGCAGGTAGAAAGGCTACGCCATAGGTACACATATCCTTCTGAGCTCCACGTAACGTCTTACAGGTCAAGTTCTTCTGCATCATATCCTGATCGACACCCGTCATGACGAGCACAATGAACACACCACTTAGGAACTGTTTCCAGAAGTTCTGCTTCGACACCCAGTCATCAAACACAAAGACGCGCGACAGTTCGCTTTGTCTGATGGCACTCACAGCATCGCCCATCGACAAGTTCAAATCCGTTGCCACCTTATATATAATAATAAGGAGAGCCGTAAACAGACACAGCGTCTGCAATGAATCCGTCCACACCAGCGTCTTGATGCCGCCTTTCCGCGTGTAGAGCCATATCAGTAGCACCAGTAGAACAGTAGTCACAGCAAATGGAATGCCCAGTGGCTCGAAGACGAAGCGTTGCAGGATGATACATACCACATAGAAGCGCACTGCTGCACCCGTCATCTTCGATAACAGGAAAAACCACGAACCCGTCTGGTGTGAGCGTGGTCCCAAACGCTGTCCCAGATAAGCATAAATCGAGGTCAGGTTCAGCTTATAATAGAGTGGCAACAACACAAAAGCCACCACTACATAGCCCAGAATAAAGCCCATACACGTCTGCAGGTAGTTCATCTGCGATGCCAGCACCATACCTGGCACACTGACAAACGTGATACCTGATATCGAGGCACCCACCATTCCAAAAGCAACCATATACCAAGGTGACTGACGGTCAGCCCTATAGAATGTTTCATTGGTAGCCCGCCTTCCCGTCCACCTGCTGAAAGCAAAAAGCAGGGCAAAATACCCCAGTACAACAGCTATTATCATCATAATTGTGTGCAAAGGTACAAAATAATGCATAATTCATCATGCATAATTCATAATTATTTTGTAATTTTGCACGCGGTAATTATTCACCAACAACAAAAAAAATGGCAAGACAGAAAAAATTCATCCTTCAGGAGAGCGAGATTCCCAAACAGTGGTACAACATCCAGGCTGACATGAAGAACAAGCCCATGCCGCCTGTCAATCCTAAGACCAAGGAGCCACTAAGTGTTGACGACCTGGCACACATCTTCCCACGTGAGTGCTGTGTGCAGGAACTGGATCAGACCAACCGTTGGATCGACATTCCTGAGGAGGTTCAGGAGAAATACGCCTTCTACCGCTCAACCCCGCTGGTACGTGCCTATGCCCTCGAAGAGGCTCTCGGCACACCCGCACACATCTATTTCAAGAACGAGTCGACCAACCCGCTGGGTTCCCACAAGATCAACTCTGCCCTGCCCCAGTGCTATTATGCCAAGCAGGAGGGAACCACCAATGTCACCACCGAGACGGGTGCCGGACAGTGGGGCATGGCGCTGAGCTATGCTGCCAAGCTGTTTGGCCTGGAGGCTGCCGTCTATCAGGTGAAGATCACCATGCAGCAGAAGCCCTACCGCTCTACGGTGATGCGCACTTTCGGTGCTGCCGTTACTGGTTCACCTTCGATGTCGACCCGTGCAGGTAAGGACATCATCACTCGCGACCCCATGCATCCGGGTTCGCTGGGTACGGCTATCTCCGAGGCTGTCGAGCTGGCCACCACCACGCCCAACTGTAAGTACACGCTGGGCTCAGTGCTGAGCCACGTCACCCTGCATCAGACCATTATCGGCCTGGAGGCAGAGAAGCAGATGCAGATGGCTGGCGAATATCCTGACACCATTATTGCCTGCTTTGGTGGTGGTAGCAACTTCGGTGGTCTGGCATTCCCCTTCATGCGTCATAACCTGAGTGGCGAACGTCACACGGAATTCATTGCTGCTGAGCCAGATAGCTGTCCTAAGCTGACTCGCGGACAGTTCCGTTACGACTTTGGCGACGAAGCAGGTTACACCCCACTGCTGCCGATGTTCACGCTGGGTCACAACTTCAAACCCTCGAACATCCACGCTGGCGGACTGCGCTATCACGGTGCAGGAACCATCGTCAGCCAGCTGCTGAAAGACGGCCTGATGAAGGGTGTCGACATTCCTCAGCTCGAGACTTTCGAGGCTGGTATGCTCTTTGCCCGTACTGAGGGCATTATCCCCGCTCCCGAGAGCTGTCACGCTATCGCAGCCACCATCCGCGAGGCCAAGAAGTGCAAGGAAACGGGCGAGCAGAAGGTGATTCTCTTCAGCCTCAGCGGTCACGGACTCATCGATATGCCCAGCTACGAACAGTACATCAATGGCGACCTGCAGAACTACACCGTCACCGACGAGATGATCGCAGCGAACCTCGCAGAACTCGACAAATAGTAAATCAGTAAATCAATAAATCGGTAAACCCCACCTTCATGTTTGGTAGGGTTTACTTTTTATATGTGTGCTAATAGTTTCACTGCAGCCTCAACAGTAGGAATATCGCTGATAACCATCGAGCGTTTGCCATTTACCTCACGGAAGTTACAACGACGGGGATTGGTAGCCACAAACTGCAGGATGCGGTCGAAGGCCTCACTCTGGTAGAAAGGACTATTGGTATTCGACACAAAGAACATCGTCATCTTGTCTTGCTTCAACACGATCTTCTCGCAACCCAACGCCTTGCCATAACGGCGCAAGGGCACCACCAGCATCAGTTCTTCGCCCACATGAGGCACCTTGCCAAAACGGTCTATCAGTCGGGTACGATAGGCTGCCAACTGTTCGTCAGTCTGAAGTCCATCCAGTTCACGATATAGCAGCATACGCTCTGAATCCGATGGCACATACTGGTCGGGGAAATACATCTCCAGGTCGCTGTCGAGGGAACAGTCACTGACAAATGAGGAATGAGGATTGACAAATGTCGAATGATTGCCTTTGGCATTGTCAGAATGATGAGTTGAGAATTCTTCATTCTTCATTGAACCTCGCTGAGAGCGACCATTCCTCATTCCACATTCCTCATTCGTCATTTCATTGTTAATCTCCACCACTGCCTGCTGTAGTATCTTCACGTAGGTTTCATATCCTAGGTCGGCAATAAAGCCGCTTTGCTCAGCGCCCAACAGGTTGCCAGCACCACGAATATCGAGGTCTTGCATGGCGATATGAATGCCGCTACCCAGGTCGCTGAACTGCTCCAGGGCCTCCAAGCGACGACGACTCTCCTGAGGCAGGTCTGCCAATGGTGGTGCCAACAGGTAGCAGAACGCCTTACGATTGCTGCGTCCCACACGTCCACGCATCTGGTGCAGGTCGGAGAGTCCGAAACGATGGGCACCATTGATGATGATAGTGTTGGCATTGGGAATATCGATACCATTCTCGACGATGGTTGTCGAAAGCAGCACGTCATAGTCATAGTTCTGGAAGTCGAAGATAATCTGTTCCAGTTCCTCGGGCTTCATCTGTCCGTGTCCCACAGCGATACGAACATCAGGCACATACTTCTGAATCATCTCCTTGATGCGTGTCAGGTCGCTGATACGCGGATTGACGAAATACACCTGCCCATTGCGCGACATCTCGAAGTTGATGGCATCAGCAATAATCTCTGCACCGAAGGTATGTATCTCTGTCTGAATGGGATATCGGTTTGGCGGTGGTGTCTGAATGATACTCAGATCACGGGCACCCACCAGCGAGAACTGTAACGTTCTGGGGATAGGTGTCGCACTCATGGTCAGCGTATCGACATTGGTCTTCATTTGGCGCAACTTCTCTTTGGTCGACACGCCAAACTTCTGTTCTTCGTCGATGATGAGCAGGCCAAGGTCCTTGAATTTTACGCTCTTGCCAATCAGCTTATGCGTACCTATTAATATATCTATCTTACCATCAGCTAAATCCTTCAGAATCGCTGTAGTCTGCTTGGTACTGCGAGCACGCGAGAGATATTCCACACGCACAGGCAGGTCTTTCAAGCGACCAGAGAACGTCTGGTAGTGCTGATAGGCCAACACTGTCGTAGGCACCAATACTGCCACCTGCTTCGAGTCGCAGGCTGCCTTGAAGGCGGCACGCACAGCAACTTCTGTCTTACCAAAGCCCACATCGCCACACACCAAGCGGTCCATGGGACGCGCCTGTTCCATATCAGCCTTAACATCGTTCGTGGCCTTCAACTGGTCGGGCGTATCCTCATAGAGGAACGATGCCTCCAGTTCATGTTGCATGAACGAATCGGGCGAATAGGCAAAACCCTTCTGTTGGCGACGGGTGGCATACAGTTTGATCAGGTCGCGCGCTATATCTTTCAGTTTCTGTTTGGTACGCTCCTTCATGCGTTCCCACTGGCCCGTACCCAGATGCGACATACGAGGCGGTTCGCCACTATCCTGTGCCTTGTATTTCGACACCTTATAGAGCGAATGGATAGAGACATAGATAGCTCCCCCACCCTCGTACATAATCTTGATCATCTCCTGATAGCTGTCGCCTTGAGGCATACGCACCAGTCCTCCGAACTTGCCAATACCATGATCGATGTGTACCACGTAGTCGCCTACTTCGAACTGCTGAATCTCCTTCAGCGTCAGGGCAACCTTACCGCTGCGGGCCTTGTCAGAGCGCAGATTATACTTATGGAAGCGATCGAATATTTGGTGGTCGGTAAAGACGCACAGCTTCTGGTCGTTATCTGCAAAACCTTCGTGGAGAGTCTTTTCGATGGGATTGAAAAGGACAGTACCCTTTTCCGAGAAAATATCCTTCAGACGATCCAGCTGCTTCTTGCTGTCAGCAAGAATACAGAGCTGGTAGCCATCAGTCAGATACTGTTCCAACGACTGTTGTAGGAGGTCGAAGTTCTTATGGAACTGGGGCTGTGGCGAGATGTTAAACGCGATAGTGGCATCGGGCAGTCCAGAGGGTCTGTGTCCCATCTCTATCCTGCGGAATTCCACCATATCGTGTGCAAAAGTCTGTCCGCTAATTAGTTGTACATCCTTCTGCATCTCCATGCGGATAGCTTGTTCCTCCATCTCCGTAGCGCCCTCCAACCGTTCTGTCAGTGCCTGCTGCGAAAATCCCTCCTGGTAGGTACGGTCAATGGCGTCACACACATAGAGGAAGTCTTTGGCTACCAGCATCATACCTGCTGGCAGGAATGACAGGAAGGGAATCTTCTCTGTTTCTGTCAGTCCCAATTCAGGTACAATCTCCACCTGCTCGCATTTGTCTTTCGACAACTGTGTTTCCACATCAAAAGTACGAATGGAGTCAATTTCATCACCAAATAGGTCTATACGGAACGGATATTCTGAGCTATAGCTATACACGTCGAGTATGCTGCCGCGCAGAGCAAACTGTCCAGGCTCGTACACGTAATCCACCTCACGGAATCCCAGTGAGCGTAGGTTCTCCAGTGTGGCGTCCATATCCAGCTCGTCACCCTGATGCATCACCAGCGTTTGGTCATCCAGCTGTTTCTTCGAGATAACCAACTCAGCAATAGCCTCCGGATAGGTGACAATTAAGAGGTGAGAGGTGAGTGGGGAGTGGTGAGAGGATACCTTAGCTAGTACTTCTGTGCGCAGAATTTCGTTAGCACTGTCGCGCTGACCATATTTGATAGCTCTGCGATAGCTCGACGGGAAAAAAAGCACCTGCTTATCATCCAATAGCTGGACCATATCGTGGTAGAAATAGCCCGCTTCCTCAGCATCCTGCAAAATAAATAATGTGGCCGAAGATTTAGACTTCGACACCAAACTTGCAAACATCATCGGTGCCGACGAGCACATGAGTCCCTCGAGGAAAATGGTTTTCACCGACTTTTTCCCCATCACGTCTGCTAAGGCGCCAACCTGTGCCGACTTAGCATATATTTTCAGCAAATCTTGAATCTTCATACAAATTCGTGTGCAAAATTACGAAAAAAAGGTAAAAATGAAAAGTGAAAAGTGAAAAAATTGCTACCTCAAGAAAAAGTTCAAAGTTTTTTTGTATCTTTGCATCAAATTCGTAAATCTGTAAATTCGTAAATATAATGGTTCACACAAGCGACAGTATCGTAATCATACCGACGTATAACGAGAAAGAGAATATCGAGAAGATTATTCGCGCCGTCTTCGGTTTGGAGAAGTGTTTTCATATCCTGGTTATCGATGATGGCTCACCCGATGGCACTGCAGCTATCGTCAAGGGTATGATGGCACAAGAGGAGTTTGCCGATCGTCTCTTTATCCTCGAACGTAGTGGTAAACTGGGCTTAGGTACCGCCTATATCACGGGGTTCAAGTGGGCTTTGGAGCGCGACTACGGCTACATCTTCGAGATGGATGCCGACTTTAGTCACGATCCCAATGACCTGCCCCGCCTCTACTCCGCTTGTGCTGACGACGGTTACGATGTGGCTATCGGTTCACGCTACGTCAGTGGTGTCAATGTCGTCAATTGGCCCATCGGACGCGTACTGATGTCCTATTTCGCTTCGAAATACGTACGCATCGTCACAGGCTTTAAGGTGCACGACACCACTGCGGGCTTCAAATGCTACAAACGTCGCGTGTTGCAGACTATCGAGCTCGACAAGATCCGCTTCAAGGGTTATGGCTTCCAGATTGAGATGAAGTTCACCGCCTATAAGATTGGCTTTAAGATTAAGGAGGTACCCGTCATCTTCGTCAATCGTCGCGAGGGTGTGTCAAAAATGTCTGGCGGTATCTTTGGAGAAGCATTCTTTGGAGTCATGCGACTACGCTGGGACGGTTGGACTCGCAAATATCCCAAGATTGCCAGCATGCTGATTGTCTTACTGTCACTTGTATGCGGCTCAGTAGAAGCTAAGGACAACAACGTCCAGCTGCGTCGCAATCAGGTGGGCTGCTATCCTTCGCAAGAGAAAGTCATCGTCGTTGAAGGCACCAATCCTGGCAGTAAGGTGCGCATTACCACACCTGACGGCAAGATCGTGAAAGCCAAGAACGTGCGTCGTGCCATTTCACCATTGTCTAGTAAGACGCGCTATGTGGTCGATTTGGGCGACCTCTCCGCTATAGGCGACTATCGTGTCACACTTGGCAAGGAGTCGTGCGTGCTACACGTCAGTCCTCAAGCCTACCACGACATTGCCACCTCGTCGCTGCGTCTGTTCTACCTCATCCGTTCGGGTGTCCCCATCACAATGGGTGGGGCATACAATCGTCCCCTTGGCCATTCCGATACCCACGTGCTGGTACACGACTCTGCCGCTTCGCCTCTGCGTCCTGCTGGTACTGTTATTAGTTCGCCATACGGTTGGTACGACGCTGGTGACTACAACAAATACGTTGTCAATTCAGCATTCAGCATCGGACTGATGTTTGCAACCTACGAGCAACAGCGCGACTATTTTAAGGCGCTGAGCACCAATATTCCGGAGAGCCGTAACCAGACACCCGACTTTTTGGACGAGATGATGTTCAACCTGCAATGGCTGATGACCATGCAGGATCCGTACGATGGTGGTGTCTACCATAAGTTGACGACGCCCAACTTCGAAGGTTTCGTTATGCCTAAAGACTGCAAGCAGACACGCTATGTCGTAGCGAAAAGCACAGCTGCCACACTCGATTTTGCTGCTGTGATGGCAGATGCAGCTCGACTTTTTGAACCTTATCAGCAGGATTATCCAGGCTTTGCTGCACAGGCTGCCGCAATGGCTGAACGCGCCTACCAATGGGCCAAGAACAATCCCAAGACGTTCTATATACAGCGTATGCTGAAAGATCCTGCAATCACCACGGGCGAATATGGTGATATGAGTGCGAATGACGAATTCTTCTGGGCTGCCTCATCCCTCTATCGTCTGACGGGTAACAAGCAGTATCTCTCCGAGGCTCGTCAGTATCAGCCCAAGCAGTTCACTCTACCCACATGGGGTAATGTGGCTGCACTTGGTGCCTACGAATGGCTCGCCTATAACAGCGAACTGAATGCGGATATGAAGGCACAGCTTATCGCCTACTGCGACGATGCCATCAAGGATGTGGCTACCTCGAGTTTCCAGTCGCCTTATGGCAACAAGAAAGAAGATTTCGGATGGGGTTGTCTGGCAGAATTCCTCTGCTGTCGCGCTATGGCTTTGCTCTATGCTGACAAGATAACAGGCACCACGGCCTATCACCGCTATGCCCTGCAGAATGCCGACTACCTATTGGGCCGTAATGCTACGGGCTACTGCTTCGTCACAGGTTTTGGCGACCAGAGTCCTATGCATCCGCACCATCGTCCATCTGCTGCTGATAACATAGAAGCGCCTTTCCCCGGTATGCTCGTTGGTGGACCGAATCCCGGACAGCAGGACAGGAACGATATGCACAATGCTACCTACCAGTCGAATGTTCCCGACGAGTCGTATATCGACGATGCAGAATCATACGCATCTAACGAGATCGCCATCAACTGGAATGCCTCATTGGTAGCCTTCCTCTGCTGGCTCGACGCACTTGGCGAGTAAATTACTGATCAGGATTCTCGACAAAACCTTGGTATTCGGGTACGATAGCAGACATCACGCTGTCGTACGCCTGATTCATGGTAGCCTGGATGTTATCTGCCCCCTGCCCTACTGGATAGATAGGCTGATGGATGGTCAGACGCAGCGGATGCCACGAGGCGAAGTGCCAGTCCTTGGTACGAGGCATCACGTCGAACGAGCCATTGATAGTCAAGGGCACAACAGGCAGCTGCAACTCATCAGCCAAAGCAAAAGCACCCTTCTTGAAGACGCCCATGTGGCCCGTAAACGAGCGGGCACCCTCTGGAAATACGACGACAGAGCAGTTGCCCGTCTCAAGGATATGACGAGCAGCCTCATAGGTGGCACGAACCTTGCTGGGGCCACGTTTGTCGACGAATATCTGATGCGACTTCTCGCAGGCAAAGCCCACGAAAGGTATCTTTTTCAACTGGTGTTTCATCATCCACTTGAAGTTACGCCCCAGAAAGCCATAGATCAGGAAGATATCGAAGGCCCCCTGATGGTTGGCCACAAAGACGTACGACTGATTGGCCTCCAAATGTTCGCGACCCTCGACAGTAACGGGCAGCAGGAAGGCACGCATAATAACACGAGCCCACCAACGACCAGGATAGTAACCCCAGAAATGGCCATCGCCCAAAGCACAACCAATCCCCACCAGGAAGGCTGTCCATATCGTCATTAGTATGGTAACGGGAAAGGCAATAATGATCTGATAAATCCAGTAAAATATCTTCATTTCTTCTTTAAAGTGATTACAACAATTTCGCCAGGCAGGCCCAAGCGGAAAGGAATCAGTGCCCCAAGACCTGTAGAGACATAGATAGCTCGCGAGCCCTCGTAGGTCATACCACCCCACTCCTTATAGCTCATCGACACCGGCGACCAGCCCAAGAGGGATATCTGTCCACCATGCGTATGTCCGCTCAGCGTCAGCTGAGCCTTGCATTCAGGTAATATCTTCTCACGCCAGCAGGTGGGGTCGTGTTGGAGCATGATGATGAATGGCTGACCGAGCCCCAAAAGGGTTTGCTTCACGTCACCCTTACGTGGCATGCGCTTGACGATGCCCCAGTTCTCCATACCAGCAACGACAATGCTATCGGAGTCACGTCTAATGATACGATGTTCATTGAGCAAGAGGTCGAACCCCATATGGCGAAAAGCCTTGATGGTTTTCTCACAATTCTTAGCTTTCTCCGCCTCGTCGCAGTTCTGATAGGTGGCATAGTCGTGGTTGCCCAATATGGCGAACACGCCATCCTCGGCCTTCAGTTGCTGAAAGTATGAGATTTGCGATGTCAACTCGTCAGGCCAGATGTTCTGCATATCACCCGTAAAGAAAATAGCATCAGCATGCTGGGCATTGATACTATCGATAGCACGCTGCACCATCCACTGACGACTCCCCGTCATTGTAGCCACATGAGCATCACTAAACTGCACGATGCGATAGCCATCAAAGGCGGCAGGCAGATCAGCGGAAGCAAACTCGATATGATGTACTTCAAGCTGTTGGAAACCAAACAAAAAGCCATAGCCCGTCAGCACCCATAATATAATAGTACACGCGATGGTGGTACGACGCCACAGCTTTCGTGGCAACACATATCTAAATAGCAATGCCAACACCGCTGGTATCACGACGATGGCCATCAACAGGAAGAAGGGTATGGCGAAACGTGCTATCATCGATCAAATCTTAATTCTTCACCAATATAAGATGTATCAACTTTGCCTTTGTGGTAAACGGTATGGCCATTACACAAGGTGCGCTCCACCTGCCAGTTGAAGGTATGTCCTTCAAGGGGACTCCAGCCACACTTGCTCAGAATACAGTCCTTGGTGACTGTCCACGGCTGCTTGGGACGCACAATGGTGATATCGGCACGGTAGCCCTTACGCAAAAAGCCCCGTTGTTGGATACCGAACAGGCGTGCCGGATTATGGCACATCAGCTCCACCAGACGCTGAATGGTCAGCACCCCCTCGTCAACGAGTTCCAGCATGGTGACCAGCGAGAACTGTATCATAGGCATACCCGAGGCAGCCTTCACACATCCACCCTCCTTCTGACTAAGCAGATGGGGTGCATGGTCGGTACCTATCACTGAGATACGTCCATCATTTAAAGCCTCGCGCAACATAAACTGGTCGACAGGGGTCTTAATGGCGGGATTAACCTTAATCTTTGCACCTAGACGTTCGTGATCCAGCTGCGTAAAGTAGAGATGACCCACACAAGCTTCAGCGGTAATATTTCCCTCAATCAGCTCCAATTCTTCTGCGGTAGAGATATGTGCAATATGCAGGCGTGTACCATACTTCTTGGCCAGCTCTACCGCCTTGCGAGATGATGCGAGACAGGCCTCCTCACTACGTATCAGCGGATGAAGCGACACCTGAGGGTCATCACCCCAAGCCTGCTTGACCTCAGCTAAATTCCGATTGATGATGTCAGTATCCTCACAATGTGCCATCAGTGGCAACTTGCAAGTCTTGAAGATACGCTCAAGTGCCTGTTGCTTGTCAACGAGCATATTACCTGTCGACGAACCCATAAACAGTTTGACGCCAGGAATCCTGTCAGCTGGAAGCTGGGCAAAGGTTTCTGTATTATCGTTGGTGGCACCATAGAAGAACGAATAGTTCACATGACTCTTCTCACGGGCTATGCCGAATTTAGCCTCCAAGGCATCAAGGGATGTGGTCTGCGGATTGCAGTTGGGCATGTCGAAATAACTTGTCACACCACCTGCTGCAGCAGCAAGACTCTCTGTGTTGATATCTGCCTTATCCGTCAGCCCTGGCTCACGAAAATGCACGTGATCATCTATGATACCAGGCAAGATGTAACAACCCGAAGCATCAATCGTCTCGTAGAACGATGCTTCGGGCTGTTGTTTGCTTATCTCGATAATCTGACCATCTTCAACGACTATAAAGCCATCCAGGATGCGGCCTTCATTAACGATATGTCCTCCTTTAATCAGTAGTCTCATGGCTTAGGCATGTTAACCAACGGGGCTGCTGGCATCTTGGGTGCCATAGTGTCAACAGGAGCAGGAGCATCTGCCGTCTCACTAAGTCCGTTCATGCGTTGTTCGTTCTCCTGTGCAGTCTGATAATACTCGCTTACGTAGGGGTCGTTCTTAAACAGCTTGGTGGCTTTCGACATGATGTACTCTATCTGTGGAGTCAACACAGGAAAGCGATACTGACTTGTAATCATCATGAATACACCAGGACCCAGCACATTATCGAAATTCTCAATGACAAAATGTGTGACGAGCGAATCTTCCTCTTGTGCTATCTGAGCTGCCTCAACAGACAATTGCTGGTTAATCGTCTCTTCATCGATACCGTCCAATAACATCTGACTCTGACGGTGTCCCAACTCATTCAAGCGATTTGACAACTGGTTATGTTTATCGATAAAGTGATACAGGCTGTCGTTCAGCGGAGTACCACCAACGCTTTGGCTGGCATTGTCAATCTTGACAGTGATTTCGCCCTCTTCCAGAACGATGGGCATAATGCTCTCGTCATCCATATACAAGTTTGCTATACGCACCGTATCGAGGAGTCCGGCAAAGTGGAACTCACCATGCACCACATCACAGGAGTCGATGTTCTTAACTTCACCCGACTTAAAAGCTTTCAGATAGAGTTTATTACCATCCAGTGCAGAAACAGACGTAGTGCCCTCTACCCGATAGGAACTGGCACACGACGTTAGGGCTGCAATGACGGCAAATGTATAGAGTATTTTGTTCATAGACAATATTAAGTTCATAAATCAACGGCAAAAATACAACCTTCTCATGAAATAAGGAAATATATTTGCGCATTTTAAAACATTTGTGCAAATATTAGCGTTTTTTTGCGTCTTTTTCCAGTTCGTTGCTAATTCTGTGGCTGGCATAGAGCTGTAAGATGGCTGCCACGAGCAATACCACAATCCAGTTATTATGCACATATTTTACGTACGACAGATACTGGAGGCCAAGGAAATTGCCTTTATTAGCAAACATCAAAAGGGCTGCCACCAAAAACAGTACATCACTCAACAGCATCATTCTACGCAAACGACGGATATTGAAGTTGGGGCCGTCATAACGCTGGTGCATCTGCATGGCAGCAAACATCAAGGCTCCAGGGGCAAACACATAAGCAGCCCATGACTGAAGAAAAATGCTGGCACCAGAGCCTATCACCATCAACAGGCCTCCCACCAGCATCACAATGGTTTCTATATTACTGAGCTGTCTCATCGGGTATCATCAAGTTTGGCTTTTCATCGTCACTCAACACGAACACATCCTCATCGTCAGCCTTCATGAAATAACGCTCACGGGCAATCTGCTCAATGGCCTTGGGATTGCCATCAAGCGTACGGATTTTTTCTTGGTCCTGATGAAAGCGTTCGTTATACTGTTCTATCTCAGCTTCCAAATCACTGATATGCTGTTTGTTGCGCAGATGATTCCAAATACTGTTCTCATCAAGGAATCCGATGAGTGCAACAGCTACCAATGCCACCACAATATACTTCAAGGCGGGAATATGATAGATGCGGAGCAGTAACGATTTAACCTTTTTCATACTTTTCTTTCTTTTCGAGTGCAAAGTTACGATTTTTTTTCCTAACTTTGCACCATAATTCTCGAAAAAGTATGGAATATATTGTTTCAGCCCGTAAATATCGTCCTACAACCTTCGACACGGTGGTAGGCCAACTGGCGCTGACCACCACCTTGAAGAATGCCGTGAAGAGCGGAAAACTGGCACATGCCTACCTCTTCTGCGGACCACGTGGTGTGGGTAAGACCACCTGTGCACGTATCTTTGCCAAGGCCATCAACTGTATGTCTCCTACCCCCGACGGTGAGGCTTGTGGCCAGTGTGAGTCGTGTCAGGCGTTCAACGAACAGCGCTCGTTTAACATCTTTGAACTTGATGCAGCATCGAACAATAGCGTTGAGCACATCAAAACACTGATGGAACAGACACGTATCCCACCGCAGGTCGGCAAATACAAAGTCTTTATTATTGATGAGGTGCATATGCTGTCTACAGCAGCTTTCAATGCTTTCCTGAAAACATTGGAAGAACCCCCTGCACACGTCATCTTCATCTTGGCGACTACAGAGAAGCATAAGATTCTGCCAACTATTCTCTCGCGCTGCCAGATCTACGACTTCGAGCGTATGACGGTGCGTAATACTATCGAACACCTGAAGTCGGTGGCCGAGAAGGAGGGCATCACTTACGAAGAAGAGGCGTTGGCTGTCATCGCAGAGAAGGCTGATGGTGGTATGCGCGACGCTTTGTCTATCTTCGACCAGGCTGCATCGTTCTGTCAGGGCAACATCACCTACCAGAAGGTCATCGAAGACTTGAACGTGCTCGATTCGGAGAATTATTTCCAAATTATCGACCTCGCCATTATTAACAAGGTGGCCGATATCATGGTACTGCTCAACAGTGTTATCAACAAGGGCTTCGATGGTGGACTGCTCATCCAGGGGCTGGCGAAGCACGTACGTAACGTGTTGATGGCCAAAGATCCTCAGACGCTGCCATTGCTTGAAGTCAGTGACCAGCAGCGCCAGCGCTATCAGGAACAGGCACAGAAATGTGAAACGCCATTTCTATACAAAGCCCTGCAACTGATGAACCAATGCGACATCAACTATCGCCAGTCGTCAAATAAGCGTCTGTTAGTGGAACTCACACTGATAGAAATCGCCCAGATTACCCAGCCCGACGAGGGGCCCAGTGCGGGGCGTTGCCCCAGACGATTGAAATCCCTGTTTAAGCAACTGATACAGCAGGCTCAGCCAAAGCAAGCAGCTCCACAGGTGGCTGCGGTTGAGCCCGTTGTGTCACCCCCCAATGTTTCTAGTGCCTCTAATGACTCTAGTGTTTCTAGCGATTCTAGTAATCCAAAGCTCACCACGACCTACAATGCCTCTGCTCGCCCCCAACTGAAAAATAAGGTTGGCTTCTCATGGAACAATCTGCTCAACAAGGAAAAACGGGGAAAGATAAACCTTATCCCAGGAACCCTTGGTGCCAATGACCCCAATGTCGCTGCTGCCAAGGACGAGGAGCTGATCTTCTCACAGGAAGACCTTGAGTTGCAGTGGATGTCCATGTGTAACCGCATGCCCCAGAAGTTGAGTGGTATTGCCACACGTATGAAAAATATGAACCCCACGATTCTTGAATTCCCACATGTCGAAGTATTGGTCGAGAACCAGTTGGCCATGCAGCAGATGGAAGAAATCAAAGGTAGCATCCTCAAGACGCTCCAGATTTATCTGCACAACAAATCGATTACGCTCTCCATGCGTATTGCCGAACATCAGGAACAGGAAAAAATCCTTTCCCGCCGTGAACAGTTCGAGCAGATGGAAAAAGAAAATCCCTCAATCACAAAATTGAGGGAGCTCTTAAGTCTTGAGTTGGCTTAATTATCATCTTGATTTAGCGCCCTGCGCTAAATCAATGGCATTCCCATTTTCTTACTCTCTATGCGCATATCATCTGGCCAGATAGAGGCCTGAATTTCTCCGATATGTCCTTTATGCAGCAGTACCATACACAGACGGCTCTGTCCGATACCACCGCCAATAGATAGTGGCAGTTGGTTATTCAACAGTTTCTGGTGGAAGTACAGCTTTTCACGCTCTTCCTTGCCTTCCAACTGCAACTGTCGCAACAGACTCTCCTTATCGACACGGATACCCATCGACGACAGTTCAAAGCTGCGTCCCAGCACCGGATACCATATCAGGATGTCACCGTTCAGGCCCATCTGGCCGTTCTCAGCCACCGTTGACCAGTCATCATAGTCCGGTGCACGTCCGTCATGTTTCTCGCCATTCGACAGTTTACCACCTATACCTATAATAAATACGGCACCATATTTCTCGCAAATGGCATCCTCACGCTCCTTGGCTGTCTTGTCCGGATACATCTGTAACAGCTCTTCAGCATGGATAAAATGAATCTTCTCGGGCAGGAAAGGTTTAATCTGCGGATAGGTTTCGCAGGTCAGATACTCCGTCCTACGGATGGCAGCATAGATGCGCTCTACCACGTTCTTCAGATAGGCGATGGTACGCTGTTCCTTGGTAATCACAGCTTCCCAGTCCCACTGGTCTACATACAACGAATGCAGGTTATCCAGCTCTTCGTCAGCACGAATAGCGTTCATATCCGTATAGATGCCGTAACCAGGCTCTATCGCATATTCTGCCAGACTCAGACGCTTCCATTTGGCTAGCGAGTGCACCACTTCTGCCCTGGCATCACCTAGATCCTTGATGGGGAATGTCACAGCACGCTCCACACCATTCAGGTCGTCATTGATACCTAAGCCCTGCAACACAAACAGCGGTGCTGTCACACGACGCAGGCGTAGCTCAGTACTCAGGTTCTGCTGGAAAAACTCTTTGATCAGTTTAATACCCTGCTCCGTTTGTTTCATGTCGAGCAGCGCTTCATATCCAATGGGCTTTATCAGTTGACTCATCTTGTAGATTTACAATTTGACAATTTACTATTTACAATTTATTTTTCAATTTTGGCCACAAAGATACTATAAAAATATTAATTTGCCAACCGAAATGCCGATTATTTTTGCAAAATGACACACATTCTTGATTTTTGCTAACTTTTTGCACACCCACTCAACCCGTTAACAAATCATAATTCTCAATTCCCAATTCTCAATTCTCAATTTAAAATCGTAACTTTGCATTCGTTTTTGCAAAGAAACGATTTTATTGGTCCCGTAGCTTAGCTGAATAGAGCGTCAGATTCCGGTTCTGAAGGTCTTGGGTTTGAATCCCAACGGGATCACTTTATAAAATCCGCAAGATTCTGAATATCAGTTTCTTGCGGATTTTTCTATTTATCACATGCACCACATTTGCACCACCAAATAAGGCCCACTAATCAACAATTTTTATGTCTAATAGCACTTCCCAATAGCCATTTTTATCTTCACCAACACGTCTAATGACACCTTTTTCCTTTAATACTGCAATATTGCGCCTAATAGTCGATCTATCAACTTCGACAATAGTTCCTAAATCTTCATATGTAATATGATTATCATTTCTCATTGCTTTAACAATGGCACTCTGCGTTTTGTTTAGTTTTACAGGGGCATTTACAGGGGCATTTGCAGGGGCATTTGCAGGGGCAGTGTCAGAAGTAGCTTTAGTAGAAGGCACTGGCAGCACCAGTTCCACTTCGTCAACATCCAGTTTGTTTAATAGCTGCGGTTCACCCCAATTGGTTTCTTTCCATGCTGCAATGATTTTGGGGAATCCAGAGCCGACATTCTCACCAAAGCCAATCATACGGAGCATATTCTGTATCTTGGGATTACGAGCCTTTGAGTTTCCACCTCGATAGATGGCCTCTACAGGCAGCTTCAGCAGTCCTGGATTACGGAAGCAGAGACGGTCATCATGCTTCTCTATCCTCAGAATACCAGCATCAGCCATCAGGTCGCAGTGGATAATGGCATTAGTAAAGGCTTCACGTACTGCCTCATGCTGTGGCGTGTCATCGTTTCTTTTCCCTCCCTTTTCCAATTTAAACGGTCTTGGCAGGTCAAACTGAACCTTTGGCGATACAATGCGGAAGAACTGATAGAGGTTGTTTTCCCAAAGTCCATCGTATGTCAAGCGATCATGATAACGTTCGTCACCCACCAGATGACTCATATCCAAATAGTCCATACGAAAGTTCGAGAACCTGTCTCTAATGGCGAGTCCCTTGCCAAACATCATCAGGCCAGCTAACGTCAACCCCTCCTTGCCAGTTTGCCTATCCTCAATATAACCGCCAAGATTTCTGAGGAAAGTCTTGTCATCAACCTGATTCCAGACATGCGTACTGTTTTCCTGTCTGAACTCTGTGCGATACTGGCGCAAAGAATCAGAATCGATATCATCCATACCATAGTACTCTATCAGGATGCCATCGTTTCCATCAGCATTAGAGTCACGTATCATGGCTTTCACCTGAGCCTCGGTACAGTGATAGTCACCTTCGTTGTTACGCCTATACGTACCTTTATATACATTACCATTCAGATAGATCGGCTTTGCTCTCCAATCTGCCTGAGGGACATGGATACAGACAATCTGTACCCCATCCAAATTCACCACCTCCACATCGCTGTCAACGAGGATATTCTCATTCACCTTGTCACTGTTGAGAGTATTCCAGAAGTCTGTGATAATTTTCCTTGGCTCATCCACACCAATTATCAGGAATCGCTTACTAACGTCCTTCTCCTGCAAATTTTCATCCACGCCAAGCAGAATCATGCCACCAATGGTATTGGCAAAAGCCGAATACGTCTGCCAAATTGACTTCGGCACCTCAGCCTTCGCTTTCTTGCATTCCAGTGTTACACGTTCACCTTTCAGCAATGTTTCTTTTATTGTTTTCTCGTCCATATCGTTTGCAAAATTAATCAATTATTTGAAATTCTACTCTTTTATATGAATAAAGCACCATTCCCAATGTATCTTGAATGTATCTTGAGCTTATTACTCATATCATCATACTTCCGAAAAAAACTATACAATAGGGAATCCATCTTTTATAGAATAATCATTCCAATCTATTTCAAATGTATCATCTAGCAAATCTGTCACATTGGAAAGAAATTGTTGTAAACAACTTATTTCCTTATTCGTTTTATCCGCTATTTTGTAGGATGCATATCCAATAAAGTCATTGTCATCATCTTGCAGATGATCTAATACAAACAAATTGTGAGACTCAAGTGATAGAATCGATTCTGGTAACCATTCCATATCTGACCAATCATATAATGCAGTATCCATCACCAAAACTTCTTCATTACTATTTTTAGGAAATCTATATTGAAAGAACCAACGTCGAAGCGATCTTCTTGATAACTTTCCGAAAACAAAAACAAATTTGTGCATTACCTTTATTTCTTGTAACTTCTCAAACGCTTCAAGTGTCGTTAAAAACGAATCCTTATTTAGTGATGATTTGACTTCAATTACAGCGATGACATAAGAAGCATTGATGATTTTTAAATCTCCTATGGAATATGCTATAGATTCGCTCCCTTTACGAAAAATTATAATATCACATTGAGTTGATAACTTATCTTCAGTCTTAATAATGTTATTGAGAATGAACCCTTGACATATCCCATACTCTTTCGGCAACAAATTTCTCAGAACTTGGCGTAAAAGAAGTTCTCCGACATAACCAATTGATGGTTTGTGCTTGGTGAAGAGCATTCTTGCCTTATCCATCTTCTTCATGAGAACTGTTGCCTGCTGTCTATATTTATCTTCTTGTGTCACAATTCGAATCTGTTGAATATATATTTATACTTGCTTCTGAAACAATAACGTCTGATTCATACAATGAATATATAATTGGATAGCCTTGGTTCTCAAGTTCTTTCAAAGTGTATAGCAACCACTTTGCTTCAGCATCACACAATATACATGTTCCACTGCAATCTTCTGTGTTATTGCAAGGATGAGGTGTATATGGGATATTATTTATCTCTGCAAGCCTAACCCTAATAGATTTTAGCAATGCGCATTTATCTTTTCCCTTCATACCTATAGTCTGTTTTATATTCAAAGATATCAAATGTCGAATAACCCATGTATTCAAGAATGCGTTTACTATTCTGAACATCATCTTGTTTGTTGTATCCGTTGATTAATGGAATGCGCACCACTATTTTGTCTGCATAGCCACAATTTGCAAGTCGTTTTAGATTTTCTAAAACAACTTTGTTGCTTGATTGAGTATACAACTCATATATTTGGGGATTAATATCCTTTATATCAACTATCATTTCATTAATGTATGGTAATAGGACTTTGATTCGCTCAAAAGGAACATTCAATGATGTTTCTATCGTAATATTCCATTCCTTTGCACCTAACTCGAGTACCTTGATAATGAATTCTGAATATAACAATGGCTCACCACCCCCAAATGTCACTCCGCCTCCTGTTGCTAAATAATAGAGTTCATCAATAGCTACCATATTGTACACTTCATCAGGTCGAGACAACTTAATGTTTGAAATTTCTCTATGGCATTGCGGATTCAAGCAAAATCTACATTTTAAAGGACAGCCATAGAAGGTAACTAACGAAGTAATACCGTTCCCATCAGTACCCATTCGTAATCGGTCTAATCCCATTAGTGGGGCAAGTCTACTCTCTTCCATCGTCACTTAGAACAAATGTACGATCCATACCATAACCATAAGAACCATATTCATCATGGGGATAATTCTCATATATTGTTTCGAATTTATACATTTCAGAACATCCGTATGGAACACTGATCTCTATTTTTGTAAAAGAGCTGAAATCAATATTCTCTCTACCGTAAGACTCGCTTATTGTACTGCCCATAAAATGATGAGGTGATTCGTACGCTTTAGGTATACTTAGAGGCCTTTGTATTCTTTCAAACATTTTCTCATTAGCTTTGGTGTACTTTCCCTCAAAACGTATCTTTCTTAATTCATAACAATCAAACAAAGAACCTCTTTTTATTTCCTTCACGGATGCAGGAATAATAATTTTAGTCAAGTTTGTACATTTTCCCAAACATCCTTCAGGAATATCCTCTATATTGCTTTTTTGCCATATTATCCTTTCCAGTTTTTCTGCTTGATAAAATGCCCAAGGTTCAAGATCAACAACATTTGCCCCCATAAAGACATCTGTAACTTTAGACATGTAAAAAGCGAAAGAATTAACTCGTGAAATTGGAGGATATAGTGCAATCTCAGAATCTTCATAATGTGCTATTACACCGCCATTCTCTTTGCCATACAACAAACCGTTCTCTGAGACAAATCTTTCATTATCAATACATTCAATATGTTGAGTACCAATAAAGGGATTAATTCCTATACTTTTGACTTGCGAAGGAATTATTATCCTATCTATTTGACATGTAAAGAAGCAGAAATCTCCAATCTTTTGTAAGTTGCTATTTAATGAGATATTTCTAATGCCGCAATAAGCAAAACAACGATCTCCGATAGCTCTTACGGAATCTGGCAGTGTTACATTTTGTAAATTGTTGTTAGAATTAAACGCATTGTTCTCTATTTCTACAAGAGTATTTGGAAAGGTTAACAATGTGATGTTACAACCCATAAAGGTCTCTTGGGGGATTATCCTTATAGTCCCTAACGATAGGACTTCCGAAAGATTGATACAACCGTAAAAACATCTAGTTCCAATAGTCGTAACACTCACTGGAAAATCTATTTTTCTTAATTTAGTACAATATATGAATGCCTCGTCTTGAATGCTACAAAGGCCTTCTGGAAATATTACTTCTACAAGATTATACCTGTCAGCGAAGGCTCTTTCCCCGATAATTTCAACACCTTGAGGTATTGCAAATTTAGAATCCTTCCCAAAATATGAAATCAGTTTCTTCATATCCCTTGTATATAGTGCATAATCCGATACAACAAAATTACAAGAGTGACTTTCGATATTATTTATGTAGTATTTCTCTCCCCAACCATCCTTATATCCACTAAATGGATTCTTGCCTATTAGAAGCACAGACGGTGGAATTATAACTTTATTAATAGAAGCATAATAAAATGCATTGTCACAGATAATTCTTGTTCCATCTGCTATTTTATACTCCTCCGCATTAATGTATCCAGTACTTATTAATATCTTTTTATTTTTTGAATAGGTTACTCCAAAGGGATCCTTGATTATTTCTTTTTCTTCTTGGGATGAACATAGCTCACATAACGACGATTTTCGTCTAAGCTTAATCAAAGATTCCACATGGCCTAAATTTGCAGCTTTTTCAAAATACGAGTTTGCTTTAGTAATATTCTTATCAGTAGCAATTCCATATTGCAAACATTTTCCGACTATATAAAGAGAGTGCGCATCATTTTTCTTCGCTTTCTCTACAAATGCATTAAATGCCTGATTAACATCACTAAAAATATTTCTAAGATAATATCTTGCATACCACATTAATGATTCTTTATGGCTTCTGTCAGTACCATATCCTTTTAAATAATACAGTGCAATATATTTCTGAGATTCCAAGTCCGTTCCTTTAGCGGCTTCTAACGTCCATAAGAAAGCCATTGGGGGATCAATATTAACTCCTATACCTTTTTTGTAGCATTTTGCAAGATTCTTTTGCGCTGTGGTATTCCCCATTTTTGCAGCTTTCTCATAATAGTATGCAGCTTTTGGTAAGTCGATTGAAGTGCCTATTCCCTGTTCATAACAATATGCAAAATTATTAAGTGCATGGGGATTGCCTTGTTTTACAGCCTTTGAATACCATTCAAATGATTGATTAACATCTTTCTTTACGCCGTAACCTTTGGCATAGAAATATCCCATATAGAATTCTCCTGTATCACTTCCTTGCTCGGCTGCTTTAAAATACCAGTTAAACGACATTTTAGGAGATTCCTTCTTACCCATTAGCCCGCGTTTATAAATTTTTCCTAACTCTTCTTGAGCAGGACAATATCCCAATTCTGCAGATTTTTTATATAATTCAAAAGCTTTTCGTTCATCTTTTTCTACGCCTTCACCAGAATAATAACAATAGGCTAAATTGTACATACACATTGGAGAATTAAGATTTGCTCCTATTGTATAATAATCAGCCGCCTTTCTTAAGTCCTCACCAACACCTTCTCCATAATAGTACAAATCACCTAAATTACTATAAGCTGTTGCGTATTTTTGTTCTGCAGAATGTTTGTACCATTCAAGTGCAAGTTCGTAATTTTGTTCAGTCCCTATTCCTTTATTATACCAAATCCCTAATACGTTCTGACATCTTTCATCTCCAAGTTTTGCACATACTTGCAGCTTGTGAAACAGATCTCTGTAATAATCTTCATTATGAGCTTTATTATCGTTTTCTGCTATTATCCTAGCCTCTTCAAATACTTTTTCACAATCATATTCGATTGTGTTACATTGTGAGCATAGAAGAACTGCACAAGTCCATTCTTTCTCACCATCAAGCTGTCGTTTATCTAGATATTGCTCAAAATAGATGTGCTTCTCAATAATAGAAACAAAATCTCTTAATCGCTGTATACGCATTGTATTCTGCATAGGAGAGACTATTAAATATTCATTGTCTCCAACCGATTGTTCTTTGACTATCTGAGAAAAATGTTGTAAATCATATGAGTCAACATCAAGTATATTAGATAGAAGGTGAATGGTAGGAATTTCAGAGGAAATAATTAAATCTTCTTTAGTTAGCTCATCGAACTGCTTATTAATTGCAATTATTTCTACATCTGGATAGAATCTTGAGCAAAGTAATTCGGCTCTAGATAAAGCCATAGACGATGGTTCTATTAGAATGATTCTTTTTACCTTCTGTTCTTTGTTGTGTTCCTGAAGGTAATCATGATAACAAAGTGTAGCAAGCCCCTGCCCACATCCGTAATCAACAATTTCAACTTCATTATATTTTATTGCATTCTTCTGCATATGCTCGAAAGCATACTGCAGTTTTGCATTGTGCATTTTACCAAACGCATATATGTACATCTGCAATAAGGGTTCTGAGTCTAAGACATCAACACCTCTATTTAATGCCTCATGAAGTTCATCACATAAATCGCCTGGCAATTTACGAACAAAGTCAAATGCAATATCCCATACTTTTAGAAAAGATGGCTCTTGCATGTGCTCTATTAAATACGAGTATGTAGTCCTATTTTCTTTCATATTCCTGTAATTGTTTCTCCAAAAAGGTTTTCTTTATGTAAATTATAGTTCTTTACTGCAGTTTGTTTGCTAGTGTTAGCGTAGCAATATTCGCATAGATGAATACATGTATTGTATTCGCCAATGTCTTTACTCTTCATGCATCCACAGAATTCTCTTTGTCCTTTATCCCTGTTATCACCACGTGTGGCATAAGTATTATTGGGAAGAATAATCGCATCTGACGGCAGTGATTCTATATCTCCAAAGATAGAAGGACTTGGCATTGGGTGTATCTTGACTTTCAGGAAGTCCATGAGAGTTTTATCATGATACGCCAGATTAATAATCAGAGCATCATCGATACAATGGTTATGCTCAATACCATAGGGGTTAAGGTCGATCTTCTCGCCACACGTTGCCAAGGTATATCCCCAAGACTGGTTAAGCTTAGCCAACCCATCTGCAAACTCTCGCATTTCATCTTCAGTCCAGTCTCTACTAACAATTCCATTCTTTTCGAGATTCGACCTAACTTTCCTATATATAGCAATGTCTGCATAGCTGAAAACAAGTTTCTCTGTATAGCCTTTCAGATGATCGCCTATTTTCTCTATCTTACCAAGAAGCATATCAATGTCAATTGTATCAGTGAGCATAAGGGGGTCAAATCTCCAAATGACGCTTCCATAGCCCAATTTATCTACTAAACGTTTGAATGAATCAATTCGATAGTCCAATGGCCTTACCCCCTTCTCAAAACCTTCTTTAACGTAATCATTCAATGTGTATTGAATATAGCATCCTATTCCCTTTCCTTTCAAATCATCTAAATGGTCAAGAAGTGGGGATGGGTCTTTTGACCAAAAAACGATGAAGCGAGTGTTTTTATAAGACACGTAACCTTTAACACCATTAAATGGATTAGTCCATGCTGAATAGCCAACCTTCAAACGATGGAAGAACCAATCTGAATAAAAAGCTGGGATATCTGTGCTTCTACTAGCAGAAACAATCTCAGGAACCTGCATTTCAACAAGTTCTCCATTTTCTCGTGGTAGTATTTCTTTTTTCCAGACCGCCATTGCCTTTTTACATTATTTTATTAAACAGGTTACTACTGTAATTAGTATGATTTATACAGATTCCATGAATTTTTTGTTATACAACTCTTCTACTCCGACATTGAGAAGCTTGGCAATCTTCGCGAGGGTTTCAATATCAGGCTGTGAAGAGTTGGTACACCATTTAGAAACTGTAGATGGACTCACTCCAAGTTCCTCGGATAACCATTTACTGGTCTTCTTTTGTTCCACTAGCACTAATTTTAGGCGATTTACGTCTTGCATACATTTCAAATTTTTAGTTTGGGTGTAAAGTTAGTGAAAAATCTTCAATCAAAATAATATTTGCTTGTTTTTTAGTGTTTATTAAGCCTAATAAAGTGAAAGATGCGGCTTAACACCGCATCTTTCTTGAATAAAGTATTACATGTGGAGTCCACGGTGTCGACTTTGCTGTTGCTCTTCTTCCAAGTCTTGAACAATATAGGAAAGTTGTCCCTTTACCTTCTCACACTCATCAGATTTCAAGAAGGGAAGTGAAGCATTAAGTACTGTGCCAGCTGCATTCTCCTTGTCGGGCTGACTATTCATGTAGCGTTTGACATCGCACTCTTGGCGATAGCTGAAACTACGATAGCCGTCCTGAACATAATCGAGTACTGCCTTAACGGCAGCTCGTAACAGTTCTGAGAGGGTTGACAGATAATGGCCAATCCGTTCGCGATAATCATTGATGATGCTATCTTTTTGCCTGATTATTCTGTCTTTCTCTTGATTGTCCTGCTGATGTCGAAATTCCTCGCCCTTATACTTAGCTTGAAGTTCTTCGATTTTCTTGTCCTTTTCTGCCAATTGTTGGCTCTGCCTGTCTCGTTCATTTTCCAAGACTTGCTGATATTTCCGCTGGAGGGCCACTTTCTGCTTTGGCAGTTCCTCTCTCAGACGTTTGTTCTCTTTCTCCATGTCAGCATACTTGCCCTTTCCAAAGAGGTTGGCCATTCCAGACTTGATAGCATTTCCATTCTCAGCGTTGAGCTTTTCTCGCTTCTCAGCAATTTCAATGTCCAGCTCGGCACTCTGTTTTTTCTGTTGGGATAGGATAAAGTCATTATGTTCCAGATGCTCGCGGCCAGTTTCGGCCTTACGCTTGCCACGTTCCATCTCCAATGTCTCAGCAGCCATATCCTGTAGTTCCTCCATGTCTTTCTTGCCGAGTTTAAATGACTTTCCCGTTTCGTGGTTCATCCAGTCCCAGATGATATGGGCATGAAGATTGGGTTGCCAAGTTGACGGATCTTCAAGGTTGGTATAATGGCCTTCATCCCTGTGAATGTGTATTTGGATGGCTCTGACTCC
>CAMVOS010000020.1 GCA_947169185.1 uncultured Prevotella sp.
CCGAGATACGGTCGGTGGCCACCATGACCATCAGGTCGTCATTGATGTTATACACATCGCGTACCTTTCCATGATACACGCTCTTCTGTCCTTCGAACTTAAAGTCCGTCTTTGTTAATGCTTTCATCTTTATCTTTGTTTTTGTCGAATTTCTCGTATGCATTGACGATACGCGTCACCAACTTATGGCGTACGATATCTTTTCTATTCAACTCAACGATGCCGATACCCTCGACATCACGAAGTATTTCAAGGGCCTCTACAAGTCCCGATTTCTGTGAACGTGGCAGGTCAATCTGCGTCATATCGCCTGTAATAATCATCTTCGTGTTCCATCCCATACGGGTCAGAAACATGCGAATCTGTTGGGGGGTGGTATTCTGAGCCTCGTCAAGAATCACAACAGCATCGCTCAAGGTTCTGCCTCGCATAAAAGCCAAAGGTGCTATTTGAATGACGTGCTTCTCCATCATGTCTTGTAGCTTAACCTGTGGCAACATGTCTTCAAGTGCATCGTAAAGCGGCTGAAGATATGGATCTATCTTATCTTTCATGTCGCCAGGCAGGAATCCAAGTTTTTCGCCAGCTTCAACGGCAGGACGTGAGAGGATAATCTTCTTAGCAGCTTTCTCTTTGAGGGCCTTAACGGCCAAAGCAATAGACAAGTATGTCTTTCCTGTGCCAGCAGGACCGACAGCAAATATCATATCGTTATTGCTATAGGCATCAATCAGACGCTGTTGGTTCTCACTACGCGCCTTGATAGCTCGTCCAGACATCGAGTAGCAGACGACGTCATCGGGAACCTCATCCTTGGAACGTTTACCTTTGACGATATCCAGTATATCTTCTTCCGACAAAGCATTAAACTTCAATACATGTTGGCGCAATTTTTCGGCATTTTCCTCAAAGGCACTCATTTGCTCCTCATCACCTAATATGCGTATCACATTGTCGCGAGCCACAATGCGTAGCTTGGGATACAAGGCACGTAACATCTGCAGGTGTTGGTTTCCTATGCCGTAGAACACTACAGGATCGATATCCTCTAAAACAATATGTTTCTCTATCAAAATAACGTTATTATCTTATTATGGCTGCAAAATTAATGAAAAAAATCGAGCCAACCAAATGGTCAGCCCGATTTCTTACGTACTATTATAATTTATTGCGGTATTATTTTAATTTATTGCGGTATTATTAGAGGATAGTCTTTACAGCCTCCAGCATACCCTTGTCCTGAATCAGGTCGAGGAACATCTTTACCATAGCGTTCAAACCAGCTACTTTGTTCAGGTCCTCAGCCCAGATGAATTCAGCGCCAAGTACTCCGTCTGCAACTTTCTGAGTATCGCCAGTAGCCCAGAGCTCCTTCAGCAGATCCATAATCTTCTGGTCGTCGTTGGGAACAATCTCTACACCGTCAGCACGCTTGCCACCCTTGTAGTAGGTGATGATGGCAGCCAGACCGAATACCAGACCCTTAGGCAGCTCGCCCTTGCGCTCCAGATAAGTCTTTACGCCGGGCAGGTCGCGAGCCTGGAACTTGGGGAATGAGTTCAGCATGATGCTGGTTACCTGATGGTCTACGAATGGGTTGTCGAAACGCTCGAGCACGTCGCCAGCAAACTTCTCCAGCTCGTCCATTGGCAGGTCGAGGGTCTGCATCAGCTCTTCGAACTGTACCTTGTGGATATACTTTGAGATAACCTCATGGTTGCAAGCGTCGCGAACGATGTTGACACCACTCAGGAAAGCAACAGGAGAGAGAACGGTGTGCGGGCCATTCAGCAAGGTAACCTTACGCTTGTGGTAGGGCTCCTCTGAAGGAACGAACAGCACGTGCAAGCCAGCCTTGTCGGCAGGGAACTCCTGAGCAACCTCCTTTGGAGCCTCGATGACCCAGAGATGGAAGTTCTCAGCCTGTACGACGAGGTTGTCGCGATAGCCGACCTTCTCCTGAATCTCGGTAATCTCCTTGCGGGGGAAGCCAGGAACGATACGGTCTACGAGGGTAGCGTAAACACCGCAGCACTCGTCGAACCACTTCTTGAAGTCGGCGGGCAACTGCCACAGTTCGATATACTTATTGATACAATCCTTCAGCACGTGGCCGTTGAGGAAGATGAGCTCACAGGGGAAGATAATCAGACCCTTCGTGGGATCACCGTTGAAAGTCTGCCAACGACGATACAGCAACTGTACCAGCTTACCGGGATAAGAAGAAGCGGGCTTGTCTTCCAGCTTACAAGCGGGATCGAAAGCGATACCAGCCTCAGTGGTGTTCGAGATCACGAAACGAATCTCAGGCTGATCAGCCAATGCCATGAAGGCGTCGTTCTGAGAGTAGGGGTTCAGCGCACGGCTGATGACGTCGATACGCTCCAGGGTGTTTACGGGCTTACCGTTCTCACGACCCTGCAGGTTGACGTGGTACAGGCAATCCTGACCATTCAGCCATTCTACCATACCTTTGTCGATAGGCTGTACGACAACAACACTACCATTGAAGTTGGTCTTCTGGTCCATGTTCCAGATAATCCAATCAACGAATGCACGGAGGAAATTTCCCTCACCAAACTGAATCACCTTTTCAGGCATCACGCTCTTAGGAGCAAAGTGTTTGTTTAACGGTTTCAACATAATCTTGTTATACTTTATAATAGTTTGTTTTTTATTGTGCTGCAAAGTTAGTGAATAATTTTCGAATAACGTATCACTTTTATCTTATTTTTGACGTTAACGTTTGCAGAAAATTTTCACTACTCGCTTTTCACTGCTTCTGATTCATGAGGTAGGCCTTGAAGTCGGCAAAGTTTTTCGACATTTCAACGCTCTGTTTCTGACCTTCCATAAAAGCACGCAGGCGGGCTGGTATGTCGATGTCGATGCCCAGAATCTCGTCCACTTTCTCCTTGAACTTAGCTGGATGGGCAGTCTCACAGAACACGCCAATCTCGCCCGGCTTTAGATTCTCTTGAAGCGCGCGAAAACCGCAAGCGCCGTGAGGATCAAGTACATAGCCCGTTTCGCTATAACATTTTCTCATCGTTTCCTTGATCTGCTCATCACTATATGTCGCACCGCTAATCAAGTTCGTGATACGCTGGTGGGTTTCTTCTTCGCTCAGCAGACCATTGTCGCTATAGAGGTTGATGATGCGTGCAAAGTTCGACGGGTCGCCTACGTCCATTGCGTTTGCCAATGTCTGCACTGAGGCCTTGGGATCGTATTTGCCAGTCTGCAGGTATTTGAAGAAGACGTCATTAGCATTATTGGCTGCAATGAAACGTTTGATGGGCAGTCCCATCTGATGGCCGAACAGTGCCGAGCAGATGTTGCCGAAGTTGCCGCTGGGTACACACATGACAAGTTCGTCTGCCTTACCAAGTGCCTTCATACGCGCATACGCATTAAAATAATAGAACGCCTGCGGGAGGAAACGAGCCACGTTAATGCTGTTGGCTGATGTTAGCTTCATGTGCTTGTTCAGTTCTTCGTCCATAAAGGCCGATTTAACCAATGCCTGACAGTCATCGAATACGCCGTCTACCTCAATAGCGGTAATATTCTTGCCTAACGTGGTAAACTGGCACTCCTGAATAGGCGATACTTTGCCCTTAGGATACAGCACGTAGACGTGGATGCCGTCGACGCCTAGAAAACCATTAGCCACAGCCGAACCTGTGTCTCCACTGGTAGCTACCAGTACGTTCACTGTCTCGTTTGTTGCTGAACCACCTTTCTTCAAGAAATATCGCAGCAGTCGAGCCATAAACCTTGCACCGACATCCTTGAATGCCAGTGTAGGACCGTGGAACAGCTCCAAAGAGTAGATGTTGTCTGTGACCTTCACTACAGGACAGTCAAACTGCAACGTATCGTAGACAATATCCTGCAGGGCATCACCGTCCACATCGTCGCCAAAAAAGTTCTGGGCTACATTATAGGCAATGTCTTGGAACTTCATATTCGGCATATCGTCGATGAAAGCCTTAGGCAACTTATAAATTTCTTCTGGCATGTAAAGACCACGGTCTTCTGCCAGTCCCTTAACCACTGCCTTCTGCAGGTCAGCAATAGGAGCTTTTCCGTTAGTGCTGTAATACTTCATTTTTACTCTTTATTGATTTTCCTGCAAAGGTACGAAAAAAAACTGAACCCACCAAACAGTAGACTCAGCTTTTTCTATCTTCTGGATATAAAAAGTAGGAGATAAACACTGATGAGTGTTTAGCTCCTACTAGGTTTGTTTGGAATAAGTGTTGTTGTTTGTTCTCTTAGGCCTGGGGCTCAGGAATTACTGAAACATAACTCTTGTCGCGCTTGCCCTTGTGGAAATCGACTGTTCCGTCAACAAGTGCATACAGCGTGTCGTCCTTACCCATGGCAACATTGTTACCTGCGTTGTGCTTAGAACCACGCTGGCGAACGATGATGTTGCCTGCCACTACTTTCTGACCGCCAAAAATCTTAATGCCGAGTCGCTGAGCTGCACTCTCGCGGCCGTTCTTAGAACTACCTACACCTTTCTTATGTGCCATAATGTTGTTCCTCCTACGTTTTAAGCGATTACTGATTTAACTTCTACCTGGGTGTACTGCTGACGGTGACCGTTGCGCTTGCGAGAGTCCTTACGACGCTTCATCTTGAACACGATGACCTTCTCACCCTTAACGAGTGGATTAACCACTTCGCATACTACCTTAGCACCACTTACGGTGGGTGCACCTACCTGTACTGATCCGTCATTGTCGACAAGCAGTACCTTGTCGAATTCAACAGTTTTGCCGGCTTCCACATCTTTCATGTGGTTAACGAAGAGCTTCTTGCCCTCCTCAGCCTTAAACTGCTGACCGTTGATTTCTACAATTGCGTACATTGTTGTTTATTAATTGTTTAACGGGTTTTTCCGCATGGCGCGCAACCTCGTGCTGCGACTTTCTTGAGCCACCACGGACTAAATCGGGCGCAAAGGTACAAATAAATTAGGAATTAGGGATTAGGAATTAGGAATTACAATTCTATTTTTATGAAAATTTAACGATTACCACTCGCCTTTACAAAAAATAATAAAGTGGTGACCCTCACAGGCAACCACTCTATATCTTCAATAGGTATTAGTCCTTTTTAAGGTAAAAAGATTGTTTTCAGGATAACGTTGGCAAAGGTACGACTTTTTTTTGTTACGTGCAAACATTTGAGCAACTTTTTATAAAAATAATTTCTGTGTGGGCACACAATCTGATTATTTATTCGAAATGTGTTATTTTTATATAATTTTCCGTTAATAATCTATCGTTTGTCGATATATTTAAAATCTTTGTATTGTTCACTTGGGAATTTGAACATTTGCTCAGAAATGCCTCCAGTCTTGAATTGGCTGATTTTTATGGTAACATGGAAGATACCAAACTTGATTCTGACACTCTGCGGATAGTGGGTGCGTTTGTCTAATAACGCGCGTACCTCTTTTATACCTTTAGCATTCGGCTTAAGCTTCAACGTTATTAACAAGCCCTTTTTGTCGTCTTTAATGTTGTATCGGTAGTTCTCTGGATAGAATTTGAATTTGGTTGCATACTTGTCACGTTCGTCATCATGGGCACTATAAATGGTTATGGTCTTTTTCTTTCGTTCCAGGCGATAGTAGGTGACATCGTCGTTCCAAGCAATATATTTCTCGTCTGCAAACTTACTCATCTTGCCCATTGTCCATATGGTGCCTTTTGTCTTGTAGATACCAATGATATTGACTGAATAGGTGAGTTGTGACCCCTTCGGACCGTATACCATATTGTAGGCCTCGTCAAAAATTCGACGGGCCTGCTGCTCGTTAGGTGTCAGTTTCTCTTGGGCGCTCACGGTTGTAAAAGCTCCCATTATAACAAAAATTAGCGTAAAAAGTTTTTTCATGTGTGTGTCTAGAATTCAACAATAACTTTGCCGTTGATTTGGCGACCAGTCAGATAGTTGGGAACGGCATACTGGTGGTTGGTGACATCGGTTACCCAATAATACGAGTTGACATTTGAGATACCAAAGATGTTTAATCCGTCGATTCCCAACCATACACGAGGACTACGGAAAGACGGCTGCTGCTTGGGATTGCCAACCAAAAGGTAGCTCATACCAATATCAGCACGTTTGTAGGCAGGTGCTCTAAACTGCTGGTACTCCAATCCTCTGTGAGGAGCACCAAAGGGCAGTCCGTCGGCAAATGCCAACTTGAGTGTCATCTTCCAGCGTTCAGTACCTGGGAAATAGTCGGTAAAGTGGAAATTTATACCCCAACGTTGGTCGGTAGGCATAGGGACATCCTGACCGTTGAAACGCTGACGTGTAGACATCAACGAGAAGGTCAGCCATGAGTCTGTTCCTGGCACGAATTCACCATACAGTTTCAGGTCAAGTCCCATTGCATAGCCACTTGCCAAGTTCTCACCATAATAGATTACCTTCATGTTTTGGACGTTGTACGGTACAAGTTTCGACATCGCTTTGTAATAGGCCTCAGCGCTAAATCTGAAAGGCCGTTCCGCCATATTGAAACGATAGTCCATAGCTGCTACGATGTGCAGCGAACGCTGGCTTCTGATTTTTTGGTTTAGTGTGACGATGGCTTGTCCGTTGACCGTCGATGTGTCGCGCAATTCCTTGTAGAATGGTGTCTGATAGTAGAGACCAGTGCTCAGGCGCAGTGTCATATTTTCATTCCATGAAGGGATGGCAGCCAGTGAGATGCGGGGTGATACTACGGTTTCACGGTTAAAACTCCAGTTCGACAGGCGAAGGCCGTAATTCAGTGTCATATGCCAGGCGCGATCATGTCCCTGCTCATCAGTACTTTTGCCCAACTGGAATCGATAGGTGTCCTGAATATAGGCTTCTATACGTTTTGTCTTCAGTTCGTTTTGTGATGCCAACGAATATATGAGGTCCAAACGATTTGCAGAATGTGGAATATTATAGCCACTGGAGTCGCGCATCTCATATTCGCGCGAATTCTCCTTGATACGTTCCCACTTGATAGTAGCACCAGCCTCTACGTCGTGTTTGCCCGATTTGTGATTCATCATCAGTTTCAGGCTCTGTACGTCAGCTGTCAGATAGTTACGTGCGTGTTCCATATATGTTCCCACGCCTAACTCCTCCTGAGTCTGGGTGTCATTCAGCCAGTATTGTCCTTGTATGTCAAATGTTTCCTGTTCTTTCGTGTGAAAAGCCGATGCCAACAACTTGATGCTAGTGGTAGGCTTCAGGTGACGTGTAATCGAAACGGTACCAAATAGTGTGCGGAAAATGTCTCGTTCCTGTCCGTCAAAGTACACTTTGAAAGTCTTCACGTTTTGCAACGTACCAAACGACGTCTCGCGATCTGTAGGTGTGAAGTTGTAGTGGTTCTCAGATATGTTGCCTATCATATCCATGCTCCAACGCTCGTTGGGCTGATAGGTGATATATGTTTGATAGTCGAGGAAATTAGGACGATATTCGCCTTTGGTCTCTAGAGAGCCCAATAAGTAACGGTTGGTCTTATAGCGTATGCCATGACTCATCGAAAATTTCTTGTTGCCATAGGCTATAAAGGCACTACCTCCTAAGAGCGATGCCTGAAGGTTAGCTTCCAGTCGGGTTGGCTTACGGTAGTGGATATCAAGTGCCGACGACATTTTGTCACCATACTTAGCCTCGAAGCCACCGCTTGAAAACCCAATCTTTTCCACCATGTCTGAATTGATGACAGAGAGACCTTCCTGTTGTCCACTACGAATCAGCAAAGGCCGGAATACTTCCACATTATTAATATATACAGAGTTCTCGTCGAATGAGCCGCCTCGCACATTGTATTGCGATGACAACTCGTTATGGGTTGATACACCGGCTTGTTGTTGCACCAATTCCTCGACAGCATTACCTGTTGTCGATGGCGTTTGCCTCAGATCCTTGGCATCCAGCTGCTCTGTTGCCGTGGTCTGTCGACGGCGTTCTGTTACCACCAGGTCGTCTAAGGCTTTCATCGGGTAGAGTGTTACGACCAACCGCTGATTGCTCTTAGGCTTGCGAAGCACGCGCTGACGAGTCTGATAGCCTACCATCGAATACTTTACCACGACAGAGTCTGCCGAGTGTAGCTTCAGCGAGTATTCACCTTGCAGATTGGCCATTGACACAGCGCCTTGTTCCAGACATGATATCGTGGCCAACTCTATCGCCTTGCCGTCTTCGTCGACAACACGACCACTAAGTGTGAACTGCTGTGCTGACACGCGAATGGCTAGCAACAGCAGCAGTAGTGATATGGTTTTTCTTAACGTCATCGTTTCTTATAACGTTTCCTGAGGTGTTTTTATTGTGTCTGTAGGGGGATTTTGAGCGGAATACGGGACTCGAACCCGCGACCCTCGGCTTGGGAAGCCAATGCTCTACCAACTGAGCTAATTCCGCAAGTGTCTGCGTTGATGTTAAAAAAGAGAGCCAGAACGTTTCGATTCTGACTCACTATTCATGAAAGAGCCGATAGCCGGACTCGAACCGGCGACCCACGCATTACGAATGCGTTGCTCTACCAACTGAGCCATATCGGCAATATTTCACAGATCACTTGCTCCTCTTTTTTGAAAAGCGAGTGCAAAGGTAATATTTTTTTTCGAAACCACAAAATATTTTTGCCTTAAAGTTTCGTTTTTAAGTATTTTCCCGTAATACTACGCTCGTTCTTGACTATTTCTTCAGGTGTTCCGCATGCTACGAGTTCACCACCACGGTCGCCTCCATCTGGTCCGATGTCAATAATATGGTCGGCCATTTTGATGATTTCCATGTTGTGCTCGATGATGAGGATGGTGTGTCCACGCTCTATCAATGCATTGAAAGCTTGTAGCAGGCGTTCGATGTCGTGGAAGTGCAGACCTGTGGTTGGCTCGTCGAAGATGAAGAGTGTGGGTTCTTGCTTTTCCTGGCCGATATAGTAGGCCAGTTTTACGCGCTGGTTCTCACCACCCGACAATGTGCTCGAGTTTTGCCCTAGCTTGATATAGCCCAAGCCGACGTCTTCCAGTGTCTGCAGGCGACGGACGATGGTCTGTGCTTTCTTGTCGTTGCTGAAGAACTGGATGGCCTCCGTAATAGTCATGTTCAGCACGTCGTCAATGTTCTTTCCATTATAACGTACATCCAGGATGTCGTGTTTGAAGCGATGTCCGTGACAGGCCTCACATTCTAATACGAGGTCGGCCATAAACTGCATTTCGACTGTAATGACACCTGCGCCCTTGCATTCGTCGCAACGGCCACCATCGGCATTAAACGAAAAGTACTGACTCGTAAAGCCCATCTGCTTTGACAAGGGTTGGTCGGCATAGAGATCACGGATGGCATCATAGGCCTTAACATAGGTAGCAGGGTTCGAACGTGTCGACTTGCCGATAGGGTTCTGGTCTACCATCTCGACATGCTTCACAGCCAGATAGTCGCCAGCCAAACCCATGTATTCGCCTGGTGCATCGTATACCTCGCCTAAATGGCGCTTCAGGGCAGGGTAGAGGATGCCTTTCACGAGACTCGACTTGCCTGAGCCTGATACGCCCGTAACCACCGTCATGACATTCAATGGGATGTCAACGTCAATGCCTTTCAGATTGTTCATCCTGGCACCTTTGATGCTTAACTTGCGGTTCCAGGGACGGCGTGACAAAGGAACGGCTATTTCGTCTTGATGGGTGAGGTATCGGACGGTGTAGCTATTTTTACTAGTCATACTAGTTTGACTAGTTATACTAGAGGCATCACCTTCGAACACGATTTCGCCTCCCAACCGGCCAGCATCAGGACCAACGTCTATCAGATAATCGGCTGCCCGCATAATCTCCTCATCATGTTCCACAATAACCACTGTATTGCCGATGTCGCGCAATTCCTTCAATACCTTAATCAGTCGGTCAGTATCGCGCGTATGCAAACCTATACTTGGTTCATCCAGAATATATAGCGATCCTACCAGCGATGAACCTAGTGCAGTGGTAAGATTGATGCGTTGGCTTTCACCGCCCGACAGCGTGTTCGACATGCGGTTGAGTGTCAGATAGCCCAGACCTACGTCGAGCAGGAACTGTAGTCGCGAATTGATTTCCGTCAGCAGTCGTCGACCTATCTGCTGTTCCTGTTCAGTCAGTTCCAGCTGATTGAACCACTCTTTCAGTCGAAGGATAGGCATCTGTACGAGATCCGTGATGCTGCGACCACCTATTTTGACGTAATCAGCTTCGGGCTTCAGACGTGTGCCGTGACATGTTGGGCAGGTGGTCTTGCCACGATAGCGTGCCAGCATGACGCGATACTGTATTTTGTACTGGTTATCCTTCATCATATCGAAGAAGGCGTCAATCGATACCCGTTCGTCCTTGGGGCGCTTGCGGTCGCTGGGCAGGCCGTGCCACAGCATGTCCTTCTGGTGTTGAGTCAGTGACATGTATGGTTCGAAAATGGGGAAGTCGTCAAGGGCAGCACGTCGGCAGAACTCGTCCTTCCACATCTTCATCTTCTCACCGTGCCAGCAAACCACACAGCCGTCGTAGACAGAAAGTGTCGTATTGGGAATCACCAGACGCTCGTCGATGCCGATAATCTTTCCGAATCCCTGACACTCAGGGCAGGCACCCGCTGGTGAGTTGAACGAGAACATCTGGTCGCTGGGCTCTTCGAAGGTCATGCCATCGGCCTCGAAACGCATCGAGAAGTCGTAGCAAATACCAGATGGCTGGAACATCAGGCGCAGCTCGCCGTGTCCCTCGTAGAAAGCGGTCTCAGCAGAATCTACCAGTCGTGATATGGCATCCTTTGCATCGTCGACGGAGAGACGGTCGATGACGAGGAAGAGATCTGACGGCTGATGTGGGCCGTCTGATGGCTGATTCTCTGCCAGCCAGTCGTCAATCCGCACGATGTCGCTGCCTACTGCCATACGGGCATAGCCGTTCTGCACATACGTCTTTAACTGTTGCTCCAGCGTGCGACCTTCTACGGGATGGATGGGGGCCATCACCACAAAGCGTGTGCCGGGCTGGTATTGGTGTGTGCAGGCAATGATGTCCTCCGTTGAGTGACGCTTGACTTCCTGTCCGCTGATGGGGGAATAGGTGCGTCCGATGCGGGCAAACAACAGTCGCAGGTATTCGTAGATCTCTGTCGTCGTACCCACTGTCGACCGTGGGTTCCTGGCAATCACTTTCTGTTCTATAGCGATGGCTGGCGGCAGACCTTTTATGAAGTCGCATTCGGGCTTATTCATGCGACCCAGAAACTGGCGTGCATAGCTTGACAGGCTCTCTACGTATCGGCGTTGTCCTTCAGCATACAGGGTGTCAAATGCCAAGCTCGACTTGCCGCTACCACTCACACCGGCTATCACAACCAGCTTGTCGCGGGGTATCTTCACGCTTACATTCTTCAGGTTATTGACCCTGGCGCCTTTTATTTCGATGTAGTCACTCATTCTTTATTTCTTTTATTCAGCGACAAAGGTACAAATAATTCCTTATTCCTCCAAATACCTGACGTTCTATTTCGTGGAGAAGGGGCTGTTTTCTCCTGACATCGGCTTGTGGAATGGGGCATGATTGCCGTTGCTGATGGAATATGTTTGTTAAATAAATTCGAATATTAATAACTATTGGTTAACTAACTCGTTTTGTCGATTCTGGAACGGAATTTTTGCGCGCTGGGCAGGGAGAAAATTTTTGTAGGCCTGAAACAAAATTCCCGCTGGCCTGCCGCCTTTTTTCCTTCTTTTCTTTCGACACTGCAAAGGTACGAATTTTTCGACATATAAAAAAGAAATATTCAGAGTTTGTTTGTTAAAAAGTGTCTAATAAATTGCTATGTGGTCATTAGTTGTCATTGTCATTAGTTGTCATTGTCATTAGTTGTCATTAAGCATTTCGAGGTGAATATTTGCTCATAATATTATAAAAATATATTTTTATAATATTATGGCTCTAAAACCACTCCCCGAATCAAAAAAACATTAATGACAATCATGACAACATGACAATCATGACAACGTCGGTAAAGAATCAATCGAGATATAGTGCGTTTTTTATGGATTTTATTTTGTGGTCTCAATTTTTTTTTGTACCTTTGCAACATAATAATAGAAAGACGAACAAATGGAGTTTAAGGAAACCGAAATACGGGGTGTGTATGTCATTGAACCACGCGTGTTTAACGATGCCAGGGGCTATTTTTTTGAGGCATGGAAGCGTGAAGAGTTCAAAGCGAACATAGGCGATGTGGAGTTCATCCAGGACAACGAGTCGAAGTCGTCGTATGGTGTGCTACGCGGGCTGCACTACCAGAAAGGTGCACTCTCGCAGGCCAAGTTGGTACGGGTCATCAAGGGCAAGGTGCTCGATGTGGCTGTCGACATCCGCAAGAGTAGTCCGACGTTTGGCAAGCACGTAATGGTAGAACTGAGCGACGAGAACAAGCGTCAGTTCTTTATTCCCAGAGGTTTCGCTCATGGTTTCTTGGTGCTGTCGGAAGAGGCTATATTTACCTATAAGGTGGATAATCCCTATGCGCCACAGGCAGAGGCGGGTGTGCGCTGGAACGATCCTGAACTGGGCATAGAATGGCCAATAGATCCGAAGGACGTGCTGACCAGCGAGAAAGATTTGGTGCAACCGCTGTTGCGAGATGCCGAGGTATTCGAATGACTTAATACGGGATGAATAAGTTACTGATTATAATTACGAGTGTTGTGCTGGCGGCGACGCTATGGAGCTGTGGAGATAAAGCGCCACAGGTAGAAAGTCGTGAGGCTAAAGCGTTGCTTCAGGGCACGTGGGTGGACGACGAAACGGAAGGCGTGCTGTTCCGCATGAAGGGCGATACCGTCTATTATGCTGACTCGACATCGATGCCTGCATATTTTAAGGTTGTAGGCGATACGCTATACATCGGTACGAATGTCGGCTATCACATCGAGAAACAAACCGACCATCTGTTGTGGTTCACGAATCAGAACGGTGAACTGTTGAAATTGGAAAAGGTAAACGAGGAAGATTTGCAGGATGAGGATACAGAAGAAAAAACCCAGCCAGCCGTTCAGGCGCTGACCGAAGTGCTGAAGCGTGATACGGTGGTCTTCAAGGACGGCAAGCGATACCATTGTTATATCGCCATCAATCCTACACGCTATCGTGTGATTTACCAGACGGTCAACGAGGACGGACTGAGTGTCGACGAAGTGTACTACGACAACATAATCAATATCTGCATCATCAAGGACGGCCAGCAGATTTTCAAGCGCGACCTGCATAAGCAGGACTATGCCAAGCAGGTGTCGACCGACTTTCTGGAGAAAGCTATCCTGAACGACATGGCATTCAAAACGGCCGATTCTGAAGGCTTCCACTTTGTCGCATCGCTCTGTCAGCCCAATGGCGCCAGCTGTTATCTGATAGATAATTTGATTAGTGATCAAGGCGACATTCAGTTCAGATTAGCCGAGTAAAAGCCTCGATTAGCTGTCCTATACACCCCAAAAACCACCTTAATAGTTTTTTTGTGTAAAAAATCGGGAAAATATTTTCTCGATTGAAATGTTTTTTGTATCTTTGCAATCAATAACGAAATAAACAATAATTCTAAAACAATAAACTGCTTATGTCACAAATTAATGGACACATTTCCCAGATTATCGGTCCTGTGATCGACGTGTTCTTCGACACCAAAGGGCTGGATGCGGAAAAAGTGTTGCCTAAGATTCACGAAGCATTGTCAATTCAGCGTCCCAATGGCGACCAGCTCATTGTCGAGGTGCAGCAGCACATCGGCGAGGATACTGTTCGCTGTGTAGCTATGGACAACACCGACGGACTGCAGCGTGGACTTGAGGCTAAGCCGTTGGGATCGCCTATCACGATGCCTGCTGGCGAACAGATTAAAGGTCGTATGCTGAACGTGATTGGTCAGCCTATCGACGGTATGAAACAACTCGACATGAAGGGTGCTTACCCCATCCATCGTGAGGCTCCTAAGTTTGAGGAACTGTCGACCACGAAAGAGGTGTTGTCAACGGGTATCAAGGTGATTGACCTGCTGGAGCCGTATCTGAAGGGTGGTAAGATTGGTCTGTTTGGTGGTGCTGGTGTAGGTAAGACGGTGCTCATCATGGAGCTCATCAACAACATTGCCAAGGGCCACAACGGTTTCTCGGTATTCGCTGGTGTTGGAGAGCGCACCCGTGAGGGTAACGACCTCATTCGAGAAATGATTGAGTCGGGCGTTATCCGCTATGGCGAGAAGTTCAAGGAGGCTATGGCCGAAGGTAAATGGGACTTGAGTCTCGTTGACCCTGAGGAATTGAAGAAGTCGCAAGCCACCTTGGTATATGGCCAGATGAACGAACCACCAGGTGCACGTGCTTCTGTGGCCCTGTCTGGTCTGACGGTTGCCGAAGGTTTCCGTGATGGTGGCGGTAAGGATGGCGGTGCTGCCGATATCCTGTTCTTCATCGACAATATCTTCCGTTTCACACAGGCTGGCTCTGAGGTGTCTGCTTTGTTGGGACGTATGCCGTCAGCCGTAGGTTATCAGCCCACGCTGGCTTCTGAGATGGGTACCATGCAGGAACGTATTACCTCGACCAAGTCAGGTTCTATCACGTCAGTACAGGCTGTATATGTGCCTGCCGACGACTTGACCGACCCTGCTCCTGCTACGACGTTCACCCACTTGGATGCTACGACGGTGTTGGACCGTAAGATTGCTGAACTAGGTATCTATCCAGCCGTTGACCCGTTGGGTTCGACGTCTCGTATTCTTGACCCATTAGTTGTTGGTAAGGCTCACTACGACTGCGCTCAGCGCGTAAAAGAGATTCTGCAGCGCTACAAGGAATTGCAGGACATCATCGCTATTCTGGGTATGGACGAGCTCTCTGACGAGGACAAGCTGACGGTGAACCGTGCACGTCGTGTACAGCGTTTCCTCTCGCAGCCGTTCTCTGTGGCCGAGCAGTTCACGGGTCTGCCTGGTGTGATGGTGCCCATCGAGGATACCATCAAGGGCTTCAATGCCATTCTGGACGGTGAGGTCGACGACCTGCCCGAGCAGGCATTCCTCAACGTTGGTACTATCGACGACGCCAAGGCTAAGGCTAAGAAGCTGCTGGAGGCCGCCAAGGGATAAAGCATATACATTATTATATAATAAGGTATGTTGAAACTCAAGATAGTAACCCCAGAGAGAGTCGAGTTCGACGGTAACGTGGATCAGGTGGTAGTGCCTGGTACGCAAGGACAGTTCGAGATACTGACCAACCACGCGCCCATCATTTCAACGTTGCAGAAAGGTACGGTAGTTTATGATGGTAACGAACTCGCCATTTTAGGCGGTTTCGTTGAGGTGCAGAAGAGCGAAGTGTCACTCTGCGTTGAAAAGGCAGAATGATCTACGTTGCTGCTGTATGCCTGCTGACGCTGTTGGGTGTAAGCTACGTCAAGTTATACGATGTCGTTAAAGCCCATCAGCCCGACGCACTACCTAGGTTCTACCTCATCATGACGGTGATACGCATGATATTGGTAGCCTCACTGGCAGGCATCTACGCACTACTGGCCACTGACAGACAAGACGTCATCCGATTTGTAGCCATCTATATGGCAATGTACGTAGTAATGATGGTGGTAACACTCTCTATGAGACACTGAAAAGTAAACAATTTAAGAAATATGAATAATATGAAACGACTGCTATGCATGGCTCTTATGCTGTTGGCAATGGTGCCTGCGATGAAGGCAGAAGACTTCTCGGCTAAGGAGGTGGTGCTTGAGCATATCAAGGACTCGCACGACTGGCACGTCACCGATTGGGGTGAGGGGAAGTCGCTGGTCATTCCGCTGCCTGTCATCGTCCAGAGCTCTACAGGCTGGCACGTGTTCAGTTCGTCACAGTTCGAACATCATGCCGATGCCGATGGACTGCGTCAGGGACCTTACGGACTGGCTATAGCTACAGAGGGCGACAATGCAGGTAAGATAGTTGAGAACGGATCTCCAGTTCTCGACCTTTCCATCACAAAGACAGTAGCCGTGATGTTCATCAACGTAGCTATTCTGTTGTGCTGCATACTGGGCAGTGCACGCTGGTATAAGAAGCGTCAGGCTTCCGATCCGGCTCCCGGTGGCTTCGTTGGTTTCATCGAAATGCTGGTGATGTATGTGGTTGACGAGATTATCAAGCCTGGCGTAGGCAAGGGCTACGAGAAATACGTGCCTTACCTGCTGACGTGCTTCTTCTTTATCTTCACGTGTAATGTGATGGGCTTGATACCGTTCCCGCCGGGTTCTGGTAACGTAACGGGTAATATTGCCGTGACGTTCTTCCTTGCCCTCTGCACCTTTATCATCGTGCAGTTCTCAGGCAACAAGCACTATTGGAAGGATATCTTCTGGCCTGAGGTTCCTACGTGGTTGAAAGCGCCTATTCCCATCATTCCCGTGATTGAGTTCGTGGGTATCTTCACCAAGCCCTTTGCGTTGATGATCCGTCTCTTTGCCAACATGATGGCAGGTCATGCTATTGCGGTGGCTATTACGTGTATCATCTTCTTGGTAGCCAGTCAGGCAGTAGCCGTACAGTTGTCGATGTCGGCACTGTCGGTAGTCATGAGCATCTTTATGATGTGTCTGGAGTGTTTGGTATGCTTCATCCAGGCTATGGTGTTCACCATGCTGTCTGCCGTGTTCATCGGACTGGCACGTGTGGAACCCGCTCACGAGTAAAAATTATCGAAATATCGAAACATCGAAAAAAAACAATAAATAATTAATTAATAACTTAAAAATTTAACAATTATGATTACAGCATTATTAGCAGCAGAAGGTGTTGCAAAGTTGGGCGCCGCAGTTGGCGCAGGTCTCGCAGCTATTGGCGCAGGTATTGGTATCGGTAGAATCGGCGGTCAGGCTATGGACGCTATGGCTCGTCAGCCAGAGGTGATGAACAAGCTGTTCACAAACATGATCGTTGCAGCCGCTCTTATCGAGGGTGTTGCTCTGTTTGCTGCCGTTATTGCATTCCTCTGCATCTAAACACGTTTACAATTGGCGATGTATACAATCGACCAATAAATTGTAAATTAGTAAATTGTAAATAATCACAGCTTATGGATTTATTAATTCCGAGTACTGGACTGTTGTTTTGGATGACTATCACGTTCCTTGTGGTATTCTTCCTCCTTTGGAAGTTTGGCTTCCCCGTCATCACTGGTATGGTGAAGGAGCGTCAGGCTTTCATCGACGAGTCGCTGAAAAAGGCTCATGAGGCTAACGAACGACTGGCCAACATTCAGAAAGAAGGTGAATCCATCTTGCAAGAGGCACGCGAGAAGCAGGCTCAGATACTGAAAGAGGCTGCCGAGACGCGCGACGCCATCGTAGAGCAAGCACAGACGAAGGCCAGAAGTGAAGGTGCCCGACTCTTGGACGAGGCCAAAGCAGCCATCGAACAGGAGAAGAAGGCCGCTATTGCTGATATCCGTCAGCAGGTTGCTGCGCTGAGCGTCGAGATTGCCGAGAAGGTTCTTCGTCAGAACCTGAAGGACGACAAGTCGCAGATGGATTTGATTGACCGTATGCTGGATGATGTTTCTGCTAATTAAGCATTAAGCATTAATAATTAAGCATTTATTAAGCGTATGGATATAGGAGTAATATCGATGAGATATGCGAGGGCGCTCTTGAAGAGTGCTACTGACCAGAAGCTGGAAGACGCTGTCTATCAGGAGATGATGACGGTGGCTAAGAGTTATCTGGACGTACCCGCATTGCGCCATACGATAGACAATCCCATGCTTTCGAAAGACAAGAAGGAGGCGTTGCTCATCGTTGCTGCAGGCGAAAAGCCTTGCCAGTTGACAAAGGCATTCATCGCACTTGTCTTGAAGGAAGATCGTGAGAACGTGATGCAATTCATGGCCAACTCGTACATCACGCTTTACCGCAAGCAGAAGAACGTCATTCGTGGCAAGCTCACCACCGCCGCACGTGTTACTGCCGAAACCGAGCAGAAGATGCGCCAGATGGTGGAGAGCAAGACTAATGGTACTGTGGAGTTTGAGACGGAGGTGAATCCCGACATCATCGGTGGTTTCATCCTCGAATATGACACTTATCGCATGGATGCCAGTGTCAAGTCGAAACTCAACAACATTCTTAATCAGTTAAAGAAATAATTATGCATTATGCATTATTAATTATGAATTAATATTATGTCAGATAAGATTAAACCAAGCGAAGTATCCCAGGTGCTGCTCGAACAGCTGAAAGGCATTCAGAATGCTGAACAGTTCGACGAGGTAGGTACCGTGCTTACCGTCAGTGATGGTGTGGCTCGTATCTACGGACTCCGCAATGCCGAGGCCAACGAGTTGCTGGAATTCGAGAACGGCACGATGGCTATTGTGATGAACTTGGAGGAAGACAACGTCGGTTGTGTGCTTCTGGGTACCACATCAGGCATCAAGGAGGGTATGGTGGTGAAGCGCACCAAGCGCATTGCCTCTATCCGCGTCAACGATAACATGCTGGGTCGCGTCATTAACCCACTGGGACAGGCTGTCGACGGTATGGGTGACATCGACCTGAAGGATGCTTTCGAAATGCCGTTGGACCGTAAGGCCCCTGGCGTTATCTATCGTCAGCCAGTGAAGGAACCCCTGCAGACGGGTCTGAAGGCTGTCGACTCGATGATTCCTATTGGTCGTGGTCAGCGTGAGTTGATTATTGGTGACCGTCAGACGGGTAAGACAGCTATTGCTGTCGACACCATCATCAACCAGAAGAGTTTCTATGAGGCTGGCAAGCCCGTATATTGTATTTATGTTGCTATCGGTCAGAAGGCTTCGACAGTTGCTACGCTCGTTCAGACGCTGAAGGAGCACGGCGCTATGCCTTACACCATCGTAGTTGCTGCTACGGCTGCCGATCCTGCTGCTATGCAGTATTATGCTCCGTTTGCAGGTGCTGCTATTGGTGAGTATTTCCGTGATCGTGGCTTCCCTGCATTGGTCGTTTACGATGACCTGTCGAAGCAGGCTGTGGCTTACCGTGAGGTGTCACTGATTCTGCGTCGTCCTTCTGGTCGTGAGGCTTACCCTGGTGACGTATTCTACCTGCACTCTCGTCTTCTTGAGCGTGCTGCTAAGATTAACGAACAGCAGGAGGTTGCCGAGCAGATGAACGACCTGCCCGCATGTATGAAGGGTCACGTCAAGGGTGGTGGTTCACTAACCGCTCTGCCTATCATCGAGACGCAGGCTGGCGACGTATCGGCTTACATTCCCACGAACGTAATTTCTATTACCGATGGTCAGATATTCTTGGAGTCAGACCTCTTCAACCAGGGCTTCCGTCCCGCCATCAACGTGGGTATCTCGGTATCTCGTGTGGGTGGTTCGGCACAGATCAAGTCTATGAAGAAGGTGGCTGGTACCTTGAAGATTGACCAGGCTCAGTATCGTGAGCTCGAGGCCTTCTCTAAGTTCTCAAGTGATATGGATGCCGTGACGGCAATGACGCTGGATCGTGGTCGTAAGAACAACCAGCTGCTCATTCAGCCTCAGTATAGCCCGATGCCTGTAGGCGAGCAGGTCGCTATCTTGTATTGTGGTGTGCATGGCTTGATGCGCGAGGTACCTATCGACAAGGTTCGTGAGTGCCAGAACCAGTTCCTCGACAAGTTGCGTACATCGGCTCCCGAGGTCATCGAGACGCTGGCCGCAGGCAAGATAGACGATGCAACCACGCAGAAGATTGAGGCTGTGATGGCCGATATCGCAGGAACCTATAAAGCATGATAGCCTATGCCGTCATTAAAAGAGATTAAAGGACGTATTGCTTCAGTCAACTCGACGCGCAAGATTACGAGTGCCATGAAGATGGTGGCTTCATCGAAGTTGCATCATGCTCAGGTGGCCATTCAGAACATGTTGCCCTACGAGACCATGCTGGAGCACATCCTCAAGTCGTTCTTGGCGGCCGAGGCCGAGGCACAGACTATCTACGATCAGGAACGTCCTGTCAAGCGTGTTGCCTTGGTGGTCTTCAGCAGCAACTCGTCGCTCTGCGGTGGCTTTAATGCTAACATTATCAAGCTGATGCAGCGCACTGTCGATGCCTATACCGAAGAGTTAGGGCAGGGTAGTGTCGAGGTGTATCCCATTGGTCGCAAGGTGGCTGAAAAGGCTCGTAAGCTGGGTTATACCTGCTATGGCGACTATGCTTCGCTGGTTGACCATCCTCATGTTCAGCAGTGCATCGAGATTGCTATGGAGCTGGGTGAGAAGTTTGCCAAGGGCGAGATTGACCGCGTAGAGCTCATCTACCATCACTTCAAGTCGGCAGGCTCTCAGGTGCTGACCAACAAACAGTTCCTGCCTATCGACATCGAGAGCGAGTTGGAACGTGACCACGAACGTGACCTCACGTCGAACGTTGCCACGAAGAAGGCTCAGGACTATCTGAAGAAGAATCGTCGTAATCAAGCTGAACGTCAGGAGGGTGAGGCCGTGCCTCTGAACGACAACTTCATCGTCGAGCCCGACATGAACAGTGTGCTGTCACAGCTCATTCCGAAGCTGGCTCACCTGATGCTTTATACCGCTCTGCTCGACAGCGTGGCCTCTGAGCATGCCGCCCGTATGGTAGCCATGCAGACCGCTACGGATAATGCCGACGAGTTGTTACGCCAGCTCAACCTGCAATATAATAAGAGCCGTCAGCAGGCCATCACCTCTGAACTGCTCGATATTGTCGGAGGCAGCGTCAACAACTGATGCTATAAACTTAACAACAAAAGCGGGATTGATTGTTCGTCAGTCCCGTTTTTGTTGCTCTCACTACTTAAGAGAAAGGTTGTGCGCTACATACAAAAGGGCCGTTTGGTACTTACTAAAGGGTCGTTTGGTACTTACTAAAGGGGCGGAAGGTACCGTGTAAAGTTTAAACTGCGACAGTGTTTAATAAAACTGTGACGGCGTTTGTTAAAACACTGGCAGCGTTTGATAAAACCGAGACAGTGTTTGATATAAATTTGATAGTGTTTGTCGTAATCCGTGTTTTAGCCACTTTTTTGTGTATGTTTTATGCTAAAAACGTAATTTTCTACCATATTTCGTGAATCTACCATAATTCATAACCGATTTATATATAGATAGTTAACTTAAAATATGGTAGAATGGTAGAAAAAAAGCTAAAATAATTTTTTATATGGCCTTTTGCTCTGAGCAAGCGACTCACGAGGTCCGAGCAGACGCGCATTGAGGGCTGAGCAACCATGAAATGCGCATTCGTAACCAACCGTATGAATCCATATTTTGATAATTCTTCCTCAAAAATTTGGATTCTTCAAATATTATTCTTATTTTTGCAGCATCAAAAAGAAGAGCTATGGAAGAGAAACGATATCCACAGATTGACGAAGAACAGGGTATAGATATGTGCTGTGAGCCAATCGCAGAACCAATGCCCGATTATGCTGTTTTGACGTCGAAGCGAGCAGATGGTGTTACAGAAGTCCATGATTGGATTGACGATCTCGACTGGGATCGCTTACCCATACTTGGCCCAAAGACTGAAGAAGAAGCTATTGCCAGAATTGAACGCGCAGAAGCAGAGTTGGACGATCCAACTAAGTGGGTGACCTCTGAACAAATGTGGGCAGAATTGCATCAGAAGTTTCCATGGCTAAGATAATCTGGCAAAATACTGCTAAACAGCAACTGATAGAAAATATCACGTGTGCTTTGATAGAGTTTGGTGAAAAAACGGCCAACCGTTGGGAGACAGACGTGCGAGCAGTAGAATTGCGATTGGAACGTTATCCGACTTCATATCCTCCAGAACCTCTTTTATCTTCAAGACAAAAACAATACCGATTTTGTCATGTAATGCATCGTCGCTTCAAACTCATTTATTTTTATGATGAGTCGAAGGATGTTGTGACCATAATGGATGTTTGGGACACGAAAATGAATCCCAAGACTCTTGTTAAAAGAATAAGGTAATTCAATTGCTATTATATTTCTTGAAAAATGAGGTAGGTGTTAGGTACCTGTTGAGCCAACACCTACCTGTGCGTTTCCCCTTTATACAAAGGCATTCCAAAGGACTGAGGTAGGAGGTTAGGTGTTTGGGCAACAAGTGCCACTTATTGCGCAATACCCCTTCCTTATTTCCCGATAATGGCAGGTTATTTCGAATTACTCCAAGACTATTTCAGATTACTCCGGTAGTAATTCGTTGCCAACCTTATGAATCCTTATTTTTGAAATTTCTTCCTCAAAAGTTTGGAGAGTTCAGATATTCTTCGTATATTTGCAGCATCGCTTGTACTTGTTTGATGCAAGCAGCCTTGGCTGAGCGACCCCAAGAGAGGGTTAGCGAGCGGTCTTATATATGAGAAAGACGTTTTCGAACGTCTGTCGTTGTGACTCGTGAATCTCGCAAATTCCTATCATCACAGCAGACAGATGACAGCGAGGCGTCTGCGTAGTGCGTTTCTATATACCTTTTATTATATAGTCCGTACTGGCGTGGGCTACTGCGTTGTCTATCCTGTGTGATGAAGGCAATGCGAGAGCCTGCGAGTCCAGGATGGGCAGAGAAACAGACACCTACGCCTTTTTTGTATCATAAGCTAACCAATAACTAGTTGTTAACTGCCGACTCTGGGGTGTTCGTTGGCTCATATTATCATTGACTATAACATGATACCTCTACATTTGGCTACGTTAATTCAAGCAGTAAAGCAAGTTCCACCAGAATTAGTTGCAAATTGTAATGAAACTCAAATCTGTTATTTAGATGAACGTTCTTTTGCCTATGAACTTTATCGTCAATGGCAAGATTTAATGGAAAATAGTAGGGAAGACCTAGTCATTAATGCTGAAGTCCCCAAAGAATGTGTGAATAGGAGTATTTTTCTGTCCAAACTTGAAAAGATATTTGGCCTAACGAACGAAGGGAAACCCCATCGTCGATTTTATCCAGATTTAGTATGTCATCACTCTCAATTTGACAATGAAAACCAAGAAGTAATTTGTGAAATAAAAACAAAGAATGGTATTAATGATAATACTAAACTAACCTACGATTTAAAGAAATTAGCATCGTATATGACTAATCATGTTTTATTATGTCACCCGTTCAAAGTTGGCGCTTTTATACTTGTTGGCGGGGACTTCTCAGATATTAAATATACTAGTAATAAAACAATTGACAATAAAAAAGATGAAATATATTGTATACTCTATAACATAGAGGCAATAGGTAATGATGAAGAATGTGTTTTTATCCCAAATGTACAATGCAGAAGTTTAAGAGAGATTGAAAATAGTAACAAACTAAAAAGATAGAATTATGAAACGACTATTAACATTGGCAGCAATATTCCTATGCTGCATGGCAACTTCGTTTGCTCAGTTTAGCGGATCGGGGTCGGGAACCGAGAATGACCCTTATCTGATTTTGAATCCGATTCACTTGAATCAGTTGCGTAACTATTTGAATCAAAGTGGGGTGTACTTTAAATTGATGGCAGACATTGATTTGACAGAGTACTTGGAAGACGAAAGTCCATCACAAGGATGGCAGCCTGTAGGCAGTTCTTCGTCAGCTTTCAAGGGTATCGTGGACGGAAATGGGAAAACGGTATCTGGCCTATGGACTAACAGGGCAGGTACAGATTATGTAGGATTCTTTGGAAAAACTGATGGTGCGAAGATAGATAATCTGAATGTTTTGGCGTCAACGATTGTAGGAAAAGATAAAGTTGGTGGCATTGCTGGTGATTTGCACAATGGCACAATGACTAATTGTACCTTTGAAGGAAAAGTTAAAGGAGGTAGTCAGGTGGGCGGTCTCTGCGGTAACGCAGAAAGTGGAACTATAACGGACTGTCATAGTATAGTTGAAGTAATAGGAACTGGAGATTGTATTGGTGGTATTTGCGGGCAATACGGAACATTTACCAATTGTGTCGCCTCAAATATAGATGTCAATGGTCATGATAATGTTGGTGGTATTTGTGGGCATGAAGCGAATATAACAGGATGCTTAGTTAGTGGGGCTTTATCAGGTAATAGCAAAATCGGTGGATTATGCGGATCCAATATAAGTCATAATTTTAATTTTTTCAAAGCCTCTATTAATACAAGTTGTGTCTTGGGTCAAATTTCTGCAACAAATGATTATGTTGGAGGACTTGTTGGATATGACGAGGGTTATAATAGTGGGAAACCCTATTATACAAAATGTTATACAAATTACTATGATTGCTATTTTTGCGGTTCTATTAGAGGAGAAAACCATGTTGGTGGTCTTGTTGGTTTCAAGACATATGGAGATATCTTAAAGGGATATGCTAAATGTAGAATTACAGGAAAAATGAATGTTGGAGGATTGGTAGGCAGTCTTTCATATTATGCTACACTCAATGCCTCTGTAGCCAATAATTCTAGTATATGTGCGATAGAAGGTAATGTTGGTAGAATTACAGGAGAGAATAAAGGCTCTCTTGGAGCTATGGGTACTGCAAATGAAAATAAATCATACAACCGTACAATCGTTATTTCTCAAGGTGTCGCGCAGGATGTAGAAGACAACCTGTTGAACGGAACTGGTGTAAGTGCTACTACTCTCAAGCTAAATGCCACCTATGTCGCTATGGGCTGGGACTTCACTGATATTTGGGATATTCAAGAAACAGAATGCTATCCTTACTTCAAGACACAAACGGCACCACCTGTCATTACATCACAAGTTGTTTCTGGTGCAACGACAGTCAGCGGTAAATGTGTGGATGGCGGCACAGTAACGTTAGAGATAGATGGCGTAAAGCAACAGATGGTCAGCTCGAACCACGAGTTCTCGTTTATGGTTAGTCCTTTGCAGGCTGGCCATGAGGTACGCATTAGTGCCAAAGCTGAAGGGAAGGAGCAGTCGTACTACACAACGGAGACTGTTGCTTATTTAGGCAATGGAACGGAAGCCGATCCTTATCAAGTGTATACTGCAGCAGACTTAACTGGTGTTTATCGTAAGGGCTATTTCAAGATGATGAACGATATTGATCTAACGGACTATATCAACCAGTTTTGCCCTACAGAAGGATGGGAGTCGATTGGTAGAGAAGGCAGCGAGACGATACACTTTGATGGTAACGGACATAAGATATCAGGCCTTTGGTGCAACTCTACACGAGACAATACGGGATTGTTCTCTTGTTTTGCCAATGGTACCATTAAGAACCTGACAGTAGAAGTTGCCAAGAATAAGCAAGTAAAGGGTGGAGCCAATACTGGTATCTTGATAGGTAAGATGATAAATGGTACGATAGAGAACTGTCGTGTATCAGGTAAAGTAGCTGATGGTACACCTGTAGGCGGATTGGTTGGCTTGTTTGATGGTGGAAAGATATCACTATCTCAGGCAAATGTCACCATTAGTACCACTGGCGAAAAGTCGTACGTTGGTGGACTGGTTGGTGAAATTACTGGTGGCGAAGTAGATCAGTGCTTCACTATAGGCTCTTTGACTGCTACAGGTACGGAATCATACGTTGCAGGATTGGCAGGCAAAAATTCTGCCACCATAACGAACTGCTATAGCAATGCTACTATTACCTCGCCTTATTGCGCAGCTGGTATTGTGGCCTATAATTATGGAGTTGTTGACAAATGCTATGCTACTGGTGATTTGTTCAGCAGCAATTATGCAGCAGGCATCATTGGTTATAACGATGGTGCTAATGCTTTGGTGAAGAATTGCGTGGCTATGAACAATAAGATTGACGTTACATACGAATCACAGCAACAGCAGCAAGGAGGCGGCTATGGTCAGCGTATTATAGGTGGTATCAAGAATGGTGCCCCAGCACCAGAGCTGAACAACTATGCGCTGAAGACTATGCAGGTGTCTGTCAACAATTTGGCCCAGAAGGTTTACGATGATATCATGAATGGTGTAGGCAAGAATGCCTCTGACCTGTTAAAAGGCAGCACTTATCAGGAATTGGGATGGAACTTTGCGGATACATGGACTATTAATGAAAACGAGAACTATCCATTGCTGAAGAAGAATATGGGTACAGCTGTTGAGCCAGGAGAAGATCCTAATCAAGATCCAGAACCGATACTATCTGAAGATGACAAAATAGTGGTAGCAGAGGTTGCTGCTTCTAAGAGTCAGCAAGCTACATTCGGCATAGACTTAGTAAACATAACAACAGATTTGACTGCCTATCAGTTTGACTTGACACTGCCAGACGGCATCTCGCTGAGTCAGAATGACAAGGGCAAGTTCCTGGTGACAAAGACAGGCCGTTATGAAGATGACAGCCAGACATTGAACATTTCAAATCTGGAAGGCAATACCTATCGTTTCGTCTGCTTCTCGATGTCGAACGAAGTAATAACAGGAACGAGTGGAGCTATTCTTAATGCTTCGCTGACCATTGGAGCAAGCGTTAATACAGGCATCTATGAGGCAGCGATTACGAATATTGTGGTCACCAAGAAGGATGGAACTCAGATGAAGTTGAAGGATTCAAAGTTCAACATCGTTGTAACCAATGTCATCAAGGGCGATGCCAATGGTGATGGTGAGGTAAATGTGTCGGATATCGTAGAGATTGTGAACTACATTATGGGCAAGCCATCAGCAAACTTTGTGCAGGCAGCTGCTGATTTGAATGGTGATGGTGAGATTAATGTGACAGACATTGTCAAGGTGGTATCTATTATTATGTCTTCAAATAGTAGCGCCCCCATACACCGGGCAGCTATGAACAGTAATCTGACACTAAGAAGCGATGGACTACTGAAGACTGCTATGTTGCAACATGCAGAACAATTCACAGCTGCACAGTTTGATATCATTCTGAGCGATGGTCAAGAGATTGATGATATCTGCCTGAATAGCAACAGCTACCACTACCTTACGTGGAAGATGACGGAGGAAGGAAGATGTCGTGTAGTAGTCTATTCGCTGACAAATTCTGCCTTCAAAGTCAAGAATAGTGAGTTGATGAACATCAGCCTAAAAGGCTCGAATAAAGATGTTGCAATTGGGAACGTAATATTGGTAGCTGCTTATGGCAACACAACAGGCATTGATAAGATGGCTACCGATAAGAACGTAGGAAACTGGTATACGCTTGATGGACGTAAGTTGGATTGTCAACCTACTAAGAAAGGCATCTATATTAGAAATGGTAAAAAGTTCGTTGTAAGATGAAACATTACAGAATGATGATATTGGCGGTTCTGCTCACGATGGTGGGCAGAGCCTTGGCCGATAATCTGACGGTAGAAACGGTCAAAATGAGTGCTGGGGAAACAAAGCAGGTGGCCATAGCGCTGAATAACCCCACGCACAAATATGCAGCTTTCCAGTTCGATTTGGTGCTGCCAGAGGGTATCAGCATTGCGAAAAACGAAAAAGGGAAATACATTGCCAGTTTGAACGAAGACCGTATGGATGATCATACATTGAATGTATCGGAGACGGGTACAAACACTTTCCGTTTTTTGGCATTCTCAATGACAAACACGGAGTTCTATGGTACTGATGGGGCATTGGTCTATGTTACGTTACAGGCTAGCGAAAGCATTAGTGAAGGTAATAAGACAGTGACCATTCAGTCGCAGGTATTTACTGAAGTCAGCGGTGAGCAATATAAATGGGATAACACAATATTCACTGTGGAAATTGGTGGAGGTGGTGGCTCGGGTGATCCTAATCCTCCAGTTGTAGGTGACGATATGCTCAGTGTTGAGGCTGTTAATATGAGTGCTGGGGAAATGAAGCAGATTGCTATTGTGCTGAATAATCCCACGCACAAATATGCTGCTTTCCAGTTCGACTTGGTATTGCCTGAAGGTATCAGCATTGCGAAGAACAATAAGGGCAAGTTTGATGCCAGCCTGAACGAGGATCGTAAGGATGACCATACATTAAACGTATCAGAGACAGAAGCAAACACATACCGCTTCCTGGCGTTCTCTATGACAAATACAGAGTTCTCTGGGACTGATGGGTCATTGGTCTATGTTACGCTACTAGCTAGCGAAAGCATCAGTGAAGGTAGCAAAACTGCAACTATCCAATCACAGGTGTTTACAGAGGTTAGTGGTGAACAATACAAATGGAGTGAAAAGACGTTTCAAATAACAATTGAAGCAGTTGTTCCCATTACAATCACAGCAAAGAACTACACACGTGAATACGGTGAGGACAATCCGACGTTTGAATATACTGTGACTGGTGGCTCGATTACCTCTGGAACTCCTACCATCACTTGTTCGGCAACGAAGGAATCGCTAGTTGGAACTTACGACATCGTGATAGAAAAAGGAACGGTTAGCAATAAGTCTGTTGAATTAGTGAAAGGAACGCTGACCATCAAAAAAGCTACGCTGAAGGTTACAGCAAAGGATTATACCATTAAGCAAGGTGAAGCCTTGCCAACCTTCGAGGCGACCTATGAGGGATTCAAGAATAGCGAAACGAAGGACGTGTTGATAAAACAGCCTACAATCACTACGACTGCCACCTCTGCCAGTGAGCCTAACACGTATGATATTGTCGTTAGTGATGCTGAGGCCCAGAACTATGAAATCTCTTATGTAAAGGGTAAGCTAACTATTACTGAGGCAGATCCCGTTACAGTAACAGCTAAGAGCTACAGTCGCGAATATGGAGAGGAAAATCCGACATTCGAGTTTACTTCGGAAGGCGCCACGCTGACAGGTACGCCTGAAATTACTTGTGAGGCTACAGCAACGTCGCCTGTCGGTACATATTCTATTGTGATCAAGAAGGGAACTGTGACGAACTATAACGATAAGTATGTTAACGGTACGTTGACGATTACCAAGGCTCCGCTGAAAATAACTGGCAAGAATTATACCATAAAACAAGGTGAGGCTCTGCCAACCTTCGAGGCGACCTATGAGGGATTCAAGAATAGCGAAACGAAGGACGTGTTGATAAAACAGCCTACAATCACTACGACTGCCACCTCTGCCAGTGAGCCTAACACGTATGATATTGTCGTTAGTGATGCTGAGGCCCAGAACTATGAAATCTCTTATGTAAAGGGTAAGCTAACTATTACTGAGGCAGATCCCGTTACAGTAACAGCTAAGAGCTACAGTCGCGAATATGGAGAGGAAAATCCGACATTCGAGTTTACTTCGGAAGGCGCCACGCTGACAGGTACGCCTGAAATTACTTGTGAGGCTACAGCAACGTCGCCTGTCGGTACATATTCTATTATGATTAAGAAGGGTACTGTGACGAACTATAACGACACGTATGTTAACGGTACGTTGACGATTACCAAGGCTCCGCTAACAGTTCAAGTTGAGAACGTGACTCGTGAACAATATGTGGAGAATCCAGAGTTTGTGATTACATACACTGGTTGGAAGTTAGACGAAGACGAAAGCGTGCTAACCAAAAAGCCTATAGTCACAACATCGGCAACGAAGGATAGTCCTGTTGGTGAATACGACATTGTGGTCAGTGGTGGTGAAGCCAAGAACTATGACTTGAAGTATCAGAATGGTGTGTTGACAATAATAGAATCGACAGGCATTGCAACAATATCCGTAACGAACCCTGTTGATGTATATAACGTTCAGGGTAGAATGGTTCGCTCAAAAGCAACAACGTTGGAAGGATTGCCTAATGGCGTTTATATCATCAATGGTAAGAAGGTTGTGTTGAAGTAAAGCACCACAAAAAAAATATGTTCATGGGGTTGGGAATCTAAATTCCAAGCCCCATGAACATATCTTTGTAATCCAATGAACATAGGTTCAGTTGGATTCGCGAGACAGGTATTGCTTTAAATAGCCAATTTTGCGAGCTCTGCAGCCATCTCCTGTTGCAGCTCCTTGGCTTTCTCGGCAGCCACTTCAGCAAAGTCGTCACCGTTGGATGCGTAGATGATGCCGCGAGAGGAATTGACCAGCAGACCGCAATCCTTCGTCATACCGTACTTGCATACTTCCTGCAACGAACCGCCTTGTGCACCAACGCCAGGAACCAAGAGGAAGTGGTTAGGAGCAATCTTGCGGATATCCTCGAACATCTTTCCCTGTGTGGCACCAACGACATACATCATGTTGTCTTCATTGCCCCATTGCTGGCTCTGCTTCAGTACCTTCTCGAAGAGGCGTTCGCCATTCTTGTCTTCAATCAGCTGGAAATCGTGCGAACCTTTGTTTGACGTCAGTGCCAACAGGATAACCCACTTGCCGTCATATCCGAGGAATGGCGTTACTGAGTCTTCACCCATATAGGGTGCAACAGTCAGCGAGTCGACATTATAGTTCTCAAAGAAAGTCTTAGCGTACATCTTCGACGTATTGCCGATATCACCACGCTTAGCATCAGCAATGATGAAGTGGTTGGGGTAGTTCTCCTTCAGATACTCGATGGTACCCTCGAAAGCTGCAATACCATCCATACCATACGCCTCGTAGAAAGCGAGGTTAGGCTTGTAGGCCACACAGTAGGGAGCTGTTGCATCGATGATGCGGACGTTGAACTCCAGCAGCATGCCAAAGGTGTATTCTTCTTCCTCATACTCCTTACGGACTTGCTTCTGTACCGATTGAGGTATCTTGTCGAGGTCAGTATCGAGACCTACGCAGAGAAACGACTGCTTCTCTTTGATTTGCTGTATTAACTCTTGTCTTGTCATATTATAGTTCTGTTTCTTTCATTCGTTCTGCATTTTCGGCAACGGTCAGGGCATCGATCATAGGTTGGATGTCACCACCAAGGAATCCCTGCAGGTCGTGAGTGGTATAGCCGATGCGATGGTCGGTCACGCGGCCCTGTGGGAAGTTGTAGGTACGAATCTTGGCCGAGCGGTCGCCTGTAGAGACGAGGCTCTTGCGGCGGCTGGCTATGTCGTCCATATACTTCTGGTGCTCCTTATCATATATGAATGTGTACAGGCGCGAGAGTGCGCGCTCCTTGTTCTTAGGCTGGTCGCGCGTCTCTGTACATTCTATGAGGATTTCCTCCGTCTCACCCGTATTGGGGTTCTTCCACATATAGCGCAGACGGACACCAGACTCCACCTTGTTGACGTTCTGACCACCGGCACCACTGGAACGGAAGGTGTCCCACTTGATTTCACCTTCGTTCACGTGAACCTCGAATTTATCAGCCTCAGGCAGTACGGCCACCGTAGCCGCTGAGGTATGCATACGACCCTGTGTCTCAGTGGCTGGTACGCGCTGTACACGATGAACGCCCGACTCATATTTCAGCGTACCATAGACATCGGCACCGCTAACGGCAAAGTCTATTTCCTTGAAACCACCAACGGCACCTTCGCTGACACTGGTTATAGAAAGCTGCCAACCTTTCGAGTCGCAGTAGCTCTTGTACATCTTAAAGAGGTCGCCAGCAAACAAGGCTGCTTCGTCGCCACCTGTTCCAGCGCGAATCTCCATCTGTACGTTCTTGGCGTCCTCAGGGTCCTTCGGAATCAGTGCAATCTTGATTTCCTCCTCCAGTTTGGGTTGCAAGGCTTCGTTCTCGGCCAACTCCTCGCGAGCCATCTCTTTCATCTCGGGGTCGCTCTCGTTGGCCAGGATGTCCTTCGCTTCCTTGATACCGTTCAGACAGGCGATGTAGCGCTTGCGGGCATCCATGATGTCGCCTAAGTCCTTATACTCCTTGGTGAGTTTCACAAAACGGTTCTGGTCGGCAATAACGTCGGGGTCGGTAATCAGTGTCGACACCTCCTCGAAGCGAGCCTCCAGTCCGTCAAGTTTCTGTAAAATGCTGTTATTCTCCATACTCTCTTTGGCAAAAAGAGAGTCATCGCTGACTCTCTCTCAATAAGCGGAAGGTGAGGGATTCAAACCCCCGATACCCGAAAGGGGTATACCGGATTTCGAGTCCAGCGCGATCGATCACTCTGCCAACCTTCCAATAAATTTGTTATACTTTGCTCGAATGCGGATGCAAAGGTACTACTTTTTTCCGATACCACCAAAAGAAAAGCAGGAAACTTGCGAAAATTATTCGAAACTAAGCTTTGCCAATTTCGATTTCAGCTGTTCTGCTTCACTTTTGCGGATGCTGAGCACGATTTCGCACGTATTATCATAGGTCTGACTGACGATACGCGGGTTCATGTCCTTGACGATGCGCATTACGTCGTTCATCTGCGGATAGGCAAACGTGTACTTGACGATTTCCTCCACCTGTCGCGTCTCAATGTTTGCATGTTGCAGGGCGTCGGCAGCAGCCTCACGGTAGGCCACGATGAGTCCGCTGGTACCTAAGTTGACACCGCCGTAATAACGCACTACCACGATGAGGATGTTGGTCAGTTCGTTGCTGTTGATTTGTCCGAGAATGGGTTTCCCTGCCGTTGATGAAGGCTCGCCGTCGTCATTGGCACGAAACTCCAGACGTTCAGGCCCAAGCATATATGCATAGCATACATGGCGGGCATCGTAATACTTCTTACGATAGCCTGCCACGATGTCCTTTACTTCGGTGACATCTTCTACGTGATGAGCAAAAGCGAGGAACTTGCTCCGCTTCTCGGTGTAGTATCCCTCGCTTGTGCCTGATATCGTGCGATATTCGTCGGTCATACTAATTTGTGAATCACGAGTCCTGAACGCAGTTTCGGTTCAAACCATGTAGCCTTTGGCGGCATAATCTTTCCGCTGTCAGCGATATCCATAATCTGCTGCATAGAAACAGGATAGAGCGCCAGAGCAGCACGCATCTCACCACTGTCTACACGACGCTTCAGCTCACCGAGACCACGCAAACCACCTACGAAGTCAATACGCTGTGAGGAACGCAGGTCGCCGATGTTCAGAATCTCGTCGAGAATCAGTCGGCTCGAAATGTCTACGTCGAGCACACCGATAGGATCGTTGTTGTCGTACGTACCTTCCTTAGCCTTCAGACTATACCAATGCTGGTCCAGATAGAGCGAGAACTCATGCAACTGCTGGGGCTTGTAAATCTCCGTACCCTTGTCTTCCACAAGAAAATTCACTTGCAAGGCAGCCAGGAATTCTTCTGACGACATACCGTTGAGATCCTTTACCACGCGGTTGTAGTCAAGGATAGTGAGCTGTGAAGCCTGGAAGCAAACTGCCATAAAGTAATTATACTCCTCTGTGCCATTGTGGTTAGGATTCTGCTTCTGCTTCTCAGCACCAACAAGGGCTGCTGCTGCACTGCGGTGGTGACCGTCAGCAATATAGAGGCTAGGCATCTTTGCAAACTCGTCGGTGATGGTCTGCATGTCCTGAGCATTGCTGATGACCCAGAACTGATGACGGAATCCATCGATGGGGGCAATGAAGTCGTACTCAGGCTCAGTAGCGGCATAGCGCATAATCAGTTCGTTGAGCACGGCGTTGTCGGGATAGGCAAAGAACACGGGTTCGATGTTGGCATTGTTCACGCGAACGTGCTTCATGCGGTCTTCTTCCTTGTCGCGACGCGTCAGCTCGTGCTTCTTGATGTTGCCCTTCATGTAGTCGTCGGTATGGGCACCTACAACGAGACCATACTGCGTCTTACCCTGCATTGTCTGTGCATAGATATAATAGTGGTCGTCCTTGTCCTGTACCAGCCAACCTTTGTCCTGGAATTTCTGGAAATTCTCAGCAGCCTTCTCGTAGACGCGCGGATCATATTCCGACGTACCTACCGGGAAGTCTATCTCGGGCTTGATGATATGATACAGACTCTTCTCATTGTCGCCAGCCTCTGCGCGTGCCTCTTCTGAGTTCAGTACATCGTAGGGACGACTTTCCACCTGCTCTACAAATTCTTTGGGCGGGCGGATTCCTTTAAATGGTTTGATGATTGCCATAATTTTTCTAGTTTCGATGTTTTGATGCTTCGATACATTAAAGATTTGCCTTGATTTTCTCAATCAGCTCAGCGTACTCTGCATCTGACAGATATACCTTTCCCGGGTTCATCTGGAATGTACCGCCGTAGTCAGGACCATCCACATACTTGGGTGCCAGATGGAAGTGCAGGTGTGAAAGCTTGTCGCTGTATGCACCATAGTTTATCTTCTCAGGGTTGAAAGCCTTCTGCATAGCTCGTGTCACGCGAGCGACATCGGCCATAAAGGCGTTACGGTCTTCGTCTGACAGTTCGTTCAGGTCATTCACGTGGTCCTTGTAAGCTACAAGACAACGTCCACGATAGGTCTGCTCTTTAAATAGGAAAGCACGCGATACAGATAGCTGTGCAAACTCAATCATCAGATTGTGCAGGGTCTCATTGTTGGTGCAATATAAGCACTCTTTGGGGTCACTTTTCATAATTCAATATTGTTTTAGTAATTGTTTTATCTTGCAGAAACATATTTGTGAAGGGTAGTACGCACGGCACCGTTGCCAGCATACAATTCCTTGACCATACCCTCAATCTGGTCGCCAAGACCTGCCTCATAGAGGTCGAGTCCGAAGACGTCTTTACGAGAGTATAGCTTCTTCAGCGGGCTCCAATCCTGATCGGGCTTGCCAATCTCCAGCGGGGCTACGATAGCCTGCAGTTCCTCGAGCATGGGGTCAGGAGAGCAATCAAATGTTGTACCATCGTCCTTGATACCCTTCAAATAACGGGCATAGCCTGCCAATGTGAGGGGGATGAGTACGAGCATCGATTTGTCCAAGCCACGTGCTATATACTTCTTCAGCGTTTCACCAAAACGGATGGGCAGCTTCTGCGAGGTATCCATGGCGATACGCTGGGGAGCGTCAGGCATGAAGGGGTTGGGCAGACGCTTGTTGAGCACGGCATCAATAAACTCGTAGGGGTTCAGCACACCTGGGTCAACAACGACAGGCATCGCCTCCATATAACCAATCTTCTGAATGAAGGCGCGCAGGTCGTCGTCCTTCATTTCTGCGCTAATCAGTGTGTAGCCCAGCATGCAACCGTATATCGACATGGCCGTATGCAGCGGATTCAGACAGGTGGTCACCTTCATGGTCTCTACCTTGTCAACAGTTTCGCGAGTTGTATAGAGAGCACCGCCAAGATCGAGTGGGGGACGACCGTTGGTATAGTTGTCTTCGATAACCAGATACTGCACCTCTTCAGCGTTCACGAAGGGAGCGGTAAAGGTGTGCTTCTCGGTCTCGATGTAGTCGTTATCGTCGAATCCGTCGGCTGCCAACATCTCCTTAACCTTCTCGTGTGGGCGAGGTGTTATCTTATCAATCATAGACCAGGGGAAGGTAATTTTCTTCTCGTCCTTCAGGTAGTCGAGGAATGCAGCAGGTACAAGTCCGTCCTTAGCCCAGCGCTCAGCGTAGGCAAAGACGCCAGCCTTCACCTTGTCGCCATTGTGCGAGCAGTTATCCATCGACTGCACGGTTAGTGGCAGCTGACCGGCGTTGAAGCGCTCAAGCAGCAGTGCGCAAACCTTACCCATAGCGAACATGGGTTTCAGTCCGCGAGCTAGGTCGGCCTCGTTGTATGTGTAACCCTTCTCGGTGATGGTAAACGAGATCATCTGCAGACTTGGGTTACGGAAGATTTCAACCAGACGGTTCCAATCCTCAAACTGAGGGTCGGCCTTCAGGGCCTCGGTTACTGAGGCAATCACCTTCTTCTCTATCGAGCCGTCAGAGCAGAGGTTAACGCAGAGCGAGAGGTTGTTGTAAGGCGCGTAAGCCTTGTCGATAACCTCGAAGTCGAATGTCTCGGCCACGATGACACCACGATCGTACTTGCCTGTGTTCAGCGCATCGTTCAGAATAGCTGCAGGGAATGCGCGGAATATGTTTCCGCCGCCAAAGTGTACCCAAGTAGGTTCCTTGGCCGTCTTTTCACGCAACTTGGCAATATCAAACTTAGGAAGTTCATAACCTTTTGCTTCCCATTCTGCAGCATTATAGTTGCCGCTAAAAATATCATTCAGTTTCATATCAATCAAAAAATCCGGGTTGTTTGTATTTTATTCCAAGTTCGCGGTCGACGGTGGCGAGGATGCCCTGTACCTGTCCGAGGGCGAACATGCGGCCCAGCAGGGTGTAACCGGCGTTATGGCCGTGACTGCTTTCGTCCATGATGCCACCAGGCTCGTCGGTAAAGGTCATACCGTGGTCAACGCGCATAGGCAGTTCGGGGTTCTCCTTTTCAAAGATTCGGCAGAGTTCAATCAGGTCGGCGCGACCTCCAAGATGGCTTGCCTCGGTGAAGTCGCCATTGGGGAAAATGTGGCATGAGCGCAGATGAACAAAGTGAGTGCGCGATGCGAACTTCTTGGCCAGCTCGACAACATTATTATATGCACCAGCGCTCAAAGAGCCTGCACAGAATGTCAAACCGTTATGCTTGTTGGGCACAGCATCGAGGAACCACTGGATATCCTCCTCGGTACGTACGATGCGTGGCAATCCGAGAATCTCGATAGGGGGATCGTCGGGGTGAACACACATGTTCATGTTGCACTCCTCGCAGACGGGCATGATTGCTTCAAGGAAGTATTTCATGTTTTCGCGCAACTGCTTCTTATCTATACCCTTATAGAGGTCGAGAAACTCGCGGAATTTCTGTACGGGAGCCTCGTCATTCTCGCTGAAGTTACCAGAAACAAAGCCCTGCGTCTTGATAACGATGTTTTCAACCAGCTTGTGGTCTTTCTCGGGTGTCATGGTCTTAGCCAGCTCGTCACATTCAGCAAGCACGTTGCGGCCTTCGCCCCATCCCTCTGGGAACTGGAATTTTTCCCATTCTTCGCGAGCACCCGGACGCTTCAGAATATAGATATCGAAGTAAGCGAACTCTGCATAGTTAAAGTACAGATTCGTTGCACCGTTGGGGTTGTTGTGGAACAAATCGGTGCGTGCCCAATCTAATACGGGCATGAAGTTATAGCAGATACAATGGATGCCTTCTGCTGAAAGGTTGCGCAGCGACTCCTTATAGACCTCAATCTGGTGGTCGCGATCAGGGCCGCCGTACTTAATGGTTTCCACTACTGGCAGTGACTCGACGACGCTCCAGCGCATGCCATAGCTTTCGATATACTCGCGAAGGTCGCGGATTTTCTCACGAGTCCATACCTCGCCAAGGGGTACATCATGCAGGGCAGTAACAATTCCCTCTACTCCGATTTGTCTTAGCATGGCAAGTGTAATCTTGTCTTTCTTGCCAAACCATCTCCAAGTTCTTTCCATAATAATATTTAGTTATTGTTAAACATATATTTTATTCATAACGCATTGAACGTGCAGGGTGAATATGTGATATCAAATAGCTTGGTGCGATAAGCACGAATACTGAAATGATGAGTGTGGCGACATTAAGTGCAAGGACAATGGGAATGTTCAATTCCATGGGTGCTGTGTCAACATAATAACTGGCAGGGTCAAGATGTATAAGACCGGTCTGTTGTTGCAGAACAACCAACCCGACTCCAATGATATTGCCCCATAGCAAACCACGACCTATGATAAAGACGGCAAACCATAGAAACGTGTGTCGTACAGCGTTGTTACGCATGCCAAGCGCCTTCAGTATTCCAATCATTTGCGTACGCTCAAGTATAATAATTAGCAAACCACTAATCATCGTAAAGCCTGCTACGCACACCATCAGAACAAGAATAATCCATACGTTTATGTCGAGCAGCGAGAGCCATGAAAATATTTGCGGGTATGCTTCATGGATAGTCTGTGAAGTAAGTATGTCGCCATAGCGGTCAGTTTTGCTGTTGACGAGTTTGACGATATTCGTGGCAACCTGTTCTATGTCATCAAAATTGTCAACCAGTAATTCTGCTCCGCTATACTGGTCCTGTTCCCATCCGTTTAGTTTGACGGGTACTGAAAAATCAGTAAAACAGAGATTTTGGTCGAACTGTGACATATTGGTCTGATAGATGCCCTCTATCGTGAATTTGCGGACACGTACATCCTCATTGCCAATAAAATATGCAAAGACTTTGGTTCCAACTTTTAAGTGCAACTTATCGGCAATGCTACGCGAAACAAGTAATGGATATTTTGAGGGCTGAGCCCCAAACTTTGGCATTTTCCCCTCGACAAGATTATCTTGTAAAAAGCTAATGTCGTAGTCGCTGTCTATACCCTTGAATGCAACACCCAGGAAATCATTATCTGTCTTCAGAATACCCTGAGTTATTGAGTAGCAAGCCACATGACGGATGCCTTTTGTCTGCCGGATCTCACGCATCAGCGTATCACTAATGCATATCGGAGCGGGAATCGCTGTCTGTTGGGCCATAAAGTTCGTAATCTGAATATGGCTGCCAAATCCCACAACCTTATCGCTAATGGTATGCTTGAATCCTGCAATCACAGATACGGTGATAATCATCACTGCCAATCCGATGGCTACACCAATGGTTGCAATAGTGATGGCAGGACGACTCACCTCTTGACGGTCACCGCCCTGACTATAGATTTTCCGTGCTATGAAAAGTGGCAGATTCAAGAAGATACAGAATAAAAAGTTAATCTTCCGTCCTACCAGGATAGGCTTCGAGAGCTTTCTTCAGTACAAAGAGTGCACGTTCAAGGTCTGCTTTCTTCAGCACATAAGCAATACGAACCTGATTGATACCAGCACCAGGCGTGGTGTAGAAGCCAGCGGCAGGAGCCATCATAACAGTCTCGCCCTCATAATTGAATTCGGCAAGACACCAGCGACAGAACTTCTCAGCATCGTCAACAGGCAATTTAGCTACCGTATAGAAAGCACCCATAGGAATTGGCGAATAAACGCCCGGAATGCGATTTAGTCCGTCAATCAGGCACTTACGGCGTTCGACGTACTCGTCATAGACGTCACGCAGATACTCCTCAGGCGTCTCAAGTGAAGCTTCAGCTACAATCTGACCAATCAGGGGAGGCGAGAGACGAGCCTGACAGAACTTCATAACAGCCTTTCGTACTTCTGCATTCTTGGTAATCAGTGCTCCAATACGAATACCACACTCAGAATAGCGTTTCGAGACAGAGTCGATGAGGATGACATTCTGCTCGATACCCTCTAGATGGCATGCTGAAATATAAGGTGAACCCGTATAGATGTATTCACGATAGACCTCGTCGGAGAAGAGATACAGGTCGTACTTCTTTACCAAGTCGCGTATCTGGTTCATTTCACGACGGGTATACAGATAGCCTGTCGGGTTGTTAGGGTTGCAAATCATGATGGCACGTGTACGATCGTTGATGAGCTCTTCGAACTTCTCAACTTTCGGCAGCGAAAAGCCTTCGTCAATGGTTGTGGCAATGGTGCGAATCTTGGCACCTGCACTGATGGCAAATGCCATGTAGTTGGCGTAGGCAGGCTCAGGGACGATGATTTCATCACCAGGGTTCAGACACGAGAGGAAGGCAAAGAGCACAGCCTCGGAACCACCACTGGTAATAATAATATCGTCTGCCGTCACATTAATATTATATTTCGCGTAATAGCCCACAAGTTTCTCACGATAACTTAAATAGCCTTGTGAGGGTGAATACTCCAGGATGTTACGGTCAATCTGTTTGAGCGCATCAAGAGCCACTTGAGGCGTGGGCAGATCTGGCTGTCCAATATTAAGGTGATAAACCTTTGTTCCGCGTTTCTTTGCGGCAGCGGCAAGTGGTGCGAGTTTTCTGATTGGTGACTCGGGCATCTCAAGTCCGCGTACTGATATTTCCGGCATTGTCTTATATTAATTTACGTAAATCGAGTGCAAAGATACAAAAAAGTTAAGAGTTAAGAGTTATGAGTTAAGAGTTTTTTCAAAAATATTTGTGTTTTTCGTATTTTTTGCTTACTTTTGCGCATTAAAACAAGAGAACGGTATGAATTACGAAGATCTTTTGGCGGCAAAAGCTGGTGGAAAAAGGAATCTGACACAGTTGCCCATTGGCGAGTTCTATCGCGCTAAGACGGGTGACAAGTATCAGTCTATTGTTGAAATTCGTGAGTCGCAGCTTTCCAACATCACGTTTTGTGAAGGTCTGAAGCGCGAATGCGAGGAAAACGTCACGATAGCCGACAAGCATCAGTTGCATTTTACACCCGTTAAGAACAACGATGAAATTGTCAGATTGGAAGTTTCTGAGCCTGGCCAATACATGTCGTTTGCCCAGATGCTTGAAGAAATGCCTAATGTGGTGGCACAACCCAAATTCTTGTTTCATATTCTTGGCGATCTTGTTGAAATCACAACACTTTTGCATAAGAAAGGCATTCGTCATTTCTGTTTTTCGCCCAATACGGTGTTTGTCCACAAGGGAAGCCTTATGCCATTGCTGCTCTCACATGGCTCGTATTATTTAGGTATAAGCGACTTGAATGACTTTTATGGCAAGGATGCCAAGTATGTTGCACCGGAAGTGTTGCAGCATGGAACGATTGATGACAGGTGTGATGTGTACTCAATCGGTAAGTTCATGGAAAGCCTTTCTGTGATGTCAGATTTGCCTATCGAGTATCGCAGGCTCATCAAGAAGGCTACCAGTCAATCACCAGAAGACCGCTATAATACGCCTGAAGAAATGTATAAGTCGGTACGTCAGCTTCATCGCTATAAACGGACAGCAATAACGGTAGCTATTAGTGTTATAGCCGCTTTGGTTCTGACAGGGATCTATTTTGAGATGTTTCCTGAGACGACTCCCGTAGAGTTCGTGAAACCTGTACCGCGACAACCAACCGACGATTTGTTGGATGATGGTTTTGACCCTGCAGAACTTGGCGTTACCAATAATGGTGATTCGTTGGTTTTCGACGAGGCTGCCCAGCGTGACTATGCCGCTAAGGCTGAAGAGATTTTCCGTAAGAAATACTCCGAAGAAGCAGAACGCATTCTCTCCAAGATATATAATAAAGAGTATATGAGTAATGCGGAAAAGAAGTTTACATCCGAGAGCCAGTCGACTATCGACGAACTGATGAAGAAACAGGCAGAATTGGGTAGTGATGCTGGCTTGACTCCAGAGCGTTCACAACTTATTGCGACTGAAATTATTGATCGTATTACGGAAAAGAAGAAAAAGGAGTTAGGTGGTACGAATAGTCGTGCTATCATTAAGTAATAGTTACGAAATTATTTTAGAATTTTAATATTATCATGAGATCAAGAACTGCAATTTGGTTTGAGTGCAAGATTGCCTACGAGAAAGTTATGGAGGACGGCTTGCAGAAGAAAGTTAAAGAAAATTATGTCGTTGATGCCCTTTCATTTACTGAGGCTGAGAGTCGCATCATGGAAGAAATGTCGAGTTATATTAGTGGTGAGTTTACCATTGAGGACATCAAGATAGCCAGCTACAAGGAGATATTCTTTTCTGAGGAGGAGATGGCTGACCGATGGTACAAGGTTAAGCTTCAGTTTATTACCATCGATGAGAAAACGGAGAAGGAAAAACGTTCTAACGTCAACTATCTGGTGCAGGCTGGAACTCTGAAGGGCGCTGTCAATAATATCGAGAGTGTTATGGGTACTACGATGATTGACTACGTCATCGCCTCTGTTGCAGAGACTACCCTGATGGATGTGTTCGAGTATGGCAAACAACCCGTTCAGAATGATAAGCCCGAATTTGAGGGATGATGTACGACGTTAAAGGAAATCTTCGCGAAGTCTTGGCTCATTTGCCACAAGGTGTTCGTCTGGTGGCCATCAGCAAATATCATCCTAACGAATATATCGAGGCAGCCTACTCCGAAGGTCAGCGCATCTTTGGCGAGAGCCACGAACAAGAGCTGCGCCAGAAGCACGAGTCGTTGTCCAAGGATATCCGTTGGCACTTTATCGGGCATTTGCAGACCAACAAGGTGAAGTATATTGCTCCTTATGTCACGATGATAGAGGCCGTCGACTCACTGAAACTGTTGCAGGAGATAGAGAAGCAGGCAACCAAGAACAATCGTGTCATCGACGTGTTGCTCGAACTGCATATCGCTGAAGAAGAGACGAAATACGGACTCAGCGACCAGGCTCTCTACGATCTGCTGGAAAATGGCGAGTGGCGCACGATGTCGCATGTGCGCATCTGTGGACTTATGATGATGGCCTCGTATGTAGACGATGAGCAGCAGATCCGTTCAGAATTCCGTCATGCCAAGAGTCTCTTCGATGATGTCAAGGCACGCTTTTTTGCTTCGGACGATTACTTCTGCGAGCGTTCATGGGGTATGAGCCACGACTACTTGATAGCCGTAGAGGAGGGTAGTACGATGGTACGTATCGGTACTACTATTTTCGGTCCAAGAGTTTATTAAGCAGGTATTGTCCGCGTTTCATGTTGCCCCAATGGATGGCATGTGCCGGACAGTGATGATAACAAGCCAGACAATTTGTGCACCGTCCGTTACGAAGCCATACGGGCGGTGTTCCTTTTATGTCGTCAACAGGACACAGCTTCTCACATAGTCCGCATTGAATACAGGCATCTTTGTCAACCCAGAACTTCTCATCGGTAATGAGGTGCTTGTTGTAATAGCCGCCAATCACGTAGGTGTAGGTAAACGGAATAGCTCCTTTTACCAGTTCTTCGATGCCCTGCTGACGCTCCTTGACGACTTGGCAGATGTGTGTCATTCGCTGACGGGCCGTCTCGACTTTCTGACGGGCCTTCTCGTCAGTATCCAGATGGAGGAACGAGAAACATACATTCGACTCAGGCATCACGACAGCAAAACGCGCATCGGTATGCAGGCCTTTCTGTTGCAGTTCCTTCTCGAATATACGCATCGCATAGCCCATGTTGTCGCCACATGTCGTAAACGCATAGATATATGTAGAACGATGAACGCTGAATGTTGCACGTCTGATGAACTCACGAACAATACGTGGCGGTTGCCAGCCATGCGTGGGAAAGCAGAACCCTAACCGTTCGTTTTCCTCCAACGCATAGTGGATTTCAGTATTTTTGAGCTCATCAGGTATATATCGCAATTCTTCCTCCGTTGCTTCAGCCAGCTGTTGTGCTGCCCAACGTGTATTTCCTGTTCCTGTGAAATAGAATATCATAATCGTTCCACTTGTTTTACACCTTTTACGGTACGCAGTTTCTTGATGAGCGACTCCAGACGCGTGGTGTCGTTGAGCATGATGGTTAGATTACCGCTGAACAACCCGTCATGCGAGTCGATATTGATGCTGCGAAGAATGAGTTTTTCTTCACGCGATATGATACTGGTCAGATTGTTCACGATGCCGATGTCGTCGTTGCCAATGACACGTAGTGTAATCTCGTATTGCGAGGTACCCTTGCCGCTCCATTTGGCTTTCACGATACGGTAGCCGAAACGTTTCTTCAGTTCAGGCGCATTAGGGCAGTCTTCGCGATGAATCTTGATACCACCACTAACGGTCACGAAACCAAATACCTTATCGCCATAGATGGGCTGACAGCAGCGTGCCAGCTGATAGTCGACACCCTTCAGATTACGGTCTATCACCAATACATCCTCATGGATATTATCCTTGGGCAGACGCGACTCGTCCAACACGAAGTTGGCGGCACTTTCAGCCAAGTTGTTTCCTGTTACAGGACCATCACCTTGCTGCAGTTCTATATAGCGCTCAATGACGGTGTTGACGTCCAGTTCGCCTGAAGCTATCTGACGGTAGAAGTCGCTGACCTCTTTGAAACCTAACTTCTTAATGAGGTGCTGCATGGTAGGCTCGTCCAATTCTAGTTTCTTGTTCTTGAACTTACGTTCTAGCATCTCTTTGACAAAAAGACCTTCTTTGACTTGCGTCTCTTTCAGGGCCAGACGAATCTTCGATTTGGCACGCGACGTCTTCACAATGCTCATCCATTCCTGCCGTGGTTTCTGTGTCGACGACGTCATGATTTCAACCTGATCGCCACTCTGCAATTGCTGACGGATGGTGACAACCTTATTATTAATACGCGCTCCCACGCAGGCGTTACCTATCTTAGAATGGATATGATAGGCGAAGTCCAGAACGGTGGCACCTTTGGGAAACTTAAACAAATCGCCCTTGGGAGTGAACACAAAGACCTCGTCTTCATACAGGTCCATCTTAAACTGGTCCATCGCATCCAGGCCGTCGCTGGTTTCCAGCATCGAACGGATATTGGTGAGCCACTCGTCCAGTCCCGATTCGCTCTTAACACCTTTGTAGCGCCAATGGGCGGCAACGCCTCGCTCAGCTACCTCGTCCATACGTTCGGTTCTGATTTGAACCTCTACCCATTTCTTGTCGGGACCAAGCACGGTGATATGCAGACTCTCGTAACCGTTCGACTTAGGTACGCTCAGCCAGTCGCGCAGACGTTTAGGGTTGGGCTGGTACATTGACGTGACAATGGCAAAAGCCTGCCAGCATTGAAGCTTCTCTTTCTCTATCGGCGTGTCTATGATGACGCGAATGGCAAACAGGTCGTAGACGCCTTCAAAAGGACACTTCTGTTTCTTCATCTTCTGCCAGATGGAGTGGATACTCTTCGTACGGCCTTTGATATGAAAATGCAGTCCTGCCTCCGTCAGACGTTCAGAGATTGGCTTGATGAACTGTTCAATATAGGCATCACGGCTCTTTTTCGTCGCGCTCAGCTTCTCCTTGATATGGTAGTAGGCGTCGTGTTCCAAATATTTCAGCGACAGGTCTTCCAACTCGCTCTTCAGCTTGTAGAGACCAAGCTTGTGGGCCAACGGTGCATAGAGATATGCAGCCTCTTCCGATACTTCTCGCTTGGCCTCAATATGTTTGGTGTCACGAATCTGGCGCATCAGGTTGACACGATCGGCTATCATGATTAGAATCACACGCATGTCCTCGGCAAACGACAACAGCAGATTGCGGAAGTTCTCGGTTTCGACAACAGGATTCTTCTGGTACAGTTCCTGGATGCGCTGCAAACCATGCAGGATGCGCGCCACCGATTCGCCATACTGTTCCTTTACTTCTTCGACGCTCAGGAAACCTTGCTCGATACTGGGACGAAGCAGTACCGCCAGCACACCATCACGGCGCAAACCAATCTCGTCAACTATCAGCTGAGCAGTTTGGAAAGCCAGTAGGATAGGGTTGAGACCGAAAATGTTTCGGCTCACCTGACATTGCTCTATAGTATATAAAAGATGATTGCGCATGCGCGATTCGTCATCTGGCAATAGAGTCGAGGCTATCTGTTCACGTATTCGCTGATAGAGTTGTAAGGCTTGTTCTTTCTCCTTGATGGTAAATTCTAATCGCTCCACAATGTATGTTTTTATTCCGCTTTTTGCATGGCAAAGTTACAAAGAAGTCAAGAAATGTGCAAGAAAAAAGACGAGAAAGTGCAATTATTCACTTTTTTTGAAAAAAATCGGGAAAAAGTTTGGTGGGTAACGAAAAAAGCATTACCTTTGCACCCGCAATCAAGAGAGATGCACCTCCCAAAGAG
>CAMVOS010000021.1 GCA_947169185.1 uncultured Prevotella sp.
AGGAAGACCACTTCATCGAGCGTCAGTACGACCACCTGCACCAGATGATGGAACTCACCGACCAGTCGCTGACGCAGATGAATCGCTTGCTGCAGGGTCGTAAGGAGTCGTTCGACGTGAACCGTACGTTCAATATCGAGAACGAAATCAATAACTACCGCAACCAGTTGAAGACACAAAATATCACCGATGTCAACAACCGCGAGTATACTTATGCCGTTGGTACCATCTACATGGACCTGATTAATGAGTGCGAGAAATTAGGCGACTATGTGGTGAATGTCGTAGAGGCTCGCATGGGCATTCGATAAAAATGTATGAAAGATGCAATAATATAACACAGTTTTTTGTTGTTATTTCGAAAATTTTTATTAATTTTGCACCGCAATTTATTAATAATAACACAATAGTTTAAAATTTATGCAAAAAAAGATCCTGTTTTCATTGGTGATTCTGATGCTTGCATTCGTTTCGACAGCAGTAGCTCAGGTAACCACATCTGGTATCAATGGTAAGGTGACTGCCAATGATGAAGAGGTAATTGGCGCAACCATCGTTGCGAAGCATATTCCCTCTGGTACAGTCTATCGCGCTGTGACGAATGTCAATGGCCGTTATTCTCTCTCTGGTCTCCGTTCAGGTGGTCCTTACGAGGTTGAGGTATCTTACATCGGCTTCCAGAGCAAGAAGTTTACCGATATGAACCTGACTCTGGGTCAGAACAGCGTGCTCGACGTCTATCTTTCTGAGGATCAGCAGATGCTGAAGGAAGTGCTCGTTTTCTCTACTGGCGGCAAGAACAACATGCGTACCGACCGTGCTGGTGCTGTGACAGCTGTCAATGCTGAGCAGATGGCACTGGTTCCTACTGTTAGCCGTTCAATGAACGACATTCTGAAGCTGACACCTCAGGGTGGTAATACCGTAGGTGGCTTCGCCGTCGGTGGTGGTAACTATCGTCAGTCATATGTGACGGTCGATGGTGCTGCCTTCAATAATGCTTTCGGTATCGGTTCTAACCTGCCTGCCAGCGGTTCGCCTATTTCACTGGATGCCCTCGATCAGATTTCAGTGTCAGTATCTCCATTCGATGTACGCCAGAGCGGCTTCACAGGTGGTGCTATTAATGCTACCACCAAGAGTGGTACGAACGACTACAAGGGTTCTGCCTACATCTACACCAGCAATGTTCACCTGCGTGGTAATAAGGTTGGCGACTTCGACGAACTCACTCGTCAGCAGCAGCACACCACTACTTATGGTGCAACTATCGGTGGTCCAATCATTAAGGATAAGCTGTTCTTCTTCCTGAACGGTGAGTACGAGGCCAACGTGTCGGCTGGTCCTACACGTTTTGCGCGTCCCAGCGCTTCTGATGAGTGGGGCAACAAAACCATGTACAACCGTCCTACCGAGGCACAGATGCAGGAAATGAGTAACTACTTGCAAAGCAAGTATGGCTACAATCCAGGCCGCTATCAGGGCTTCTCACTCGAGACTCCTGCTTATCGCCTGTTAGGCCGTGTCGACTGGAACATCAATGAGAACAACCGCGTGAATATTCGCTTCTCTCACACACACTCAAAAAATTCTAACTCACCCTCATCTTCTACGGCTCCTCTGACCACCAGTTCTATCTATCCTAATGGTGGTAGTGGCCGTGGTACCAACTATGCACTGCCTTTCGAGAGTGCACGTTACTATCAGGAGCAGAATTTCACATCTGTTGCTGGTGAGTGGAACTCAAAGTGGGGTATCGTCAACAATATGTTGCGTATGACCTATTCTTATCAGGACGAGCCTCGTACTGTAGAGGGTGGCACATTCCCCACTACAGATATTCTGGAGGATAACAGCGTGCTGACAACCTTCGGTCCTGACCCCTTTACAGCAGGTAACCTTCGTCAGGTTAAGACGTTCGTTGCTACTGATGAGGCTACTTGGACCATGGGATTGCACAATTTCCTGGCTGGTATACAGTTCGAGACCAACGATGCCATCAATGGTTTTGCACAGGCTGCCAACGGTTATTACGTGTTCTCTTCTTGGAATGATTTCGTAACCGGTCAGAAACCTTCTGCTTATGGTTTGACAACTTCTCGTGCCCTGGACGGTTCTATGTTCAAGGCTAAGATGAAGTATAACCAGTTCTCGCTCTACCTGCAAGACCAGATGAACGTCTCTGACCGTCTGCGTCTGACTGCTGGTCTGCGCTTCGAGCTACCTATCTATCCTGAGCTGAAGGACAACTACAATGCTCCATTTGCAGAGCAGACCTTTGCCGGTGGTAAGAAGTATACTACCGACCAGCTGCCCAGCAGCAAGCTGACCGTTTCTCCACGTATCGGTTTCAACTGGGACGTTCTGGGCGACCAGAGCCTCGTTCTCCGTGGTGGTACCGGTTACTTCGTAGGTCGTCTGCCTTTCGTATGGCTCGTATCAGCTGTGGGTAACTCAAACGTTGGCCAGCTGCAGTACTTCTACAATACTACAGCTAATGCTTACGGTGGCCAGCCTAGCTTCGACCCAACAGTAGCTGGTCAGTTGTCTCAGTTGACTATCGACCCGACACAAGTCCTTGTTCCTCAGTCACCTACGATTATCGACAAGGATCTGAAGATGAATGCCGTTTGGAAGACTTCTCTGGCTGTTGACTACAAGCTGCCTTACGACATCAACTTCTCATTGGAGGGTATCTATAGCCGCGAGTTCAATCCCGCTATCGTTACCAACGAGAACTACGTATTCGACAAGACCGTCCAGATTGCTCCCAGCGACTACCGTTCACGTTACAAGCAGCTCAATGGACGTAATAACGCCTACCTGATTACCAACGCAGGCAACAAGGCTTACTACTACAGCATCACTGCATCGCTGGCCAAGAAGTTCGACTTCGGTCTCGATCTGAGCGCTTCTTACACCTACTCAAAGGCTAAGTCGTATAGTGAAGGTCAGGGTGACCAGGTAACCTCTGCCTACAACAACCGCCGCTTCTCTATCAACGGTATGAACGATATGGAGATGGGTTACGGTACCTATGTGGCTCCTAACCGCCTACTCATTTCGGCTTCTTATCGTAAGGAGTATGCCAAGCACTTCGCTACTAGCGTGGGTCTTGTCTACGAAGGCATGAATATGGCTTACTTCAAGAGCGGTAGCTATACCAATAACGGTACACGCTACACCTACACCATGACGTCAAGTATTGCTGGCGACGGAGGCTCGAGCTCGTTGCTCTACATTCCTGCAAGCCGTGAGGAACTCAATAGTTGGAACTTTGTCGACAATGGTAAGGTAGACGGACAGACCTATACCGCCGACATGCAGCGTGATGACTTCTGGACTTACATTAACCAGGATGACTATCTGAAAGATCATAAAGGGGGGTATGCTGAGCGTGGTGGCGCTATCGCCCCTTGGCATCATCAGCTGGACTTCAAGTTCAACCAGGATTTCTATATCAAGGTTGGTAAGTATCGCAATACCCTTCAGTTCGGTATCGATATCGAGAACCTGCCTAACCTCTTGAACAAGAAGTGGGGTCTCTACCAGTATGCACCACGTACTGACCTGATGAATGTCAGCTACAATAACAGTAACGGTACCGCTACTTACAAGTATCAGCTGGCTGACGGTAAACGTAACGTCTCTACGTATACCGACTATAACTCAATGTCGTCAACCTATAGAATCCAGTTCAGCCTGCGTTACATCTTCAACTAATACGCAGACTGCAAGCAATAAGTTTAGAATAAGAGGACGTGTATGTGCCGCGTCCTCTTTTCTTGTATTGTAGCGGAAATGCAAAAAATATATAATATTACAGATGTACGCGCGAAAGATTAAAAGAAAAGTAGTACTTTTGCATGATATTTGTGTTAGGATATATATAAATCATAAACTAATATTGGAATGATAAAACTGAGAAAACTATTCGTGGCTGCCCTAATGCTGATGAGCACGGCAGTTGTAGTGGCACAGAACGGTATGCAGATGCCACAACTTCCTGTTGATCCAGATGTGCGCATCGGTAAGTTGGACAACGGACTGACTTATTACATTCGTCACAATGCATGGCCTGAGCACCGTGCAGAGTTCTACATCGCCCAGAAGGTGGGCTCTATTCAGGAGGATGACAACCAGCGTGGTCTGGCACACTTCCTGGAGCACATGGCCTTCAACGGTTCGAAGCACTTCAAGGGCAACGAGATGCTGCGCTGGTGTGAGAGCGTGGGTGTGAAGTTCGGTACGGACCTGAATGCCTATACATCGATAGACCAGACGGTGTATAACATCAGTAATGTCCCTACGACACGTGAGGGTATTATCGATTCGTGTCTGCTCATCCTGTACGACTGGGCTGATGGTCTGTTGCTGGAGAAAGAGGAGATAGAGAAGGAGCGTGGCGTGATTCACGAGGAGTGGCGTCTGCGCACATCGGCCCAGATGCGTATGCTGGAGCGCGACCTGCCCAAGCTGTATCCGGGTTCTAAGTACGGTCACCGCATGCCTATCGGTCTGATGGAGATTATCGATAACTTCGAGCCCCCATTCCTGCAGGCTTACTACGAGAAGTGGTACCGTCCCGACAATCAGGGTATCATCGTGGTGGGTGACGTGGATGTGGATCAGGTAGAGCAGAAGATCAAGACGCTGTTCTCGCCCATCGTATTGCCTAAAAATGCAGCCAAGGTGACGACCTATCCCGTGCCCGACAATAACGAGGCCATCTACGTCATCGACAAGGATAAGGAGCAGCAGTATAACATCATTGAGGTTTTGATGAAGACCGAGCCCTTCCCCGATTCGCTGAAGAGTACGTTGGCTTATCTGCCCGCCGACTACATAAAGAATGCCGCTGTGGCGATGCTTAACGACCGTCTGAGAGAGTATGCCGAGAAACCCGAGAGTCCCTTCTTGCAGGCTTCTGCTGGTTACGGTCCCTACCTGCTGTCGCGTACGGTCGATGCCTTCAGTCTTTCCATTCTGCCTAAGGACGGTCAGGCCGATGCTGCTATGACGGCAGCCATCACTGAGGCCCGTCGTGCTGCAGAGTTCGGCTTCACGGCTACGGAGTACGCTCGCTATAAGGCCAACTATTTGAGCAATCTGGAGAAGACCTATCTGAACAAGGACAAGCGCTTCAACCGTCAGTTTGTCAATCAGTATGTGGACCACTTCCTGAACAATGAGCCCGTGCCCAGCATAGACTTTGTTTACGAGGCTATGAAGCAACTGGTGCCGATGTTGACCGTAGAAATGGCTAACGAGGTTATTAAGGAACTGGTGTTGCCTACCGATAGCAATCTGGTGGTGGTGAACTTCAACAACGAGAAGGAAGGTGCCGTCTATCCTACGGAGGATGGTCTGAAACAAGCCATTGCCGCAGGTCGTAACGCAAAGATTGAGGCCTATGTGGACAATGTGAAGGACGAACCTCTGATGACCACGCTACCTAAGCCTGGCAAGATTAAGAAGGAGAAGAAGGACGACAGGTTCGGTTATAGCGAGCTGACGCTGTCGAACGGTGTGAAGGTGGTGCTGAAACAGACCGACCTCAAGAAGGACCAAGTGCTGCTGCGTGGCTATGGCTACGGTGGTAGCGCGCTGTATAGTGATGCTGAGCTGCCTAACTTGCGTATGTTTGGCGACGTTATCGAAGCCAGCGGTCTGGGTAACTTCTCGCATACCGAGTTGGAGAAGGCACTGGCCGGCAAGATTGTCAGCGCATCGCTGTCGATGGATGCCTACCGTGAGTATGTGAGCGGCAGTGCAACACCGAAGGACGTTGAGACCATGCTGCAGCTGGTGTACCTGATGTTCACCAACATCAATAAGGACCAGAAGTCGTTCGACAACCTGATGCAGACTACTGAGGTACAGCTAAAGAACCGTCTGCTGCAGCCCGAGACCGTGTTCTCTGACTCGCTGACGCTGACACTGGGTGCTCACCATCCGCGTGTAAAGCCCTTCGACCTGGACGACCTGAAAAAGGTCAGCTACGACCGCATCCTCGAGATTGCCAAGGAACGTACAGCAAATGCTGCTGCATACACGTTCGACATTGTTGGTAACTTCGACGAGCAGACCATCCGTCCGCTTATTGAGCAGTATCTGGGTTCGCTGCCCTCACAGAAGAAGGTGCAGAAGGGTAAGCAGATCAATGCTGACTTCAAGGGTGAGGTTGTCAACAACTTCAAACACAAGGCCGAGACTCCTAAGTCGATTGCTGTCATGTACTGGTATTCGAAGCAGCTGCCTTTCACTTCAGAGAACAGCATCAAGGCCTCTATGGCCGGACAAATCCTGTCAATGGAGTATCTGAAGAAGATTCGTGAGGATGCCAGCGCAGCCTACACCGTAGGTGCCAGTGCAGGTGTCAGCACCGACGACTTCGAGAATAATACTACCATCTACGTCTATTGTCCCATGAAACCTGAGAAGGCTGACATCGCCCTGCAGATTATGCGTGACGAGGTACAGGCGTTGTCGAAGGGTTGCGACCCCGATAAGCTGGCTAAGGTGAAGGAGTACATGATCAAGAACCATGCTGACCGTCTGAAGCAGAATAACTACTGGATCACGACCATCGACATGTGGCGCTACAAGGGCGTTGACTTCCACAAGGACTACGAGCAGCTGGTGAATGCCCAGACACCTGAGAGCATTGCTGCCTTCGTGAAGGAGGTGCTGAAGTCTGGCAACCGTGCCGAGGTCGTCATGATGCCCGCAGAATAATTAAAGAGTTAAAAGTTAAGAGTTTAAAGTGAGTTATTTATTTTCATCAGAATCAGTATCTGAGGGCCATCCCGACAAGGTGGCCGATCAGATTAGTGATGCCATTCTAGACCAGTTCCTGGCTTACGACCCCCATGCCCGTGTGGCATGTGAGTCGTTTGTCACCACTGGTCAGGTAGTCTTGATGGGTGAGGTGCGCAGCGAGGTGTATATTGACCTGCAGACCATTGCCCGCAAGACCATCAAGAAGATTGGCTATACCAAGGCGGAATATCAGTTTGACGGTAACTCGTGTGGTATCCTGACTGCCATCCATGAACAGAGCGCTGACATCAATCGCGGTGTGGATAATGGCAACGAGGACGAGCAGGGTGCCGGCGATCAGGGTATGATGTTCGGCTACGCCACGAATGAGACGGAGAATCTGATGCCTGTCAGCCTTGACTTGGCACACCTCATCATGCGTACCTTGGCGGACATCCGCAAGGAAGGCAAGGTGATGACGTACCTGAGGCCTGACTCGAAAAGCCAGGTCACCGTGCAGTATAGTGATGCAGGCATTCCTGAGCGTATAGACACCATCGTGGTATCGACTCAGCACGACGAGTTTGACGAAGAGGAGAAGATGCTCGCAAAAATCAAGGACGACGTGGTTAATATCCTGATTCCACGTGTCAAGCAGCAGATTCATTCGGAGCGTGTGCTGGCATTGTTCGGCGACGACATCAAGTACTACGTCAACCCCACAGGTAAGTTTGTCATTGGCGGTCCTCACGGCGATACGGGCCTGACAGGTCGTAAAATCATCGTCGATACCTACGGAGGCAAGGGTGCCCATGGTGGTGGCGCTTTCTCTGGCAAGGACTCGTCGAAGGTTGACCGTAGCGCAGCCTATGCTGCACGTCATATAGCGAAGAACATGGTGGCTGCGGGTGTGGCCGACGAGATGCTGGTGCAGGTGAGCTACGCCATCGGTGTTGCGAAGCCCATGAACATCTATGTCAATACATATGGCCGCTCGCGTGTCGGCATGTCCGATGGTGAGATAGCCAAGAAGATAGAGGCGCTGTTCGATCTTCGGCCAAAGGCCATCGAACGGTCGTTGAAACTGCGCCAGCCTATGTACTTGGAGACGGCAGCCTACGGACACATGGGCCGTAAGTGTGAGGTGGTAAAGAAAACCTTTACCAGCAGTTATCACGAGACAAAGACCATTGATGTCGAACTGTTTACATGGGAGAAACTGGACCGTGTGGACGATATCATACGTGCTTTTGGACTCTAAATAATGGCGTTACAGCAAGATACCATCAATCTGCCGTTACGCGACGGAGGGCAGTCTCTGACTGATGTCCAGCTGCCTGAATACTATCGCGAAGGCTATTTCTCAAAGGATTCACTCTTTCATCCCGAACTGCCAGGTGGCAGCTTCGGGGTAGGGGGTGACCCTTTGCCATATACTATCCACAACGACAATGTCATCACCTTGATACTGTTGCTGTTTTTTATTACGATGGTTATTGCTTATGCTAATACCAGGGTATTTATCTTACGTCAACTGAAGAACCTCTTCTACATCCCTCATGACGGATTGGGAGATATGACTGAGACGGGTAACGAGCTGCGTTTCCAGCTGTTCTTGGTGCTGCTGACCAGTGTGCTGCTGTCATTGCTATACTATTTCTATACCATTCGTTATATCGGCGATTGTTTTATATTGCAGTCGCAATACCATCTGATTGCTATCTTCCTGGTAATGACGGTAGCATATTTCCTGTTTAAATGGGTGGCATACACTCTGGTTAACAGGGTGTTCTTCGATGGTAAAAGAATACGACATTGGGTGAAGACCAAACTGCTCATAACATCTATTGAAGGAATGGTGCTTTTTCCTGCAGTGTTATTGCGCGCATACTTCAATATGACAGAACAAAATGTCATCATTTATGTCATAATAGTGCTGATTTTTGTTAAAATATTGACGTTTTTCAAGTGCTATGTCGTCTTTTTCCGAAGAAATGTCTTTGAATTGCAAATTATTTTGTACTTTTGTGCCCTCGAAATGGTGCCTTTGCTTGCTTTCTGGGGAGCATTGGACTATGTGGCAAACAGTTTGAAAATAATTTTTTAGGACAAAACGATGATAAAAAAGATTCTGGTATCCCAACCTAAACCATCGAGCGAGAAGTCGCCCTATTACGACATCGCTCAGAAGTTCGACGTCGAACTGGTGTTCCGTCCTTTCATTAAGGTAGAGGGTCTGACAGCCAAAGAGTTTCGTGCGCAGAAGATAAGCATCCTTGATTATACGGCCATCGTGTTCACTTCACGTCATGCCATCGACCATTTTTTCACATTGGCCAAGGAGATGCGCATCGCTATTCCTGAGGATATGAAGTATTTCTGTGTCACAGAGACCGTATCGCTCTATATCCAGAAGTATGTACAGTACCGCAAACGTAAGGTGTTCTTCGGAACAACGGGAAAGATTGACGACTTGTTGCCCACCATGGTGAAACACAAGACTGAGAAGTATCTTGTCCCCATGAGCGATGTACATAATGATAGTCTGGCCCAGCTGCTGGACAGCAAGAAGCTGAACCATATGGAGTGTGTGATGTATCGCACGGTGAGCAATGACTTTACACCAGAAGAAGTCAAGTCGTTCGACTACGATATGCTGATATTCTTTAGTCCTGCCGGTATTGAATCGCTTACCAAGAATTTCCCCAATTTCAAACAGGGAAATATTGCCATTGCCACATTTGGACCTGCAACGGCACACGCTGCCCGTGAAGCAGGTTTGCGCCTCGATATTGAAGCACCATCAGAGAAGTATCCCTCGATGACGGGAGCCCTGCAGCATTACTTGCTGACCATCGAAGACTAGTGGTGTAGTGGGGGGAATGTTTAACGTTCAGCGTTCAATGCAACGCCACACTCTCAAAGAGAGAACGTTCAAGAAGCGAGAGCGCATGGTCAGTCTCAAGCTGATAGAGTCGCTCTTTGGAGGCGGTTGCAGCCAGTCTGTGGCTGCTTTTCCGTTAAGGGCGGTATACATGCTCGCTGAGCGCCATTCAGACGGTACGCCCGTACAACTCTTAATCAGTGTGCCTAAAAAGCGTTTCAAGCATGCTGTCGATCGTAATAGGGTGAAGCGTCAGGTGCGCGAAGCCTACCGTCAGCACAAGGACCTATTGTATCAGACTGTGCCCGAGGATCAGTGTCTGCTCTTGGCTTTCATCTGGCTGTCCGACGACCACTGGCCGTCGAAAGAGGTTGAAGAACGTGTGACATCTTTAATGCGTAGGATTTCGGAGAAGATATGAAGACACTGTGGCATTATATGACGCGTCCGTTGGTATGGCTACTGGTATTGCCCATCCGGTTCTACCAAATTTGCATATCACCACTGTTAGGACCCTCATGCCGCTTCACACCTACCTGTTCAGAGTACGCACGTCAGGCCATCGTGAAACACGGTCCTTTCAAAGGTCTCTATTTGGCCATCTGGCGTATATTAAGATGTAATCCCTGGGGGGGCAGTGGTTATGACCCCGTGCCTTAGGCACTCGAAACATCGAAACATCGAAAAGAATATATAAATATGAAAAAGAATTTTGTTGAAGAACTGAAATGGCGCGGCATGCTGGCTCAGATGATGCCTGGCACGGAAGAGCTGCTCCAGAAAGAGATGGTTACCGCCTATCTGGGAACTGATCCTACGGCTGACTCCCTGCACATTGGTCACCTTTGTGGCATCATTATGCTGCGTCACTTGCAGCGTTGTGGTCACAAACCTATTATTTTGGTGGGTGGTGCTACCGGTATGATTGGCGATCCCTCAGGTAAGTCGCAGGAGCGTAATTTGCTGAACGAGGAGACACTTCGCCACAATCAGGAGTGTATCAAAGCACAGGTTTCTAAGTTCCTTGACTTCGAGTCAAAGGATGCTAATGCCGCTGAGATGGTCAACAACTATGATTGGATGAAGGACTTTACGTTCCTTGACTTTGCTCGAGAGGTGGGTAAGCATATCACCGTCAATTATATGATGGCTAAGGACAGCGTGCAGCAGCGCCTGAACGGTACGGCTCGCGACGGTCTCAGCTTCACGGAGTTTACCTATCAGTTGTTGCAGGGCTACGACTTCCTCTACCTCTATCAGCATAAGAATTGTAAGTTGCAGTTGGGTGGTAACGACCAGTGGGGTAATATTACTACTGGTACGGAACTGATCCGTCGTACCTTGGGCTACGAGAACGAAGCTTTCGCCCTGACCTGTCCGTTGATAACTAAGAGCGACGGTAAGAAGTTCGGAAAGACGGAGTCAGGAAACATCTGGCTCGATCCGAAGCGTACTACACCGTATAAGTTCTATCAGTTCTGGCTGAACGTCAGTGACGATGATGCCGAGAAATATATCAAGATATTCACTTCGTTGGAGAAGGATGTCATCGATGCTCTCGTCGAAGAGCACAAGCAGGATCCAGGTCGTCGTGTGCTGCAGAAACGTCTGGCTGAGGAGGTTACCGTGATGGTACACTCTCAGGAAGCCCTTGATGCAGCCATTGAAGCCTCTAACCTGCTCTTTGGTAAGTCTACGAAGGAAGGATTGGAGAAGCTCGATGAGCAGACGTTCCTCGATGTGTTCGACGGTGTGCCTCAGTTCGAGGTTTCGAAGGACCAGTTAGGTCAGCCTGCTATCGAAATGTTTACTACCATAGCTCCTGTATTCCCATCAAAGGGTGAGATGCGTAAAATGGTGCAGGGTGGAGGTGTCTCGCTGAACAAGGAAAAACTGACCGACCAGAACCGGCCCGTTACTTCCGATGACCTCATCGATGGTAAGTATCTCTTGGCCCAAAAGGGTAAGAAAAACTACTATCTTCTGATAGTTAAATAATAAAAGGTGCAGAAATATTTGGCGGAATGCCAAATATTTCTTACCTTTGCACTCGATTTTAAAACCGATGTCCAATGGTGTAATGGTAGCACAACAGGTTTTGGTTCTGTTTGTGGTGGTTCGAATCCGCCTTGGACAACAAGAAACTATTCTCTAAAAACAAACTATTATGGCAAACATTTTCTCTTTGGAAGGTAAGAATGCATGGATTACAGGTGCATCTTACGGTATCGGCTTTAACATAGCCAAGGCTTTCGTGGCTGCCGGTATTAAGAACATCATCTTCAACGACATCAATGAGGCTGCTTTGGAGCGCGGTCTTGCCAATTACAAGGAAGCAGGTATCGCGAACGTTCATGGTTACGTGTGCGACGTAACTGACGAAAACGCTGTCAAAGCTCTGGTCGAGAAGATTCATGCTGAGGTAGGTCAGATTGATATCCTCGTCAACAACGCAGGTATCATCAAGCGCATCCCTATGCACGAGATGAAGCGCGCCGAATTCCAGCAGGTTATCGATGTCGACTTGGTGGCTCCCTACATTGTCAGTGCTGCTGTTATCCCTGAGATGATGGAGCGTCGTGAGGGTAAGATTATTAACATCTGCTCGATGATGTCTGAACTGGGCCGTGAAACAGTATCGGCTTATGCTGCCGCTAAGGGCGGTCTGAAGATGCTGACCCGTAACATCTGTTCGGAGTATGGTGAGTACAACATCCAGTGTAACGGTATTGGCCCGGGCTACATTGCTACACCCCAGACAGCACCTCTTCGTGAAAAGCAGCCTGATGGCAGCCGTCATCCATTCGATAGCTTTATCTGCGCTAAGACGCCTGCTGGTCGTTGGCTCGACCCAGAGGAACTTGGTGGTCCCGCAGTATTCCTGGCTTCTCATGCTTCTGACGCAGTTAATGGTCATGTGCTGTATGTCGATGGTGGTATCCTCGCCTATATCGGCAAGCAGCCCTGATTTTCTAATAAGACATAAAAATAAAAGCAGGCTTCACAATTGTGGAGTCTGCTTTTCTTTATGTGTCTCGTCATTTACATGGTTGCCGTGAGGAAGGTTGCGTTGCCAAAGATATAGAGTACATTTTCACAGGCAGGAACTAAGATGGTCTCGCCCTGCCGGATATGAATGCCGTTGATGTTGGCTTCGCCCCACAGGCACATGACCACTACAAATGAGTCGCAATGGAAGTCAACCTGCTGAGCAACCTGTACCACTACACGATGTACGACGAAATGTGGACAGTTTATGAGCTGACTGGTAGGCTTTGTGGAGTCGTATGACGTACGGTATTCGGGCCACACCTGATAGTCAATGGCATCCTTTGCCAAATCGATATGCAACTCACGTGGATTGCCGTGGGCATCCTTGCGTCCGAAATCATAGACACGGTAGGTGATATCGCTGGTCTGCTGAATCTCAGCCAGAAAATTGCCAGCTCCGATGGCATGTAGGCGGCCTGCAGGCAAGAAGTAGAGGTCACCCTCGTGAGCCTCATGGGTGGCAATGACATCCTGCATGGGTGACTGACTGTTGACGGGTTCGGCAGTGGCCAGCTGCTCGTATTCCTCGGGCGTGATGCTCTTCGAAAGTCCAGCATAGATTTTGGAGCCTACATCGCTTTTGATGACATACCACATTTCGGTCTTGCCGGCACATCCGTGGCGTTCCATTGCCAGCTTGTCATCAGGATGTACCTGTACACTCAAGTCTTGACGTGAGTCGATAAACTTTACTAGCAACGGGAACTTGTTGCCAAAACGCTTATAGACCTTCTGACCAACCAGCAGACCTTTGTACTTATCGATGAGTTGAGTGAGGTTCAAACCTACATCCACATCGTCGACGAGGCCACGTTCTACGGCTACACTCTCATGTCCAGACACACCACTGATTTCCCAACTCTCTCCAATGTTGGGCTGTGCAGTATAGATGCCCTTGAAAGGCGCAATTTGGTAACCACCCCAGATGGTGGTTTTCAAATACGGTTCAAATTTGTATGGTTTCATGTTTTTCCTTTTTATTTAAGCTCAAACACGCGTGAAGCATAGTCTTCCCATAAGGGAATTTCGAGGCCTACGGACATCAGGAAACGACCAGTGAACTGCTTGCCGCTGAGCGAGCAGGGCTTTTCGCCCACACGTACGTTACGTTCTGTCAGGGTGTAGGTCTTATCGGGATTCAGTCCGGCCAGACGCAGACGTGGCAGAGGCTGGTCGTAGTAGTTCTCGATTTTGTAAACGAAGAGTACCGCTTTGATCCGTGCATCATCCACATACATGAGGCTGGAGACACCCTTGCGGTCGTAGGGCGACAACAGACGATAGAGATTGCCCGTCTGAATGATGGAACGCAGCTGTTTGTAGTCGGCAAAGCAGGTCGTACACTGCTGACGCTCTTCGTCGGTCATGTGTTTAGGCTGTAGCTCGATGCCCAGTCGTCCGCTCATAGCCACATCGCAACGGAATTTGACGGGGATGGTGCGCTTACCTGTATTCCAATAGGGACAGTGGTTGATGTGCTGTGCCATCGCGTTGGCAGGGAAGAAAAGACTGGTGCCATACTGCATATAGACACGTTGCAGGGCATCGGTGTTGTCTGAAACCCAGAATTCGTCGAAGTAGGGTAGTAGACCATAGTTGGCGCGTCCGCCACCAGAGGCGCAGTCTTGAATAACCAGATTGGGATATTTGGCACGGATGCGCTGCAGCGTTTTGATAAGTCCCCGGTGGTAATCAATGGAGATGTTGTTCTGTTTCGACTTTGGCAGGTAGAGAGAACCGTAGTTCTGAATGGAGGCGTTGGCATCCCACTTGATGTACGAGATTTCAGGATACTGAGTCATGAGGTCGTCAACAATTTTGAAGACGAAGTCCTGCACCTTGGGGTTTGTCATGTCGAGCACAATCTGTGTGCCGCCACGACCAAGTTTCAGCTCGCGGCTCTTTGTCTGCAGCACCCAATCGGGATGCTGTTCGTAGAGCTCACTAGTGGTGTTAGTCATTTCCGGCTCAATCCAGATACCAAACTTGATGTGTCGCTGTTTGGCAGCATCGGTCAGAGCCTTGATGCCATTTGGCAGTTTTTGTTTGTCGACCACCCAGTCACCTAATGACGAATCGTCCTTCTTGCGAGGATACTTGTCACCGAACCAGCCATCGTCCATAACAAACAACTCGCCGCCAAAGGCTGCAATATCATCCATCATCTTGATGATTTTCTCTTCAGTAATGTCGAGATAGATACCTTCCCAGGAGTTTAGCAGGATGTCGCCCGTCTTCATGCCACGATGTAGCATGCCTTCCTTGCGTGCCCAGTTATGGAAAGTACGGCTTATACCTCCCATGCCTTCGTTCGAGTAAGCCATAGCCAGATGTGGTGTCTCAAAAACTTCTTTTGGTTCCAACACATACTCGCTCGACTGTGGAGCAATACCTGCATAGACGTGATGCTCCTTGTGCGAAATCGTATTTACGCGCAGTTCATAGTTACCACTCCAGCAGAGAGCAAGACCAATGGTGCGACCAGTCTGTTCTTGGGGGCGACCGTTGAGCGATAGCATGAGCTCGGGTGCGTCAAGATGAGAGTTACGGGCACCGTCGGTGTTGCGAATGGTCTTCATACCTTGAGTTATTGGCTCTATGGTCGGCTCAGTCTCAGCGGCCCAGTTGCCATGCAGATGGGTCATCCACATATCTCCTTGGCGTAATGTCAGGTGCCCACTATCGAAGCGTTTTAGTATGATGGCTTTCTTCTCCCGGTGAGAGAGCTCTGTCCAGGTCTCGATGATATCCACGTTTTTGTATGCCTTGTAGTAGACCTTCACGGTAAAAGGCATCAGTTTGTCAGTCATTGTAAAGATGTGGATCTTAGCTCGTGCTTCGTCTTTTATTTCATAGTCGGTCACCTTTAGTTCCAAATTCAGGTCTCCATCCGCATGTTGTACCTGCAGGGCAGGAGCTTGTATGGCATCGACGGTGCCAAAGGCGGGTAGGACGTGAAAACTGAGATCGCTACCACCGTCGCGTAGCTGTTGTAGTGTGGCACTTTTGTCGCCATAGTACGATTGTCGTAGGTCGCCACCTTCCCATGCGGTAAGCAATAGCTGCGTGTTAGGCGTTTCAATCGTTACATCGCCTTGCCAGGCAAATGATGTTAAAGGCAAAAAAGTAAATAGGTAAAGAAATGCTTTTTTCATAATCCTTATTTTTGATTCTTTTTTATTTCAATACGGTGAAATGTTGTTAAGCTCCTGTAATTGTTGTTCGCTGACCTTGGTCGTGAAGAGTAGACGCAACTGATTGGCATTGATATTAGCGACAGGGGCAAAGTCTTTGGTGTGCATATAGTTAAGCACACTGGCATAGAATTGTCGGCCTTCGGGATATTTGGACGCCTGTTCCAAATCGCTCATAACCACCAGCAGACGTCCCTTGCCCACGCAGAATTCGAATACAAGTCCCAACTTGTGGTTACGCTCGATGTTGTCGATAACCTGTACCAGTGGACGATAGCTCTTGTTTGTATTATCGAGGATAAAAGGATGGCTCGCCTTCACAATAGGCCACCATTGCCATGACGTATGTTCTTCAGTAGGGAAGTCGTTGAACAGAGGATGCTTTGGATTGCAGAGTACCCCCAATGTGCCAGGTGATACTGTTTTTTTGTTGTTTTCTGATATGGTTTTGAACATGCGGTAATTCCAATAGTCGGTTTGGAACAGACCGCCTACACAGAGTTCTGTTGAGTCTGGCATTAGGAGTACTTTAGCTCCTTTCTTTAGCTTGCGGAAGACATCGCTGTTCAGGTTCTTGGAAATAATAATGCCTTGCTTGTTCAGTTTAACTTCATCGGGGTAGGCCCATAAATCATAGCTGTTTTTGTAGTCACCAATTTGCAAGGTCAGTTTCATCCGTGTTGCTTTCTTCAGATGTGTGAGGTCTACATCGAAACTGCCTATATCCATGAGACCATCACCATCAGGGATAGTCAGTTCGCCTTGCTGTCCAGCGCATGTCCACCTGACCTTATGCCCCAATAGCGAACTACCGCCATAGTTCGCTACCTGTATCCTGCCATGAATACCTTCGCTAAACGTAAAGCAATAGGCGTCGCATACAAGGAGAGGTACAATAGGCGAACAGAACTGTCGCCATTCGTCCTTCGTACAGATACCCTTCGAATCCATGAAGGCATCGAGAATACCTACATAGGCAGATCCTTGTCCTGGGTAGTCCTGCAAGTCGAGTAACTGGAAACCTGCCATGTTTGGTGTGCGCAAATCCATCTCGATGTCTTGTTTGTAGAGCAAATACGACCATCGGCCACTGGCGCGATGGAAGGCGTCGGCTTGGTTGGCCATGCCTGCATCGGTGAGCCGTTGTCGGAATACTTCCATGTTACAGGGCCGTAGTACGCCTGTGTATTTCTTGATTTCGTTGTAGTCGGGGTAGGTCTGGAACTGTGCCGATTCATGGCTGATGACGGGCACACTGCTACGTGCACAGCCTTCCTCGAAGTTCTGCCTTCCATTGGGCCGGAAGTGATTAATTATTCCGCCGTCGAAGGCATCTGCAAACGAGAACGAGCCACGAGTATGGGTGTTGTAACTTCCCCAAGCTTCGCCACCTACACGACAGGTGGTAAAATAGTCCATGCCAGGCTTTACGCCTTGATAACCCAGATAGTAGTTTGAACCAAAGGTATAAAGCTTGTCAGGTGCTATGCGACGGAAGTCGTCAACGAATGCTTTCATCTTGTCGATGCTGCCCCAAAGCTCGTTGCCTAAGGCAAACATCCGGAACGACTTGTGATGACCGTACCATCGCAGGATGTTTTCCCCTTCCTTGTGTAGAAATGCCATCAGTATCGAGTCTTTATCATTGAAGTCGCCCCAGAAAGGCAACTCTGGCTGTAAAATGATGTTTAGTGAGTCCGCTGCAACAAAGGCTTCTTCTGGTGGACACCAGCTGTGAAATCGCACATGGTTGATACCATAGTCGGCACAGCGTTGTAGATAGTTGAACCATGATGCGTAGTCCATAGGAACATGTCCTGTCAATGGCCAAACACAGGCATCATGCTTGCCGCGAAGAAAAACTTTCTTGCCGTCAAGGCGGAAGTGTCGTCCCTCTATTGTGAGCGGTTTGGTAGCAGGGCGGTAAATGTTAGGCATTTGATGTCCCACTCTCAACTCTATCTTTCCGATGATGCCGTTCCAGTTGGTCTGTGTGTCTTCGGTGCAGGCATGACTGCTGGCATAGATTTGTTCGGGAAGATGGCTGCCATTATCTACCATAATGGTAATCGTATGCCTGCCTTCAGAATAGGGTAAGGTATAGTGTTGTGGAGTTGAAATGTCGTTGCTGCAGCCTATGAGCTGTCCGTCTATGTAGACTTCCGTATATTTGGTGCGCTCCAGCAGTAGAGTAACGGGTTTACCAGACCATGCTGTTGGGAAATTGACATCACGACTATACCATGCACGTCCCTTATAGGAATAGTGACGACTCAGGTGGGTTGTTTCGTCGAAGCGATTTAAGGGAGTCCCTTTCTGATTCGTATCCGTGGTGCCTGGGAGTGTCACCGTATCATTGAGTGGCGAGGCAACCGTCATCGTGCCATTAGAGTCAAGTGCAAAGTGCCACTGGCCTGCCAAGCTGACAACGTAGTCACTAGCATTAACCGTCAGAAAGACGGCGGTGAAGGTAAGGATTGTGATTATCTTTTTCATTTGAAACGTTCTATCACTTCCAGACACATACGACTGTTGTGGTATGGACATTTCCAGAAACCTGCATGGTCATCATCAAGGTTCAGTGTGCCGTCTTTACGGCGGCTCCAGTACCACTCGCCATGCTCATAGTCAATCAGGTTTTGCTTGATATACTGCCAGCAGGCATCAGCTCGCTGCAAGGCCTGTTCGTCGCCAAAGTACTGATAGAGGTTCAACCAGCCCACCACATTTTCTGCTTGTACCCACCAATGCAGGTCATCGTCAACATGTCCGGTGTCGAGATTAGCCTCATGAATCATTGATCCGTCAGGACGCAGACCCTTCTCGGAAGCCTTGGCTACAAGTTGTACAATAGGTTCCACTTTATCTAATACCTGCTGGTCGCCCAACGCTAGAGCAGCCTCGTGCATGAGCCACGAACACTCAATGTCATGACCATAGCTTTCCAATTGTCCGGCACCACGTGTCCAATCCATGTTGAAGAACAAGTCCAAATGATGGGTTTCAGGATTTAGGATTTTATCCGTAAAGATATATAGTAGGTTACGCAGGGAACCCTCAATGCGGGCAAGTGTCTCTATTGGGACGGCGATGTCGACAGGCAGTACCGAACCAAGGGTGGGCACATAGTTACATGTTGTTGCAGCCTGCATTTCCCTAATGCAGCGGTATAGGTTCGTATAGGGTTCAATGATGTGCAGATGGGTGTTCTGCGATTTGGGATAGTTGGCATCGAGCTCTGACAGGCGCATGTCGGTCATCTCGCCCCATTCGCGGGTGCAAGCCTCAATGTAGCCATTATACTTATGGTCGAGTGCATGTGTTTCAATACATTCATAGAGCGCTATGGCATAGTCGAGTGTCTCGCGGTCGCCTGTAGCGCGAGCATATTCACTCAGTCCGTACAACATGAAGCCAATGGCGTAGAACTGTTTTTTCGTGTCTTTCGGATGTCCCAGATAGTCTACCGACCAATAAGTGCCTCCATATTCCTCGTCGTAGAAGTGTTCCAGAATATAGTCTTTCATTCGAGTGGCAGCAGCCAAATACTCTGGCTTGCCTAGCACGCGGTAGGCTGCCGAGAACGACCATAGTATTCGGGCCGAGAGAATACCACCTTTGTCAGCATTTTTGACAAGCTCACCACGACCAGTCATCTGTCCATAAAAGCCGCCATTCTCCTGGTCTTGCATCTTGTCGAGCCAGAAGCGCAGGATGTTGTTTTCAAGTACATCTTGCATCTCGGCTCTCATGCTATTCAGTTTTTCTGTCATTTTCTGTTTTTTGCAATAAGTTTTTTGATAGCCTCTACTGAAGATGCTGTGTATAGCCCATCCTCAGGTGTATTCATACAGTAGTCTATGAGCTTATCGATAGTCGATGTTGCTACGTGCATGCGTGTGTCTGCCGATGCGTAATAAATAAAGACCTTGCCATCCTCATCGGCAATCCATCCGTTAGCGAAAGCTACGTTCATTACATCACCTAGGTATTCGTTTCCCTCGGGCACTAAGAAATAACCTCCAGGTTTGGCAATAACCTTCGTAGGATCGTCAAGTGATGTCATATACATATATAGCACATAGCGTAGTCCGTCTGCAGTGGCACGTACGCCATGAGCAAGGTGCAGCCATCCCTTAGCAGTCTTGATGGGGTGGGGACCCTCTCCATTCTTAACTTCGGTAATAGTGTGATAGTTACGGGGATAGATAATAGTTTCCTCCTTGATTTCTGCATGGGCGATGTCGTCTACCAATGCCCATCCGATTCCGCCGCCACTACCTGTGTCTATAAAGCCATCTTGAGGACGGGTATAGAAAGCATATTTGCCATCGACAAACTCAGGATGCAATACCACATTGCGTTGTTGGCTCTTAGTCTTCAGGTCTGGAAGACGTTCCCATTTCACGAGGTCTTTGGTACGCGCAATGGCTGCTGTAGCTGTTGCAGCCGAGAGATTGCCCGGCTGCGAGTCATCGTGACGTTCGGCACAAAACACGCCGTAAATCCAACCATCTTCATGCTTAGTGATGCGCATATCGTAGATGTTAGTAGCAGGAATAACGTCATCTGGCATGGTGATGGGTTCTGGCCAAAAGCGGAAGTTATCAATGCCATTGGGACTCTCAGCTACTGCGAAGAAACTCTTACGGTCAGCTCCTTCTACGCGAACTACTAACACATACTTGTTATTCCACTTAATAGCCCCTGAGTTTAATGTAGCATTGCACATAATGCGTTGCATTAGGAAAGGATTATCCTGTTCATTGAAATCGTATTTCCATTCCAACGGTACATGCTCGGCAGTGATGATGGGGTATTTGTATTTGTCGTATATACCATTACCACAGGCTACGGGTTCGTTCTTCCGACTCAGCAATTCTTCGTGACGGACATAAAGGGCCTTTACTCTTTCTTGAAAATCACTCATGGTTTATTTTGTTTACATTCTTTTGTATGACATTATTTCGAAATATCTTTTAAGAACAAGGTATTCTCTGCCTCGTAGAGATTCTTGAAATCGGCAGCGCAAGGCAGTTCGGGCGAGGGACCGAAGTACTCCTCTTTATAGTTGCGCCACAGCAGGAAATAGCTGATGGGATACTGGTCCATGATGGGCTGCAGCACGCGTGTCCACCATGTGGAGTCCGTCATGTTCTTCAGTCCACACTCCGTCATAGCCATCAGCTTTTGGTTATTCTTGGCAAAGTTGCTCAGGAAGTTGAGGTCGGCGGTCAGGTCTCTCTTGAAGTCCTCCTCTGTGCCCCATTGGTAGGCGTCTTCGCCAATCAGCGTCACACGATCGTTGCCAGGATAGCGCTGCAGGAAGCGTTCCTCCGTCCAATGGCCGTCCAGATTGGGCGAATAGCTCCATAGCAGGTTGTCGAAGCCACGCTGGTTCATGTAGTCTTGCAGCATGTTCCACAGGCTATGGAATTCTTCGTCCGTGCAGAGTTTCTGTCCCCACCAGAACCACGATCCGTTGTTCTCGTGCCAAGGACGGAAGATGATGGGTACGCGCTGTCCGTCCTGTGTCTTCAGTGTTTCGATGAAATCGCCCACACGCGTCATCCACGTCTGAAACTTAGCATGCTGCGCGCCACCCTCGAGGACACTCTTTACAACAGTCGTGTCCGTAACATCCCAGGCAGAACCCTGCGGGAACGTGCCACCCTTGTCGCCAGTGGTGACGGGATTGCGTGGATGCCAACTCAACGTCACGATGCCGCCACGCTCATGATGGGCGATTAGCTCGTCATGGATACGGGTGAAGGGTACGCTATCCAAATTTTTGGCGTCACCCATCTCAATGCCACCTAGGTCGAACCCCATCACGGCAGGATAGTTACCTACGGTAGCCAGTACGTCGCTACGTCCCAGTTCGGCACTATCGCCGCGATAGGTACCCATCCACGTCACACCGTACATCGGGTCGTCCTGATGGCCCATCATATAACCTTTCGCCAGCAAGGTCTGCAAACGTTCAGCCAGTTGTTCACTTTGCGTCTTCTCAACAACGGTTTTCTGACCACAAGAAGCCAGCATCATTGTTGCTACACCTATTAATATATATATATATGTTTTCATCTTTTCTTAATTCTTAACTCCTAACTCCTTTAGCAGCCAGTTCTCCCACTCGTCCCACTGTTCTTGGAACCAGAAATGCCATGTGGCCTGATAGGGCGACAACTCCTTCGGACCTGTCACTGTGTTATAGGTGGCATAAGCTGTGGTGGGAGGCACCACGTCATCGTTGTAGCCAAACGAGAACCATCCGCGCTGTTTGTCAGTAATCAGACGCGCAAAATTCACACCGTCATAATAACGTGTCGCCTCAATAGCCTGCTCCTGTCCTTTGCCTTTATTCCAATAAAAGTAGTGAGGCCAACCACAGGCAACACCTTTCAGGGCTGCAGTATAGTCGCACATTGCTGCATGCACGGGAGCATAACATGTGACACGTTGGTCGAGTCCGGCTGTGGCCAATGACAGAAATCCGCCCTGTGAACTGCCTGTGACCCCTAGTTGTAGGCCATTCCATGGTGTGAACTGTTCGATATAGTCGATAGCACGGATGCAACCCAGAATCACTCTTTTATAGTAGCTTGCATCGCGATTGTCCATGCCATAATTCCAATAGCAATTGAGCGCGCCATTGGCTAAATCGTCGTATACCTTTTGGTCCATTGTTACTGGAACTCCATGGATACCGATTTCGAGTGTAATGACTCCCTGTGAAGCTGTCCATACGTCGCCACTATAGGGACGTACACCAGCACCGGGCACACGTAGCAGGGCCGGGTAGCGACCTTCCTTTACGGGTACACATAATATAGCATAGGTACGCGCGTTCCAACGTATGTTTTGGAAACTGACTTCATAAACATTGACATCTTTGGTGCAACGCTCAGGTAACAGACGTTTCGTAGGTTCCAACGAAGTATATCTAGCCTCCTTGATGGCATTATCCCAGAAGGCCTTGAAATCGTTGGGCATCACCGTTGTGGGTTGCAACTTCTCAGGCGAGAAAGCCGCAGCACAGGCTCCCTTGTAGTCCTTGCCATCCACGTGGGCGGTAACGTCAACACGATAGAATCCTGGTTGGCTCATTTTGCCAGTCAGTTTCATCGTTCCATCTTTTAATGTTACAGTTTTCTTAATGTCTTGATACATTTCTGGACCTGCTGCTAAGTCTATACTTACATTGTTAACCAGCGTTCCTGAACGACGTATCTCTACCGTAAACTTGGCTGTTTCGCCTACGCGATAGTTCCAGTCTTGATGGTCGGGTTCTACAGTAACAACGATGCTATTGCCTCTGATTTGCGCCTCTATAGGCAGTATGTTCAGGGTGGCTAGTAAAATGAAAACCAGTTTTTTCATATTCTTTTGGTTTTAGTTAATTCAACGCTGCAAAGATAGGAATTTTCTGTCGGACTGTATTGTACTTTCTTTGCAGAATCTTCCACTTTTTGGAAATAATGCAAAAAAGTATCAATAAAAAACAAAATAATGTTATGTGTTTATAGGGGAAAACATTATCTTTGCAGTCGAATTTGCGCAATTGCGAATATACAAAAAATTAATAACTAACATAATTCTAACTTAAAAACAAAACTGTATGAACTTGAATTGCAGTAAAAAATCTTTGCTGGCGACTTTGTACTTAGCTTCAATGCTAAGCTATTCGTCACAGATTTCTGCTGCTCCTGGAGGAAGTGGTTCGCCTCTTCCTATGGATGTACAGCAGACAAAGAAAATTACGGGTACAGTCAGTGATGCCATGGGACCTGTCATTGGTGCCAGCGTGCTGGTCAAAGGAACTTCAACGGGTGTTGCTACGGACTTCGATGGTAACTTCTCGTTGAATGTGCCCTCAGGTGCTACACTTGTTGTTTCCTACATTGGCTATGTTACCAAGGAGATTAAGGTGGGCTCGCAGAACGTCTACAACATTACCCTCGAGGAAGACAAGAAAATGCTTGACGAGGTCGTAGTTGTTGGTTATGGTACGATGAAGAAGAGTGATATCTCTGGCGCATCAGTGTCCTTGGGTGAAAGTGCCGTAAAAGGTTCTATCATTACTTCTCTCGACCAGTCGTTGCAAGGACGTGCAGCTGGTGTTACCGCTGTGTCAACCTCTGGTGCCCCAGGTTCTTCATCCAGTATCCGTGTTCGTGGTACTGCTACCATCAATGCCAATGCTGAGCCGTTGTATGTTATCGATGGTGTGCCCATTCAGAGTGGTGGTAAGTCTGGTGCCGACTACGGTTTAGGTGATGCATTGGGCAACGGTTCTGTATCGACCATTTCGCCTCTGTCAACGATTGACCCTGCAGACATCGTTAGTATGGAAATCCTGAAGGATGCCTCTGCCACTGCCATCTATGGTGCCCAGGGTGCTAATGGTGTCGTTCTGATTACCACCAAGCGTGGTAAGGCTGGTGATGCCAAGTTTACCTACAATGGCATGTTGGCTGTAAACCGTCAGACTAAGCGTTTGGATTTAATGAACCTTCGTGAATATGCAGAATACTATAACTCTTATGCAGCAGTGGGTGAGGCACAATATACAGGTGCTTTGTCAGATCCTTCTTTGCTTGGTAAGGGTACTAACTGGCAGGATGCTGTATTCCAGACAGCCCTTCAGCATTCTCATCAGGTAAGTGCACAAGGTGGCTCTGACAAGATTCAGTATTATGTCAGTGGAAACTTTATGGATCAAGAAGGTACTATCATCGGTTCTGAGTTCAAACGCATGTCGTTCCGTGCCAACCTTGATGCTCAATTGAAGAAATGGTTAAAGATGAGTGCAAGCATTTCTTACTCTGATACAAAGGATGATCTGAAACTGGCTGATTCAGATGAGGGCTTGATTGGATACTCGCTGACTACAATCCCTTCTATACCTATCTATAATATAGATGGCAGCTATTCTTCAGTATCACAGGAAGGCTATACTAACCCAAATCCGATTGCCATGGCTATGATGGATGACATTCTTTTAAAGCGACAGAAACTGAATGGTAATATTTTCTTTGAGGTGACTCCTATCGAGCATTTAGTATGGCATACGGAACTTGGTTTTGACTTTGGTTGGAACAGGGCTGAGACCTACGAACCAATGGTTGACCTCGGAACTTGGAAACGAGCCAGCAACGAGAGCCGCATTCAGAAAAATAGTAGCACATTCTGGCAGTTAAAGAACTATCTGACCTATAGTCGTTCTTTTGGTAAGCACTCTGCTACTGCAATGATTGGACAGGAGTGCTGGGAGTCGAAATATGACTATACCTCTGTTTATAATACAGGATTGCCCTCTGACGAAGTACATAATCCTGCATTGGGTACCGGTACTCCGCAGATTGGCGTAGGCTTTGGAAGTAGTGCAATGGCTTCGTTCTTCACGCGTTGGACCTATAGCTATGACAATCGCTACAACGCAACCTATACCTATCGTTACGATGGTAGTTCCAACTTCGGTGCCAATAAGCGTTGGGCAGGTTTCCACTCTTTTGCTGCTTCTTGGCGTTTCTCTAATGAGAAGTTCATTGAGAACTTTGCAGGCAAGGTGTTGAGCAATGGTAAACTCCGTATCGGTTGGGGACAGACAGGTAACTCTGCAATTGGTGGTTACAAGTGGGGATCTCCTCTGTCGCGTATGGAAACGGCATTGGGAATGAGTTATCGTCCTGCTCAGATTTCAAACAAAGATATCAAATGGGAGAGTCAGGAACAGTGGAACGTAGGTCTCGACCTTGGCTTCTTCAATGACCGTGTTAATCTGACTATTGATTGGTATCAGAAGGAGTCCAAGGATATGTTGATGCAGATGCAACTCCCTTCTTATATGGGTACCAGTGGTAACGGTTCTTCCGCATTGGCTGCACCATGGGGTAACTTCGGACATATCCGCAATACTGGTGTTGAGATTACCTTGAATACCCATCCATTTGTTGGTAAGTTCCAGTGGGATTCTGAAATCCAATTCTCTATCAATAAGAATAAGCTTGTTGCCCTTTCTGATGGGTCCGATACAGGACAACTCATTGGTTATGGACAGTGGACGGATGTTGTCAGCCGTACTTTGGTTGGTGAGAGCCTGTTCAGCTTCTATGGCTATGTTACTGATGGTGTTTATACCTCACTGGAAGACATTGAGAGTTCACCAAAGCCAAGTGCTTATCCTAAGAATGGGGTATTCACAAAGAACTCTACCGTTTATGTTGGTGATATCAAGTACAAGGATCTGAATGGTGATGGTGTTATCGATGAGAACGACCGTGCAAACATTGGTTCTCCGCTACCTAAGTGGACTTTTGGTTGGAACAATACTTTCCGCTACAAGAACTTCGATCTGAATGTCTTTATTAACGGCTCTATCGGCAACAAGGTTGGTAACTATCTGAAGATGAAGATGACTCATATGAACTCTACATGGACTAACCAGCTCATAGACGTCAATAACCGTGCTATCCTTGAGCCCATCAATCCGAATAAGGATTATAGTGGAGGTATCGACCGCGGTGATGGGCAGCTCATCTATTACTGGTATGACGACATTACCAATGTACAACTAAAGAATCCCAACACTTCCATGCCTCGCGCTTCTATCAACGATCCGAACGACAATGACCGTTGGAGTGACCGCTACATTGAAGATGGATCATACGTACGTCTTAAGAATATTTCGTTGGGGTATACCTTCCCCAAGAAGATGATTACTCGTTGGGGACTGGAAAGTTTGCGACTCTACTGCAATATCCAGAACCTGCTGACAATCACAGGTTACGATGGCTACGACCCTGAAATTGGTGCCAGTACACAGAGTGCTAATGTGATGGGATTGGACAACGCACGTTATCCTTCTCCTACTACTTATTCATTTGGTCTTAACGTATCATTCTAAAACAACTAAAGACTTCAAATTATGAAACTATCAAATATCAAATACATGGCAGTTGCCACGTTGCTGGGTTTCACCATGGCGTCTTGCTCTGATTTCCTGGAGAGACCGAATGAAGACGGCTATAACGTTGACAACTATTATAAGACTGACGACCAGTGTTATTCTGGTGTCAATTATCTGTATAATTCACCATGGTATGATTTCCAGCGTGGATTCATCAAGGTTGGTGAGGTGCTTTCAGGCAACTATTACTGGGGTTCTTCTCCTTACATGAATTTCTCAGTAAATGGTTCTGACCAAGACTTGGTGAACATGTCATATTCGCTGTGGGCTGTCATTGGTCACGCCAACACCGTTTGTAATAATTTAAAGGGAGCAACAGCTTCTCAGGATGTCATCAACCAATGTATGGGTGAGGCACTGACATGGAAGGCTTTTGCCTATTTCTTCTTGGTACGCTCTTTCGGTGATGTGCCCATTGTCCACAATAATATTGCCGAAATCCAGTCTGGTACATACGGACAGGCGTTAAAAGTGAAGCGCTCGGACGTATATGAGTATATCATTATGACCCTTGAAAAGGCCATGAGCCTGCTGAAGAAAGAAAGTCCTGCTGATGGACGAATCGACTACTACTGCGCTGAGGCCTTGCTGGCAAAGGTATATCTGACTAAGGCAGGCGTAACGGGTTCTTTGAATGCCAGTGACCTTGAGAAGGCTGCTTCTTATGCAAAAGACGTTATCGACAATTCAGGACGAACCCTACTAGAGAACTATGCCGATGTGTGGAAACTGACAGAAAGCTTGAGCGATGAGAGCCTGATAGCATGGCGTTGGACAGTTGGTGCCAACTGGACCAGTCAGAACACTCTGCAGAGCGACCTCGCTATGGAAGGTATGGATGAGTTCGGTGATTGCTGGGGTGGTTGGAACGGTCTTTCCGTTGACCTACAGGAAGCTTTTGGTATTAAATTGTTGGAGAACCAGCCTGATGCATGGCTCAATAACAACGATACCCGTTTACAGGCAACCATGTTCTTGCCAGGATTTACTTACGACTATCTGTGGAAAGACCATGGTGGTTTCGATTATCTGAAGTTCATCTATGATGACAGCTATAATGAGGCCGCTACTAAGTCTCTTCAGTCACCTACAGGTGCAAACTGCGTGAAACACCTCTATGGCAATACACAAGATCATAAGGATGCTCTTAATATTGCCCCTGCTCGCATGTCATATGCATTGCCGACTCATATCCTGCGTCTAGCCGATGTCTATCTGATTTATGCAGAGGCTAAGCTAGGGGCAAGTCGTACTACATCTACCAGTGCCGATGTAATTGCTGCCTTCGATGCTGTTCATCGTCGTGCTGTTCCCAAAGCACCAGCCTCAACGAGCGTATCATGGGACGACATTTGGAAGGAGCGCCGTCTGGAGTTTGCCATGGAAGGAGACCGTTGGTACGACTATGTACGCGTAAGTTATTATGATCCCGATTTCTGCGTGAACGAACTTATCGCTCAGAAGCGAAACTCATTCTGGGGACTAAATGACCTTTATAAAGCATATCACACAAGTGGTTCTTGGAAGATTGATACATCCAAGCAGGGCTACGATGCATCCACTGCTGCTCCTAATGTCGTAGTATTACTGCGCAAGGATTCTGAAGTTAGCAACACTGGGTATTTCGCACTCCCAATGTCTGCAGAAGACGTTCTCTTCAATCCGAACCTGGGTTCCAATGTTGAAGGTGTCCATGTTGACGTTCGCAGCACTTATAGTTACTAATCCATCAAAAGAAAGATTAAAGCTATGAATAAATTAAATCAATATACAAAAGGGTTGTTTATTGCGGCAGTAGCCGTGGTAGGACTGACATTGAGCTCCTGTAAGGATCAGCCTGATGCCTACGAGGTAGCCGACGGTGTTCCCTCAGTCGACTATGTGCGCTGTCTCTCTACAGAGATTACCAGCAATCGTGATTCAAAAGACATGCACTATACTAAAGGGGAACTGGTGTTAGAGGCTTCTCCGCAGAATACGCTGTGTTTGGTAGGTAACAACCTGCGCAGTGTCTATGAACTCTATTTCAATGACCAGAAGGCTGTTCTGAATACCAGCTATATCACTGACAATACTCTGATAGTAGATGTTCCTAAGAGTGTACCCAAGCAGGTGACAGATAAGATCTACATGAAAACTCGTAGTGGTGAGACTGTAGAATATGACTTCCACGTTGTCATACCTGCTCCCAATATCTCGGAAATGTCTTGTGAGTATGCTGCTATCGGCGACCGTATTACGTTCAAGGGTGACTACTTTGTGAACTACGAAGAGAGCCCATTGGAGGTATACTTCACAAATGCCGAAGGGAACCTGATTCCTGCTACCATCAATGAGATTGCAGACGACTATACATCAGTAAGCGTCACTATTCCTGAAGGAGCAGCACGTGGTCCTATTGCCATGACATCGACCTATGGTTCTTCTACGTCAGCATTCTATTATCTTGACAACCGTGGCATGCTCTTTGACTTCGAGGATCCTGCTGATGGCGGTACTGGTCTCGGACGTGGTGGTAATGCATGGCATGACCGTCCTGTTGTACTCGATGAGAACTCAATCGCTGGACATTACATCATCATTGGTGATGGTAAGACCGCTCAGAAGGCTGAAGGTGGTTGGGACGATGCAAATTACTCGTTTGAGTATTGGTGCGGAGACTGGGGTACTCCACAGACCTATCCTGACTATCAAGGTACCCGTCTTTACGATTTGGAGAGCGTTGATTTCTCGAGACCAGAGAATCTGATTCTGAAATTTGAGTTGATGATTCCTGCAAGCAATCCATGGAAGACTGGTGGACTGCAGATGATTTTTTCGTCTACGAAACATGTATCGCTGGGTGGAAAGACTCCTGACGCATTCGGTGAAGATGTGAAAGCCGCGAATAATATCTACTTCCGCGACAAGGCAGCCTTAGACGAGGATGACTACTTCAAGGAGTTCGACGAGTTGCCACGCGCCATCTATCGTCCCTGGACGGCAGAGAAGTCAAAGTCGTTTGATACGGCAGGCAAGTGGATTACCGTCACTATTCCGATTGCTTCGAGTTTTGTGTACGGATATAACGGCGACGGTCTGACGTTCAATCTTAAGGAGAAAGACTTTGCCAATTTCCAGATGATTCTTATCGGTGGTGGCGACGAAGCCAGTACGCCGCTGTTCTACGTTGACAACATTCGTGTTATTCCGAATAAATAATTAATGCATACAGATATGAAAAAGATAAAGAATATGTTTGCCCTGTTAGTAGTGGCCCTTGTTGGGCTATCGCTGACAGCCTGTAGCAGCGACGACTTGGATACTAACCAGTATCAGGGAGGTGTCAGTCTTAATGCATACGGTCCGAACCCCGTGATGCGTGGTGGACAGCTGCGTTTCGTGGGTAGCAATCTCGACCAGATTGCCAGTATTACTATTCCTGGTGTGAGTGAAATAACAAATATTGAGGTTTTGAAAGCTGGTATCCCCAGTGAAATTCGTGTGACGGTTCCGAAGGATGGCCCTCTGGTGGGTTATGTCACGTTGAAGACGAAGACGGACCAGACTATTAAGACTCAGACGCAGTTGGAGTACATTGAGGGCATCGAGGTGACTAAGATTCCTGGTGAGACGGTAATGCCCGGTCAGGTCATCAAGATTGAGGGTGACTACCTGAATCTCATATATTCGATGGCTTTTGCTGATGGTGTATTGGTTTCGTCCAAAGACTTTGTAACACACGATCGCTACTTCATTGAGGTGAAAGTTCCTGAGGAGGCTAAGACGGGTAAACTGGAGTTCTATACTGCCGACCTGACTGTCCAGCGTACTGCTAAGGAAGAAGACGAGCTGGAGTATCAGACTATTGTCTCTGACGATGCCTTGAATGTCGGTCTGCCCTCTACCAGCAAGATTACTTCACCGCGTGGAACTGCTGAACCGGAAGGTACTATTACGGTGAAGGCTGGTGAGACCATGACGCTTACAGGTGAATATTATAATGTGGTAAGTGCTATTAAGTTTGGTAAGGTTGAGGTCAGTGAACTTAACGTGAACGAGGACGGCTCGACGCTGACCTTTAAGTTGCCTGCTGAGGCTCCCGACGGTGTGTTCAACCTTGTCTGTAAGTCGGGTGAGGAAGTTCCTGTTGCTACGTTGGTGACAGTGAAGCCTACAAACTGCGTAGCAGCTCCGAATCCTGTAAAGGCTAATACTAAACTGACTATTACCGGTGCTGATATGGATGTGGTAACGGCTGTCCAGTTTGAAGGTGCCGATGCTGTAATGGGTGATAATCTCAACGTGGCTGCTGATAAGGTGGAAGTCGCTCTTGTCCCTGAGACGGCAAAGGAGGGTAACCTCAAACTCATGATGGCTAATGGTGAGACTGTTGAGGTGGCATTTAAACTGGTGAAGCCCGTTGTTGCTGCATATAATGCCAACCCTGTCAGTGCCGGTGCAGAATTACAGATGCAGGGTACCGATCTCGATCTGGTAAAGAGTGTCGCCTTCGGTGATGCTACTGCTATGGTAGAGGAGGGTGCTGTGTCGGCTGATGGTACTGTGCTTACCGTTAAAGTGCCTATGGATGCTAAGTCTGGCAAGCCTATACTGAATCTTGCTAATGAAGATAAGATAGAAGCGCCGGAATTGGTGATTGACGAGGCTGTATTTTGCTACATCACGGAAATGCCAGATTTCAATAATGAGGATAATATTCCTGAGGCAGGTGGATTGTTTACGGTTCTTGTAGCTAATGCTGATGTGTTGACCAATGTATATGTAAACGGTACGGAAACTCAGTACGCTTATTCAGCTAAAGGAAAGACTTTGAGTATCTCTATTCCTGAGAATGCCAAGGCCGCTTCTAAGTTGAAACTTGTTTCAAGCAATGGTGAGATTGAGTATGATATTACAGTTAAGCCAAACACAGAAATCTATACGACAATTTGGTCTGGTGCGTGGGAATGTACTGGTTGGGCTGGCAACCAAGAACTCGCTTGGGGTGGCTATGACTGGTCAACAGTCACAGCAGGTACAACTTTGAAGATTTATCTGCGTAAGATAAATCAAGGCTCATGGGGATGCATTAGCTTGCGTCATGGAAACAACTGGGGCGCATTACCTGCTCCCATTCCTGGACAGTACGATCTTGAAGATGGAGACGTTGTTTTGGACGTAGAACTTACCCAGGCAATTATTGATGATCTTGTCGTTAATGGAGGCTTAGTTATCACAGGTGATAATTACATTCTTTCTAAGGTCGTTCTAAATGAGCACATAAGTCTTGAGGAAACTATTTGGTCCGGTGCGTGGGAATGTACTGGTTGGGCTGGCAACCAAGAACTCGCTTGGGGTGGCTATGATTGGTCCACAGTAAAAACTGGAGCTACAGTCCGTTTCTACTACACAAAGATTACCGCTGGTGCCTGGGGTTGTATTAGTCTGCGTCATGGAAATAATTGGGGTGCACTCCCCGATCCTATTCCTGGACAATATGACTTCCCAGAAGATGCTGGCGTTATAGAGACTCAATTCACTGCGCTCATTTTGGAAGATTTAATAGCAAATGGCGGATTGGTTATCACTGGTGATAATTATGTTCTGTCTAAAGTTACTATCGAATAACAAATACTATAAGCATTATGAAACTGAATAAGATATTTAATACACTGTCGATAGCAGCTGTGGCACTCTTTGCCACAGCCTGCGCCGACACGGATGCTCAGTATGAGATTCCTGTAGTAGGGGCGCCTAATCTGCTCTCTATTACCCCTGCTGAGAGTGGTGTCTTGCTCTATGGTGACAAGACCATTAAAGTCAAATTTGATAAGAGGGTGAACTTTGTGACGGCAAATCTGAATAAGATTACGCTGAATGGGGTGCCCGTCAAGAAGGCATTGGTATTAGGTGCCGACTCTGTGCTGACTATCTATGCCGATGTGTCGTTCAGCAAGACGCAGAATTTGATTATTCCTGCAGGACTCATCAAGGGTCCACAGGGTGATGCTTACGACAAGGATATCAACGTGACATGGACCATTAAGGATTTGCCCAGCAACAAGGTTACGGAAATGACCAAGAAGTTGGGATGGGGTTGGAACTTGGGTAACCACTTTGATACCAGTAACATGGACTATGGTTACTGGGATAAGGCAACGCCCACGGCTGCTACATTCAATGCGCTTGCTGCAGCAGGTGCAAAGTCTGTACGTATCCCTACGACATGGACTAACCACATGGGTGAGAATAATGTGATTGATGCTGATTATCTCAACGAGGTGGCTGGCGTTGTTGATCTCGCTATTGCTGCTGGTCTGAATGTCATCCTGAATACTCACCATGACTCTTTCGAGGCAGAACTTGGCAATGCCGCTTTGATTCCTGCGAAAGCAGCGGAATATACAGAACTGATTACCACGCTTTGGACACAGGTTGCTACGAGGTTTGCTGCTTATGGCGACAATCTGATATTCGAGACCTTCAATGAGATACATGCCGGTGATGACTGGAGCAAAGGGTCTGAACCCCAGTTCGCTATGCTGAATACATGGAATCAGCTTGCTGTCGATGCTATCCGAAAGACAGGTGGTAACAATGCTACCCGTTGGATTGGTATCAGTGGCTATGCTGCCAATATCGATTTGACCATTGAACATCTGAAGATTCCTACTGATGACCATATCATGGTTGGCGTACACTGCTATGACCCACATGCCTTCTGTATTTCACCCCTGGATCTTAAGGCCGATACTTTGAAGATTAATAGTTGGGGACATAATGCTCATCCGAACTACTCGGTGGCTAATAACAATGAGGATTATATCATCAATCAAATCTATAAGTTGCGTACGGCATATATTGACAAGGGCATTCCCTGCTATTTGGGTGAGTATGGTTGCGTCAACTTCCCGACAGAAAGTGCCAATGCTTTCCGTAAGTACTATTTGGAGTACTTCTGTAAATGTGCTAATTTGGCTGGTATCCCGATGTTCATTTGGGATAACAACGTCCAAGGAGTTGTTCATCCTGAACTCGTTGATGGAGAACTACGTAATGTTGAAGCGCTTGGTTACGTAGACCATGCTACTGGTGCTTTTATCAACAATAGTCAGGACCTGATTCCGATGATGATTAAGGCTTGTACGGATGATTCCTACTATAACTTCGACACCATTTGGACGCACTCTCCTGAAGCTGAGTAATATTTGGAAATGAAGAATATTCTTGTAATTATTGCCGCCACCTTGGTTTTCGCCTCGTGTGGCGGCAATAAAAATAAAGCAGAGGACCCGTTGGCTGACAGCGGACGTACTCAGCGTACTGAGAACCTGTTGATAAACCTAAAGGCTCTGGGTGACAGTAGTGTCTATCTTTTCGGTCATCAGGATGATACGGTGTATGGCATTGGCTGGACGGGTGATGAAGATCGCTCTGATGTAGAGAGTGTCTGTAACGACTATCCAGCCTTGTTGGGTTTTGACCTTGGTAATATCGAAAAAGGTGACTCCGCCAATCTCGATGGCATATCCTTTGAACGTATCCGTCAGGAGGTCATCCGTCATTACGACCGAGGGGGTATGGTGTCGCTTTCATGGACATTGTCGCAGACCATTACGAGTCAGGAGCAGATAGACCCTGTGGCAGATTTTTTGAACTCACTGGAAACACCCTATGGCGTGAAAGTTCCAGTGATGCTGCGTCTGCGGAAAGGTCAGACCAAGGAGCTTTGGAGAATGCTGACCGAACGACTGAAGGAAAAGGATGTCGCTAATGTCCTTTATGCCTACTCGTCAGAAGCCACTCCTACTGCTGATGAGGCTAAGTATCTGGAACATTATCCGGGTGATGATATCATCGACCTTATAGGACTCGACTATTATTGTGCTGCGCCTGATGCGGATACGACACAAATAGCAGGTTTTGCCACTCTGTTGGACAAGAACCTTGAGATGGTTTGTCGTGTGTCTAAGCAGCATCAGAAGGCCGTTGCGCTGACAGAGACGGGCTATGAGGGTATCAAGGTAAAAGACTGGTGGACCAAGACCTTAGCGCCCGTATTGGCGAAATATCCTATCTGCTATGTGCTCGTTTGGCGTAATGCCCACAATCAGCCAGGGCACTATTATGCCCCTTATCCTGGCCAACAGTCAGTTTCTGATTTCGTCAAGTTCTATAATGACCGTATGACGCTGTTCCTACACGATGTCAATGGCTTGTATTTGAAGAGATGATTTTCAGCGTGGTGGTGTCGCAGTCGAATACCGAGTTCAGCCCTTGCTGTTCTTGTGCAGGGTCACCGCAGTAGTCATCGCCTACCAGCCACTGCTCGTGTGAAGGACGTGCTTCGCCAGCCCATCCCCAGAAGTTGCAGCCGTAAACCATTGGCTCGCTCTTGATGAGTGAGAACACAAAGTTATAATAGCGATCGCGCCCTATAGTGGGCGAACCTGGTGCGAAGGCGAATCCGTCGCGTGGATAACCAAATTCCTCAATGACCAGTGGCTTCTGCAGACGCTCGGCAATGGCGGTATGGCGACGGATGTAGTCTGCAGTATTCTTGCAGGCACGCTCCACGTTCTCTTGCAGCGAGTCCTTGTGTGCCCAGCTCCAATTGTAAGGCCACACGTGGGCGTTCATATAGTCTATATTGGGATCTGCGCAGATCTGTTCATATAGGGCAGAGTCCATCTCACAACCCCAGATACCCTCGCTGCCAATGCTGATAAGGTGCTTTTTGTCCAAACTGCGTATCAGCTCTGACGTCTTGCTCAGCCATTTCACGAAGGGTGCCTTGGCCTCCTCGCTGAAGGCACGTGGCTCATTGCCTATCTGCCACGACATGATGGTGGGGTCGTCCACGTATGCCACGTTGGTATAACGGTTGGTACGGCCAATGATGTCGCGAACATACTGGAAGAAGAGCTCCTGAGCCTTGCTGTTTGTCGAGAACTGGCTGACAAAGTTCATGTATTCCGGATAACTGGTCTCGTTGGGACGTGGTGCCTTGCCTGCTCCTGCTTGTTCCAGATAGAAGCCGTATCCTCCGCTCCACTCCCACGCATTATTCAGATAGAGCACGGCTTTCATGCCTCGCTCGCCCATTTGCTGTAGCAGATAGTCCAGCCCTGCCAGTATGGTGTCGTTATATACACCCGGTGCTTCCTGCAGTGTGGGCTCCACTTTGGTCGTCACCCCGCGCAGTCCGTCACTACCTACCAGAATGCGCAGATTGTTCAGTCCCAGCTCGTGTAACTTGTCCAGTTCGCGACACAGTCTGGCCCTGTTGCCGCCCTGTCCCTCAGAACCGAGTATGGCACCATACCAGAAGTTGGTGCCTACATAGCGGTATTCCTTACCGTCAAGCACAAAGCCCGCATCTTTCCGTTCTACAAAGCCCGTGACCTTCTCGCCCTCTTTCTTCGAGCAGCCCGTCAGCAGCACCATTGCCATCAGCAATAATGTAGTCAGTGTTCTCATCATTTCATATTATTATATTATAACCTTTGTCTTACAGTATTTCTCGCGGAATTCTGTTGGATTGCATCCCTTGCGCTTGCGGAACAGGCGGTTGAAATTGCTCAACGTGTTAAAGCCGCAGTCCCAGCAGATTTCGCTGACACTGTCAGTGGTGTCGACCAAACGTCGGGCTGCATGTCCCAATCGGATGTCGACAATATATTCTGAGAGGTTCTTGCCCGTGTGCAACTTGAAGTAGCGGCTGAAGGCCGTAGGGGTCATTCCCACAAGGTCCGACAACTGCTCAAGGCGAAGGTTGTCGTTGATATGTGTAAGGATATATTCTTTCACTTTCAATACACGACGCGAGTCACTGCTTACTTCCACCTTGGCAAAGGTCGAGGATGACAACTCACGGGCATCGTCGAATTTAGATAACTCATAGAGGATATGAAAAAGCTCCTGCGCCATGTAAAACTTGTCGTCTATGGAAGCGATATTTAGCAGGCGGTCACGGACTTTCATGATGGCTGACATCGGAAAGGCAAGACCTCGCTTGGCGCGCATCATCATCTGATAGATGCTTTTGTAGGGATTTGTGCGGAATGGTGTGTGCTCATCCTCGAAGTGTAAATAGAACTGTATGGTAACTTCATGGATGTCACCGCTCTTACACTCATGCTGTTCCCATACGTGTTCCAAATCGCTACTTGTAATGAGCGCAAGGTCATAGTCACCTATGACTTCACTGTTGTCGCCAACCACGCGACGGGCGCCAGCAGCGTTTTCCACGAAGTTCAGCTCCATGATTTCATGACAGTGAATCGGGTAGTCGAACTCTTTCTTGCGACGATCAGCCACATACATAAAATCGTTCTCACCCAATGGGGTTATCTCATGTAGAACACCTTTTTCCATTTTTAGCAGAATTGTTTTGTGGGTACAAAGGTACGACAATTCTTCTAAAAACGGAAGAAACATGCGGAAAAATAAAAAAAGAAGTTTCCAGTGGAAACCTCTTTTTCTTTTTTATTTACAAAATGCAGATTACTTTACAGCGTCAGCGAGCTCTGCACCAGCCTTGAACTTAGCAACCTTCTTGGCAGCAATCTTGATCTTCTGCTTGGTAGCGGGGTTGATACCTTCACGAGCGGGCTTCTTAACTACATCGAATGTACCGAAACCAACGAGCTGTACCTTGTCACCCTTCTTCAGAGCACCCTTGATAGCCTCGATAGTAGCGTCGAGAGCCTTCTTAGAGTCAGCCTTTGTTAAACCTGCACCTGCTGCGATTTTCTCAATTAATTCTGTCTTGTTCATAATTTTGTTGTTTTAAAAGTGAATATAAATGGTTTAAGTCATTTTTTTCTTGTGCAAATATAAGAGAATCCTTTGACAAAACAAACAAAAATTCAAAAAAAATTATGTTTTTATTGAAAAAAAGTGTGTTATAGCCCATTTTTGTGCATTAAAACAGATATTTTTCGTAATTTTGTGCGCAAAATCGAAAAAACGATACAACGTCATCGATAAATCATTAAATGGTAAATCAGTAAATCAGTAAATGGCAAGATGAACAATATACCTACAATGACCAAGAATCTGCTGGTGGTGAATGTCTTGGCGTTCATAGCAACTTTTGTGCTCGAGCGCAGTGGCATCGACCTGACCAGACTGATGGGACTTCACTTCTTCTTAGCGAGTGAATTTCACGTCTATCAGTTTGTCACCTATATGTTTCTTCACGGGGGCTTTACACATATTTTGTTTAATATGTTTGCCTTGTGGATGTTCGGTTCGGTGATAGAGCGTGTATGGGGTCCTAAAAAATTCCTTTTTTATTACATTTGCTGTGGAATTGGTGCCGGCGTTACCCAGGAATTGGTGCAGTATATTACCTATTCCATGGAGAATATCTCCGCTTATCAGTATGTTAGTGCCGGTGGCGTCCAGATGACAACTGATGCTTACATCAATCTCTGGACTACCATTGGTGCCTCGGGTGCGGTGTATGGCATTTTGTTGGCATTCGGTATGATATTCCCTAACGAGCGTCTGTTTATCATTCCCTTCCCGTTCCCCATCAAGGCCAAGTGGCTTATCGTGGGTTATATCGCCATCGAACTGTTCTCGGCTATGAGTGGCCCTGGCGATGGTGTGGCTCACATGGCGCATTTGGGTGGCATGCTCTTTGGTTTCCTCATGATCAAGTACTGGCAGAAACATCCCGATTCGTCGAGCAGCTTTGGTAGGAGCAGGGGACAGGAGTTTTTCGACAATCTGAAGCGTAAGTACGACGCTCGCCAGAACCAGCAAAATATGAAGGCTGAGCATACCGATCCGCGTCGTGAGACTGACGAGGAGTATAATACCCGCCAACGTAAGAATCAGGAAGAGGTCGATGCTATTCTCGACAAGATACGCAAGAGTGGTTACGACAGTCTGACTCAGGAAGAGAAAAAGAAACTGTTTGACCAGAGTAGGAAATCGTAATTCCGATATTCCGATTTTCGATATTTCGATATTCCGATATTCCGACCATGTTTAAGCAGCTGAAGAAATTTACTGTCCAGATGTTTGCTGGTGCCAATGTGGTAACAGCCATTACGATGTTGCTGGTGGGCTATAGTGACAGACTGAATCCTGCCGACCACCCGCTGCTGTCGACGGTGGGCATGTCGTTTCCTTTCTTCCTGTTGGTGAACCTGGCTTTTCTTTTCTTCTGGCTCATCTTCAAGTGGCGTATGATATGGATCTCGGTGCTCGGCTTTGTGTGCGCGTATGTTCCTATTAGTATATATATGCCTCTCAATGCAAGCAAAGATCTGCCCGATGGTGCGCTGAAACTGCTGTCGTATAATGTCTGTGGTTATGGCGGCAACTACCGCTACGATCAAGGCTTCGAGACGGTGCTGAAGTATCTGACGGAGGAGCAGCCTGATATTGTGTGTGTACAGGAAGATATCGATACCTGGCGACGCAATGTGTTTCAGGAATACCAGAAGCATTGGGCGTATAACGACACTGTGGTGATAGCCTATAACCCTCAGAGTTTCAATGCGCTTGGCATTCATACGCGCTTCCCTATCATTAAGCGCGAGCGCATCGAGTATTCCTCTCTGGCCAACGGCAGTGTGGCGTGGTGGCTGAAGGTGGGTCGCGATACGCTGGTGGTGGTGAACAACCACTTCGAGAGTTGTCATCTGAACAATGACGACCGTGCTCAGTACCGGCAGATTATCAAAGGCGAACTGCCGACGGATTCAGCACGTGAGGAATCGAAGGCCTTGTTGATAAAACTTGCTGAGGCTAATGCCAAGCGCTCTGGACAAATCAGGGCAGTGCTGAGCTATGTCGAAGCGCATAGCCAGTATCCGGTCGTTGTCTGTGGCGACTTCAATGACAACCCCATTTCCTATTCGCGTCATAAGATGGCTGAACAGCTTACCGACTGTTTCCGAGAGACCGGTCGTGGCATCGGTTTGTCATATAATCAGAAAGCTTTCTCGCTCCGTATCGACCATATTTTCTGTTCTAAGCAACTGCAACCATATAACTGCAAAGTTGACGATGAAATGGACGCAAGTGACCATTATCCTATACTTTGTTGGTTAAAAATGGTATGAAAATAACGAAAAATGCACGAAAATTGCAGATAAATTTCGGTATGTGAAGAAAAATGCGTATATTTGCAGGCTAAAATAGCGGAATCATAAATTAAAACAATATAATAAACAAAATGCAAAACAAAGGAATTGTAAAATTTATTGCAGTCATTCTGATTCTCGTTTGCTGCTTCTACCTTTCCTTCTCATTCGTAACACGCCACTACGAAAGTAAGGCTGCTGCCATGGGTGAGGAGGCTGGTCAGGAGTATCTCGACTCAATCATGAATGAGAAAGTGTACTGCGGAATCTATTCATTCAAGCAGTGCCGTGAGATGGAAATTGGCCTGGGTCTTGACCTGAAGGGCGGTATGAACGTGATTCTTGAGGTTTCTGTGCCTGACGTTGTCGACGTGCTGGCCGACCACAAGACCGATGCAGCCTATCGCAAGGCCCTCGAGGATGCCAAGAAGGAAGAGGAGACCAGTCAGGACGACTTCATCTCCCTGTTTATCAAGCACTGGAAGAAGAATGCCAACGGCCGTCCCTTGGCCGCTGTGTTTGCTACCCAGCAGATGAAGGGCAAGGTGAGCACCCAGTCCAGCGACTCTGAGGTTGAGAGTGCGCTGCGTACTGAGGTACAGTCTGCCGTCGATAACTCGTTCAACGTTGTTCGTAACCGTATCGATAAGTTCGGTGTCGTTCAGCCCAACATCCAGAAGCTTGAGGGACAGTCTGGCCGTATCATGGTCGAGATGCCTGGTGTTAAGGAGCCCGAGCGTGTTCGTAAGTTGCTGCAGGGTTCTGCAAACCTCGAATTCTGGGAGACCTATAACTCACAGGAAATCTATCCGCTGCTGGCTCAGTTGAACCAGAAGTATGCTGCCCTTGGTGGTCATGCCGAGGCTGACACCACTGCTGTCGCTGCTGCTGACACTGCTGCTGTCGATACCACAGCTGCCGCTGCTGCTGCCAATGACCTGGCCGCTAAGCTGGCTGCTGGCAAGAAGGCTGACAAGGCTGCTGATGCCAAGAATAAGGCTGAGGCTCTGAAGCAGAATCCGCTGTTCGCTGTGTTCCAGCCTGTTCCACAGGGTCTGGCTATCGTTGGTTATGCCAGTGCTCGCGATACCGCTGATGTCAACAAGGTTATCTATTCTGACATCGCTGCCAGCGTTCTGCCTGCCGAGTGCAAGCTGCGCTGGGGTGCCAAGGCTGAGGATTTCGGTGGCGAGAACACCCGTGGTGACATCTTCGCCCTGTATGCCCTGAAGATTACCGAGCCAAATGGTCGTGCTCCGCTGGAGGGTGACGTCATCACCTCTTCTAAGGACGACTTCGACCAGATGGGTCACCCCTCTGTTTCTATGCAGATGAACTCTGACGGTGCTCGTCGTTGGAGCCAGATTACCAAGCAGAACATCGGTCGTGGCGTAGCCATCGTGCTCGACGACGCTGTTTACTCTGCTCCCCGTATCCTGACTCAGATTGACGGTGGTAACTCGCAGATTACTGGTAACTTCACCATCGAGGACACCAAGGACTTGGCCAACACGCTGAACTCTGGTAAGATGCCCGCTCCTACACGTATCGTACAGGAAGAGGTCGTTGGTCCCTCACTGGGTGCTCAGTCTATCCAGCAGGGTATCATCTCGTTCATCGTGGCCTTCGTGCTGCTGATGATCTACATGATCATGCTGTATGGCTTCATCCCCGGTATTCTTTCCGATATCGCCCTGCTCTTCAACCTGTTCTTCACGCTGGGTATTCTGACGTCGTTCCAGGCTGCTCTGACCATGCCTGGTATCGCAGGTATCGTGCTGACACTGGGTACGGCTGTGGATGCCAACGTGCTGATCTACGAGCGTATCAAGGAAGAACTGAAGCGTGGCTTGGGTATGAAGGAGGCTGTCCAGAAGGGTTACTCTAACGCCTTCAGTGCCATCTTCGACTCTAACGTCACGTCTCTGATCACCGGTTTCATCCTGCTGTTCTTCGGTACAGGTCCTGTCAAGGGCTTCGCCACCACCTGGATCATCGGTATCTTCTGCTCGTTCTTCACCGCTGTGTTCCTGACCCGTCTGGTCTACGAGAACCGCCTGAAGAAGGACAAGTGGCTCGACCTCACCTTCGTTACCGGCTACTCAAAGAACCTCATGCAGAACGCCAAGTACAACTTCATGGGTATGTACAAGAAGTCGTTCGCCATCTGGGGTGTTGCTGCTATTGTGTTCATCTGCTCGTTCTTCGTTCGTGGCTTGAGCCAGAGCATCGACTTCACTGGTGGTCGTAACTACGTGGTGACCCTCGATAAGGAGACACACGTTGAGGAGGTTCGTCAGGTTTTGGCTGGTGCTTTCGTCAACACCGTTGGCGAGAATGCCGGTAAGGAGGCTAACACCTCTGTCATCGCACTCGGTACCGATGGCAAGACCATCCGTGTCAGCACCAACTGGGACATCGAGTCTAACAATCCTGAGGTCGACGACAAGGCAGAGACCATTCTCTACAACGCTCTGAAGAAGGGTGGCTTCGTCAGCCAGGCCAAGGTCGAGGACTTCAAGAATCCTGACGTCCGCGAGGGTGGTTCTATCATCAGCTCGGCAAAGGTTGGTCCCGCTGTGGCTAAGGACATCACTTACGGTGCTATCATCTCCGTCATCATCGCCCTGTTTGCCATCTTCCTCTACATCCTGCTGCGTTTCCGCAATGTAGCTTACTCTACTGGTGCTACTATTGCCCTGGCTCTCGATGCATTGGTGGTTATCGGCTTCTACAGCGTATTGTGGGGCTGGGTACCCATGTCGCTCGAAATCGACCAGGTATTTATCGGTGCTATCCTGACGGTGATTGGTTATTCTATCAACGATAAGGTGGTCGTCTTCGACCGTATCCGTGAGAACTTCCAGCTCTATGGCAAGCGCGACCGTCAGCAGCTGTTCAACGACTCGCTGAACCAGACGCTGGCTCGTACCATCAATACCTCTGTCACGACGCTGCTCGTGTTGCTGTGTATCTTCATCCTCGGTGGTGATAGCATCCGCAGCTTCTCGTTCGCCATGATTCTCGGTGTTGTCTTCGGTACCCTGTCATCACTGTTCATCGCTGCGCCTACAGCCTTCCTCGTGATGGGTCGTAACATCCGCGAAGAGAATAACGACGAAGTAGCTAAGGCATAAGCCTCGCTACCTTCTTAAACATAATTCAGCCCGCTATCCGTTTGTGGTAGCGGGCTGATTGTTATAGTCTATTTATGGTATTGGGGTTAGAATGTTTTGGCTTTAGGGGACAAAATTATGTTTTGGGGACAACAAAACGGAAGGTTTTTAAGTCAAGCGGGCTTCATTTCAAAAAATAGTACTAATTTTGTACCTGAAAATTGAATTAGAGACCCGATGACAGGAAACTCCATTTTGATATTTGCCGTGTTTCTGGCCTTTCTGGTAGCAGTTGCTATCAGTATCTTTATTACATATAGGCAGACCAATCGCGTTTTGAAGAACAACGACAAACTGATGAGAGACAACAGTCATTTGGCCAATGAGGTGGAAAGTTTGAAGGAGGATACCGTTGAGCACCAGAAAGCCCTTGAGGAATTGAAAGAGCAACTGAGGACAATAGACAAGGTGACAGAACTTCAGGAGAAGACAAAATCGCTGCGTGAGAACATCAAGGACATCCAGGACATGAACGATGACGAGCTCCGTGCTTGGGTTGATTTGCAGGTTACTGAGAGCCGTATGTTCTGCGACCCGGATTTGGACATCAAGAAGATGTCACAGAAATTAGGCCTGACTCAGAAGAAGCTGAAGCAATTATTGAAAGACTCCACGCGTTACGAGCGTCTTTATGACTACTTGACTGAGAAACGTATACTCTACTCCTGCGAACTACTCAAGGAAAACCCACAATGGTCTGTCGATGCCGTCAGCAAGGAGGCGGGTTTCGTGTCACGCACCACCTTCCAGACCGAATTCAAGAAGCGTATTGGTGTCACTCCCGCTCAATACCGCCAGCACACTCAGACCGAAGTGGTCAGAGTGGAATCAAACTAACACTTTTCGCATCGTCCAGCCAAGGGCAATAACAACTGCGATGCCTATGATGTCTACGATGACGTAAGGAATCAGGTCGTAGAGCATGATGGGGAAAATAATCATGGCCACCATGTGGGCCACCATCAGAATACCTACCCACTGCAGCCAGCTGCGATAGAAAAAGGCGATGGAGATGCCGAGGGGCAGATAGACCAGCGGTGTAGCAACGGCCAGTGCCAGGTCGATGACGGACTCTGGGAACATGGAGGTGGTGTCGCCTGCAGCAACAACCGCTATAAATATCCACCACAACACGGTGAAAGGTCTGACCAACGGCTTCATGCCACGCATCATGGCATAATAGAGTATCATGTCGCCCGCCAGAACAATCAGCCAAACCGGAACCTGAAATCCATTGGCATTCACCCATTCGGCTATGTCATACGAGGTGTTGAATGCCTGTATCACAAAGAACACAAAGCCTACTTCGATGAGCCAGCGGGGCAATCCGCTTTCCACCTTATCAATATAAATAGAGCGTCGCTTGTCGTTGGCCATCATCCGGGCCGATTCGTTTAGTGATTGATATTCCATTTTTTTGTGTTGTTGTAAATCGACTGCAAAGATACAAAACTTTCTTTAAAATCACCCTTTTGATCAGCAGAAATGGCTGTTTGTTGGAGTAAATTCCGTTTTGAGGACACATAAAGACTTTGGGGACAACAACTTTCAAAATTCTTTTGGCTGGTTTTTTTTTTTCGCGCTTTAATAGGTATATTTGCAAAAAAAGAGATAATATCTAA
>CAMVOS010000022.1 GCA_947169185.1 uncultured Prevotella sp.
TCCTTTCATTATGAACCCCTGTCTTAGAGATTTCTCTAGCAGGGGTTTTTCTTTTGCCAATTATTTGCGAATATCAATAAAACTTCGTAACTTTGCACCATCAAATTTCAACAACAGGAATATGGGAATCATTATTGGAATAGACGTTGGCATATCTACCACGAAGATTGTAGGACTGCGCGAAGGTCGCGTGCTCTCCCCTATCCGCATTACGGCAGCCGACCAGGTCACTTCACTCTATGGTGCCTTCGGCAAGTATCTGCACGACAACAAGATCGAGCTGAAGGATGTCGAGCAGGTCATGCTGACGGGTGTCGGTGCAGGTTTTGTTGACGAGCAGCTCTACGGCATTCCCACACAGAAGGTCGACGAGTTTGTGGCCGATGGTCTTGGTGCCCGTTTCGAGAGTGGTCTGACTAAAGCCATCGTCGTCTCCATGGGTACTGGTACCAGCTTCGTACAGTGCGATGGCGACAACATCAAGCATATCGGAGGCATTGGTATCGGTGGTGGCACGCTGCAGGGCCTCAGCCGCGTCATGCTGAACACGCGCGATCCCAAGCAGATTCAGAGCCTCGCCATGCAGGGCGACATCCACAACATCAATCTGCAGATTGGCGACATCTCTACCCATCCCCTACCCGGACTCCCTATGGATGCCACCGCCTCACTCTTCTCCAAGGCCCAGTACGACGCCCCCAAGGAGGACCTGGCTTTGGGCATCATCGTTATGGTGCTGCAGACCATCGGCTCTGCAGCCATCCTGTCAGCCCTCAACTCAGGCATCAAGGACTTCGTGCTCATTGGCAACCTCACCCTCCTACCCCAATGTAAGGAAATCTACCCCATGCTTGAGAAGCTCTATGGCGTCCACTTCCACATCCCCAAGCACGCCGAATTCTGCACAGCCATCGGTGCTGCCCTGAATTATAAGCGGTAAACCGCCAAGGCCTGTTTTTCACGTTAGAACGGTCCTCGGCCCATGCACGACGTAGTGGTCAGTGCCGTCAGGAAGGCTGTGAGTGCGGCTACTACCATCTTCACCGCAATCTCAATCAGACGAGTCTTCTTCATACGCCATCAATTACATTCCGCCTTCCTCGCCACCGGTAGTGCCTCCGGTGTTACCGCCCGTGTTGCCACCTTCGTTGCCTCCGGTGTTACCGCCTTCGTTACCGCTACCGCCCTGGTTTTGGCTGCCACTCTCAGGTGCGCTGGCCCCGTTCGGGTTACGGAAGTCCTCGAGGGTTATCAGCGTCTGAATGCTGACCTGCTTACCATCGACGGTGCGCTTCTCGACGTCCACGATGTTCTGCGACTCGGGAGCCACGTTGCGGGTCAGGAACTGCTTCGAGGTCAGGTTGTCCATCTCGCTCGAGTCAGGGGTGAAACGCAGGCGGATGCCCTTGATGATCGAGGTCGGGTTGAACGTCTTGTCCAGCATCTGGGCCTCAGTAGCACCGCCCTTCTCGTTCAGCACCGAGGGGTAGAAGATGCCCAGTCCGTCCAGCTTCACGCCCACGCCCTGTGCCACCAGCTCGGGAACGCACTCCGACAGCTTGATCAGCACCGCCATGATGGCGTCGCGACCCACCATACAGTTGTGGTCCTTCAGGTGCTGGGCCAGTCCGCGCGTCGACAGCGTCTTCTGGCGGTCTACCTCAGCGTAATACTTTCCACCCGAAGAGAGTCGGGTACTCTTGTTCTTGCGATAGTTAATCGCCATTGAAATCTTGTTTACTGCCATAATTTTAAGTTTTTAGTTAGTTAGTTTTAGTTTAGTTTTTGTGCTCTCTCGATACCTGCGCGCTTGGTTCTCAATTGCACTGCAAAGGTACACAATTTATCGCTTCGCTCCAAATTTAGTGCCCAAAATCCGCCTTTTTCGACCCCTATTTTTCGCCCTAATTTTGCACAAAAATGCTCCGTGTAACTCCGTGTCTCTGTGTGAGAATAAAGCAGCTTCTGTGTGAGCCCTCCCCTCACGCGCTCCGTGCAGAAGGGCCACGAGGTCCGAGCTCGTGGGCTTCGAGCTCCGAGCAGACGCCTTAAGAGGTCCGAGCATGACAGGCTCACGAGGCCAAAGGGGACACCAAAATGGTACTTTGGTACTTGGTACTTTGGTACTTTTTGGTGTTTTTTAAATGCACAGACGGATAGAATAGTTATATATAATATAAATATTATATATAACTATTAAATAATTTAACATTTATCACTCACTTATCTTCTGTCTTCCCTTGAACCAATAATTTTCGGCAAAAAGTACCAAAGTACCGCGTACCAAAGTACCGAATATTTCATTTTACCTCTCAAAAATTTTGTACTTTCATTTTTATTTCTTACTTTTGCAAATAGATTATTGCAATATAAGCTAAAACAATGGAACGCGACATAAAATTACTCCGTCTCGGCAAAAAAAGAAACGAGTTTCTTTGTTTTACGCTCAACTTTTCGTAACTTTGCAAACAAATAATAATAGACATGAGACGACATTTATGCATATCATTCATTCTATGTAGTTTAGCCATGAGCTATGCAGAGGCTCAGACACAGGTGGACTACGACCTGACGACGGAGGCAGCTGTGGGCTCTGGCGACTTTACGGCCTACCAATTGGCCACTAATCGCCATCATGTGCTGGCAACACGTCCGAATACGGCCTATCTGCGTGGTGCTGTCAATGCAGAACACCAGCTGGCTGAGGACTGGAAGCTGACGGGAGCTGTCGATGTAGTAGCCTCCGTACATGCCGACCACAAGGCATACTTGCAACAGTGCTTCGTGAACCTGAGTTGGAGGAACTTCTTCTTGGAGGCTGGCGCCCGTGAGTTACAGCCCGTGCTGCGCGACCCACTGTTGTCGAGCGGAGCCGTTGCCAAAGGCAATAATGCCAAGCCCGTACCCCAGGTGCATGTAGGCACCAACGGGTTCTGGACGGTTCCCTATACCAAGGGGTGGCTGCAGATCAATGCCGACTTTGGCTATGGCAAACTGATGGACAGCGACTATCGTGAAAAGCAGTTCTATCGTGAAGGCAGCGGCAACATCCGCTATGCCACAGGCGCGATGTACCACCAGAAACACCTCTACTTCCGCACCAATCCTGAGAAGGCCATCTTCATAACGGCTGGCATTGAGCATGTGGCGCTGTTTGGAGGTACAGGATACTCGACGGAAACGGGCGTCATGGAGGTGAAAAAGAAACCCACCAACCTGAAAGCATTCTGGAAGGCGATATTGCCTACAGGCGACAAGAACTACTATGAAAACGAAGCATTGGAAGACTGGGTATATGGTAATCATCTGGGGTCGATGACCATTCAGCTGGGCTGGAACATCAACAAAGACCATCAGGTGCAGGCCTACGTCGACGACATCTTCGAAGACGGATCGGGCATGCGCAAAGGCAACGGCTGGGATGGCCTGTGGGGCATCGAATACAAGAACAAGGCTGAGGGTCGCCAGTATGTTCGTGGCGCTGTCGTGGAATATCTGCAGACCACCAACCAGTCTGGACCCTTGCACTGGGACAGCGGTGACTACCCGGAACCCATTCGCAGTCAGATTACCGAACTCGTGACGGGCAATGACAACTACTACAACCACATGCTATATGGGGCCTACGACCACTATGGTATGGCGCAAGGCAATGCACTGCTCGCCTCACCAATCTATAATAAAGACGGCTTTGCAGAATTTCGCGACAACCGTGTCAAGGCTTGGCACGTAGGCGTCAACGGTGAGATTACCGACCACTTGTCGTACCTCGTCAAAGGCTCGTATCGTGAGGGTTGGGGCACATACGCCATTCCATTGTCTGAGAAGCACCACTCATTCGACGCCATGCTACAGGGTATCTACGTCACGGGCCCCTGGCAATTTTCTGCCGCCTATGCTTTCGACAAGGGCAATATCTACGGCGACTGCAACACGTTTAACATTAAAATCGGTTATCATGGCAAAATACTTTAAGAGCATACTCCTTCTAGCATCATCCATCTTACTTCTTACATCCTGTCAGGAGGGTGGTGACGCTGGCGACCTGTTCGGACAGTGGCGCATGGACAACTCAGACACGAAATACATCAGTTTTTCAGGGTCTATCGTATGGATAAAAGATTTGAATATGGGTGATATCTACGGCAATTTCCAACACCAGGGCGACAGTCTCTTCATGCAGTATTACTCGAAAAAGGGGGAAAAGAACGATACCGTCATCGTCGAAGATTCGTTCGGTTTCAAGCCTATCAACAACGTCCGAATGAGAATAGTGACGCTGGAGAAAGACAAACTGGTGTTGGATAAAAACGGACAAACATGGAGTTTCTATAAATACTGAGTATCTTAGCAGCATTAATAAACAAGCGAACAAAAACAACACAGAAAAATAAAGCAAATGAAGAAAAGGTTATTATCACTGGCAGTCGTCATGGGAGCAGCATTAGCGGCTATGGGACAGTTGACAATGGACGTGAACACGAAGAAGTTGGGTGCGCCCATCCAGTCGACCATGTATGGTATTTTTTTCGAGGACATCAACTATGCCGCTGATGGTGGCCTGTATGGCGAACTGGTAAAGAACCGCTCGTTCGAGTTTCCACAGCATCTGATGGGCTGGCAAGCCTTTGGCTGTGTGGACGTGAAGGACGACGGACCATTCCAGCGTTGTCCGCACTACGTAGAGCTGAGTGACCCAGGACATCGCGACCGTCGTACCGGTTTGACTAACGAAGGCTACTTCGGCATTGGCGTGAAGAAGGGCGAACAATACCGCTTCACGGTATGGGCTAAGGCGCCTAAGAATAAGGCCAACATCCGCATTCAGCTCATCGAAGAAAACGCCATGAGCGAGCGTCAGGAGATAGCCGAGCAGAGGCTGGAAATCAACTCGACGCGCTGGGAGAAATATACCGTCATGCTGACACCCAAGAAGACGCTGAAGCACGCCAAGCTGCGCATATACCTGCACGGTCCGAACAGCGTTTGTCTGGAGCACATCTCGCTATTCCCTGTCAACACATACAAGAACCGCACGAATGGCATGCGCCAAGACTTGGCACAAGCATTGGAAGACCTGCACCCAGGCATCTTCCGTTTCCCTGGCGGATGTATCGTAGAGGGTAGCTCGCTGGACGAGCGCTACCAGTGGAAGAACAGCGTGGGACCCGTAGAGAACCGTCCGCTGAACCATAACCGCTGGGAGTACACCTTCGACCACCGCTACTTCCCTGACTACTACCAGTCGTACGGCCTGGGATTCTTTGAGTTCTTCCAGCTGGCTGAAGATATCGGTGCAGAACCGCTGCCCGTCATCTCGTGCGGACTGAGCTGTCAGTTCCAGAACCCCGACCCCACCAAGCCTGGCGTACACGCAGCACTCGACGATCTCGGTCCATACATTCAGGATGCGCTGGATCTGGTGGAGTTTGCCAATGGCGACGTCAACACCAAATGGGGTAAGGTACGTGCCGATATGGGACACCCCGAACCCTTCAACCTGAAATATCTGGGCGTGGGCAACGAACAGTGGGACTACGACGAGAAGCATGGCGGCTACGGACCCGTGTTCACCTCACGACTGAAGAAATTCAGCGATGCCCTGCGTGCCAAGTATCCACAGCTGAAACTCATCGGCACTACAGGACCGAACTCGGAAGGCTGGGACTTCGACCTGCTGCAGCCACGTATGAAGGAGCTGAAGGTGGACCTCTATGACGAGCACTACTACCGTAACGAGCAGTGGTTCCTGACCCACGGACTGCGCTACGACTCGTACGACCGCAAGGGTCCGAAGGTGTTTGCTGGCGAATATGCCTGTCACGGCAAGGGCAAGAAGTGGAACCACTACGAGGCCGCTATCCTCGAGGCTGCCCACATGACGGGTTTTGAGCGTAATGCCGACATTGTACACATGACCACCCCTGCCCCACTCTTCGCACATGTTGATGGCTGGCAGTGGCGTCCTGACCAGATATGGTACGACCAGACACAGATGTTCAAGACTGTCAGCTACTACGTGCAGCAGATGTATGCCACCAACAAGGGCACTAACGTGCTACAGCTAACCACCCCCAAGCAGAATGGCAAGAAGACCATTGGCGTACCCGTTGCCAACCAGGAGGGACAGAACGGTTTGTTTGCCTCTGCCGCATTCGACAAGAATGCCAACGAGGTCATTGTCAAAGTGGTGAACACATCAAAGGCCGAACAGCCCATCACACTGAACCTGAAGGACTTGAGCGGTGCAACGACTGCTCATACCCTGACACTGACGCACAAGGGCATGGATGACGAGAACAGCATCCAGCGTCCAGAGCTGATTACCCCCAAGAAGGGGAGCATAGCCATAGAGGTCGCCAAGAAACAGTCGGTCATCAACGACCAGCTGCCAGCGATGACATTCCGCATCTATCGCATCAAGAAATAAAAAAAACTAAGAGTTAAGAACTATGCGCAGATTACTGACCATACTTATTACATCTGCCATCTTCCATCTATCGTCAAGCGCACAGTCGTGGACGGCAGATAATGGTAACGGCACGTTTACCAACCCATTGTTCTATGACGAATTCTCCGATCCAGACATCATCCGTGTGGGCGACGACTACTATCTGGCAGGAACCACGATGCACACCGTTCCAGGACTCGTCATCCTGCACTCGAAGGACCTGGTGAACTGGGAGAATGTCAGCTATTGCTTTGACCGTTTTGACTTCAAGGACGACGCCTTCTCGCTGAAGAACCACAAGGAGATATACGGTCAGGGCATCTGGGCTCCCGCCATCCGCTATGCCAACGGACAATTCTACGTTTTCTCGAATGTCAACGGCAAGGGGTTGCAATGCTACACCTCGAAAGATATCCGTGGACCGTGGAAGCATCAGAACATGAAGGGTAACATCTACGACCTATCGGTACTCTTCGACGACGATGGCAAGATTTATGCCATTCACAAGTATGGTGAGGTGCATTGTACGGAACTGAAGCCTGACATGAGCGGTCCCGTGGAAGGTACCGACCGTGTCATCATTCCTGAGGGCAACGGTGTCGGTGAGGGGCATCACATGTACAAGATTGACGGCATGTACTACCTCATATCGACAGACTACAAGCCCAACGGCCGCACACTCTGCTCACGTTCGAAGAGCATCTGGGGACCGTATGAGACGCATGTCATCACAGCCGACGAGACATACGGCTATTATGGCGTGGGACGGACACAGGTGCCTAAGGGCGAAAAGTACCGTATCGGTAGCGATGGTGCCAAATTCTCCATCATCCGAACCAGTGCGGATCTGACTGGGTGCGACAATGCCCATCAAGGTGGTATCGTGCAGGCTAAGGACGGCTCGTGGTGGGCATTGCTCATGCAAGACTTCCACTCTATTGGCCGTACCGTCTGTCTGATGCCAGTAACGTGGGTTGACGGATGGCCAATGGTAGGACTGAAAGGTAATCTGGGACGCGCACCTCGCACATGGTTCAAGCCCAATAGTGATGAACAGATAACACCCCATGCACCCTATCAGCGTAGTGACGACTTCAATGGCAATACGCTTGGACGCATTTGGCAGTGGAACCACAACCCTGACGACTCGAAATGGAGTTTGAAGAACGGACGTCTGCGCCTGAACACCATGCCTGCTGAGCAGTTGATGTGGGCACGCAATTCGCTGACGCAACGCGTCATTGGTCCGACATCAGAAACAACCGTCGAACTCTATACACAAGGTATGAAAGACGGTGATGTGGCTGGTCTTGGCAACATCAACGTGCCTTGCTCGTGGATAGGCATCGTCAAGAAAGGCAATCAGTTCACGCTGCGTTGCTTTGAACAACTGAGAAACGACACCATCAACATCCCCGTAGAACTGGCAAACGACAAGATATGGCTGTGGTGTCTGGGTGACTACGACAACAATCAGGCACAGTACGCCTACTCGTTGGACGGCATGATGTTCAGACCCGTGGGACAACCTATGCAACTATCCTATCAGCTCATTACCTTCCAAGGATCGCGCCATGCACTCTTTGCCTTCAATAGTAAAGGTGTGAATGGTGGCTATGCTGAGTTCGACAACTTTACGGTCAAAGAGCCGATGGCCGATCGTAGCAAGAATATTCCATACGGCAAGACTGTGCGTATTCTCAACAAAGCCACGAACCGACCCGCCATTGCTCTGGAACACGGCATACTACACGAAAGCACTACCAGCGACAAGAGCGACCAGACAAAGTTCCGCATCATTGACCGTCAGCAGGGAAAAGTGATTTTGCAGTGTGCAGACGGACGATACATTAAGGCATACGGTGAGGGATTGCCTGGTGACGTACGCTTTACGACAGACGAGAAGGAGGCAGAAGAATTCCTGTGGCAGGACTATCTGAACAACGACTTCATGCTACTCTCGCTGAAGAATCACCGTTATCTGGGCAAGAGTCCTACGACAGGCAGTCCCTATTCAATGGATTATACAGGACCTGACCCTGCACGTCGCAATGGCTCGGTACTACATTGGGAGGAATAGACATTAAGGTTTCAGGCATTTCTTTCCATTCCGAATGTAGATTCCCTTGTGCTGTAGCGAACTGACACATTGACCGCTAAGATTGTAAACTGCGCCATTGTCTAGACCCCTGTCGGAGGTAACGCCAGCTATTCCGGTAGTAGTCTCAGTCTGATAGCCCCAAATGGTAACACCTATCGAAGAGGCCAATGCCGTAAAGGCAGGCACCTTGGTGTCAGTAGGTTCCAACTTCTGCTCTACCATCACGCCCTGATAGGTTGTAGAGCCGAGTTTGAGAGTGATATACGACGTACCTTCTTCGATGCTCCAGGTTCCAGTAGCAGAACCGCTGATGGTACCATCGCGCTTCAGTTCAATGTCGACGGGCTTCGCAGTAGCCTTTGTGGTGTGGTCGAGCTTGTAGTTATGAGTCAGAAGCTTATACTTGCCAGGAATCTTGTCGGTGGCAATCTGCTGCGTCGTAGCGATGTCGGCACTCTTGACCTGTTCGCCAGTATATTCAAAGGGAGCAACCACAAGCCAGCCATTCTTGTTTTGGAACACCTGATGAACGCGCACCTGATGGCCTTCGCCCCAATTCTGGAAACGGGTATGGTAGACCAAATAGGTACGACCATCCTCCGCAGCAATGATGGAATTATGACCTTGTGAACGCTCGCCCGATTTCTCGCCGTTGGCAGCATTAAGTTGATTGCCCCACGAGGTGTAGGCACCAAAGATATTGACGCCACGATTGCCGTCATTCTCCTGTGGACCGAAGTTCAACTGATAGCTATTGAACACAGCAGCACTACCCTTGCTGTCAACATACGGACCATCCGGCTTCTCAGAACGGAAGACGCGCATCTGGTAGCCACCATTGTTATAATCATCAGGATTACCACCGGCAGCCAAGCCGCCATTCGTGACAAACAGGAAGTAGTAGCCACCGATATACTCGATGTAGCTGGCCTCGCCGCTGACATAGTAGCCACCTGCAATCTTCTTACCGAAGTAGGGGTCGCTGGTATTGCTGGTGTCATACTGCACGTCATAGTCGCGCAAGCCAGTTTCTTCGTCCAACTCAAGCATAAAAATGCCACCGCTCCACGAACCGTACGACATCCAGAGCTTGCCCTGCTCATCGTAGAATACACAAGGGTCTATGCAGTTGGGAAAACTGGGCTTATTCCATGCGGCCCAAGGTGAACTATAGCGAGCAGGTAACGACGACTGCGTGCCAAGCACAATCTCCAGATCGGTATCCTTATAGGACGCACCCGTGTGGAATCCGCTCATCACAACAGGTGCCTGATATCGGTAGGGACCAGTAATCTGGTCGGCAGTTAGCAGGATGATGCTGGAATACCAGTTGTCGCCATTGAGGCTGAGGTACATGCACCACTTCTGCATGGCCTTATTGTAAATGACGTCGGGGGCCCACATATTGCCATCGACACTGTATCCGTTAGCATTACCCTGATTTCCGCCCATTGCAGACCAAGCAAAAGCATTGAAGGCGAAGTCATACGCCACCCCACCCTTCTTGACCTTCGTGACCTGAGGTGTAGTAAAAGCCTGTGAGTTTGCGGCATTTCCACTGGAAGCCGTCTGCCAAGGCACAGTAACCGAAGACCAACCCATCAAATTCTTGGTCTTGGCAACACCTCGGTGTGAACCGAAAATATAATAGGTATGCTCGTTAGGTTCCCATACTATGCTGGGATCGTGCACACTGGCACGTACTAAAGTATAGCTAGCTGCAGATACGTGGCACACTGTCCGTCCGCCCAACATACCCAAAAGCAGCATCAACGAAAGTAAGATTTGTCTTCTCATTAGTGATTTGTTTTGTTAATTCTTTGAGGACTATTTGCTAAATTGTGGCCAAAGATACGAAGAAAAAAGAATATAAAAAATTATTTGAGGTAAAATAACACAATAAAAGGGGCAAAATTCGTTTGATATAGGGATTTTCCCCAACGAGTTTAGGGAAAATCCTTTGTTTTTACCCTATTGTCTTCATAATTTTGCAGCGTGAAAAGTTAACTCTGATTGTTGAACACTTTAAATAATAAGAATTATGAAAAAGATGATGATAGCCCTGACAATGATGCTGCTGACGGCGGCTACGGGCAAGGCAATGAGCTATGAGCAGGCACGCAACGAGGCCCTCTTCCTGACAGACAAGATGGCTTACGAGTTGAACCTGACTGACGAACAGTATGAGGCTGCTTACGAAATCAACCTCGACTATCTGATGGGTGTAGCAAGCCGCGACGACGTCTTCGGCACCTATTGGGAGCGCCGCAACCTGGATCTGAGCTATATCCTGCTCGAGTGGCAGTGGAACGCTTTCTGTGCAGCCACCTATTTCTATCGCCCATTGTACTGGGACGCTGGTTTCTGGCACTTCGCTGTCTATGCCCGTTATCCACATCGCGACTATTTCTTCTTCGGACGTCCCGTATTCTATGCTACCTATCGTGGCGCACATGCTTGGCACGTAGTAGGCGGACACGGCTACTATCACGGTCGTCGCGACCACTTCCGTCCCTCTCATTCTACAGGACGCTCACACTTTGGCATGCTGGACCGTTGGAATCGTGGCGACTTCAATCATGGTCGTCATCATAGCACCCGCCCAGGTTTCAGCCATTCTACGCATCACGGAGGACCTCGCAGCAGCTCGACGCAAAGTACAGTGAACCGCCCAAGTCACCACAACAACTCTGGTCGTCCTACAATGAGCGAAAGCCATCCAAGTTCAGGAGGTTCACTCGGCAGAAGCCACAGCAGTGGCAGCTTCAGCAGAAGTGGAGGAACTTCCCACAGCAGCGGTAGTTCCCACAGCAGCGGCAGCTTTAGCAGAGCCGGAGGCAGTGCAGGCCATAGTGGTGGTGGAAGCCGCAATATGGGCGGACGTCGATAAGATACGCACCTCAGCATTCATCATGCGCTGCACCTCACGCATCGGACACTGCGCATAGACAGCCAGAATGGCTTTGTTCGTAATGCCATGACCAACGGCCACCACCCGCTTATCAGGGTAGGTGGTCGTTATATAAATAAGAAAGGAGCGTGCGCGTTCTAATAATGCGTCCTCACTCTCAATATCGTCGGGCCACGTCTCCCCCCGCAAGTCGGGAATAAAACGCCCCGTAAAACTCCCCCAGTCACGTTCACGCAGTAGTTTGGTCGTCAGCACGGATAAGCCATGAGGTGCAGCAATGATTTCTGCAGTCTGTACAGCGCGATGCAAATCGCTGGCTATAACAGCATCAATAGGTTCGACTGACAAGCGCTCAGCCACCTGCTGGGCTTGTTCCCTACCCTTCTCGTTAAGCTCGCCCTGCGTCTGTCCTTGCATAATCTGGCGGGCATTATCGACCGTTTCTCCGTGTCGTACTAAAAAAATTGTTGTCATTTGTGTGCAAAGTTACGAAAAATTAGTAACTTTGCACACAAAATACTCAAATAAAACCATTATGAAACTATTTCAGAGTTCAATTTTCAGAGCGATATGTGCCATCATAGTTGGTATATTGCTCATCAAGTTTCCGAAAGACGGTGTCACGTGGCTTACGGTAGCTATTGGTGTATTGTTCCTGATATCGGGTGTGATAGCTTTGATTGCCTATCTGCATGCGCGCAAGCATGCTGCCGAATATACCATTATCGACAAGCAGGGTCGCGTTATCAGCGGCAGTCAGCCCACCTTCCCCATTGTCGGAGCCGGTAGCATCATTTTCGGACTCACGCTGGCTGTAACACCCGGTTTCTTCATCAACGGACTGATGTATATTCTTGGAGCCATCATGATATTGGGAGGTCTGAACCTGCTCATCAGTCTGATTTCAGCCCGCAGGTTAGGCCCGATTCATTTTGGCTTTTGGATAGCCCCGTCGTTGATTCTGCTGACTGGCCTGTTCGTCATCTTAAAGCCCATGAAGAGTGCTGAACTGCCACTGCTCATACTCGGATGGTGTTCATTGCTCTATGGTGTGACGGAACTGATTAATGCCCTGAAGATTCACAGCATCCGCAAGGCTGCCAACAAGCAGGCTGAAGAACTGGCTCGTCAACGCCAGCTGAACGAGGAAACCGTTGCCGAGGAAATCAGTTCGGAAATTGACAATACTTCCGCAGAAACAGAAAATACTCCCGCAGTAACAGAAAATACTCCCGCTGAAACGAACAACGCTCCCACGGAGAACCGTGAGAGCGAAGAGGATTACCCTGACTTTATTGGATAGACAGGCTACACGTTGGTAACAATACCCTCGATGTAGGTTCTAAGGATATGAATGCCGGTCTTATTATCACCGCCTGACGGGATGATAAGGTCGGCATACTTCTTAGTAGGTTCAATAAACTGTTCGTGCATGGGCTTCAGCACCTTCTCGTAACGGTCGAGCACCTGATCGACAGTACGTCCACGTTCCACCACATCACGACGAATATTACGTATCAAGCGCACGTCAGCATCGGTATCCACAAAAATCTTCAGGTCCATCATGTCGCGCAACTTCTTGTAGTGCAACGTCATGATGCCCTCCAGGATGATGACTGGCTTGGGCTCTACGTGTATCGTCTCAGGCAGACGGTTTGAGATGATATACGAATAGGTTGGCTGTTCGATAGCCTCTCCGTTCTTCAACATCTTGATATGCTCCGTCAGCAGCTTCCAGTCGAAAGCATCAGGATGGTCGAAGTTGATGGCACGACGCTCTTCATCCGTCATACCTGTCGTATCGTTATAGTACGAATCGAGGGGCACAACAGCAGCACAATGGGGAGGCAGTGCCTGAGCAATCTTCTTCACGACGGTGGTCTTGCCCGAACCAGTACCGCCTGCTATTCCAATAATTGTCACCTTATTAATTTACTAATTAACTGATTTACGATTTAACGATTTATTTCTTGGCCTTTACCAGATAAACCAATGTGGGCAGGTGGTCGCTATAACCATCGAGCCATACACCTCCAGCATGCGTACGCAGGGGGTTGCCCTTGTACTTGCCATCCTGCTGGAAGAGATAATCGCGACGGAATATCTGTGGCTGGAAGAACGTCAGCGACTTGTAGTCCTTCTGTCCTTCAATGTCAAGCAGGTTGCGCGACAGAATAATCTGGTCGAACAAGTTCCATGCACCATCATAGCGCAACGTACCCGTACCGCTGTCATGTATCTTCCAGAACGGATTATACAAGCCACCCTCTTCTACCTCACTCATCTCACGCTTTGCACCGAGCGCCACAGACATAGAGGGGTCGCGAGGGTCATCGTTCATATCGCCCATAATGAACAGCTTCACGTTAGGATCATCCTTCTGCAGAGAGTCTTTAACCTCACGTATCTGACGACCACCCAACTCACGATAGTAGCTGACAGCACCACGCGAAGGCAAGTGGTTGACAATGATGGTCACATGCTCACCAGCCAACGTACCGCTGACTACCAGGAAGCCACGAGTGGCACGTCCACTCTCAATGTCATCCTGCTTTTCATATAAATAAGGTACGAGCTTGACGTCACGAACGGTAAACAACGCTGGGTTGTACAACAGGCCACAGTCTACACCACGATGGTCGGGACCCTCAATGTGGCAGAACTGAATATTGCGAGCCTTCAGAGGTTCCTCATTACAAAGGTCTGCCAAACAACGGGCATTCTCAACCTCACTGACACCGATAGCGGCACAGCCTATCTTTGGCAACTTGTCGGTCCCCATCTCGGAAAGAACACGTGCCATATTGCGCAACTTGTGCGCGTACTTCAATTCCGACCACTTATTACGACCGTCTGGCAAATATTCATAGTCATTGTGCCCTTCGTCGTGTTGTGTGTCAAAAAGATTCTCCAGGTTATAAAAACCAATGGCATAGGCACTCAGCTTACGCTCTTGAGCCTGAATAGTCATCGTTCCTACCAGGAACATGACAGCGATAATAGTCAGTAACTTTTTCATATAGTCTCAGATTTATGTTGCGAAGATAGAGATTTTTTTTGTAAAAACGAACATTTTTCAAAAAAAAATACGAAAAAACGTACTTTTTTAAATATTATTTATTATCTTTGCACCATATCAACGTGTTTATTACTAAAAAAACTAACGCTTATGATGAAACACCTAAAACTCTTTGTGATGGTTTTCTGCATCGCAAGTTCAGCGTCAGCTCAGGTCAACCAAAAGACAACAGAGCCCGAGAAGAGCAGCGAACTGACCGATGATGCCTTCACATTCACAGAGGCCCAACTTGGTGAAGATGACAACGTCACTCAGAACATCACCATTGTGGGATCAAACAACAATGTGTATGCCAGCCAAGTGGGTTTCCGCTTCAGCGCGGCAAGATTCAAGTTCAGAGGTTACAACTCGAAGTACAACGACATCTATATCAACGGCAATCCTGCCAATGATGCAGAGCGTGGCGAGTTTAACTACTCCTTCATTGGTGGTTTGAACAACCAGACACGCACTATGGAGTCCTCGCTTCCGTTCGAGGACAACAACTACGCAATGCCGTCACTGGGTGGTTCCAACAACTACAACTTCCGTCCAAGTGCAATGGCAACAGGTACCCGTATGTCGCTGACAGGCGCTAACCGCAACTACACCCTTCGTGGTATGTACACCTACAACTCAGGTGTCACTCCGAGCGGATGGGCTTACTCTGCCAGCCTCACGTACCGCTGGGCCAACATGGAGACAGCCAACGTTGAAGGTACCTTCTACAACGCACTGAGCTACTTCTTCGGTGTCGAGAAGATTATCAACGACAAGCACTCTGTATCACTTGTTACCTGGGGTAATCCCACAGAGCGTGCGGCACAGTCGGCTTCGACAGACGAAATGTACTGGATTGCCAACAACAACTACTACAATCCCAACTGGGGTTACCAGAACGGCAAGAAGCGCAGTGCACGTATCGTCAACAGCTTCACGCCTTCAGCTTTGCTGACGTGGGACTTCAAGATCAACAACGACATGAAGCTCGTCACCAGCCTGTTGGGAAAATATTCCATGTACAGCAGCACACGTCTGAACTACAACAATGCCACCAACCCTGCGCCAGATTACTACAGCCTGATGCCCTCAGCCTTTTATGATGTTTGGGAAGGAACAGGTACAAGTATTGATCAGAATAACTGGCAAACGGCCTACGACTATCTGAGTGCATCGAAAGCCAACCGCCAACTGAACTGGGATGCTATGTACTACGCCAACCAATCTGCTAACATCCAAGGGGTTGATGCTATGTACTACCAGCAAGCCTATCACGACAACCAGTTGGCACTTAGCCTGAGCAGCACGTTGACAACCCGTCTGAGCAAGAACTCGCAGTTGAACCTTGGTATCTCGCTCTCTACCAACAAGGGCATGCACTACCAGACGATGGAAGACCTGTTGGGTGCCAAGTATTTCCACAATGTCAACACGTATGCTATCGGACAGTACAACGAGATGTCTGACGAAGTACAGTATGACTTGAACAATCCCAATGCAGAAGTGAAGAAAGGCGACCGTTTCTGTTACGACTACAACGTCTTTGTCAACAAGGCTAACGCTTGGGCGGGTTACTCCATCGACCTGAGCAGGGCACACATCTTCGTGAATGGTCGCGTGGGTGGCACAAGCATTCAGCGTGACGGTAAGATGCGCAATGGTCTGGCCAAGGACAACTCGTTCGGCAAGGGTGGCACGGCACGCTTCCTTGATGGTGGTGGTAAGTTAGGAGCCCACGTCTCGCTAGGTGCCGGCTTTGCCTTCATGATTGGCGGTGGTTATGAGTGGAAAGCTCCTACAGCCCGTACAGCCTTTATCGCACCACAAGTCAACAACGACTTCGCGAAAGGTCTGAAAGTCGAGCGCAACCTTGGCGCTGAAGCCGGTCTGGCTTACACTGGTCCTTGGCTGAAGGCAAACGTCAGTGGTTACTACAGCCGCTTGCAGGACGTTACAGAATACTCAATGTACTATGATGATGTAAACCGCTCATTCTCGTATGTATCACTGACAGGTATTAATAAGGAGTACTATGGTGTTGAATTGGGTTTGAACTTCAAGGTTACCGAGCTGTTCAGCATCAAGGCCTTGGGTACCATCAGCGAGGCCAAGTACATCAACAATGCCAATGTCAGCTATATGCTGTCGAACGCTGAGCCTGACGCCAAGACTGGCAGCCTATACCATGACGATATTTGCGTCAACAAGGGTATGCGCGAAGGTGGCACACCACTTGCTGCTGCCAGCATTGACCTCTCTTATCGTTGGAATTTCTGGTATTTCGACCTCATTGGCAACTACTTTGACAAAATTTACCTCTACTACTCGCCTATCACTCGTTACTACAATCCGTTACCTGACAAGGACGGTGATGGTGTCGCAGAGCTCCATGATGAAGACGGCAGGTCTCTTATGCCTGAGAGCCAAGCAAAAGGCAAGGGCGGTTTCATGCTCGATGCTTCTATCAGCAAGAGTTTCCGCTTGAAGAAGGGACAGCTTAGAGTCAACCTCATGGTTTCGAACATTCTGAACAATACCAGACTCTGTACGGGTGGTATGGAACAGAGCCGCCGTGACTTTGATGCTACAGGAAAGGCTATTCGCACTTACAAATTCCAGAACAGCCCCAAGAAGTTCTACGCTAATGGCATCAACGGTATGCTTCAGTTTACTTACTTGTTCTAACTAAAAAGAGGAGACACAAATATGAAGAATCTGAAATATTTTATCTTCGCTGCCGTATGCAGCCTGTTTACAGCCTGTCAGGATACTGATTGGGATTTTGTAAATAATCTGCCGAATCTGTCAACATCGCCTTATGGTAACAATGACATTGTAGAGGATGCGACAAAACTCGTCACTATCGATGCCTTCCTTAATAAATATAAGGAATACTTATTCTCTAACCCCGATAAACTAACCGAGATTAAAGAGGACATCCAAATCAAAGGATGGGTCGTCGGAAATGACATAGGTGGTAATATCTATAAAAAGGTATATATCCAAGACGACACCCGTGCCCTTCAGATTTCTGTTAACCAAGGTGGCATGAACGGATTTCTGCCTATCGGACAGGAAGTACTCATCAACCTGAAAGGACTGTACGTTGGTGGATATCATAATATGCCCCAACTGGGCGTTCCCTATGGTACAAGTATAGGTCGTATGACGAAAGATATGTTTGCACAACACTTTAAGCTTTTAAAGAATGTGGATCCCGACCATATTAAGCCTGTAGATTTTGCCACCATCAAAGGCGACATGAAAACCAATTGCGGTAAACTGGTTATACTCAAGGATGTGCATTTTCCTGATGCTGATGGCGAAAAGGTTTTTGCCCCACAAGGAACAAATAACACAAACTATAACCTCAACCTAGGCAGCAATGTTGTTGTACGTACCAGCAGCTACGCTAAATTTGCAGCAAAAAAACTGCCAATGGGCAAATGTGATATCATCGGTATTGCCTCATGTTATAATAGTGACTGGCAGATTGAAATTCGCAAAGTCGAAGATATCATTGAAAAATAAAAGTAAAATTAAAAACCTTATAGAAATATGAAAAAGACTATTAAATCGTTGCTCGCCATTGCGGTTGCAGCATTTGCATTCACAGCATGCTCCGACGTTCCTGAGCCCTATCCCATGCCAGGCACGATACCAACGGAAGAAATTGGTGATGGCACTGAAGCCGAACCACTAACGGTGGCTAATGCCATCAAGAAAGCGTCATCGACGGGTGCCTTTGTAAAGGGATACATTGTTGGCTATATCTGGGGAACAAAATCAGATAATGCTATTTTCGCAGCCCCTGACACAGCAACCGTTGCATCTAACATCTTGCTTGCTGAGTCTGCTGACGAAACAAGAGTATCGAAGTGTATGCCTATTCAGCTTCCTTCTGGAGCCGTTCGTAGCGCATTGAACCTGAAGGACAACAAGAGCGTCTACAAGAAAGAGGTTACGCTATATGGTACTATTGAAAAGTATTTTGGAAATACCGGTATGAAGAGCGTAAGCTATGCTGTGCTCGACGGAAAGAGCTATGGCACGAAGCCTGGTGGATCTGACACCCCCGAGGAAGCACCTAAGGGAACACCTATCAGCATTAAGGACTTCTTAGCTGCCGCTGAGAGCACTGATGTATGGTACGAACTGACAGGTACCGTAAAGAACATGAAGGATGATGATATTTACGGAAACTTTGATTTGGAAGATGAAACAGGTAGCGTCTACGTTTATGGCTTACTTGCTCAATACAAGGGAGAAGCCAAGAAGTTTAAAGAACTGGCTGCAGAAAAGGGCATTAAGAACGGTAGCAAACTGACCATCATTGGTAACCGGGGTTCATACAAAGACAAAATAGAAGTTTTGAATGCATTCTTTGTAAAAGTTGAAGGAGGTGGTGGTGACACTCCTACACCGACTGGCGACACTGATGGTACGGAGGCTAAGCCATACACCGTAACGGACGCTATTGCAGCAGGTTCAGGTACTAGCGTATTCATAAAGGCTTACATCGTTGGCTGGATTGATGGTAAGACACTTAGTGACGGTGCAAAGTTCAATGCTGATGCAACTGTTGCGACCAACATCATAATTGCCGGTACTCCTGATGTGACCGACATTTCGAAGTGCATGCCTGTTCAGTTGCCTTCTGGTGCCGTTCGTTCCGCTGTCAACTTGCAGGATAACGCCGGAAACTACAAGAAAGAGATTCTGATGGTTGGTAACATCGAGAAGTACTTTGGCGCTACTGGTGTAAAGAGCGTTTCATACGCCAAGATAGGTGACACTGAGGCTGGCACGAAGCCTGGTGGTAGTGGCGGTGAAACACCAAGTGGGGATGAAGTAAGAACCGTAACTATTGCTGATTTCAATGCTGCAGCTGAAAGTGACACTCAATGGTTTAAGCTAACAGGAACTGTGAAGAACTTGAAGGATGGCGACAAATATGGAAACTTCGACCTTGAGGATGCTACGGGTTCAGTATATGTCTACGGTCTGCTTTCTGAAAAGGGTGGTGCTAAACAAAAGTTCCAAGAACTTGTTGCAGCTAAAGGCATTGCTAATGGCAGTAAGATAACCATTATCGGCCTTCGCAGTTCATATAACGGACAGATTCAGGTTAAGAACGCTTATTTTGTCAGCATTGAAGGTGGCGAACAAGGCGGCGGCGGACAAGCTACCGGCGGTACCGGCGCTGATGGTTCAACCATTATCTCCGTAGCAGACTTCAATGCAGCCGCTGAAAGCACTAACGTATGGTATCAGCTAACTGGTACCATCAAGAATCTGAAGGATGGTGACAAATACGGCAATTTTGACCTTGAAGACAGCACAGGTTCCGTATATGTCTATGGTGTTCTTTCTGAAAAGGGAGGTGCTAAGCAGAAATTTCAGGAATTAGTAGCAGCCAAGGGTATTGCTAACGGCAAGACCATTACTATTGTTGGCAACCGCGGTTCATACCAAGGAAAGATTGAAGTTATGAATGCCTACTTCATTAAAGTAGAATAAGCAAATCAATAATTGATTATCAGATAAGGGGTGCGTTCAACATTGGGCGCCCCTCTTCTTTTTCTATCAGTCCCCCGCAGACAATTTGGTTGTATCAATAAGTCAAAGAACACATATTTTATGTAGAGTCCAGCAGTCTTTAGACTGCCTTCTATGAACGAAATGTAAAATTTTATCGTATATATTTGATATATGGTTGAATAACACTTTTAGCCGATTCTCGGACGGTATTTTTTTCGCGCTGGGTAGGCAGTAAAATCTCGCAGGCCTGAAACAAAATTTTTGCGGGCCGAGGCGCTTATTTCCCATCTTTATCTCGACGCTGCAAAGGTACACATTTTTCAAAAACTAAAAAAGAAATAATCCGTGTTTGTTTGTTAAAAAGTGTTTAATAATTATTTGATGGTCATGAATTGTCATTGTCATTAGTTGTCATTAAGCATTTCGAGGTGCAAAATTGCTCATAATAATATATATATTATAATCTATATATTATTATTTCTCAAAAACAGCTCCCCCGAATCAAAAACCTTAATGACAATCATGACAACATGACAATCATGACAACGTCGACAAAATGTTGTACTTCCCTAGAAAAAGTTGAATGATTGTAAATAGTGCATTTTACCGTATTTTAGAAGTAGATTTCTTGCATTTTATCGTAATTCAGAAATAAAATTTGTATCTTAGGACAGAAGATCTGAATACGGTGTTGTCGTGCGTCTATCAGTTGCATGGCACAGATGTTCCTTATCTGTTGCAGGATGGATTCACCTTCTGTGCAACATTTTTCTTGCACAAAAATGGAGATTTGAGCAATTTTGGTGAGCCTGGCTGGTGACTTAGATTTTTTTGTAACTTCACAACCGTTTTCCGCTCTTCTGCTAATAGCCGGAGCAGTATGCTGCGCAACTGAGCACTCGCGGTAAGGCCTGAGGGGAACAGGCGTAGGATAAATATAATATGCCCATAAGGCAAAACAAAAGGAAGCCCCCTACTCTATCATGAGTCGGGGGCATTCTTACAATCTTTTCGTTTCCAAAAACGAGTGTTAGCAGGGACGCTTCTTGGGGAGTTTGAAGACATCCTGGACTTCCTTCATCTGTGCCTCCGTCATGCCATCGGGCTCAGAACCCATAGAGCGGGCGCACATATAGATGTTGGCAGCCTTGCAGAGCACGTCAGTCTGGTCGAAGGCATCCATGATGTCAACGCCAACGGCTACGGTGCCATGCTTCTCCCACATGACAACATCGTGGGTCTTGATCTGCTCGAGGGTAGCCTCAGCCAGATCTACTGATGAAGGCAGAGCGTAAGGAACGATACCAATGCCAAGGGGGGCGAAAGCCAGCGTCTCAGGAATCATGGACCAAAGGACACGGGTCATCTCGTCACCCTTCAGGAAGCGCTGGATATGGCTCATGGCCACCAACTCGATGGGGTGCGTGTGCAGGGTAGCTTTGTAGCACGAACCGGTCTCAAGCAGATAGTTCTGCAGAGCCAAGTGCGTAGGCAACTCTGACGTAGGAACGACATTCTCGTCAGCGATAACCTCATAAGAGGCACAGTCGTCGAGGATGCGGATGATAGATCCGTTCTGCATAGGTTCCTTGGCGAGGTCGCGCATGCGCTTACCCGTACCCTTGCAATAGAAGTACTTACCCTTCAGTTGGGGCAGCACCATACCAATCTGTTTCACTTCCGAGATGGCCTTCATGGCCTTACACTCGTCGTCCATAAACCCGGTGACGTTGACGGTGATGTTACCACCGTTACGCTCAGCCCATCCTTTCTGCCAGAGGTAACCAGTGACCTCTGCAATCTGATAAACAACGGCCTTCAACTGTTCGCGGCCTTCTAATATACTTTTCATAACAATGCTTAATGCTTAATTCTTAATGCTTAATAATTGTCGCCGTAACGCTCCTTAGTGATGTCTTCGAGGGCACGGCCACGGGTGTTGGGAACACCGAGGAAGCCGACGATGAGCGAGATAGCCAGCAGGGCAATCATGCAGAAGGCCGCGATGGTAAAGCCCTCACCATTCTCACCATAGATATAGGTGAAGATGAGTCCCCATACTGCGGACAGACCACGGACGATGAAGAACATCAGACCCTGAGCACCAGCGCGGAACTTGGCGGGGAACAACTCTGAGCCCCACAGCGCGTAGAAAATCTGTGGTGACGAACCACCCTGCACACCCCACAGGATAGCGAAGAGCCAGAGGCCAACCATACCGTTGACACCAATGGTGACGATGACCAGCCAGGCAGCAATGGCTACAAGCAGTCCGAAGGTATAGATGAGCTTGTGAGATGACTTGTCGATGAGCTTCGACACCACGAAGGTCACAGCAACAATGATGAACCACTGGATGCAGTTCATCCAGTTGGCCTGCTCGTTAGAGACGCCACCTGCCGTCTCGTAGATATGGGGTTGGAAAAATCCCATCACCGAGGCTACAAGGTTCCACGTGAGATAGATGGTAGCCAGGAAGATAACGGTGCGCACAGCAATCTTGTTAGAGAACAAGACCTTGATGTTATCCATCAGCCCCGTCTTCTTGCCCTCAGCCTGCTGAGCGGTAAACTCAGCACTTTCCTGAAGCTGGCGCTGCAGGTTCCATGCGATGAAGGCCACAATAAACAGGGTGAAGAACACGATACGAGAAGAGAAAGCGTTCACTGCCTCTGTACTCATATCTGCTCCGCCAAAGAGGTGAGCCACAGACTCTACCCAACTGAACAGATATCCACCAGGAGCAAAGAGCATACCGAAGAGCAGGATACACATCGGTCCGAAGCCCCACGACATCTGCGAGATACAGATGTTACGACCACGATTATTAACCTCGGACGATTCAGAGATGTAGGTCCACGAAGCAGGCACACCCACACCTACAGAGATACCAGTAACGAGGAATCCACAGAGCAGCATTGGGAAATTCATTGAGAACATGATGAGCAGCACACCAGTCATGTAGACCAACAGATTGTAGGTGAAGATGAACTTACGACCATACTTATCAGCCAGGAAGCCACCGATGATGGCACCGATGGCAGCGCCCAGACAGTTGGCAGAAATGAAGTTCAGCCATCCCAAGTGCATTTCAGTCAGCCCAAGATACTCCTTCCACAGCGTCAAGCCTGATGCTCCGGCAACAATGGCACCTGCATCAAGATAATTGGTAAGAGACACCGCAATTGTGCTCTTCAAAGAACCAGAATTAGCCATAATTATCTACAAACAACGTCGCACTCAATATTAAAGATCTTAGCTACCTTCAGGATGGTGTCGATATGATGACCGACAGCAGCTGCCATGTGGTGGGTAGGACCAGCCTCGCTCCACTTGTTAACGAACTCGCGGCACGACAACGAGAACTTCGTGCGCATGTTGGTATCGCCAAAGGTGAAGATTTCGCCTTCCTCGTTGACACCCTCAGCTACGACGAACTTGAATACGCCGTTCTTGTCCTGCGTGATAGCCAGATAGGTCACAGGACCCGTGGGAGGATAGAACTGAGTGAGGTAACCACCACCAGCCTTTCCGTGGAATACGGGAACGATCTTCATGGTAGGCTTCTTGGCCTGAGAGATGTCGAAGTCGCCTGAGCCAGAGTGGCCGATGATGCAGATATCCTTCGGGAAGTCGATAGAGTACATCTCGGCCAGTGTACCTGTGCCAGAGATAGTCTTCAGAATCGACATCGCCATAGCCACCTTCATATCGCCCTCAACGGCACAGGCGGTGTGCTGTTTGATGAGCATCGAGAAAGCAGGAATAAGCATTGAGTCAAGCTTACCAGCAATGCCCTGAGCAAATCCGTCGTAGTGCGATGCAATCATACCGAGTTTCTCGTCCTTTACCCACTGCTCGAAGGCAACAACATACTTGGCCATATCCCATACCTTTTCGATGGTACCGCCACCCTCGATGTCGAAGGTGTCAAGGATATCCTGAGCCTTTGCCTTGATGGCTGCTTCGTCGGTGATGTTGTCGGCAATGGCCCACATCTTCTCCCAGTCGAACTGTTTGGTGTAGACGAACATGCGGTGATAGAGGTTGGTCTCATCGATGTAGAGGTCCATCATACCAGGATAGGGACGACCAATCTGGGCGATGTTGGTATCGCGGAAACGACGACGCACCTGGGCAGCACGGCACCAGTCCTCGATCTCTGCCTGGCAACCAGGGTCGCCACCCTCTACGACACCAGTAATCACAGCAGAGCGCTTGCCTGCACGGTTCAGGTCGGCAACCATCTCACCGATAGCGCCACAAGCATAGAGCTCACCCAGCCAAGTGGGGATATCGGTCTTGGCATAGTCGGGAGCCAGTTTCTTCTGTAGGTTCACGATGACGACGGGAACGTCGAGGTCGCGAACAGCAGGCAACATATTATAAGATGTACAATATGTCAACATCTGCAGAATCACGAGGTCGACGTCGGCAGCGCGGAACTTGTCGCCTGCAGCCATCGACTGTTCCTTGGTAGTTACCATACCGCCATCGATAATCTCGATAGTGTCGGGCAGCGTCTTCTTAAATGCTTCATACTGAGCCTCAAACTCTGGAACGAGTTGGGGGAACTGTGGCAGGTAAGCCTGCAGAGCGATACTGAAGACACCCACCTTTGCTTTAGTTTCTACTAATGGTTTTGCCATAATTGTTTGTTTTTTATGATTTGTTATTTCGATGTTTTGTTATTTTGTAATTTCGAGGTAACGCTGATAAGCGGCATCCCATGCAGCCTGATTGTCAGAGGGATGATAAGCCACCATATCCACCGAGTTAGCAATAATCTCACGCATCTGCCAAATGTCTGCCACATCGCCACTGGCCTTAGCCTGCAACATGATGTTACCAATGGCAGTACACTCTTGCGGACCTGCCAGCACCTCGACATTACAAGCATCGGCAGTAAACTGCGTCAGGTATTTGTTCAACGAGCCACCACCAATAACGTGAAGCACGTTGAGGTCAAATTCGGCAAAATCCTTGAGCCACCCAAACACCTGACGATAGCGCAAAGCTAGCGAGTCGAAGATGCAGCGACAGATTTCAGCAGGTGTCTCGGGAATGGTCTGTCCCGTCTCACGGCAGTAGGTTTGGATGGCCTCTATCATTGACGACGGATTGGCGAAAGCCTTGTCGTCTGGATTGATAATCGAACGGAAGGCCTCGACCTGCATAGCAGAGCCCTGCAATTCGGGATGTGACACTTCGCTCAATGGTATGCTCTCACCTCTTACCTCTAACCTCTCACCTCTTGAAATCCACTCCTTACGACAACGCTCATAGAGCCACATGCCGCAGATATTTTTCAGGAAACGCGTGGTACCCTCGATACCACCCTCGTTGGTGAAGTTTAGCTCGTACGAGCGATCGTTGATAATGGCATCCTTGGTTTCAATACCCATCAGGCTCCACGTGCCACTACTGAGGTAAGCAAACTGTTCGTCCTTAGCAGGTACGGCAGCCACAGCAGCGCCAGTATCGTGACCAGCAACGGCAATAACTGGTACGGCACCGAGTCCCGTCATCTTCTGCACTTCCTCTGTCAGAACACCGATCTTGGTTCCAGGCTGTACCATGCGACCAAGCTGGCTACGCTTCATACCTACGCTCTCTATCAGTTTCTCAGACAGGTCACCCGTGCGAGGATCCAGCATCTGTGAGGTCGATGCAATGGTGTATTCGCAGACTGCCTCACCCGTCAGCATCCACGACAGGGCATCAGGTACGAACAGTACTTTTTCAGCCATCTTCATGGCCACGTTGCCGTCCTGCTGCATGGCATACAGCTGGAACAGCGAGTTGAAGTTCATGAACTGGATACCCGTGATGTCGTAGACCTCGCGCTGGGGGACAACCTTCTCCAGATATTCCTCCATACGCCCGAAGGTATGCGGGTCGCGATAGGCCATAGGATTACGTAGAATGGCACCATCGGCCCCAATAAACACAAAATCGACACCCCAGGTATCGATACCTATCGAGGTGAGCGTGATGTCACGGCGGGCCACCTCCTTCAGTCCACGAATCATCTCGAAGTAGAGGGCATAGATATCCCAATAGAAGTGTCCGCTCGTCTCAATGAGGTTGTTGGGGAATCGTGTCAGTTCCTCCTGCTCCAGTCGACCATCGACCAGCGTACCCAGAATGGTTCGTCCACTCGTCGCACCCAGGTCGACAGCAAAGAAATACTTTTTCATATATCAATAGGTTTTGTCGTTAATCTTAACATTTTTGACTGTCGTCTCTTCAATCATTGCAGGGTCGAAGGCCTGCTTTTGGTCTTGCACATCGATATTCTCGTAGTTGAAGCGGATGAGCTTGTACTTATCCGACGTACCAACATCGAAGAAGTTCTTGCACGTCATTTTGATGTTGCGCATGGTGATGTCGTTACATTGCGACAGAGGCATGTCGTCGCGCTGCTGGGGCTTGAAAAACTGGGTCCAGGGACGGACAACAAGGAACGAGCCCGTCTGACCCGTCATGTCCTCGACAGTCACGAACTCGTAATGCTGGGGAGTATCGGGACGCATCTTAAGCCAAAGAACACGGGTAGCATTTACCACATGACAGCGGCGCAGAATGACGTTACGGTCGTGTAGCGACTCAGAGCCCAGCGTCAGACAGCCGTGCACCTTACCATACGTGCAGTCCTCAATCAGAATGCGCTCGCAGTCGCCATTGGTTTCGTCCTTGTCTGCCCACGTACCTTTGCCTCCCTTCAGTACCACAGCATCGTCGTTGACATGCATATAGCAGCCTTTGACCAGCACATCCGTGCAGACGTCGATATCGATAGCATCCGACGAGGGTGCACCACGCTTGGGATCGCTCGTCCAAATATTCTCCGTAGGCGCATAGATGTAGCAGTCCAAGTAGCGCACGTGGTCGCTCTTGTAGACATGATTGGTCCAGAAAGGCGAATTCATCAGACGGACATCCTGAACGGTCACATTCTTACAATTGGAGATATACGTCAGACGCGGACGCTGGGCATCCTTGTTAGTGCATTGCGGATTCCACTTGCGACGAATCCAAAACTCCTGCCAGTACGACAAGCCATTGCCATCGATTACGCCACGACCGGTAATGGTAAAGCCATCCAGTCCGTCAGCGTTTACCAACGCACAGAAATACTGGCACGTCTCACCCTCGATGCGGGTCTTCATCCACGGGAAGTCAATGATGCGGTCGGAGCCTTTCAGCTTGCCGATGACATGCAGGTGGGTACCTTTCTTAAAGAACAGAGCACCCGAAAGATATGTACCCTCGGGAATTACCACGACACCCCCACCCTCTGCGGAGCAGCGGTCAATCACAGCCTGAATCTTCTGAGTCTGTACCACGGTGGAATCCTTCGCTACGCCATAGTCCGTAATGACATACTTGCGACCAAGGGTTTCGACATCTACCTTCGTGGCATTCTTGAACCAAGGATCGATAGGCGTGCCATCGGGCCACAAATCCTGTTTTTCTACTTTAGCCTTTTTAGTCTTTTTATTGGCTGCTAACACATCGGTAGTACTCACCGTCATAGTGAACACTACGGCCACGGCCATCATCAGCGTTTTTCTCATCATGTTTGTTTTAGTGATTCGTTTGTGGATGCAAAGTTACAAATTAGTCAGCAAAAAACAAAATAAAAGAAAGAAATTATGGGAAATTAACGCTCTATTAGTTGCTGGACCTTGTCGCCCGGTTTGATAACTGTATGCTTACGGCTTTGCCATTATAGTTCACCATTTTGCCCTCAGGGTTCTCAAGGTTCAGAGGTTTTGGAGCATCTTTTGTGATAAGCACTACATTGAAACGACGGTTCTTCAGCATACCATTGAACTGGCCCTTACGAGCACCGAATGATACAGTCTTTGTAGCATCATCGTAGGTGATATCGATGGTAGCATACTTGCCCTTCTCGTAGTTATAGTTGGTGCCTTCGTCCTCATAGAGCTGGAACTTACCATTCTGTCCTGCATAGACATATAGATTAATGAGCTCTGCGGGTTTCTCATCGCTCCACTGCATCTCAGGACCGAATGGGATGATAGCTCCTTCGCGAACGAATACAGGAATCTGCTCATATGGAGCCTCAACGATGAGATTCTGACCACCTTCTACATACTCGTTGGTATAGAGGTTGTACCAGCCACACTGCGCTGGGAAATAAACAGAGCGATTACGAGCCTTGTAATAGCCTACAGGACAAGCCATCAGGGCAGGGCCGAACATCCACTGATTGCCGATGTTCTCCACCTCCTTATCACCATTGAAGTCCATGATGAGTGGACGCATCAGGGTGTAATCCTTGAAGTGAGCCCAGCCAGCCATAGAATAGAGATATGGCATGAGGCGATAGCGAAGCTTGTCATAGTAAACGAATGACTTATATGCAGGATGTGACTCTGGGGCGATGTTCCAGATTTCGCGCAATGGCCACTGACCATGAGAGCGGAAGAGAGGAATAAAGGTTCCGAACTGATTCCAACGGCACTGGAGTTCGCGCCATTCCTTCAAATCCTCATTCTCTACCTTGGTACGATCATAAAGCTGCTGAGCTGCTACATAGCGGTTCTCAACACAGAATCCGCCCTGGTCCATGCCCCAGAAAGGAATACCTGAGATAGAATAGTTCAGACCAGCTGTCATCTGGGCACGCATATCCTCCCAACGGGTACCGATATCACCACTCCATGTAGCTGTAGAGAATCGCTGCTCACCAGCAAATCCACTACGTGTCAACAAGAACACACGAGGTTCATCCTTCTTACCTTTCCATACTGAGCGCTGACCATTATAGATAGCATCAGCGTTAACAGTAGAATAAGCATTGAAATACTCTGTAGATGTGCCTAATGCTGTTGGGCCTGAGAGGGCCTTACGATACCACATTGGGGTACAGTCACGCACATTAGGTTCTGAAGCATCCATCCACCAGGCATCGATGAGAGTTGACAGTTGAGAGTTGACAGTTGACAGTTTTGTGCCCTTAAGAGCAAGGCCAGTATAGAGATTCTCGTCCATCTGGCGCCAGAACATCTTGCGTGCACCAGCATCATAGGCATCGTAGAAACCATTCTTATAGCCAGGGCCTACCCAGTCGTGGATATCATCGGTAGGACTCTGTATGTACATCCATCCCTTGGCATCGAGTTCCTTGTAGTTGTCGGTATTGCAATAGAACTTAGGCCATACAGAGATCATAAAACGTCCATGCATCTTGTGGACATTGTCGAGCATCTGCTGGGGATTTGCATAACGAGATGCCTCAAACTGATGGCTACCCCACTGATCCTCAGGCCAGTAGTTCCAGTCCTGCACGATGTTATCGATAGGAATCTGACGCTTACGAAACTCAGCGAGTGTACCCTCAATCTCATCCTGAGTCTTATAACGCTCACGACTCTGCCAGAAACCAAGCACCCACTTAGGATAGAGCGATGCCTTACCAGTCAATGTGCGATAGCCTGAAACCACCTCATCAAGATTCTCACCAGCGATGAAGTAATAATCCATATCCTTGGCCATCTCACTCCAAACACTCAGTTTACCACGTTCCTCAGCACTACGGGGCTCAGAAACACGCAAGCCGCAATAAGCCTCACCACCATCAGGGCGCCACTCTATGCGTAACTGTACACGCTTGCCCTTCTGCAACTCGGTAGAGAACTTATAGGTATTGGGGTTCCATGCCGTGCGCCAACGCTCAGGAACAACTTCCTTGCCATCGATATACACCTTGACATAGCCCGAATAATAGAGTACAAACTGATAGAGTTGCATATGCTTTTTACCCTGCTTTCCTTGGGCCTTGCAGCAACACTCTGGCTCGATAAAGCCCTCGTAAGTAACATTGACACCCATCAGGTTGATGCCCTTAGGAAAGTTCTTGATACCACCATTATCGGTCTTAAGAGCTATCTCTGACTTAGCAGGCGTACCATATTCATAATAAATACTATCCTCATCACGAACGAGTTTCTTGCCTTGAGCGTCGATATAGGTACCAGTGAGATGACCCTCCTTGCCATTTCTGTCATAAAGCTTAAAAGCACGATTCAACTGAAGATAATCGTTAGGATTACCAAAACGGCAATAGCTATACGAATCCCACAGGATACCATAATTCTTATTAGAGAGCACAAACGGGATGCTCACCTTAGTGTTATACTGGAACAAATCCTCGTTCTTACCCTTCATATTGAATTCCTCGCTCTGGTGCTGGCCGAGTCCGTAGAAAGCCTCATCGTCGGGCGAGTCAAACTTCATCTGCCACGAGAGGCCATGCTTCTGCTCCTCAGGAACCGTATAGCCCGTCTTCATACCCAGCTCACGCTCTGGCACCGTAAAGTCCCAAAATTTCTTACCGTCTTTGGCTTCCTTCAGCAGTTGATTGCCATTTGCATCGAAAAAGGTTATCTCACCCGTTTTAGCATCAACACGTGCCTCGACATTCGCAGCCTTCACGCTGACCACATCATCATCCTCAGACACTGAGAATTCTGGTTTTGCATCCTGCTTAACAATCATCAGGCTCTGCTTCACAGGCAACAATTCCTTCGACGTTGCCTGCACACGGATAATATTGTCATTTACAACTTGCAAACGTACCACTTTAGCACCATTTGCCTTTGCTTTCTCAATAGGGATGGTCACAAACTGCCCCTTGACAGTATAATCATCAGCCAGCACTGACAGCGATGCCATCATGGCCACACCCGTCATCAAGAATTTTAATAGCTCCATTTTTTATTTGTTTTAGTTCTACTCCGTTTTGCCGTAATTATTCATCGTCCATCATAACAGCCTCCTCTATCTCTGGCTGAGCAGGTAAATTGATAAAGAATATAGTACCGCCACCTGGATTATCCTCAATGCGGATAGTACCGCCATGAGCATCGACAATATCCTTCACACGATCAAGACCAATACCTTCTCCATTGATCATTGGTTCAAAGGCATGTTCCTTATATTCATCCTTAATACCTATCCCATTATCGGCAACCTGTATCTGGGCCATACCATCACGAGTATATGCCACACCAACACTGATAACGGGGGCATAAGGTGTAAATTTGATAGAATTACGCAATAATATCTCAAGAGCTTCCTTCAATTTTGACTCATCAATATCAGCAATCAATTGCTCGACAGACGACAGGAAACCAACCTTTAACGTTTTATCCCTATCAGGAGATTCAAAATGCTCACAAACATTACGAATGAAGAATACAAGGTCTTCTGTTATCAAATTCAGTTTGATATCCTCACGCTTGGTAGCAGACTGCTGTGCGTCTGCTTGTTCTACAGACATCTTCAAGCGCATCTCATTCATCCACTGTTGCTTCTCCAATTCTCGTCTGACGCTTTCTACCTCCATACGTTTTTCCTGACGTTTCATATACCACTTCCGCCAGACATACGCAACACCGGCAAGCAACAGCATGTACAGCAGAATCATCCATCGGGTGCGCCACAAAGAAGGACGAATCGTGATATCTAGCGTAGCCTCTTCCTCGCCAAATGTGCCGTCATCGTTCAGCATACGTACACGCAGGAGATAGTTGCCAGCACGTAGGGAGTTATAAGTAATATTAGGATTAAATTCAGAGGTACGCACCCAATTGTCATTAAACCCTTCCAGTTTATAAACAAAGCGTTTACCGTTATTGACAATACCCGCATCACTGCCCAACTGGATGGTAAACTGGTCGTTGAATCGTAGCGTCAGCTCTTGGCATATATTAAGAGCCTCGTCCAATATGACGCGACCATCAACCTCTTGTCCTACGGCAACGTCTTCATCAAACAACTGAAGTCCGCTGAAAATTGGACGTTCTTTTTTCTTCACATCAGAGAGTGCCTTGGGATTAATGACATCCAATCCCCCTTGACCGCCAATCAGCAGCAAGCCATCATGCGTCAGACAGGTAGAACGCTGGTTGTAAGTACCTTGCATCAAACCGTCTCGATTATTATAGCTGCTTACACTGAACTGCCAAGTGCCATCACTTTGTAATACCGGTACAACCTTTGACACGCCATGATCTGTCACTACCCACATCGAATGGCTGAGATCTTCTGTAACAGAACAAACATTCGAGCCAAAAAGACCGTTTTGCATATCTAACAGGCGTACCTGCTTCCGTTTCTGATCAAAAATAAGGACTCCAGACGAAGAACCTTGCCAGATAAGGCCACGCGAGTCCTCCATCACACAGATCGTATTACCTGGTTGCACAGGGACTGACGGGTCGTCTGGTATCACACGATTCTTCAATTCACCCGTTTTAGGATTCAAAAAGCAGTAGTACCAACTGGTACCTACCATCAGCCATCCTTTCTTAATCCACGAAGCAGAAGTCATATAATTGCCTGGCAACTGAGTATTCTTGTCATTCCATGTACGGAATTTTCCCGACTTCAAATCCAATCGCTGAATACCTGCACCAAGCGTACCTATCCAAATCCGGTGCCATCTGTCCTCTGTCACACTCCATACATTATCGCTGGCCAAGCCATCAGAAGCGCCAGTATAGCGATAAGTGACAATAGTTGCTTCACCACTAGCGTTACGGACGATGCATCGGGTAAGACCACTGTTGTAGCCACCAAACCATATACTGCCATCACTGGCCTTATAGGAGCCAACCATAATATTACCTATCATTGGGCTATTGGCTGTTGTATAATGTGCTAACACATCTCCTGTTTTCGGATTATAGACGACAATACCACGGTCGTTGGTTCCTAACCAGTAGTTGCCAAAATTATCTTCACTGACGGCATTAATGTCCCCAAGATCAAGATTCATCATACTTCTGGAGCCTTCCTTAAACATATTCACACCATTCTTATAGGTGCCAAACCACATCAGACCGTCATTGTCAAAATATATGTTTCTCAACGTATTGTCGCTGATGGTAGACTCGTCAAACTTACTATTAAGGAACTGACGCATCGCATGATGTCTCAAGTCAAACACCAACAGACCTTCATGATCAGTAGCACACCAGATACGTCCGCGGTCGTCAATCTTCAAGTCCCGTATCATCAGATTTTCAGGCACACGCTCTATCTGATATTGTTGCAGCAATTCACCCAATTTCAACCAGTGTTTCTCTTTGTATTGCCTAACGAAGGAAAACTTTTCGTTGACCACCCAAATATTATGGAACTTGTCGATACTCAGACGGTAGTCCATATTTTCCGGTGCACCATTTTCTCGCATCCAGTGGTCCTCCCACACTTTCACGCCTTTCTCACCATTAAGACACAAAAGGCGACCATCATTAGTGACAAAGACCATTTCGTCGCCATCGTCTGCCATCATTGAAAGACTATAGTTAGGATTGATCTCGTTGGCACCATAACCAGTCTTGAAAGCTGTTCTCTTCTTAGTCTTGGGATTATAAAAATAGATGCCTTTTTCGTAGAACTTCACCCAAAAATTCTTCTTAGAGTCAATAAAGATGCGCTCCACGCCATCATTAAAGCCAAAATATTTCTCTAACTCACGCGAAGCACTACGTTCAAAGCGTTCTGTCACCGGATCGTAGACACTGTAGTTCATGCTCTGCGCCAACCACAACTTACCGTCCCACGCTTCCATGATATGTGCCACATAATTATCACGCATGGTGGTCGTATCACGCATATTCGAATAATAGCTCTTCATACGGTATCCGTCGTAGCGGTTTAAACCATATGCCGTACCAAACCATAAGAAACCACGCGAGTCACGGAACGTACAATTTACTTGAGAACTCGACAATCCTTCACGCGTATCCAAGCGCTTGAACTTCATATCAGGTATAATACTACGCTCGATTGTACTCTTATTCGGAATACTATCAGCATACACGAAGGCAAACTGCAGCAAGGATAAGACTATAAAAAGACACAGTTTATGAATCGTCATAGGACATAACTTACTTCTTAGCAGAGGTATCTCTTATTACAAGTTGTTGGGGAACTATCTCTTTATAGACCTTAGTATCACCATTAATACTGCGCAGCAACAGCTGACAGGCTTTGACTCCCATTTGATGCGATTGATCTTGAATGGCCGACATACGAGGTGTCACATAAGCTGCATGTACGTCATCCGTGAATCCCATCAGCGCCACATCGTCAGGAATACGCAGTCCCGTCTCCTTGATAGCCGTAAAAGCAGCAAAAGTGATAATGTCGTTGAATGCCAGGATAGCATCTGGGCGATGGTCACTCTTCAGCAATTGCAATGTTTTTTCAAGTGCCACATCATAATTGATTTTGTCACAAATCACCAATTCACGCTCAATAGGAATATGATTCTCACGCAATGCCTCCAAATAGCCATGCTTACGTCGACGCACCATATCAAGATGGTTAGGGCCACCTATGAAGGCTATGCGACGACTGCCTGTATCTATCAGGTGCTGGGTTGCTTGCTGAGCGGCCTCGTCACCATTGGCTGTTACGCTGGAGAAACGATCCGAGAGGCACGTACGTCCAAAGAACACCAAGGGAATGCCCATCTCAGCAATCTCCTCAAAGTGATGATAGTCTGTCGTCGTTTGGGCCAGACAGGCAATAATACCTTCCACATGCATTGAAATAAAAGTGTCGACGGCGTGTTCTTCATCTTCATAACTCTCATGGCTATTGGCACTAATAACGCTATAACCCTCACGACGGGCCTCGTCCTCAATACCGTCGAGCACAGCTGCATAATAGTGGGTCACCAGATTAGGCACCACGACACCAATAATCTTCGGTGCCTCTCTGCGCAAACTTTGAGCAAATGGATTGGGACGATAATTGAGTTTCTTAGCCAAATCCTTGACACGTTGCTGCATGTCCTTGCCTATCTCTGGTGAGTTGCGAAGGGCACGGCTGACGGTAGCAATGCTCACCCCTAATTCACGGGCAAGATCCTTTAACGACGTTCTATGTTGTTTCTTGTTACTCATATATGAATAGTTCTTTAACCTAAAGGTATAAAGTGTGGCGTTGCAATAACTGGCTACAAAGTTACAAATTATCTTCGAAACTCGCAAACGTTTACGTGCGTTTTTTACGTTTTTTTGTATCAAAATGCAGAAAAAGTGTGTACCTTTGCATCAGAAAAATCAGAATGAGTAATGAATAGTTGATAATAAGTTAGTTAGAAAACAAGACTAAGGCTGTCGTGAGACAGCCTTTTTCTATTGCTTTTTCTTCTTACCTTGTTTTTAGAACATCAGTGTAAATCCAAATCGGACACTATTTTTGTGACCATGAGAATGGTCATTATAGTTCATGCGTCGCACAAACTCTATCTGGAAGAAGCGGAAGATGCTGCGAATACCAAGTGAGATTTCCCAATAAGGAATCTTCGGATTTAACAAGTACGAGCCATCAGGAAAATACATCAACACATTGCTTTGAGTATTATCTTCAACATAAGGATTGTTCTTGTCGGACAAGGCACCCCATAGCATCTTAGCACCTATATACTCACGCCAGCGCAACTTCTTAATCAAAGGAATGCGGTTGAATATCTTACCCTGCATGTCCCAATTCATGTCAACACTGACAAAACGGTCATTCAGAAATTCCATGCTGGTCAGCAGGTTGAACGACTGTTTCTGGCTAAAATACGACATATTTGCAGCAGGCATGCACAACAGCGGAAAGGGTACCTGACTCCACTGAACACCGCCGCGGGTATAGAGGTCTATACGTCCCCAGCTACTCAACCAGAAACGTTTGAAAATACTGGCTTCCGTATAATGATAGTCATAATCGCCTCCCAGCATTCCCTTAATGCCCATGGTATGGCTGAGAGTAAAAATAGGAGCTTCGCGATTAACCTTCAGACGTCTCTGTTTAGAGTTCGTGTATAGGGCACCTGGCGAGTATTCTATCTCAGCCCGCAACTCTGTAGTCCTAAAGCCAATAGAATTTTCAGAATTCAAGGGGATAAACGCCATGTTGCCTGCAGCCTCGTTCTTTTCAGTCTTGACACTCAACAACGTACGCAGACCATACATTTGCTCATACTCGAAGGTGAATTGCTGACGATTATAGAACATCATTTTATCCGCCTTAGCCCACTTGAATGCCGTGAACACGTTATCCTTATCGGTAGACAGGAACTTATCAGAAGGAGCTATTACATCACAGGTCGAGAGAAACGACAGATTACGTTTAGGGAATTCGTCAGGTAGATATCTCTTCTTGTTCAATGCCCACGTCAGCTGCGAACTATAATAGTTCTTACGACTACGCCATCCACGTGCAGCATAACCTTTCCAAAAGAGATGACGACTCAGATTGGCTGTTGTCTGAAGCGAAAGACGCGTACGCAGTCCATCAATAAAATTAGTACTTACCATCGAATTGACGGGACCAATATCCACCTTACTGGGATTGCCAGTTTCAATATAGTTTTCAGCCAACAATTTAAGTCCCAAGAGTATATACTTAAAGCCACCGACACTCTTCATTCCATTGAGGAAATCCTCCATATTAGCCTCACTACGTGTCAGGTTAACCTTACGATGTTCATGCCAAAAACTATCGTCCATCAGTTCTGCATCAGGGTCAGTGACAGTTTTGGCCTTACCCTTGAAGAGTTTGGCAGGGATGTCCGTAAACTGGTAGTCAGAGAGACGGGTAGTTCGAATGGCCACACCTTTCTGCAGAAAATCGAACAACACCAGTTCCACTACCATATCGTCTGTGCTGAGCACCCATTCGCCTGAAGGAAGACAGGTAAACTCCTGTATAACCTTCAGTCCTTCCACGAAATTAACATCTGTCTGGTTAGGCAGTATCAATTCACAGCGTTTCACCTGATGGCTGGAATCCTTCAGTACATACAGGTCGCCACGAAATCCGAAATCCTGTTGGTTATTAGGCAGGAAATGCAGATGGATGCAAGAATCGCGCTCGACAAGCAACGTATCCTCGATGTAATAGCGATAGAAGGAGATGGCACCATCACTGATAGGCGATGTAAAGGGATGCTGCAACAGTCGTATCTGGTCATCATAGATATTGACATCAGTGAAGACATCCTTTGACACAGTATTCAATATATCGCCCGTCTGAAAGAAGTCATTAATACCAGACGAACGTTGTCCTTTTACTATTTCCTTCTCAGCATGAGGCGAGCGACGGTAGATTTTCTGCGTCACCGTTTCATCGACACTGGCTGGCAGAATAAGCTTTCCAGTCTGCTCGCAAGTCTCAACCTGGTCAAGAATCCACCTATGCTTACTTATCTTGGGATGCTCCAGCGTTTCTTTCTTCATGTCGTTAAGCGCCAGCGTCAACTTCTGGTATTTCGTATACTGATAATAGTCACGCAATGATAGGTCGGTAGCCTTTTTATTGGCTATCACCTTCTTCATCAGCTCTACAGCAGGATTATTCTTCCTACTATATTTACTACGTTTGGAACGTACAGTGACCTCCTTTAGGGCACGGGTATCCTGTCGTAGCGACACGAACAGCTTCTGCATATCCTCCTCAACTGTATATGTGCGCGACTTGTAGCCCACAGCAGTGACAGATAGTTTCCAACCCTTATGATATGGTATTGAAAAACGGCCGTTAGCATCGCTAACTGCTGCTATCTGGTGTCCTTTATACAGAACACTGGCATATCCTATGTTTTCACCAGTAGCTTCATCCACCACATGACCAACAATGGTTTGCGCGTGTGATGATAAAGATAAAAAAACGAGAAGAAAAAAAAGTATTTGACGCATAAATCCATCACTCCAAAGGTATCTCTACCCAGAAAAGCGAACCAACATTCTGTTTTGATTCCACACCAACCTTACCACCAATGCTCATGGCCAAACTGCGACTGATACTGAGTCCAAGACCCGTGCCAGGCACAAACTCATCAATCTTGACAAACCGTTCGAAGATATGTTCATTGCAATGACTGGCAGGAATGCCTCTACCTGTATCGCGAACCCAGATACGCAACAGACCCTTATTCTCCGACCTTTGGTCAGAGTGTGGCGTTGCAATCACTTGGTAGCCTAAGGTCACAGAACCTTTGGTCGTAAATTTCATAGCATTGTCCATAAACTGATTCAATATCTCGCGAATACGATAACGGTCTGAGAAAGGTTGCACGGCATCGGGCTTGGTCTCCACAACAATATTGACACCTGTGGCCTTACTTTTTTCAGCAAAGCTATCGGCAACCTCCATTAGTAATTGATTGAGATTGAAGTGGTCTTTCTTGACAGTATCTCCACCAGCCTCTAATTTAGACATGTTTGCCATATCATCGAACAAACGCAGCAATCGGGCATTATTTTGTCTAATCAGGCTAACCAGCTCAGCACGTTCTTCATCACTTTGAGCCATCGGCAACACGTCACTAAAGCCAACAATGGCATTCAACGGGGTTCGAATCTCATGCGACATATTAGCTAGGAAAGCAGTCTTCAGACGGTCGCTCTCCTCTGCATGATTACGTGCTTCAATAAGTGCTCGTTCTATTTCTTTCTGATTATCAATAAGCGTCAATGTACCGACGATTACTTGTACTTTGCCATTTAGGTCACGCTTTTCAATGGTAGCATAAGCCTCTTCCCAATGTATCTGGTCTGAGTGGGGCAGTCGCACCTGGAACTGCTCATGAGCCTCGTCCAAGTTACCTTCCATCAAGTCCTTAAGTGCACGTTGGATCTGACTACGTGATTGTGGCTGCATCAGTTCATAGAATTGTTCCAAAGGTGTATTTGGCGGAAAATGGAAACTACCTACCACATCACGGAAATCACTCTCAAAGGTAATGGTCTGAGTTCGGACATCAATACGCCAAATTGCCATTTTCATCACTTTCAGCACAAGGTCGTACTCTACAGGGTGACGTTGCATACCAGAAAGGTACGACAAAGATTTTTTGTACATTCGGCGTCTGCGCAACTGAAAGTAGAGTAACACCACAGCACATGCCAACAAAGGGACACCCGCTATCCATACCATGATATCGAGTCTCCACAAGTCTCTCATTGCAAAAAGAAATACATTGTATGCCATATCCTGACGGTAAAGTTGCCGCAAAAGTAAGCAAAAAAAATGGAAAATAAAAGAAAAAAACATTTTTTCTTTGCTTTTCGCCTAATTCTCACTACCTTTGCAGCATATATAAGTAAGTACACATAATGACACAACAATTTGAAATCATCGCCAAGACCTTTATGGGCCTGGAGTCCGTCTTAGCGAAAGAACTGGCGCAGTTGGGTGCAAGCGACGTGCAGATAGGTCGTCGCATGGTTTCGTTTAAAGGCGATAAGGAGCTTTTGTATCGTGCTAATTTCCAACTACACACTGCCATCCGCATTCTGAAACCCATCAAGCATTTTAAGGCCTTATCGGCTGACGATGTTTATGAAAGCGTTAAGGACATCGACTGGAGTGAATACATCGGACAGGACAAGACCTTTGCAGTTGATTCTGTTGTTTTCTCTGAGGAATTCCGCCATTCCAAGTTTGTGGCCTACAAGGTAAAAGATGCCATTGTCGACCAGTTCCGTGAGAAGACAGGACAGCGTCCTAACATCAGCATTTCCAATCCTGATATACGTTTGCACATCCACATTGCTGAAGACCAGTGCACACTAAGTCTTGACTCCAGTGGCGAATCCCTGCATCGTCGCGGGTATCGTCAGGAGTCTGTCGAGGCTCCGCTCAACGAGGTACTGGCAGCAGGTATGATCCTAATGACGGGATGGCATGGCGAGACTGACTTCATCGACCCCATGTGTGGCTCGGGCACCCTGCTCATTGAGGCTGCCCTGATAGCCCGCAACATGGCACCGGGTTTGTTCCGCAAAGAGTATGCTTTCGAGAAGTGGCCCGACTTCGATCGTGAACTGTTCGACGAAATCTACAACGACGATTCCCAGGAGCGCGAATTCAACCACCACATCTATGGCTATGATGTAGACATCAAGGCTGTCAACACTGCTCGTCTGAATGTGAAGGCGGCAGGCTTGACTAGCGACATCACCATTGAGGAACAAGATTTTAAGAATTTCACCCAGCCAAAGAACAAGAGCATCATAGTGACCAATCCGCCTTATGGTGAACGTATTTCCACCAACGACCTGCTGGGTACCTATAAAATGATTGGCGAACGACTGAAGCACCAATTCACAGGCAATGAGGCATGGATTCTGTCCTATCGTGAGGAATGCTTTGCCCAGATTGGTCTGAAGCCCAGCATCAAGATTCCCGTATTCAACGGCTCTCTAGAGTGTGAATTCCGCAAATACCAGATGTTCGATGGTAAGATGCGCGAATTCCGTGAGGAGGGTGGTGTCGTCAAGACAGAAGAAGAGAAGCGCCAGATGGCAGAGAAGCGTCGTTTCAAGCAGAATCGTGAGTTCAAGAAGCGTCTCGACGAAGAACAGGAGAATGCCGATGCCGACATCCGTTCGTTCAAATTCCGCTCGTTAGAGAGAAAAGAGTCCAACAAAGAGTTCCGTCACGACGAGAAGAGGTCATTCTCCAAGGGCGACCACGATGACAGAAAGTCCTTCCGTAAGAATGATCGCGACGAGAAGAAACCCTTCCGCAAAAACGATCGTGATTTCAAAAAGCCCTTTAAGAAGAACAACCGACGTTTCCAAGACAATGATGAAGATTAAACACTTGCTTATTTTAGCATTTCTGACGTTATCATTCCCTATGGCAGCCCAACAACTCTTCACCCTCGAGGATCTGAACTTCGGTGGCAACAACTACCGTAACCTGCAGCCCAAGAACATGTGGCATACCTGGTGGGGTGACGAACTGATTAGGACAGATATTGAAGATTGCTATATTGTAGACAAGAAGACAGGCAAAGAAAAGTTGCTCTTTACGCTCGACGACATCAACAAATGGGCCAAGAGCGACGAAGAGGCAAACCGCTACGTTCGTCACCTGATGAACGCCACATTCCCCTACCCTGACCAGCCTTTGGTTGCTCTTGGCAACAAAAAATCTTTCTTGCTTTTGAATTTCAAGACTCACGAAATTGTATGGCAAGACAGTCTCTCTGGTCAGACTGCCAATGACTGGAACAAAATCTCACGGGCAACAGCCTACGTGGAAGACAACCAGTTGTTTGTGGTCGACGGTAAGGGAGTCAAGAAGCAGCTGACCACAGACGGCAGTCGCGAGATAGTCTATGGACAGAGCGTACATCGTAATGAGTTTGGCATCAACAAGGGTACATTCTGGAGTCCTGACGGACAACGTCTGGCCTTTTATCGCATGGACCAGTCGATGGTGCAGGACTATCCGCAGGTTGACATTTTCCCACGTGAAGCCACTCATGAGCCTGATAAATATCCGATGGCGGGTATGACCAGCCACAAGGTGACTGTTGGTGTCTATGACATAGCCACCGACAAATCCATTTATCTGAAAGCTGGTGATCCTACAGATCGCTACTTCACCAACATCGCATGGAGCCCAGACAGCAAGACCATCTATATGTTCGAACTGAATCGTGACCAGAACGATTGTCGACTCATCAGCTACAACGCCACTACTGGCGAGCGCATAGCAGAGCTCTATCGTGAAGCCAGCGACAAATATGTCGAACCTCTTAATCCCATCCAGTTCTTGCCTTGGGACAACGAAAAGTTCGTCATGCAGAGCCAGCGCGACGGTTATAACCACCTTTATTTATATAATAAGGAGGGAAAGTTGTTGAAGCAACTCACCTGTGGGCCATGGGTCGTTCAGGAAGTTTTAGGGTTTAATCCCAAACAGAAGAGCATCATCTTTGAGGCTAACAAATATCATCCGCTGCATCGCCAGATTTATAGCGTTAATGTCAGCAGTGGTAAGATAACACAGTTGACAGAATCAGATGGTGTGCATCACGGCACTCTGTCGGCATCGGGCAACTATGTGATAGATCGTCATTCAGCACCCACGCAGCCTCGTAACATCAGCGTAGTCAACATTTCTGGCGGTTCTACTGCAGGAAAAGCCACACGTCTTCTCACTGCTGAAGATCCTTGGAAGGACTACCAACAGCCCATCTTCGAGTGTGGTTCCATCAAAGCTGCTGATGGTGTAACCGACCTATACTACCGCATGGTAAAGCCCCACGACTTCGATGCTACCAAGAAGTATCCTACCGTTATCTATGTCTATGGTGGACCTCATGCCCACAATGTCGAGGCTGGCTGGCACTGGTATAGTCGCACTTGGGAAACCTACATGGCACAGAAGGGCTATGTGCTCTTCATCCTTGACAATCGTGGTTCGGAACATCGTGGACGCGACTTCGAACAGGCCACCTTCCGACAGTTGGGACAGATTGAGATGCAAGACCAGATGAAGGGTGTGGAATATCTGCGCACCCAGCCCTATGTCGACATGAATCGCTTGGGCATTCATGGTTGGTCGTTTGGTGGTTTCATGACTATCTCGCTCATGCTTAACTATCCTGAGGTATTCAAGGTCGGTGTAGCGGGTGGTCCCGTCATCGACTGGAAATGGTACGAGGTGATGTATGGTGAGCGTTATATGGACACGCCCCAGACGAATCCTGAAGGCTACGAGAAGACGAGCCTCATCAATAAGGCAGGTAACCTGAAAGGGAAACTGCAGATTATTACGGGCTATAACGACAATACCGTCGTGCCCCAGCATTGCCTGTCGTTCCTCGATGCCTGTATCAAGGCTGGCACCCAGCCCGACTTCTTTGCCTATCCTGGCGAGGAACACAACATGCGAGGCCACGCCAGCGTTCATCTGCACGAACGCATCACGCAGTATTTCGAAGATTATCTAAAATAGATTAGAGTTATGAAAGAGGAGCAAATATTAGTACGCATTACAGGACAAGACCGTCCTGGACTGACAGCAGCCGTAATGGGCATTCTGGCCAAGTACGATGCCAAGGTGTTGGATATTGGACAGGCTGACATCCATAGCACGCTCTCACTGGGCATTCTGATTCGCATGGACGATATGAAGTCTGGACTGGCCATGAAGGAGCTATTGTTCAAGGCCACGGAACTGGGTGTCAACATTGGTTTCTCGCCCATCAGCGACGACGAGTACGAGGACTGGGTGGGCCATCAAGGCAAGAACCGTTACATTCTCATGGTAATGGGGCGTCAGCTGGAGGCCAGCCAGATAGCTGCTGCCACACGCATCATTGCCGATCAAGGGCTGAACATCGACTCCATACTACGTCTCACTGGGCGAAAGAGCATCAAGCAATTGGACAAGCACACGCGTGCCTGCATCCAGTTCTCGCTGCGCGGCGAACCCATCAATCGTCAGGAGATGCAGTCAAAACTCATGAAACTGTCTGCCGAGATGGGTATCGACTTCTCGTTCCAGAAGGATGACATGTTCCGTCGCATGCGCAGACTGATCTGCTTCGATATGGACTCTACCCTTATCCAGACAGAGTGTATCGATGAACTGGCTGAGCGCAACGGTGTTGGTGCCGAGGTGCGTGCCATCACGGAGAGTGCTATGCGTGGTGAGATAGACTTCAAGGAGAGTTTCACACGTCGCGTTGCCCTCCTGAAGGGTCTTGATGTCAGCGTCATGCAGGACATTGCTGAACATCTGCCCATTACCGAGGGTGTCGACCGTCTAATGAATATCTTGAAGACTTGTGGCTATAAGATTGCTATCCTCAGTGGTGGATTCACCTATTTTGGCCAGTACCTGCAGCGTCGCTATGGCATCGACTATGTCTATGCCAACGAGCTGGAGATTGGCGAGGACTGCAAGCTGACAGGTCGCTATGTGGGCGAGATAGTCGACGGACATCGTAAGGCAGAACTCCTGAAGCTCATTGCTCAGGTCGAGAAGGTCAATCTGGCTCAGACCATTGCAGTTGGCGATGGTGCCAACGACCTGCCCATGATTTCCGAGGCTGGTTTGGGCATCGCTTTCCACGCCAAGCCTCGTGTGGTGGCCAATGCCGAGCAAAGCATCAATACTATCGGACTGGATGGTGTGCTCTACTTCCTTGGCTTCAAGGATTCCTATTTGGGTGACCAAGGTAAACTCTAATGTTTGCGACGACATTATTAAAGTGGTTCAAGGAGAACGGGCGCGACCTGCCTTGGCGACAGACGCGCGACCCGTATGCCATCTGGCTCTCTGAAA
>CAMVOS010000023.1 GCA_947169185.1 uncultured Prevotella sp.
CTTGATAACCACTCTCGTGGCTTTCTGTGTGCTGCTGCTCAGCAGCCTGCTCTTCGTTTTTCTTTTCGTTTTCGAATTCCATAATTGTGTTGTTTAAAATAATTCTGGGGCCTCACGGCTGCCCGTTTTGTGTTGTTATTCCTTTATTTATTTCGATGATTCGATGTTTCGACATTACACACCCGTATAATTGCTAGGGGTAATAGCCATCAGTTCTTCCTTGATTTCTTCGCTGACATCAAGGCCTTGAATAAACTCATGGATGGTCTCTTCAGTCATCTTCTGATTGGTACGCGTCAGTGCCTTCAGAGCCTCATAAGGATTCGGATAGGCCTCACGACGCAGAATGGTCTGGATAGCCTCCGCAACAACAGCCCATGTATTATCGAGATCCTGCTGTAACTTTTCCTCGTTCAGAATGAGCTTGCGCAGTCCCTTTAACGTGCTCTGCAAAGCAATTAGGGCGTGGCCCATGGGAACACCGAAATTACGCAGTACCGTAGAGTCCGTCAAGTCACGCTGCAGACGGCTCACTGGCAGTTTCTGTGCCAGGAACTGCAGGATGGCATTGGCGATACCCAAGTTACCCTCCGAATTCTCGAAGTCGATGGGGTTCACCTTGTGTGGCATGGCACTCGAGCCCACCTCACCAGCCTTAATCTTCTGCTTGAAGTACTCCATAGAGATATACATCCAGAAGTCGCGGTCCAAATCGATGATTATCGTATTGATGCGACGCATAGCATCGAAGATGGCACCTAACCAGTCGTAGTTCGAGATCTGGGTGGTCCACTGCTCGCGCTCCAAACCCAGTTTTTCGCTGACAAACTTGTTGCCAAACTCACGCCAGTCGTACTGCGGATAGGCCACATGATGGGCATTGTAGTTACCCGTTGCACCACCAAACTTAGCGGTAATGGGTGTATCTTTCAAGCCGCGCAGTTGTTCTTCCAGACGATACACATATACCATCACCTCTTTGCCCAGACGTGTGGGAGAAGCGGGCTGTCCGTGGGTTTTTGCCAGCATCGGCACTTGCTTCCACTGCTCGGCATAGTCGTTCAACTGCTCAATCAATTCCTCAACCATTGGGTAGTACACCTGTTCCAGCGCCTCCTTGATGCTCAAGGGAACACTAGTGTTGTTGATATCCTGAGAGGTCAGACCGAAATGGATAAACTCCTTCAGAGGTGAGAGGTGAGAGGTGAGAGGTGAGAGGATTGCATCCCACTTTTCCTTGATGAAGTATTCGACGGCCTTAACATCATGGTTGGTCACCTTCTCAATATCCTTCACGCGCTGAGCGTCCTGCTCAGTGAAGTTACGATAGATGTTGCGGAGGGGTTCAAAGAGGCTATGGTCGAAATCCTGTAGTTGTGGCAAAGGCAGTTCACACAATGTAATGAAGTATTCTATCTCCACACGTACACGGTAACGAATCAGAGCATACTCCGAAAAATATCCTGCTAACTCCTTTGTCTTCTCTCTGTAGCGGCCATCTATAGGCGAGATGGCTGTCAACATGTCTAATTCCATGACTTTCTCTAAATACCTTATTATTATATATAGCTATATTTTCTCAAACGTGGTGCAAAGGTACAAAGAAAAGTTGAAAGTTGAGAGTTGAAAGTTGAAAGTTTTAGTTTCTCTGCATGTTTTTTTTGATATTTAACAATATAACAGTTGTCTTTGTTGTCCTAGTTGTCGTTTTGAATCAAAAAAAGAGTCCCGAATTACTTCGGAACTCCTTGGTGGGCGTTGACGGATTCGAACCGCCGACCCTCTGCTTGTAAGGCAGATGCTCTAAACCAGCTGAGCTAAACGCCCTTTCTTTTTGTAAGCGGGTGCAAAGGTACGGAGTTTTTTTGAAACCGCCAAACCTTTGCACTTCTTTTTAAGCTTTTTTTACAATTTATACAAGTCACTTGCTGCCATCAGTTCTACTTTCTTCTCTGTCAGGATGCGTTCACAACCTTCGAGGTCGGTAGGACGGATAATAACGTGAGCCACATCGCCATTGGCAAACGAGTACATATACTCAATGAATACGCCGGCATCTGCCAGATAGCGCATTACCTTTGCCAGCGAGCCACTGACGTTAGGGCATACAAAGCCGATGACATCGGTTATCTTTACTGCAAAATGGTTGGCTTTCAACACCTGATAGGCTTTTTCGGGATCGCTGACGATACAGCGCAGGATGCCGAAGTCCGAGTTATCTGCAATACTCATGGCCGAGAGATTAACGCCTGCCTCGCCCAAGACGTCGGTAACCTCTGTCAGGCGCCCCGACTTATTCTCCAAGAAAATCGATAATTGTTTTGCTAACATAGTTTTATAATTTTATAGTTTTCGTTTATCTATTACGCGCTTGGCTTTGCCCTCCGAACGCTCGATGCCCTTCGGCTCCACCAGTTTCACCTTGAAGCCGAGGCCTATGACGCTACGCAGTTCGCCTTCCAGCTTCTTCTGCAGACCGACCATCGTCGCCATGTCGTCGGTGAAGTAGTCTTCTTTCACCTCCACCTTCAGCTCCGAGGTATCCGTGTTGTTTACGCGGTCTACCGTCAACAGGAAATGCGGTTCGAACTCAGCCTGCTTCAGAATGACATCCTCTATCTGCGATGGGAAGACATTGACGCCACGGATAATTAGCATATCGTCGCAACGGCCCAGAATACGGTCCATGCGAACAAAGGTTCGTCCGCACTTACACTTTTCGTAGTGCAGCGCCGTCAAGTCGTGGGTACGGTAGCGCAACAGCGGCATACCCTCTTTGGTCAAATGCGTAAACGTCAGCTCACCCAGCTGCCCTTCGGGCATTGGCTCACCTGTCTCAGGATTCAGAATCTCCGGATAGAAGTAATCCTCGTTCAGGTGCGTACCACACTGGTGCTCGCACTCATAGCCCACGCCAGGACCAGCTATCTCCGAGAGTCCGTAGATATCGTAAGCCTTGATGCCCAGCGACGCTTCCAGCTTCTGACGCATCTTCTCCGTCCAAGGCTCAGCACCAAACACGCCGACTTTCAGTTTGAACTCTTCCCTACTCCACTCGCACTCCTGCATCGCCTCGCCTAAGAACATGGCGTAGCTGGGCGTACAGCAGAGGATCGTCGTACCGAAGTCGTGCATCAGCGTCATCTGTTTCTGCGTATTACCACTCGAGATAGGAATCACCGAGGCACCGATATTCGTTGCACCATCATGAGCACCCAGGCCACCGGTAAACAAGCCGTAGCCGTAGGCCACCTGGAAAATGTCATCCTTCGTAGCACCGTATGCCGTAAAGGCACGCGAGATAGCCTCAGCCCACATGGCCAGATCTTTCCGCGTGTACAGCACCACTACGGGTTTACCCGTCGTGCCACTGGAGGCGTGGATACGTACTATCTGTGACATGGGTACAGCAGCCAGTCCGAACGGATAGTTGTCGCGCAGGTCCAACTTATTGGTAAACGGCAACTTCGTAATATCATCTATCGACTTGATATCACCTGGTTCCAGGCCCATCTCCTGAAATTTCTTGCGGTAGAATGGCGTATTGTGATACACATACTCCGCCATTTTCTTCAATCGGATGCTCTGGATTTCGCGCAGTTGTTCGCGATCCATGCATTCCATACTTTCGTTCCAAATCATCTATCTTAATTATTGCTTTCTAAACATCCTCTGTTCAGGATTTGTCTGACACGAATAAATGTCTATTATTAAAATAACCCAATCTCTAATCTGGTATTCAATACCGAATCGTTCTACAAAAAGAATTCTCACCCCAGGAAAATCAGTCAGTCTTCCTATCTCAAGCATAGAAGCGGCCAATTTCATCTGCTTACGTATCATCTTCAGAAGCTTCCGACTGAATTTGTCATCTCCATTACGCTCATCAAAGAACATCAAGATCGACTCCAAACTTTCTAAATACTGAGGAGCATAAGATATCTCTAAAGCCATTTTGCAAACCTTTTCTGAAACGCCTCTTCACCAAGACATCTACCCTCTTCAAAATCTATTTCTGCTTGACAAATAACATCCCGCCTTTCTTTTGTAAGCAAGACTCTACCAGATTCATCTGTCTTGAATGGCTCATCTATTTCTACATCTTTTTTCAAATAGGCAATTAGAGCCTCCTTATCAGGACGGCTAAGACTCATTACTTGGCCTAATAGTCCACTACGGCTAACACTCTCACTAAGTGTAGCTGCCATTGGTTCTGATGCCATCATTACATTATCGTCTTCCATATCTTCATTTATAAGAATACACTGCAAAGGTACGAATAAGTGAGGAAAATACAAAAGGAAAACTTGTTTTTCTTGAGATACTGGCTTAATTTTCACAAAAAAGCCCCACCACCTTATTCAGGCGTGGGGCTTGTATTGTTACGAAATCCGTATTACAGTTGTGGAGCGTCAGCACCCGACTGATCTACAGGAGTACCTGGGTCTACTACTACTGAGCCATCACCAGTATCATTGGCATCAGTAACCTTAACAAGGATACCTCCCTTTCCGGCAATATTCTTACGAATTTCAGTAGCTGTGATGATTGTTTCGCCAGCGTTCACCGCTGTAACAACACCATCCTCAGAAACGGTTGCTATTTCAGCATTCTCTGAAGTCCACACGATTTCACCTTCTGCCGTATTAAGTGGCTCAATAATGCCCTTCAGTTGGCAAGTTTCACCTTGCTTAATCTTCAGAACGCCATCTGTGATTCCTTCACCCTGAATGACAATCACACGATCCATCATCTCAGGATAGTTGTCAGCATTGCCGCAGGAGCAGAGCGTGGCCGTGGCCAACGCTACTGCTGCGATAAAATGATAAATCTTCATATCTTTTCTATTTTTATTGTTTGCAAATTTTGATAATCTTACTTAATCACAATCATGAGATTACTTAATGGCAACCTTCTTACCATTCAGGATGTAGATACCCTTCTGAGCAGGAACGCCCTCAACCTTGCGACCGTTCATGTCGTAGATCTGAGCATTCTTCAGGTCATCAGCATTGGCAATCTTGATGCCAGTAGCTTCGCCACTGATTGTCAGGATAGGAGCTGTAGCGGTAGGCAGATAGAGCACAGCCTTACCAGCAGGAACCACAGCATCGTCGTCACCACCAGCAGCATAGAATGCGCCATTCTTCAGGATATAGTAACCCTCACCAAAGTGTGCAGGTGCAGTTACAGCCACTAACAAGTTCTCGCTGTAGTCAACCTCAACTCTCATAAGCTCTGCATCAGGAGCAGCTATTACTTGGTAGTCCTGACCTGCTGTACCTTCAATCAGTACACCATTGCCAGCTTCTATCACTTTAGTGCCAGTAGCAACCTTCTCTACAGAAGTAGCATCCTTTGCCTTAACGATGTATACCTTAGCGTCAGATGCAGCATCCAGCATCACATTAACACTGCAACCCAGTGTCCAGAAGCGAGGAGCAGACTCCTTCACAGCACTCACCTTATACAGGTTGGTGAAGTAATCCAAAGCCTGTGCATATTCGCCAAGAACCTCAAGAGGAACATGGATTCTTGCAACTTTTGAAGGATGTTGATAAACCCTAGTGTCTGTCAGCATCTCGCTCGTAATACCAGCAATAGCATGACCCTTAACAGCGGGCAGATAGAAGTCCTTAACATTAGCAACAGCGGCTGGACTCAAAGCGATATCCTCAAAAGCTACTATATCATAACCATCGATAGTTGCAGGGATTGTGAAGCTTTCAACGTCAGCAGAAGCGGGTTCTATGTGCAAGATTGTAGCCTCCTTAGAAGCCTCGTCAATGACTCTGTACCAGAAACTACTGCCATCCTCAGCCTTAGCTTCATCCACCTTGATAATGTTGAACTTAGCCGTAGCCTGACCAATGTAGTAGTTATTCTCCTTAGCCTTTACGGTTACAGTAGCCTCACCAGCATCCACATTGTTAGCAAACTCTACAGTATAATTTTCAGGATCAATAACCTTATTCTCAATCTTATCCGTTACAGTAACAGTTGGCTCAACAGCTTCGCCAGTCCATGCCTGATTAGGAATAGCAGCAATCCACTCATTCTTCAGCTCTTGTCTGATAATATTGAACTTAGCCGTTACCTCACCAGTGTAGTTGTTGTTCTTACCCTTTACGGTTACGGTAGCCTCGCCTGCTTCCACATTGTTAGTATAATCAACAGTGTACTCTGTAGCAGGAATAACCGCCTTAGTATACTCATCAGTCAGAACAACAGTAGGCTTAATTGCCTGATTTGTATATTTCTGATTAGGAATAGCGGTAATCCACTCAGGCTTCAGGACAGCCATAAATGTTGCATTAACTTGCACAGCTTTGTCAGGCATAGCAAATGCATACTTCTTGTTTTCAGTGATTGTCAACACTTGAATAGCATTAGAGGGCTTTGTAGTAAATTTCTTTACTGCATATCCTTCCTTTTCTACATCAATGAATACTGTAGCATTTGCAGGCACATTAGCAGTATTAGGATATTCCAATACGGTCTCACCAACAGTCAGTTTCAATTCAGCAATTTTACTACCAACGAGATAAGAAGCACCGAGCTTGGTATTGTTCCAACGTGGGTCACCACAATTCATCAGCTTCTGTAAGCAGTAGTCCAGTGTGAAGTCGCCATTTGCTGCATCAGCGAAGAGAGGCTCAGCTTTAATTTCCGTACCAGTCTTATCACCTGCGCCCTTAGTAATCCAAGTTTCAACAGCCTGTCCATCCTTTAAAGCGCTCCAATAAGTATTGTTTCCATATTCCGCATTGGCACCACCATTCTGGCCCCACAGCCATCCGTTAACCTCATTGCCAGCATTAGAAGCGAAGTTGACAAGGATAGAATTCTTCAGAATCATAGTAGTGGTCTTCTTACCCTTCAAGCCACCATTACTATTATTTGCTTTCTTACCAACAGCAATATTGACAAGGTTACTATTTTCAACAGCCCAAGTACTGGTTTCCTTCGAATTCACATCAGCTGGTTTACCATCAGCCTTGAAGAAGAAACCTGTATGAGTAGTCTTCGACCAAATAGTAGAGTTCTTAATCTTCAGGTTGTTGGCATATGCAGTACCCAAAGCAAAGAAGTTCTTGCTGCCACTAACTTCAATAACAGATTCGTTGACGTCAATAGCCTTGAAGAGAGTCTTCGCGCCTGAAGCATTATTAATAAGTGAATTAGCAAGACCATTAATAACAACATTCTTAATCGTCACTTCCTCAACTATGGTATAAGCACTTTCGGTAGTCTCATCCTTCTTTGCCTTCTCACCAATAACACTTGAGTAATTGATGAATGCATCATTCAACTTACTTGCATCAATAACAGCACCAGCAGCACCATTGATAACGACGCTAGCAGCAGCTGGAATAGAAGATGTCAAAGTGTATGGATCACCTGCAGTCAGATTGATGGTAATATTCTTTGCTGCACAAAGTTCTGTTGCAGCAGCCAACGCTGCAGAGATATCAGTACCAGGAGCAGGACTGATAGTTACGTCAGCAGGAGCAGGAGCAGGCGTTCCGACTACAAAACTGATAGGCTGGAACTGAACAGCTTCTTTAAATATGCCAACGACACCTATCATCTCAGAACATACAAGACCATTGGCAAGATCTTTAATTGCAAACTGGTTGTAACCTACAGCTGTGGCATCATTCTTCTTTAATGTAAAGTCGCTACCACTAACACTTGCGATGGTAACATCGGTGAGCTTCATAATCTTATTGACGTTCTCAGCCTTTACATCTGCCAAAGTAGCATTTTCGAATGTAGGTTCAATTGGAGCATCTTCAGTAGCAGACAATGCTGCATCAGGAACCACCTCGAACAGGCCATTATAAATAGACACCTTACCACTCCAGCCTGGTTCGATAGTCTTACCAACAGCCAAATCAGCTGTAAGGGTGGATTTTTGGTCATAAATCAGGCTGCTGCCTATACCATCTTTAATGTAGCAATAGGTTGCATTACCCTTTTTGACCAGAGCCTGAACAAGTGCTGTACCTTTGAAGATAAATGGTGTTCCGTCATCAAGGGCATTAAGTGATGCAATATTGCTAACTTTAGCAGTTGAAACATAAGTGAACTTAAACCCGTAGAAACCTAGTTTTGAACCAGCGCAATAAACCTTATAAGACTTACCAGCAGAAACTGTAAATTTGTAGGTTCCGTAATACTTTTCTGCTTCTGTAATTCCATTATAATTTTCAAGTGCTGTACCGTCCTCCTCAATGTAAAATTTCTTATCGGCATTCAAGACAACAGCAACATCAATAGAGCCGTCAAGCTTAGGTACAATGGTATAGAAGGTACCACCAGCTTTATTACCATTGGTACCATTACCTTCTGTGAAAGCCGTGAAGCCATCGACATGGGCGTCAGCTTTTGCTGCTTTAAAGTCAGCACCTTCAGCCTCTCCATAGGTAATAGTGGCAACAACATCATTGCCATTCTTTACGTCAACAGTCTGTCCACTGTTGAAAGTGTCACCCTCTGCCAATGCATAGACAACTTCTGTTTTGCCGCCTCCTAGTGCATTAATAACTGTTGTTGCCGCAAAGGCAGCCACAGCTAAGAAAGCCACAAACATTAGAGTTAGTTTTTTTCTCATAGTCGTTTTCTTTTAGTTAATAATGTTATTAATAAGATTATTTTTAAATATTGTTTTAGTTATCATACAAATGCAAGCACCGCCTGACGGAGATTTCATGCACTATACGCACAATTTTGTTGCAAATATAGTGCATTTATTTGGATTAAGCAAATAAATTTATAAAAAAATTACATTTGCTCTAAAAATTACTTCAATTCTACCGTAGCACGGCGGTTATATTCGGCTGGTGTGAGGGTATCGACACCACCAGCAGCAACGACCTCGATACGCTGAGGGTTGACGCCAAGGCGCACCAACTCATCGGCAACAGCCTGAGCACGGCGTTCAGACAGTTTCTTATTGGCTTCGGCACGACCCGACTTGTCGGCATAGCCCGTCACAAGCACGGAGGCATTCTTGTCGATAGCCAGCTGAGCCAGCGACTTTACGCTAAGCATATCACGGCTGGCAATGACATTAGCCTTACCCACCTCAAAGAAAATTGAAACGGGAGCCGACACGATATTCTCGACCGTTCTGACCGCCGGAGTCACTGTTGTCACAGCCGCAGTAGGTTGGGGCTGTGCGTCAATAATCTGCTGCAGACGCTCGTTCTCAGCCAATGCATCAGCCAGCTGAGCATTCAGCGCGTCGAGTTCGCCTTCGGTCAGTGCACTGACGGCCTCCTGATCGGTAGCATGCTTCCAATTGTTCTTGCCGATATGCCATATCAAACCGAGTTCTATAGCATAATGCTGGTTGCGATCACGTAGTCCGGTACCACGATTGCTGGCTTCTCCGCTGTTCCATGCCAGCTCGATATTGGCTGAGAAACGGGGCGACAAGCGCAGCGTATTCAGTAAGCCAAGACTGAGCACAGTGCTGTAATGGGCATGCGTCATATTACGATGGATACCGGCACCTGCGTATGGAATGATATTCCAGAAGCGCTGTTCGTCATAGCCACGGAACAGCGATGTGACGTTAACCAGCAACTGTTCGTTGGCGGTCCAATACTTATCGCCACCCAAGCCCTGATCTTTCTTACCCATCTGCCAGGCATTAATCTTAGTACGCAGGCCGAAGACGGGGGTCAGCCACTTGCCTAACGACAGCGAGGCACCAAGACCATTATAATAGGTGCCCGATGGGAACTTGCGGAAAGGAGCCACCAACGAACGTTCACCTTCACCATAGAAGGCATTCCACGTCAAGTTGGCACCCAGAAACCAGTTCTGCCAAAAACCATTGGTAGCCACACGATGTTTCTCAGCAGGGGCAATGTTCACATCTTCATCGTCTTGTGCCATAGCACCTAACGACAGACTGGCAAATACCAGCATCAAAAACAACTTTTTCATTTACTGATTTACAAATTTACCGAATTACTGATTTTATTTGCAAAATTACGTATTTATTTCATAAAAACAAAGTAATTTGTTGGATATTTCGCCTTTTTGTCCTAATTTTGCAACCATAAACAAGAAAGAGATATAAATATGGTATTAAATAAGAAAGTATTTACCATACTGTTGGCTTTTGCAACTTTTGGAATCACGACACTGCGGGCACAGGATAACAAGATGTCTTTTGAGGCCTTCAAACATCTGGATATCGGTGTCACGATGGGTTCCACCGGTCTGGGTATTGATGTCGCTACCCCTATAGGCAAATATGTACAAGTGAGGACAGGTTTCGAAATCATGCCACGCTTTGAGAAGAGCCTGAACTTCGATATCCAGTCGTTTGGCTATAGTGAAGATGGCGAGCTGCAAACCTCGCAGTTCGACATCATGGCCGACCGTTTGGAGGCACTGACAAACTATCGTGCTACGCCATCGGTTGAGATGGTGGGCAAGCCTACATTCTGGAACTACAAGCTGATGGTCGATGTATTCCCCTTCCGTAACAAACACTGGCACCTGACTGCCGGATTCCATTGGGGACCATCGAAGATTGGCGAAGCCATCAATGCCTTAGGCGATGCGCCATCACTGGTGGCTGTCAACATCTATAACAAGCTGTATGAAAAGGCAGAAAGCGGTGAATCCATCTACAATGGTATGGCTTTAAGTACAGAATGGCTGGAGAACGGACGCATGGGTATTCATCTGGGAGACTACGTAGACCGCTATGTCACCAAGATGGTGGTAGAATATGACGAGTATGGCGACTTTGTCCGCTCGTACGAAGATTATGTCCTCGATGCTAATGGCAACAAGATTCATGAGCCTTATCGCATGGAGCCCGACAACGACTGCACGGTCAGCGCCACTGTTAAGGTCAATAGTTTCAGACCTTATCTGGGCTTTGGCTATGGCGGACGTCTGCTCAAGAACGACGACCGCTATAACATCAGTTTCGATGCCGGCCTGATGTTCTGGGGAGGAACGCCCGCTATCATGACCCACGACGGTACGAACCTTTCGAAGGATGTGATGAATATTGGTGGTAAGGTAGGCAATTACGTAGACTTAATCAGCGGTATCAAAGCCTACCCTGTCATTAACCTTAGAATTACTCGAAGAATATTTTAGAATACTCCGGAAGTATTTAAAAATAATCAGGCAGTATTTAAAAATAAGTGGCACTTATTTGTCAATAACCTCAGGTTATTTGGAAATAAGTGCCACCTATTATATATTAATGTATAAGCGCTTTCGCTCACTTCATCACGACCTTGCGACCATTCACAATATAAATACCTTTGTGTAAACCTTCAGTCGTATCACCAAGGCGCTGACCACTGAGCGAATACACACCACGCTGTTGGGACTTGACATCAGAAGCTGTCAGGGTCTCAATACCAGAAGGATAATCCTTAACCACATAGATGACATCCGGTGAGCCGGCGGCAACCTCCAGATAGCTGGTGTTGGCAGGAATATACTTCAGCGTAGAAGACTTGATAAATGCCAGACGGCCATCGGCAGCACGGCCCAAGATACGCATCGTGCTCGGATTATACGCTGTCACATTACGGTGACCTGTCACTTCCTTCACGTCGTTACAGTAGTAGACACCCTTCAGCTTATTGCCGGGAGCCGACGCCGTTGACTCAGTCAGTGTTACTTTATTATCCGATGCTTTCGCGCCTTTACACTCTACAAAGACGGGAGTAGCATCAGGGACAGTATAGGCGAATTCGTGTACCTTGGCATAGCCGTTTTTCACCTCAGTAATGTAGTAAGCCTTTACATTGCTGTTAATGGCAAAGGGGAAAGAGGCATACATCGGGGCGTAATAAAGGCTGTCGGCGCCATCAAGACTAGCCTTGAATTCCGGCTTAAAACCAAAATAATACTTGTCATTGATAGGATGGAGGCGCCAATAGGCATACTCGCTGGCTTTATCTCCTCTTGTAAAAATTTGCACCTCATCTTCGATAAGGCCTGTATCCGTAAGATATTTGACCATGGTCACACCACCTTTAGTGGCTGATCCACCAATAGCATAGGTGCCATCCGACGTATTATTTGAAAATTCTAAATAGGACTTAACAAGATTATATAAGTCCAGACTCTGTCCGGAAACATTGCATTTATAAGTAGTACTACTGGTTTTAGACACAACTGTAAGCTTACATATCGTAGCTGGGTTGGAAGCCACACGATCCTCAAAAGGACCAATAAGCCTTAAGGCCTCCAAGTCAACATCCTGAGTACTCGGAGTTATAGTGAGCGACGCTCTGTTATCAACCAGTACGATGTAGCGGCCTGTCTTGTTGTTCTCGACACGGTAGTAACCCGTACCATTCAACTGGGCATAAAGTACCGAAGGCAACAGTAAGGACAGCAATAACAATAATTTCTTCATAAATTAAATCTCTTTGAAAACAAAAGTCCGACCCTGCATCAGTGTAGTGTTTCAACAGTGATGTAAGGTCGGACAGTTAGTATTCAGAAGCTATATAGATAGCTTTCAAACTTACTCAGCAATACAGATAGACACACGGTTCTCAACATCCGTAGCGAATGGCTGGATAGTGTCACCCTTGAAGTCTGTCTTGATGCGGTCCTTCTTGATCTTGTAGGTGCGCTGCAGCATGTTAGAAACAGCCTGGGCACGACGCTGAGACAGGTTGCGGTTGATGGTAGCATTACCAGTACCACGGTCAGCATAACCAGTGATTTCAACCTTGCTGTTGGGGTTAGCCTTCATGTATTCAGCGATTTCCTGAACCTTAGCCTGCTCCTTCTTAGAGATCTGAGTACCGTTAATCATGAAGAATACGTCACGACGGAACTTATCCTCCTTCTTCTGGGCAACGGCACGGGTTGGCTCAATGATCTGCTGCTGAGGACATGGCTTCTCGACAACACGCTCGATAACCTTCTCGATAACCTTCTCAGGAACCTTCGGAGCCTCGATTGTGCGTGTGCTGTAGGTCTTGCCAAGGTTGATCTTCACACCAGCGAGGGCGTTGAAGTACCAGTCCCAGTTGCCAGCCTTCTTAGAATTGTAGCGGTCGCTCAGGGTGTTGGCATTAACCTCCAGACCCAGAGAAACAGCCTCGCTTACCTTGAAGTCAGCAGCGACACCAGCACGGCCGAACATACGAACCTTTGTACCATCCCATACGTAAGCCAGATTCTGGTCACCAGTTTTAGGATACAACGTGGTATAAACGTTAGCAATCTCAACAGCTTTATTGTCCCAGCCAATGTTGGCACCAAGACCACCGAATACGCTGAAATTGAAGATGCGGTTGGGGTTGAAGCCACAGAACAGGTTCGACAGATTGAATGTCAAGTCGATACCAGGAGCAACATACTTCCACTTCCACTTAGCGACCTGACCATAGTCCTCAATACCAGCCTTGCTCTGCCATGCATTCACGGCCAAACGGGCACCGAAGACGGGAGTGAACTGACGACCAAAGGCCACCTGTACGTTGGGAGAAACGAGATCTTTAAAGTCAATCTCACCCAGTGTGTACTGAGCACCACCTTGTACCTGAATGTACCAATAAGGATTGTGGTCATACACGGTCTTGGGATACTGTTCCTGAGCTGATGCGCTCAGCACACCAGCCAGTAACAGGCAAGACATAAAAATTTTCTTGATTTTCATAATCTTATGTTTTTTTCGTTTTTATTCCGTTAATACTCCGTGAATTACTTAGCTACAGTGATGTAGAACTTACGACCGGCAATCATACCCTCATAGTCCATAGCGGTGTAGGCAACCTCGAAGGTAATACCAGCCCACTCAGGCTTAGCAGTGAAGACATAAGGCTTCTTCAGAGAAGTGTCTGAGTACAGAGCAAATCCATTTTCATAGCCATAATTCTGACCTTGCGCCTTCAAATCCTCATTGAAAGCCTTAACAGCTTCAATCAGAATGTGACCATCATTAACACCCTGAGCAGACAGCATCACGCCATTATCCTTAGTCATGTATGCGTTGGTAACAAGGAGGCTCTTCTTGTAAGCAGGAGCAAACAACTCGAGAGAGTAAGAAGTCGGAGTCAGAGTAACCTGACCACCCTGAGGAACAACAGTACCAATGACGTAGTTAGCACTTACGAAACCACCAAGCTCACCGGCATTAGCGCCATCACTCCAAAGCAGTACAGGCTGTACAGCATAACCCAAATTGTCGATCAGGGTGTATGCACGGTCAATCCAACCGTTAACACGGTTAATCCAGTTGTTAGCACGGCCGATGTAACTATTGATAGAATTGACAACCTTATCAATCGTACCGTTAATCTGACCAGCAGCAGTATTAAACTGACCAAAAGCGGTATTGAACTGACCAAACAACTCCTCGAACATTGGAGTAAAGTCGATGTAAGCATAACCCTTACGGAGCTCATAATTTGCCAACCAAAGATTTGGATATAATTCGGAAAGAGAATTATTATAGTATGAACCGCCATACAATTTCAAATAATTACCATCAACAAAATAATACATACCACTTTGCGAACCTACCTCGGTTACCACTTGACCATTGTTCATGATAAGCACCTTATTGGGATCCAGAACCATTTCAGGAATCTCAACAAGAATAACATACTTACCAGTTTCCTTATCCTGAGCTGTGATAACGATAGGATCAACAGACAAGTTAACATGCAACTCATCAGCAATCACCTGCTTGTCGATAGTAGGCAGATACTTCTTGCGATTCTTAATATACTTCGAAACATCGAAGCCGAAGCCCAGAGGATCGATGCTCATAGGAGCGATATCGAATGAAGATGTAACGCCATGCTTGCCATTCATATCAGTCCACTCAGCCTTCACGCCATAACGGTCAACGGGCTGCAGGCTATTGAACAGTGCACGAGCAACCTCCTTGACAGCCATACGCTTCTGACCATCTACAGCCAACTTAACGGCATCCTTGAAGCCACCCTTATCGAAGCGAGGCTGCATCTTCAGAGCGTCATCAGCATTGATAGTAGCTGCTACCTCATAGAAACCATTCGTAGATTCATTGTTAATCTTAGTAGCACGAGTCCAACCGAAGCTAAGTACTTCCTCAGAAGCCCTCAGTGAATCAAGTACAATACGAGACTCTTCACCCTGACTGTTAACGAGCTTGAAGGTAGTACCACTGAAATCAATGTTAGTGGGGTTAACTGTCAGATACATCTTACCAGCATTACCCTTTGTATCGTCGACAAGAATCTCATTCTTAGCGATATCAATACTTGTAGGTAAGCCACCTGCCTTTTCCTTAATAAACTTCCAGTCATCGGCAGAGATAATCTCCTTCTTATTATAAGTATAAGCCTCAGTATAGTAGGGGAACTTGGCACTCTGGACAGCCTTACCAGCATAAGCAGCCAAGATATTAGTCTGAATGCCGAGAGGCAGACTACCATAACCGAATACAGGACTGTATGTTCCCTGGATAACAACACCAGAAATCTGTTTCTTCAAAGTACCGATAATGTCATCGACTTTCTTATTCAGATCATCAATCTGATCCTGCAGAGCCTGATCAGCTTCCTCGAAATACTTCACCCAAGCCTGCAAATCAGCCTTAGTATTACCATTCTTATCAACGGCCATACCCTTGTTAACATAGTTCCAAGCAGAGTCAGCAACAGCCTGAGCTTTCTCAATAGCGCGATTAATAGCAGCAGTATCGCTATCATAAGACTTTGCAATACTTGCAGCCTTTCCAGCGTTGGCATATGCTTCAGTCAGGTTGTCACCCCACATAAAGATAAAGTGCTCAACGGTGTCCTTCAGAGAAAGAATCAGCTTGTTATTCTCATGAGCCATAGTAGCTGCAAGGTTCCAACGGATAGTATCCTCTTTGGTAACCTTAATAAGGTTATCCAAAGTATTGTTAATCTTGGTAATCTCACTCTTGTAAGCATTCCATCTTGCTGTATCTTCAGCCGTAACCTTAATCTGATTCTGGTAAGAATTCCATCTTGCCGTATCTTGAGCCGTAACCTTAATCAGATTATTCAGTGCAGTGTTAAGAGCAACAATTGCATTGTGCAAGGGCATTGTATCCTCAATAGCCTTGTAATCCGACTTCAGAAGATAGTTACCAAAACGGTTCTGAAGAGCGAGCAACCAATTGTGCAAAGCTGTTGTATCCTCAATAGCCTTGTAATCCGACTTCAGAAGATAGTTGTCCAAAGCCAGCTGCTGCTTTCTCAGAGCATCCTCCAAACTAGCGTTCTTCTCCTGCCAGTGAGCATAATCATCACCTTCGTAGTCCTTACAAGACACGAAAGAACTCGAAGCAGTTACCATTGCAACTGCAAAGAGTAAACCATAAATGATTTTCTTTTTCATTGAACTTAATTTTAAATTAATATTGTAAAACTTATATTATTATACTTTTCTAAGTAGGTTCCTAACACGACATAGTTATGGCTTAAAGCCTATAAATCGGTGCAAAGATAGACAATTTTTCTATATTGAGCAAGAAAAATTGTCTTTTTTTAATAAAAAATGAAAAAAAACGAGTTTAGGGAGTATGAATATACATTTTGTCAGGACATCAGCCTTTCTATGTCCTGTTGTGGCAGAATAGACAGAATCGTTTTGCCATCGGGGGTATAATTCACGTCGCTACAGGCGAACAAATGGTTGACTAAGGTATCCATTTCGTCGTTAGAAAGTACCTCACCATAGGAAATGGCTGCCTTTCGGGCTAAAGTCAGAGCCAGGCGAGAGGTAAGTGGTGAGGGATGGGAGTCGAGAGGCACGGATTCACCCGCATCGGCCAGGATATCATGTAGAAGAGAGACGGGATCTACGCCTTCTATATCGGCAGGAATACCTGCTACAGCATAGCTGACGGGACCTAACGGCGTCAGGTCAAAACCTACGGCAACCAACGATGGCATCAGATCGGGCATCAAGGCGGATTCCGCAGGGGTAAAATCTACGGTTTCGGGGAACAGCAGGCGTTGCGTCTGTGACGGTGCATCAGTAAGTTGTCGCATATAGCGCTCGTAACGGATACGTACATCAGCACGATGCTGGTCGATTATCATAAGACCTGACTTCACAGCCGTCATCACATAGCGTCCCTTGTATTGGTAGTGGAGAGGACTGAGGTCAGAAGTCAGAGGTGAGAGGTGAGAGGTGAGAGGAGTGTTGTCTGCCGATTCGTCGAAAAGGGAGGGAGCGGGCTGTTCCTGCTCATGCGAAGTAGGTAACCCCTCGTAAAGGCGCTGCCAATCAGTAGAGGGCTTTTGCTTAAAGGGATTGTAGCTGGGACTAGGGATACTAGTAGGACTCGTTCTACTAGTAAAACTAGCAGAGCCAGCCTGACTTGGATCATAGACGGGTATCTCGGGTTTTCCCTCGGTATCGAAATCTATCTGAGGTATCTCACAGAATTGTCCAATAGCATCATGTACTGCAGCTGTCAGTATCTGCCAGATAGGTTGTTCGTTCTCGAACTTAATCTCTGTCTTCGTGGGATGAATATTGACATCGATATCGGCAGGATTAACCTCAAAATATATAAAATAAGGTACGTGCGCGCCCGCAGGAATCAACCGTTCAAAAGCCTGAGCCACAGCCTTGTGGAAATACGGGTGTTTCATGTAACGTCCGTTAACGAAGAAACATTCATGTACGCCTTTCTTACGGGCAGCTTCAGGTTTCGCCACAAAGCCACTGATTCGACAGAGCGATGTCTCAACGTCAAGGGGTAATAAGTCCTGGCCATAACGACGACCATAGACATCAGTAATGCGCTGGCGCAACGACCCGCTACGCAAGTTCAGAAGTTCCTGACCATTGCTGTGAAGCGTAAAACTGATTTCAGGGTATACCAGGACAATACGTTCGAAAGCCGTAAGAATATTATTTAGTTCAGTGGCATTGGTTTTCAAAAACTTACGACGGGCAGGGACATTGAAGAACAGATTGCTTACCGTAAAGCTACATCCCACGGAACACGAACATGGCTCCTGCCCTACTACACGCGAGCCAGACAATGTCAGACAGGTACCGACCTCATCTTCCTGACGACGCGTACGCAACTCAACCTGAGAGACAGCAGCGATAGAAGGCAAAGCCTCACCACGGAAACCCATCGTGTGTAGCGAGAAGAGGTCGTCAGCCTGACGAATCTTACTCGTAGCATGGCGTTCGAAAGCCAGGCGAGCATCCGTCATCGACATGCCGCAACCATCGTCAATCACCTGGATAGACGTACGGCCAGCATCGACCACCAGCACATTGATAACCTTTGCACCGGCATCAACAGCATTTTCTACCAGTTCCTTGATGACAGAAGCTGGTCGTTGGATAACCTCACCAGCGGCAATCTGGTTGGCTACGCTATCAGGGAGAAGAGCAATAACATCAGTCATTGGAAGCAGTGACGGGTTTTGCAGATTTTTTAGATTTACCAGGAGGTGCAAGACGCTTTTGTTCTTTCAACTCCGTACCAGCCTTCTTAGGACGCCAATTAAAGATATCGTCCTTATCGATCGGACGGACATAATCAAACCAGTTATAGCCCGGCAGGAAATACTTGTCAGGGGGAATCTGGGTCATGGGATACATAGTGCCTGACGACTTGTTAGTCCAAGCACGCTTCATCTTTCGATTCTCGAAGAACAGCTTTGCCAAAGTAGTCTCCTGATAGTTGAGCAGGATAAGTGAAGAGTCGACCTCATCAATAGGATAATAAATGATAAGCACATTATCAATAGCCTGTGCTTCACGCATCTCGCCTTTCTGAAAGAATGCTTTCATATCCTTTGACGATATCTGATTGAAGTGAACAGAGTCATGAAGCATCTCAACAGAAAAAGCCTGACTGATGACGTGCGCATGGTCAATGGTAGAATCTTTCATATACACCCGTATTTCCTCACCCGTAAGTTGCTGGTTCATATTCCAGACGATAGGGTCACGATACATGTACATACAGGAGTCGAGGGAAGAATAGACCAACGAGTCGCATACTGCCTGCACATCGCGGCGATAGGCTCTTACCTTATTATATGCGTGAATCTTACGATAGACCGAATCCGTACGAATATTAAACGTAAAGATCTTAAAGGTGTCAGCATGCATATACAACGTATCTTTCTGGGAGAAATCGTAAGCCACAGCACGATTAGTGGCCATTGCATAACCCGTAGAGTCATTGTATTCGGCATAGTCACCTGTCAGCATATTCTTGTTGACAGAGTCCGTATAAATCACATTATTAAAAGCATGATTAACACCTGTCTTGGCATTGTGATAGACGCTGTCGCCAATAAGCGTCTTACCATTATCCTTCATTACCGAACGTCCAAAGAGTTCCGATTGTTCAGTCTTTGTATTATAATAGCCATCCTCACTATAGATATGGCTACTACCTGAAGTAATATTCGACGGTCCTACAATGTGGGCACGAGATGTACGTGTGTCATAATACAACGAATCGGTAGTGAGATACAGCTTCTTATCGCGCAGCCGCACATCATAATAGAATATAGCCATTTTCGAATCCGTATGGTATTCACCCCAGTCGGAGGTAAGAACAGCCGTGCCATCAACCAGTTTACCACCTTCAAAGAAGTTTCCGAAGTTATACATACGGTCGTAATCCAGCGAATCACAGTAAAGTGTTGACTTACGGTGTTTCAGGATCACATTATAACGAGCCTGTGCCAATTGTGCATTGCCATCGTAAAAAGCATAGTCGCTGGTAAGGCGAAGCGTATCGCCCTGCGTCATTTTCACATGTCCGAAAGCCTCAAAACTATTAGACTGTTCATAGAAATGGGCGCTGTCACAGTAAAGGTTGGCACCTGCATGCCGAAAATGTACATTGCCATGCAGTATTTGTGCGTCATTATTACGGAACTGATCGTAGTGCAGATTATCAGAATGAACCAGGTAGACGCGCTTGTCTTCTGCGCGCTTTGCCCGTTTTACGGGCTTTGCGCTAGTGAATAATGAATAGTGGATAGTGAATAGTGCTATACACACTATCCAACACATCTGCATGATTGAAAACCTTTTCTCCTTCACTCTTCACTCTTCACTAGGACGAAGCGTGCTTCGTCCGCTATCTCACCCAGCCTTCGTATTCGAATTTACAATTACGGTAGTCTTCGTTGATACGGACATAAGTAGACTTGATGCGCTTAACCACCCAATCATGAATGGCTTGCTCACGACGCTTGGCCAAGACAACATTCTTCAAGACCTGAAAATCTTCAGTAATGGTAGCCTTATGTCCCTCAGTACGGTTCTTCAGCTTCACGACAGCACATACCGTCTTTCCACGCTCATTAATCATCTGGAAAGGCTGAGAGACTTCACCAATCTGTAAGGTCTCGACCGTTTTAGCCACCTCCGCAGGCAAATCTGCCAATTTGAAACGGGAAGTGCGCTGTCCTTCTTGCAGCACATTAAACATCAAGCCGTTATTATTACGGGTATCCTTGTCATCAGAGAATACAGAGACAGCATCTTCGAAGGTAAACTTCTCAATCGGTTTCTCTGGATTCATGAAAGCCTTCAGCATATCAGGAACTACACCCTGGCGGATAGCCGTAGCGACTGTGTCAAGACGTGCCAATGCTAGCTTGACAGCGTCGTCACTGACAACGGGCTTACGCAAGATATGGCGCACCTTTACCTTATCGCCACGCTTGTCAATAAGCTGGATGATATGAAAGCCAAATTCCGACTCAACAATCTTAGAAACTTTCTTAGGATCAGTCAAGCCAAAAGCCACATTGGCAAAGGCTGGGTCGAGCATACCACGACCGGTATAGTCCAATTCACCACCACGGCGAGCAGTACCAGGGTCTTCCGAATACAGTCGTGCAAGTGTCGGGAAGGTAGCATCCCCCTTGTTAATACGGTTGGTATAATCGCGCAACTCTTCTTTAACACGATTGATTTCTTCCTGCTCAATACGCGGCTGTAAGGTAATAATCTGCACCTCTACCTCCGTAGGAACGAAAGGAATGCTGTCCTGCGGCATATCCTTGAAGTAACGACGAACTTCAGCCGGCGTAACTGTTATGTCAGCAACGAGTTTCTTCTGCATACCTTGCACCATCTGGCGTTCACGATAGGATTCACGCAGGTCTGCACGGATCTGACTGATATTCTTCTTATGATATTCTTCAAGCTTCTCGCGAGAGCCAATCATTGAAATCATATTTTCCAGATACTGCTCTACACCTTGTGATATCTCAGCTTCAGTGACCTCAATACTGTCAATGATAGCCTGATTAAGGAATAGCTTCTGGACTGCAATTTGTTCAGGGATAGCACAGTCGGGGTCGCCATTCCAACGCATACCCTCCTGCTGTCCCTCAATACGCATCGCCTCAACGTCAGATTTCAGGATTGCCTCATCACCAACTACCCAAATCACCTCGTCCACGACAGTTCCAAGAGAGTCCTTTTGGGCCTTAGCGAATGAGACCAGCGTCACAAGGGATACTAATATAACTAGAAATCTTTTATTCATGCTTATTGACAGTCTTTAAAACATCCTCGTTGATAGTAAAAGGATACTTCTTGCGCAAATCAGCAACCCAGAAACGTTCCATCTCGTCTTGCAAATCAGTTGTCACCTGACCACGCACATCGTTATAATCCTCTGGTTTTTTGAGCATCTTACCATAGACAGCATCAATAGGATAGCCTTTTACGCTATCCACCTTGGCATCAGTAACTTTAAAGCATTCACGGTCAATCAAGGCATTATCACCTTTTTTAAAGAGTCCCTTCTCAGCACGGATACGAATGATAGAATCGCCATTGAAGGTGGACCGAAGAGCCTCATTCCAATCCTCAAATTTCAGTTTCTTCACACACTTGGCGACAGCCTTCACGTCACTCTGTTGCTTGACATGATAGGCCATACCCTTAAAGCGAGGCTCATCCCACTGATACCTCTTCTTATTATTCTTAAAGAAGAGCGCCAGCGTCTCCTCGTCCTTGGCTGCCTTCTCCCAAATAGTACGGTTGCTGATTTCGTAGAGCAACAAGCCATCATGATACTCTTTGATAAGATAACGCATCTCAAGATCAACCGCAGACAATGAATCAACGCGTTTCTCAATCAACATTTCGCGCGTTTCCACATTATCAGAAGCCTTCACCATTGCGTCTAACTTACGATCGACAATGGTATTGCGAATACCACGTTGTTCCAAATACTTCAAAATATTATCGCGATGGAAATCAAACGGTTCAAACTGCTTGCGTTCCTTCATCAGGATAATATGCCAGCCATAAGGAGACAGGAAAGGTTTACTCATCTGACCTGGCTGCAATGCAAAAGCAGCATCCTCAAACTCCTTAACCATCTGATGACGGCTGAACCAGCCCAACATACCACCACGTCTGGCAGAGCCCGGATCCTGAGAAACTTGCTTTGCTAAAGCTTCAAAATCAGCACCTGCTAACAAGGCTGTATATACGGAATCAATACGACGCTTAGCATCTTTCTGTTGTTCGTCAGTAGCCTTCTGAGGGGTCAATATCAGAATATGTGCAGCACTCACCAGTCCATCGGGACCTATCTGTTCGAGCGTCTGGTCATAGACCTTATGAGCCTCTTCCAACATGTCGGCATCAGTAACAAAGGTCGGCAAAACTTGCTGGTCACGGTACTGAGCAAATTCCTGACGGAAAGCCTCTGTCGTATCAAGACGAGCATCCAGAGCCGCCTGTACCTTTAATTTATAATTGATAAAAAGATCGACATACTCTTCAACGGACTTTTTATCAATGACGCCATCAGTATTATTTTTATTGTAAGAATACTCAAACTCTGAGCGTGGCACGTCGACACCAGCAACAGTCATTATAATGGGATCGGCCTTCTGCGCATGGGCGGCTGTTACCGCTAGCAACAGCATGCTAAACAGTTTTCTTTTCATAATTAATCGTTTGGTCTAGAATAGTTCGGAGCCTCACTGGTAATTGTGATGTCGTGAGGATGACTCTCGTTAACACCGGCATTGGTGATACGTGTGAATTTCGCATCGTGCAGACGTTCAATGGTAGAAGCGCCACAGTAGCCCATGCCAGAGCGCAGACCACCTACCATCTGATAGATAACCTCCTGTACGGTACCTTTATAAGGCACACGACCTGCAATACCTTCTGGTACCAGTTTCTTCACATCCTTGGTATCAGCCTGGAAATAGCGATCCTTAGAACCATGTTCCATAGCCTCCAAAGAACCCATACCACGATAAGACTTGAATTTACGTCCGTTATAGATAATGGTATCACCAGGACTCTCCTCTGTACCTGCTACCAATGAACCAATCATCACGCAAGAGCCACCAGCGGCCAGGGCCTTGACGATGTCACCAGAATAACGCAAGCCACCATCAGCAATCAGTGGCACATCGGTACCCTTCAAGGCGCTATAGACATCATAAACGGCACTCAGCTGAGGAACGCCAACACCAGCAACGACACGGGTGGTACAAATAGAACCAGGGCCAATACCAACCTTGACGGCATCAGCACCATTGTCTACCAACATCTTAGCGGCAGCACCAGTCGCGATATTGCCCACCACGATATCAATATCTGGGAACGACAGCTTGGCTTCGCGAAGCTTGTCGACAACCCCCTTGGAATGACCGTGGGCAGTATCAATGACGATGGCATCGGCACCAGCATTTACAAGAGCCTGCATACGTTCCAACGTATCGAATGTCACACCGACACCTGCAGCAACACGCAGACGGCCCTTGTCATCCTTACATGCCATAGGCTTATCCTTCGCCTTGGTGATATCTTTATAAGTAATTAGACCTATCAGATGGTTGTCCTTATCGACAACTGGCAGTTTCTCTATTTTGTTCTCCTGCAGAATCTGAGCAGCAGCAGTCAGATCCGTCTGCTGGTGAGTGGTCACCAAATTCTCCTTCGACATAATCTCCTCGACGGGACGATCCAGACGACGCTCGAAACGCAGGTCACGATTAGTAACGATACCAACAAGATGCTTCTCGGCATCCACCACAGGGATACCACCAATATGATATTCTGCCATGATGTCAAGAGCCTGAGCAACCGTACTGCCCAAAGGAATAGTGATAGGATCGTAAATCATTCCGTTCTCGGCACGCTTCACGATAGCCACCTCACGCGCTTGATTCTCTATCGACATGTTCTTATGAATAACACCGATACCGCCTTCACGAGCAATGGCAATAGCCATCTGGCTTTCTGTAACAGTATCCATCGCTGCTGTCACAAAAGGCACATTCAACTCGATATGACGAGAGAAACGGGTTTTCAACTCTACCGTCTTGGGCAGCACTTCGGAATAAGCTGGAATCAACAGGACGTCGTCAAAGGTCAGGCCGTCCATCACAATCTTGTCTGCAATAAATGATGACATATAAATACTCCTTTAAATTTTATTGCGTGCAAAATTACTCATTTTTTCTGAGACAGCAAGCATTTTCTCCTATTATTAATAGGATTTAACGTAGTGTCAACACGACACGCCCTACTTTATCGGTTGCCACCACAGCAGTCATCTTACCTTGACGCCACGTCTTCTGGTCGTCAGAAAGAAAACCGTAAGTCTTCAAATCCTTACAAACAGCAGCAACATCATCGGTCGCTGTCAGCGTGATAACAGTAACAGTCTGTTTACGGCGTGTTAACGATGCCGTTGACTGATAGCCATCCATCGCAAAGGTAGCAGGGACGACTTTTGCAGTAGCCTTCCCTAGCGTATAATCATAGCTCTTCAATGTAGCCTGAGCGCCCTTGACGGTACGGTTCTGGAACAGAAGGACACCCAAACCAACCAAATCGGTATGATTACAGGCCGCTGCCAGTCCATTTTCTATCTTTCGAGGAGTTGCCTCATACTCCTTCTCCTCCATTTCAGAGTATGCCATCTTATAGGCCTTGGCATCGTCTAACGCAAAACCCAAAGAATAACTACTTGTCAGGGAGCCACGCTCGTAATGCAGGTTTACCGTACCTAATCGAGTCTGGATGGTGTAGGCCTCGCCTTGATTATCCACATATCCCATACCATAGACTTTTTGCAGTTCCTGTTTGACCTGCAGGAAACGGGCTTTGACATCCTTTTCAGAATTGTAGATGGTCTCGTCAGTCACATCGACAGCATATACACGGTCTGTCTGGTCGGACACAGCTAGCGATACTGTAGCACGTGCACCATATACCTCACCATCGTAGATATATGACTTTGCCGTCTGTTTACCCTCAGCCTTGCGTTCAGCAAAGCCTTTCTCCAACAACAACTTTTCGAAACGGGCACCCTTAATACCAAGGGGGATCCCCATGAAAGCATTGCGGTTATTCGTATTATCATCCAAAGTAGCGATGTCAGCCATCGCCGTTTGGACAGCATCATCAATACCATCAGTCTTCGGGGAGGCCAGTTTCTCTGTCTTGGCCTTCTTTTTCTTAAACAGTTTCTTCAAAAACTGTGCGTCAGCAGGCTGGCACACCAATGCCACCGCCAACAATGCAAAAACAATCTTTTTCACCTTAGCAAATAAATATTCTCTAAACTCTAAACACAAAACTCCAAACTAATTGGCCATATCAGATATGAACTTGATACGCACCAGACGAATTTCATCCTCCGAGCATTCCTGACCTAGTTCATTGATAGCATCTTCCAATGAGTCTGACTCACTCTCTGCGAAATAGTCATAGATATCATCGACATGGTCTTCATCCATCACTTCCTCCAGGAAATAATCGATATTCAACTTAGTACCGCTGTATACGATAGCCTCCACCTCATCAAGAAGTTCCTCGAAATCTAATCCTTGAGCGGTAGCAATATCGTCGAGGGCTATCTGTCGGTCAATAGCCTGGATAATCTTAACTTTCAGCAGTGACTTCTTAGCCACTGTACGCACTCGCAAATCAGAGTGGCGCTCAATCTCATTTTCTTCGCAATAGCTCTTGATTAGGTCCACAAACTCCTTGGCATAAGGCTGTTTGACCTTACCCTCACCAACACCTTGAATATTTTTCAGTTCCTCCAAAGTTATAGGATAGTCGGTGGCCATCTGCTCAATGCTGACATCCTGGAAGATGACATAGGGTGGACGTTCTAAACGTCTTGACACCTTCTTGCGCAAATCACGCAACATGGCGCTCAACGTTGGATCTAGTGCACTTGTTCCTCCCTCAGCATCAGAAGACACCAATTCGTAATCCTCACTGAACTCGTTATCCTCCACAATCATGAAGGACTCTGGCTTCTTAATGAACTTCTTGCCTGCAGACGTCAGCTTCAGCAGACCGTAGTTCTCTACATCCTTCTTCAAGTAGCCTGCTATCAGGGCCTGACGGATAACGGGATTCCAATGTTTCTCCTCCATTTCATCACCAGCACCGAACAATTCGTGATTCTGATGTTTATGGGCTATTATCTCCTCAGTCTCACGCCCAACAAGGAAATCGATGATGTGATCAGCACGGAAGTTTTCCTTCAGGGCCTGGACGGTCTTCAGCACCAGAACTAACTGCTCCTGTGCCTCTATCTTGGTCTTTGGATGCAGGCAGTTGTCACAGTTATGACAGTTTTCCTGCGTATATTCCTCACCAAAATAGTGCATCAGCATTTTACGACGGCAGACGCTGGTCTCAGCATACGCCGCAGTCTCTGCCAACAGCTGACGCCCAATGTCCTGCTCAGCGACAGGCTTGCCCTCCATGAACTTGTCGAGCTTCTGCAAGTCCTTATGGGCATAGAAGGTGATACACATACCCTCACCACCGTCACGACCGGCACGACCCGTTTCCTGATAGTAGCCTTCCAACGACTTAGGAATATCATAGTGAATGACAAAACGTACATCCGGCTTGTCAATACCCATACCAAAGGCAATAGTAGCCACAATGACATCGATACGTTCCATCAGGAAGTCGTCCTGTGTTTGTGAACGAAGAGACGATTCCAAGCCAGCATGGTATGCAGCAGCCTTGATATCGTTAGCTTTCAGGATCTCAGCCAATTCTTCAACTTTCTTTCTGGAGAGGCAATAGATGATACCACTCTTACCTGGATGTTGTTTGATGAATTTGATAATATCCTTATCCACATCCATCGTCTTCGGACGTACCTCATAATAGAGGTTGGGACGGTTAAAAGAACTCTTAAACTCTTTGGCGTCCAATATGCCCAGATTCTTCTTAATATCAGTACGCACCTTATCTGTGGCCGTAGCAGTCAATGCGATAATCGGTGCCTGACCAATCTCATTAATAATAGGACGAATACGACGGTATTCAGGACGGAAGTCATGACCCCACTCTGAAATACAGTGAGCTTCATCTATGGCATAAAAAGATATCTTTGCCTGTCTGAGGAACTCGACGTTCTCCTCTTTGGTTAGCGACTCCGGTGCCACATACAGCAACTTGGTCTTACCAGCTAGGATATCTGCCTTGACTTGATCAATGGCCGACTTATTAAGCGACGAATTCAAATAATGTGCCGTAGCCTCATCACTCATCGAACTGATGACATCTACCTGATTCTTCATCAGGGCTATCAATGGCGAGATAACAATCGCCGTGCCTTCCATCAGCAGCGAAGGCAACTGATAACACAACGACTTACCACCACCGGTAGGCATCAGCACAAAGGTATCATTGCCATCAAGAACATTCTGGACAATGGCTTCCTGATCGCCTTTAAATTTATCAAACCCAAAATATTTCTTGAGGGCTTCAGTCAGATTTTCTTTCTTTTTTGCCATAGACTTGTTTGCGTAGTTTTTATTGTAAGTGCGACTTCTCAAGTTGCTTTTGAGCATACTCAGCAGTCACTTCAAAGGATTTCGTACGTTTAGAAGGAACCTCGAACATGGCATCCATCATGATATTCTCTACAATAGAGCGCAAGCCACGAGCTCCTAATTTATATTCCACTGCCTTATCGACAATTAATTTCAATGCATCATCACTGAACGTCAAAGTTACTCCATCCATCTGGAACAGCTTCTCATACTGTCTGATGATAGAGTTCTTGGGCTCTGTAAGGATTCTGGTCAATGCCTTCCGATCCAACGGATTCAGGTAAGTTAGAACAGGCAGACGACCAATAAGTTCAGGAATGAGTCCAAAAGATTTCAAGTCCTGAGGCAACACATACTGCATCAGTTCATTCTTGTCTATCTTACGGACATTTTGTACAGAATTATAACCAACCGTATGCGTATTCAGTCGCTGCGCAATCTTACGTTCAATACCATCAAAAGCACCACCACAGATAAACAGAATATTACGGGTATCTACAGCGATATATTCCTGATCAGGATGTTTACGACCACCCTTAGGCGGTACATTCACGCTTGTACCTTCTAACAATTTCAGCAGTCCTTGCTGTACGCCCTCACCACTGACATCACGGGTAATGGAGGGATTATCTGTCTTACGGGCAATCTTGTCCACCTCGTCAATAAACACAATACCTCGCTGAGCTGCTTCTACATTATAGTCGGCTACCTGTAGCAATCGGGTCAGAATGCTCTCCACATCCTCTCCGACATAACCAGCCTCAGTAAACACCGTTGCATCAACGATGGTAAATGGCACATCCAGCAGTTTTGCGATGGTACGTGCCAACAGCGTTTTACCCGTACCTGTGGAGCCCACCATGATAATGTTCGACTTCTCAATCTCAACGCCATCATCATCATGAGGCTGCTGCAATCGTTTGTAATGATTATAAACCGCTACAGACAGAAATCGTTTGGCATCTTCCTGTCCAATGACATACTGATCCAGATAGGCCTTAATTTCCTTGGGCTTAGGAACAGATTTCTTATTATATTTATTTGCCGCACGCTTGGCATCAGGTCCATAGCCATTAGCTGTAGCCACCTGATAGGCCTGTACAGCGCAATCCTCACAAATAGCGCTCTCCAAACCTGTTATCAGGAGTTTGACCTCACGTTCCGAGCGTCCGCAGAAATTACATCTTTTTGCCATTAATACATTTACTGATTTACTGATTGACCCATTTACTTCTTCTTCAACACTTGGTCAATCATACCATACTCTTTAGCCTCATCTGCCGTCATCCAGTAGTTGCGGTCAGAATCGTTCCATACCTTATCATACGGGGTATGAGAATGCTCAGAAATTATCGTATATAACTCCTTCTTAAACTTCATAATCTCCTTGGCCTCGATTTCAATATCAGAAGCCTGACCTTGTACACCGCCTAAAGGCTGATGAATCATCACACGACTGTGGGGCAGTGCGGAACGCTTACCCTCAGTACCTGCTACCAACAGAACAGCAGCCATCGAAGCAGCCATACCCGTACAGATGGTAGCAACATCGCTGGAGATGAACTGCATAGTATCATAGATTCCCAAGCCAGCTGTCACGCTGCCACCAGGAGAATTCAGATAGATGCTGATATCCTTGCCGGAATCTACAGAGTCCAAATACAACAACTGAGCTTGTAGTGTATTAGCAGTATAATCATCTATCTGCGTGCCAAGGAAGATGATACGATCCATCATCAAACGGCTGAAGACATCCATCTGAGTCACGTTCAACTGGCGTTCCTCCAAAATATACGGATTCAGATACTGAGCCTGTGCACTCATCACTTCGTCGAGTACCAGACCATTAATACCAAGATGCTTGGTAGCATATTTCCTAAAATCGTTTTTCATATTCATAATTCCAAAAGTAAATACAAAATTACACAAAAAAGTCGGAATGCAAAACATCCCGACTCTTTTTTTTGGTTAAATAATTATAATTGAAGGGAAGAATTGATTTCTTTCTCCCTACAGATTACTTTTCTTGCAACAGTTTCTGGAAGTCCTCGAGGGTTATATCCTTCTCGTTCAACTTCACCACATTCTTCAGAGCAGCAGTCAGCTTCACGTCAACAGCACGGTCAACGAGTCCGTCTACGTTCTCGCGCTTCTTCAGCATCTCCTGAGCATAGTTCTCAAGATACTCGTCGGGGATATTCGACATGCCATACTGGGCAAACTGTGCACGGGCAGCCTCCTTGGCAGTAGCCTTCAGGTCGTCGTCCTCAATCTTGATACCCTGAGCGGCAACGAGCTGTTCCTTAATCAGGTGCCATCCCAACTCCTTGATGCTGGCCTCGAAGTTCTTCTCTACGAAGTCGGCACCCTTATCCTTGTTATTATTCAGCATAACACGCTTCAAGATAGCCTCTGGGAACTCCAGCTTACCAACCTTCTTCTCCATGTGGGCACGAACGTCCAACAGGAACTTGTAGTCGCTATCAGCCTTGAACTGCTGAGCAATCTGGTCAGAAATCTTCTGACGGAAGTCCTTCTCGTCCTTCACGTTACCCTCGCCAAATACCTGGTCGAACAGTTCCTGGTTAACCTCGTGCTTCACGTAACGGCTAATCTCAGTTACCTGGAAGGTAAAGTCGCCAGTGTGCTCTGCCACCTGATCCTTCTCTATCTTCAGCAGTGAGCTTACCTCAACATCACTCTCAGGATAGGCCTTGCGAGGATTCCACGTGATGATATCGCCCAGTTTACAACCATCAAACAGCTTCTTCTGGTCGTCAACCTTCATATACTGAGGCATCAGTGAAGCGTCAGAAACGGTGATACCGTCTTCCTTGACATTACCGTCAGCATCCAACTCACGCAGGTCACCCTTCAGCATATCGCGTTGCTCAGCATCATACTGCTCAGCCTTCTCATACTGTCCGGCACGACTCTGATACATCTCAACCTGCTGGTCGATGAGTTTATCGTCAACCTTAATATTATAGTAGTCAACCTTATCCTTACCAGTCAGCTCAGCCTTGAATTCAGGAGCTACAGCGATATCAAACTTAAAGGTCAGAGCTGCGTCACCCTCGAAGTCAAGCTGCTCCTGCTGGTCGCTGGGGAGGGGTTCACCCAACATGTGGATATTATTATCCTGAATATAGCCATACAGTTTCTCACCCAACAGTTTGTTCACCACGTCAACCTTGACACTGGCACCAAACTGACGCTTAATCATGCCCATAGGAGCCTGACCAGGACGGAAACCAGGAATGTTAGCACGCTTACGATAGTCTTTCAGAGTCTTCTCGACTTCTCCTTGATAATCTTCTTTCTCCAAAGTAATGGCCATCAGACCATTGATCTTGTCAGGAGCTTCAAATGAAATATTCATCTCTTTTATACCTTATTTAATTATATATATGCGTTATGAGCGTGCAAAGGTACAAATAAGTGAGCAAAAAACCAAAGAAAAATGGTTTTTTCTTTGGTTTTTCGAGCGTAAGTACCCTTCTTGCAAAGCAAAAAGGTAGCATAAATTGAGCGAAAAATCGCATACGAGGTGGTAATTCATATGCGATGATTATATTGGTTAGTGGGATACTGATTCCACTAATCCTTTCTCCATCAGGATAGGCAGGATGTTGGCAGCAGACTGGCGGTTGTGCTTAGCCTTCACAGCCTTATAACGTTCCAGCAGCGGAGCGTCGGTTGCCAGCAGTTTCTCCATATAGTCGTCGTTGAAACGGGTAATGGCTATCTTGCCTTTCTCGTTGGCTCCGCTGTCGACCAGAAAGCATGCCAGGTCGCTCAACTTGCTGTTGGCAATGTCGCAACCGATAGACGTGCCCAGCAGGCCAAGGCTCAGGGCCGTATCGTCAACCAAGACACCGGCTACCAAAGTGCCCAGACTGGCCAGGGCCGTCAGTCCGTCAGTACGATAGGACATGATGCAAAGCTTATTCTTGTCGTAGCGTACAGCTTGTGCATATTTCGTACTCTCGAGGCTGACGTCCTTATATCTGAGGTTGCGACAGTTCACAAAGAGCTGGTTACCGTACATCACGGCAAAGGCATCTTTCTTTAGCAATTCGTCGCTCTGCTTGTCGCCAGTCTTGAAAGAATACACGCCATGGTCGCCACTCTTCATCTGACAAACTTGTTGGGTGCGTCCAGCCGTCAGCTCGTCGACTGATTTCCAATTACCTGCTACGAAGTCGTTGTAGCTCATGCAATACTTTGCAACCTCGGCGTTAGCCACCATTGAAACGATACATATCAGTGCTAATACAAAAACATTCTTTTTCATTGTTCTATTTTCTTTTTATTGTTATTACTTTATTTGTCTTAATTTCCCTTTTGGCTTACGCCGCTTTCCCGATTGGCGGGAAAAGCTCAAATGTTCGCGATTTTCGATTGCAAAGGTAATAGCATTTTCTGTCTCATTCCAAACTTTTTGCCGACTTCCTGCAAAAGTGTATCGGACACACCCGCTAATTTCGGACAAATACAAAAAATGATCCCGATTTCTGTCCGAAACCGGGGTCATTCATATACTTTTTATAATAATTAGTCGGGATTGTTCATGACACGGAATTCGCCTGGCGTTACACCCAGCGCATCCTGTATCTTACGATTCAGCGTGCGTACAGTAGTAAAGCCTGCATCGTGGGCAATGGCTTCGATGCTATAGGTGGGATGCTCGCGCAACAGGCGCAGGGCTCGCATCAGCCGCAGGAAATCCAAATACTTGTCTAACGAGTGGTAGACCGTCTTCTTCTTGTATAGGTCGGTGATACGACTTTGGGGGACACCCACCAGTTCGGCCACATCCTTGACACCAAACTCCGGAGGCAACGGAATATCTTCTCCTTCGATGCGAGCTTCGACAAGAGCCAGCAACTCATCATCGTCGCGCAGGTCGGCATTAGCCATCATTTCTCGGTGACGGCGTATCAGGTCTTTCAGCCAATTCACGCGCATGCGCACATTAAAATACGTATCGAGCCGACGCTCAAGCTCGTCGTTACGAGCCATCAGGCGCTCCGAGGCGGCGGCCAGGCTGACGTTCATCTTTGTCAGGCGGTCAATCTCCTCGTGGAGTCAATCCATTTCTTTCTGTTCTTCTGTTGTCATAATTGTAATGAAGGACTCGTTATTTTAATGTTTCTCTCACTACTGTCCCGTTAAAGTGGACTAATCGGTCTTTGAAATAATTGAATTACAGTCTTTTACGAGCAATTTTGAGAGTCAACGGTTTTGAATTTGTACCTTTGTAGCCTAATTCAACAGGCTACAATGAACCAAGGTCAATACGTTTTCTCTCAACTGGTCAGTCATTTGGACAGAAACCACTTCAACTATCTTGCTCGCAAGTATGATGGAAACAAGTACGTGAAGCACTTCTCGTGTTGGAACCAACTGCTTGCAATGATGTTTGGACAACTCTCAAATCGTGAAAGTCTGAGAGACGTAGTGGTAGCCTTGGAGGCACACCATTCCAAGTGTAAGTTTCTTGGCATAGGAAGCAAACCGATTGCCAAAACCACATTGGCATCTGCAAATCAGAATCGTGACTACAGGATCTTCGAGGATTTCGCCTTCTACATGATGAAGGAGGCTTGCGAGAAACGGGCAACCAATCTTCTGGATATTCCTGGAAAGAAATACGCATTTGATTCTACGACCATTCCCCTATGTCTCTCTACATTCCCATGGGCAAGATTCAGAAGGAAGAAAGGCGGTGTCAAAGCCCATGTCTTATATGACATTGAGGCTCAGGTTCCAGCCTTCTACACAGTGACCACAGCATCAAAGCATGATTCAACGGCAATGTCTTCAATTCCCTATGAATCAAATGCTTACTACATATTCAACAGGGCTTACGACTCGTTCAAAGAACTCTACAGAATACATCTGACGAATTCCTTCTATGTAGTCAGAGCAAAGACGAACTTGAAGTGCAAAATAGTCAAATGGAAGAGACGCATGCCTAAGAATGTGCTTACTGATGCTGAGGTGAGACTTACAGGTTATATGTCGGAGAAGAAGTATCCTGAGTCATTCAGACTCGTTAGATTCTATGATGAGGAAGAAGAACGTGAATTCACTTTTCTCACCAATGCCAAGCATCTCACAGCTCTTGAAGTTGCAGAACTTTACAAGAAAAGATGGTTGGTTGAACTCTTCTTCAAATGGCTAAAACAGCATCTCAAGATCAAGAAATTCTGGGGCACTACGGAGAATGCCGTCCGCATCCAGATTGCTGTCGCCATCATAACCTATTGTCTTGTGGCTATTGTCCATCATGATATGAAATTGGAGCGCTCAACCTATGAGGTCTTACAAATCCTTAGCATATCACTTACGGACAAAACTCACCTGGCCGACCTGTTCGATAAGACTAAATTCAACGATGTCAAAGAACTCGATTGTCCCCTTATTCCGGGGCTATTTGATTAATATTTAACTCGTCCCAATTTTAACGGGACACTAATGATTGCTTGTATTAATTAATAGTTTTCTCATTACCTTAATTTTATTCATATATCGTTTATCCTATTTGATGGAGAGACAAAGCATCATGAGGTCGTCGATGGGTTGTTACTCTGCAGCCTCTTCTAGTCTACGCTGCTCTTCCAAAGCAGAAAAATCCTTCTGACGCAGGACGAACGACTCCGTCAGATAGTTCTTGCGCACGACAGGATTGGCTGCCAGCTCCTCTGGGGAACCATGGAACAGGATGCGCCCCTCGAACAACAGATAGGCACGGTCGGTGATACACAAGGTATCTTCCACATTATGGTCGGTAATCAGGATGCCGATGTTCAGATCCTTCAGTTTCCACACAATAAACTGGATGTCCTCAACAGCAATGGGGTCGACACCGGCAAAAGGCTCATCGAGCATGATGAACTTAGGTTCGATGGCCAGACAGCGGGCAATCTCTGTACGACGGCGCTCACCACCTGAGAGGCGGTCACCCAAGTTCTTGCGCACCTTCTCCAAACGGAACTCCTTAATCAGGCTTTCCAACTTCTCCAACTGGTAGTCACGAGGTTTACCCGTCATCTCCAATACCGACAGGATGTTATCCTCAACAGACATCTTACGGAACACGGAAGCCTCCTGAGCCAAGTAGCCGATGCCGGCACGGGCACGTTTGTAGACAGGATAAGAGGTCACGTCTTCGTCACCCAGATAGATGTGTCCGCCGTTGGGCACTATCAGACCTGTCGTCATATAGAACGACGTGGTCTTACCGGCACCGTTGGGACCCAGCAAGCCAACAATTTCACCCTGTTTCACGTCAAACGACACATCGTTTACCACGGTGCGCTTGCCGTAAATCTTCACCAGTCCCTCCGTGCGAAGTGTCAGCCGTTCAGGCTCTTGAGGTTGTACCTCTACATGATTCATTTCGTCCATATTGGGTGCAAAGGTACGAATAAGTGAGAGAAAAACCAAATTTTGAAGCCCATTCTTTTATTTTATTACCACAAGTATTCATAATACATCAAAGCAGATGCTACAACAATGAATGATAATGTTTTGCACGGCATAAGAATATATAATCAAAAAAGTGACGCAACTATACCCTCTATACCCCAATTCTTTCTAACTCGCTTAACAACAAGTAATTAGCACAGGGTATAGTTGCTCAAAACTATACCCTAACTATACCCTACTATACCCTTGAGCGACGCTGCTTTCGCGTATACGCGCACGGTCGTTTGCGTAGGCGCAAAAGGTCGTTTGGGCTAACGCAAACGGTCGCGCAAAGGCTTCTCGTTCCCTGCATAAAGGCCTCTTGTACCTTTTCCGCCTACTTCACGCCCCCTTTCTGCTTACTTCAGAAGAGCGAAGAGTATATTTTCCTGTGTCTTCGAGCTGCAAGGATAGCAATTTATGCAGAAAATGACGTTAAACTTGAACAAGTAGGCTGTTATTTGCAAAAAAAGTTGTAATTTTGCAGGCAAAATTTGCAAAACGAAATGCGACAGAAACAAAACTATAAAATATTTGGCATAGAATGGCAAACAAACCGTTAGACACCACATTGCTGGACCGCGCCATCATCTTTGCGGTTCGCGCCCATGCCGGAACTGAGCGCCGAGGCAAGGGATTTCCCTATATCGTTCATCCGATGGAGGCTGTGGAAATCGTGGCTACGATGACGCCAGACCAAGAAATGCTGGCTGCCGCAGCCTTGCACGACGTCGTGGAGGACACTGACGTCACCATAGAGCAAATCCGGAATGAATTCGGCGACCGTGTAGCCTCGTTTGTCGCTGCAGAGAGCGATGAGCCCCATCAGAGCCGAGACAGTGTGGAAAACTGGCGTGCCCGTAAGCGAGCTGCCATCGACCGCCTGGCCCGCGCCTCGCACGATACCAAGATTGTGGCCCTGGGCGACAAACTCTCGAATATGCGGGCCATCGCCCGCGACTATGACTTGCAGGGCGATGCTCTGTGGGATCTCTTCCACGCCAAGGACCCCAAAGACCACGAGTGGCACTATCGCGGACTGGCCGATGCACTCAGTGAACTCAGCGATACCTTCGCCTACAAGGAGTTTGAAAAACTTATCAATCAAGTATTCGGAAAATGAAACAGACATTATACTTATTCATTGCAATGATGGCAATTGTTCAGACTGTGACAGCACAGGATAAGACCATCGTGTTTACCCCCCAGTGGACGGCACAGGCCCAGTTTGCCGGCTATTACGTGGCCGAGGCGAAGGGCTTTTACCGCGAGGCGGGTGTTAATGTAAAGATAGAACATCCGTCGGCTACGCAGCCCGCCATGGCCCGATTGCGCAATAACGAGTGTCAAGCCACTACGCTTCAGGTATGCCAGGCGCTGGAGATTGTCGATGGTGGCATTCCTCTGGTAAACATCCTTCAGACATCGATGAACAATGCAATGGTCATTGTCTCCGCCCGCGACAGAGACCCGCTAAAGCAGAAGGGAGCCAAGGTAGGTATTTGGAGCGTTGGTTTCGGTCAGTTGGCCATCTGCATGAGCATTAAAGACCATTTGGACTATGAGTGGGTGCGCTTCGCCCAGAACGTCAACCTCTTCGTGGCCGGAGCCCTCGACGCTACGTTGGCCATGAGCTACAACGAATACTACCAGTTGGTGCAGGCGGGTGTCAAGATGACCGACAAGAACGTGTACCGCTTCTGCGACCACGGCTATAACGTGCAGGAAGACGGCGTGTATATGACCCGCGAGTACTACGCCACACACAAGGAGCAGGCGCGACGTTTTGCCCAAGCCAGCAGGAAGGGCTGGGAGTGGGCAGCCGCGCACCCACAGGAAGCTCTCGACATTGTGATGCAGTATGTGGATAAGAACCACATCGCCACCAACCGCGTGATGCAGAAATTGATGTTGGAGGACGTGTTGCGTCTGCAGGTGGATCGCGAGTCGAAGAAACGTGAGTTCCGTCTGCGTCCAGACATGGTAAAGCAGGCCAGCCATCTGATGGTGGAGAACCAGATGCTAAGTCGTGAAGTAACGTACAAGGAGTTGTCGGAATAACGATATCACGGTATAACGATATAACGTAATAACGAAAATCAATGAAAAAGATCATCGCATATATCCGTCGCAAACTATCCGTCAGGGTCAGCCTGTGGGTGGTGTTTTTCGCTGCTATCATCTTTAACGTCGCCCTCGGCTTCCTGTTCTATCAGTCTCGCGAGGCTGTGCGCCAGGAGGCTATTAGCCGCGCTACAACGATTTTGGATAAGACGTCGCTGCGTGTAGAGGGTATTCTGAACCGTGTGGAGGTAGCATCAAACATGACCAAGTGGCTGGTACAGCGCCATCCCGACAAGGCCGACTCCATGTTTGTCTATAGCCGAGGCATGTTGCTCAACAATCCTGACTTCTACAATTGTTCCATCGCTTTCGAACCCTACTACTTCAAGGACAAAGGGCGGTACTTCTCTGCCTACACCAAACATATCGGCGACTCGCTACATACCATACAGGGTGGCAGCGACCACTACCAGTATTTCTTTACCGACTGGTATCTCATGTCCCAGCTGCTTGGAAAGCCCTGTTGGACAGAACCATATATGGACCTCGACGTGGCCACCAACACCAGTGAGATGGTGACCAGCTATTGTCAGACCATCAAGAACAAACAAGGACAGGTGATAGGTGTAATCAATACCAGTCTCTCCATCACCTGGCTCTCGCAGACCATCTCTGCGGTCAAGCCTTACCCCAACTCCTACAGCATCATGATAGGTCGCGGCGGCACATACTTCGTACATCCCGATACAACGAAGATTACCCGTCAGACCATCTTCACACAGACGCTCGAGAATCCTGATACGGCCTTGACAGCCCTGGGCTATGCCATGCAACGCGGCGAGGAGGGCATGAAGCACATGAATATCTATGGCAAGGATAGCTACGTATTCTACAAACCACTTGGACAGACAGGCTGTTCGATGGCCATCATCTGCCCTGAGAGCGACATCTTCGGCGGCTTCGACCGTCTGCGCAATAGCGTCAGAGCCATTGTCTTGGTGGGCCTGCTGCTGATGTTGTATCTGTTCATCCGCATTATTACCCGTGAGCTGCAACCTCTGCGACGGTTGGCTCATGAGGCCGAAACGATTGCCTCGGGACAGTTTGATGCCGAGTTGCCCGACTTCCAGCGCATTGATGAGATAGGTCAGTTGAGCCACTCGTTCGGGAATATGCAGCAATCGCTGGTGAAATATATCGACGAGCTGAAGAATACCACGGCGCAGAAGGCCTCGATAGAGAGCGACCTCCGCATTGCCAGCGGTATACAGATGGGCATGCTGCCCGAGAAGTTCCCCACTAAGGACGACCGCGATGACGTGCAGCTCTATGCCTCGCTGACTCCTGCCAAGGAGGTGGGCGGCGACCTCTTCGACTTCTATTTCCGCGACGAGAAACTCTTCTTTTGCATCGGCGACGTGTCGGGCAAGGGTGTGCCCGCTTCGCTCTTCATGGCCGTCACCCGTTCTACTTTCCGTACCGTGTCGGCCCACGAGTCGATGCCCGACCGTATTGTGATGACCATGAACAAGACGATTGCCGACATGAACAAGACCCACATGTTTGTGACGCTTTTCGTCGGAGTGCTCGATCTGCCAACAGGTCGTCTGCACTACTGTAATGCTGGCCACGATGCGCCGTTGCTCGTTGGCGCAGGTGTAGGCGAACTGGCCTGCGACGCCAATATCCCTGTTGGTTTTATGCCCACGTGGAAATACTCGCTGCAGGAGGCACAGATCTTCACTGGCACCACCATCCTTCTCTTCACCGACGGACTGACCGAGGCTATGAATGCCAACTATGAGCAGTTCCAGATGGAGCGTGTCAACGACGTGGCCTTCCAGGCTCTCTCCCAGCAGCAACAGGAGCCCCGCCAACTCATTGCACGGATGACCGAGGCTGTCCACCAGTTTGTGGGCGATGCCGAACAGAGTGACGACCTGACCATGATGGCCATACAGTATATCAAGCAGCAGAGCGATGTTAGGATGCGCAAGAGCCTTGTGCTGCCCTGCGACCTGCAGGAGGTGCCGCGACTGAATACCTTTGTCGAAGAGGTCTGCCAAGAGGTTGGATTCGACGAGATGGTTGCCATGCAGGTGAAAGTGGCTGTCGAGGAGGCTGTTGTCAACGTGATGAAATACGCCTATCCGCCTGGACAGCAGCGTGACGTGACCATCGAAGCTGCATCCAACGATTTGCGTCTGAAGTTTACCATCATCGACTGTGGCCAACCTTTCGATCCCACCGTGCAGGGCGAAGTTGACACCACGCTCGCGGCCCAGGATCGGAAGATAGGAGGACTGGGTATCCACATTATTCGTCAGAACATGGACTCTATCAACTATGAGCGCATAGACAACCTCAATGTGCTGACGCTGAGAAAGAAGATAATTCATAATTCATAATGCATAATGCATAATTCATAATTAAGTATGAAAACAACGATTCAAGAACAAGATGGCAGCGTTGTAGCCATTCTGGAAGGTAATCTCGACACAGCAGCTGCCGCAGAAACCGAAAAGGCAATGAGTCCACTGAACGACGTGGAGGGTAAAGACATCATCATAGATTGCACTGACCTGGCATATATCTCTTCAGCCGGTCTGCGCATCTTCCTGGGCATCCTGCAGAACGCCCAAGCTAAAGGCGGGCATGTCTATATCAAAGGTATCAATGATAATGTCCGGGCTGTCTTCACCATCACGGGCTTCAGTAACATCTTCGAATTTAAGTGAAAAGTCTATGAATCTAGATCCACATGGTGAGATGCTGCTTCAGCAATACCGCGAACTGCGTCCTACACTGCAGCAGTTAGCGGACGAGGCTTCCAGCCTGTTGCGCCATGCTCTACGCGAACAGAATATCTACATCACAGCCATGGAGCACCGAGTGAAGACAGAAAAGTCGCTCACTGGAAAACTGGAGCTGAAGGGTGCGAAATACAAGAGTATCGATGACATCACAGACCTCGTTGGCCTGCGTGTCATCACCTTCTATACTGACGAGGTGGACAAAGTGGCAGCCATTGCCAAACGTGTGTTCGACATCGACTGGCAGGAGAGCGTCGATAAGCGTAAGTTGCACAAGCTGGACTCCTTCGGTTACAACTCTCTTCACTACATCTGCCGACTGAAAACTGGTGGTCCGCGTTTCGAACTACAGATGCGTACAGCCCTGCAACACGTGTGGTCTACCATCGAACACGACATCGGTTATAAAGGTGACGTAAAGGTTCCTGACGTTTACCTGAGGCAGTTCAGCCGTCTGGCAGGAATGGCGGAGCTTATGGACGATGAGTTCAGCCGACTGCGAACAGTCCTTACCGACTATCGCCGTCAGA
>CAMVOS010000024.1 GCA_947169185.1 uncultured Prevotella sp.
CCTTCCAGTCTACAAAACCTTTAGCAACAGCCTGCTTCAGGGCAGCGTCCAGACCTACCTTATTAATCATACGCAGACCAGCGGCGCTGATCTTCAACTGAATCCAGCAAGCCTCCTCTACATAGTAAAACTTCTTGCTGAACAGGTTTACATCAAAGCTGCGCTTTGTGCGATGCTTTGAGTGAGACACATTATTACCAATCTGTGCCTTCTTTCCCGTAATCTGACAAATTTTCGACATTTCTATCTACTTTTTCTTGTTCCTTAATTGTAACTTACTCCAAACAGGGTGCAAAGGTACAAAAAATATTAAAGATGAAAGATGAAAGATGAAAGATTTCTTTGAATCTTAATATTTTTTAACCTTCCGACTCTATTTTCTCCTCAGTTTTAAGGAATTCGAGGAACATTTGCATGGCTTTATTCGTTGCAATGGCCAAATTTATGTCGCGTCCGTGGTCCTCTTCGACTTTCATTGTCATCTGTCTCTCAGGAGATCCACAAGCCAGCCAAATCGTGCCTACGGGAATCTCTTTTGTACCTCCTGTAGGACCAGCGAAACCTGTCGCAGAAATGGCATAATCGGTATTCAGCGCCTTGCAGGCACCTTTCACCATCTGAATGGCAACCTCCTCACAGACAGCCGTTTGTTCTTCCAGCACCTGAGCGCTGACGCCTAACAGCGACTCTTTGATTTCGTTGACATACGAGATGATGCCACCCTTGAAATATTTCGAAGCACCAGGTACGGCAATAATGGCTTCGGCTATGCGTCCACCCGTGCAACTCTCTGCCGTTGAGACGGTTTTCTCCATTTCCCACAGCATCTGACTGACTTCCCTACTGATAATCTTACTTTCAAAATCCATATATTCTTATTTTTCGTTATACCGGTATTACGTTATATCGCCTCATTTAAACGTCACTTTCGAGAACGCTGGCGCATCAATCGGACAGAACTCCTTGTCCAAATACTTGTAGTAGCCCACGATGCCAATCATAGCGGCATTATCCGTCGTATAGCTGAACTTGGGGATGTAGATGGTCCACCCGTAGCGTTTGGCATGATCGTGGAAGGCGTTGCGCAGTCCATTGTTGGCACTCACACCGCCTGCAACAGCCACATGTTTGATACCAGTTTGCTTGACAGCCAGCTTCAGTTTCTTCATCAGAATGTCAACAATCGTCCATTCCAACGAGGCTGCGATGTCCTCCTTGTGATGCTCGATGAAATCGGGGTCTTCCTCCACCCACTTACGCATGTTATAGAGGAACGACGTCTTCAAGCCTGAGAAGCTATAGTCGAGTCCTGGAATATGCGGTTCTGCAAACTGGTAGGCCTTAGGATTGCCCTGACGAGCCAACTTGTCGATAATCGGACCACCAGGATAGCCCAGTCCCATCACCTTCGAGCACTTGTCGATGGCCTCGCCAGCAGCATCGTCGATGGTCTGACCCAACACCTCCATATCGTTGTAGGCGTTCACCTTGACAATCTGCGAGTTACCGCCACTGACCAACAGACAGAGGAATGGCAACGGAGGAATATTAGAGTATTCTCTCACCTCTCCATCCTCACCTCTCACCTCTTCTTTGATAAAGTGCGCCATCACGTGTCCCTGCAGGTGGTTGACGTCAATCAGGGGAACACCCAACGAACGGGCGAAACCCTTGGCGAAGTTGACACCCACAAGCAGCGAACCCATCAAGCCTGGTCCGCGTGTAAATGCTACTGCTGACAGCTGTTCCTTCTCGATGCCTGCACGCTTGATAGCCTCGTGCACCACAGGCACCACGTTCTGCTGGTGGGCACGGCTGGCCAGTTCAGGCACCACGCCGCCATACGACTCGTGCACAGCCTGCGATGCCGTCACGTTCGACAGCAGTACGCCATTCTTCAGCACGGCAGCCGAAGTGTCGTCGCAGCTGGACTCTATTCCTAATATATATATATCTTGCTTCATTCTATACTATTACTAGGATTTCCTAAGGTTTCCTAGGATGTCCTAGGCCTAATAACTTAAAATCTCCACGCCATGCTCCGTCATCAGCAGCGTGTGCTCCCATTGTGCACTGGGCTTCTCGTCCTCAGAGATGACCTCCCAGCCCCATGGGTCGTCAGCGTCGATAAACACCTTCCACGTGCCCATGTTAATCATCGGCTCGATGGTAAACACCATACCAGGCACCAGCAGCATACCGTTGCCACGCTGGACAAAATGGCACACCTCAGGCTCCTCATGGAAGGCATTGCCTACCCCATGACCACACAGATCACGCACCACACCGTAGTGATATTTCTTGGCGTGCTTCTCGATGGCCTTGCCGATGTCGTTGACAAAGCCCCAAGGCTTGGCAGCCTCCATACCGATTTCCAGGCACTCCTTGGTGACGCGCACCAGCTGTTCCTTCTCAGGCGTGGTCTTACCTATTATATACATACGCGAGGCGTCTGCATAATAGCCGTCGAGAATCGTGGTGAAATCGACGTTAATGATGTCGCCCTCCTCCAGGATATCGTCAGCCTTGGGCACACCGTGACACACCACCTCGTTGATGCTCGTACACACCGACATGGGGAACGGTGGCGTCTCCTCGTCACCACCATAGTTCAGGCAGGCAGGAATGGCGTTATGCTTAGCACAGTAGTCGCGACAAATCTGGTCAATCTCCAGCGTCGACATACCTGCATGGATAGCCTCGCCCACAGCGTCCAACACGCCCGTATTGACGACACCCGCACGACGGATGCCCTCTATCTGTTCAGGGGTCTTAATCAGGTCCGGCGTAGGCACCAGCGCCCCTTTGTTTTCCAAATACATGATGCGCTTGTCCAGTTCCGTAGGCTGTTCGCCAGCCTTGCAGCGCCATCTTCTTTTTACCATATTATTATCATTTGAGTCTGCAAAGTTAACACAAACCTCAGACATAACCAAATATATTTGGATTTTTCTATTCCAAATCTGACACTGTCATTTGTCAGAATTGTCAGAAAACGCACAAAAGTTACACAAAAGGGACGGTTCTTTTTGTGTAATCAAAAAATAACCGTATCTTTGCAGCGGGATAAACAAACTTGTATAGACTATGAAGCAAATATTGATGATTCTGCTGATGCTGCTGAGCACGGTGGCGCAGGCACAGATTCCAGACGAGGTAAAGGATATCCTGAAGAAGTGTGGCGAGAAGAGCCAGTTTTCGAACGGTTGCGAGATTGATATGAAGCTGCGCGTAAGTGCTGTCATTGCGTCGATGAACGGCACGATGAAGATGTGCAAGAAGGGCGACAAGTCGTTTTCTGCCGTTAAAATGAAAGTAAAGAGCTACGAGATGTATAGCGAGACTGGCTACGATGGCACGCAGTCGTGGAAATATCATAAAGCTGTTGACGAAGACGAGCGCGACACACTGACCATCACGAAGGGTCAGACGAAGAAAAAGGAGAAGTTTTCTATCAACATGGGCTTGGACAAGGAGTACAAGAAGGCCAAGCTGAAGACGACGGACAAGTTCTACGAGATTACGTTCACAGGACCGCTGAATAAGGACATGCCCAAGAAAAGCATCATCCGCATCGTTAAGGACACGTACATGCTGCACGAGTACGAGACCAAAGTCCTCATCGCTTCGGTAAAGATGACGGTGACCAAGATCAAGCTTGGCGTCAGCGACAACGTCTTCGTGCTCGACACCAAGAAATACCCCAATGCAGTGGTAGTGAGGAAGTAAAAAAAGATGAAGGGGTGGCCGTTTTGGTCACCCCTTCTTCTTTTCCATTACGCTGCGTGTTTCTTATAGTAGGCTTCTGTCTTGACGTAGATTCCCTGCTCGGCGTTCTCCTCTATCCACCCTCGCTTCTTCCACTGCGACAGCAGGTTGCTGGCGGCTTTGCTGATGTTGCCGATGGTGGCATTCTGCGCCTTGTAGAGGATTTCGAACTCCTGGCGGGTGAACGAATCGTTCAGCAGCTCCAGCAGACAGGGCACGCCGGGCTTCATCACGCGATTGTCCTTGGCCAGCTTGTTGGTAATCTCCTCGCCGAAGAGACACATTTTCACCCACATGTCGTAGTCGAACAGATAGGTGACCAAGTCCTCAATCTCCTGACTCCACTTCTTGCCGTTTGCCACGTAGAGGATGATGCTCTTGCGGAAAGCGATTTCCACTGCTCGATACGACAACTGCTCATAGCTCTCGTTGCCCATCATCAGCGCACGTTCCTCGGCTCGGTCCAACAGGCTTTCAGCCAGCCGTTTGGCCTGCGGACACACGATGGTGCCCTTCACATTCTCCAGTCGAGCCAGGAAGACAGCCAGCTTCTTGTCGAAAGCCTCGTCATACGGCTTGAACTTCGGACGGCGCTCCACGTCTTCCTTCACGATGGTGCTCAGGCTCAGTCGTGACAGCGTGCCGTTGTCGATGTTCTTGCCCAGATACATCTTAGCCGTGTTGGGCGTGGTTGAGAATACCATATTCAAGCGCAACGTCGTGCGTGCCTTGACACTCTGCGTACCCACACGCTCCTGTCCGTACTTGTCGGTATCGAAGTCGCGACGGATAATCTCAGTGACCTCAGCCATTGAGCCACCAGCCATCTTCTTCAGCTGCTCCATCTCGTCCATCATGCAGAACAGCGCCTTGTTGCCAGCACGCTCGGCATCGTCCAGACGCTGGGTCAGGGCAGCATTGGTCATGTCGCTGTCGACCACTTGCACGCAGATGTCTGTCGGACGCTCGGGCTTCTCCTTGTTGGCACCTTTGCAGTTCGTGGCCTCTGCCCATTCACGCTCACGCTGACGGGCCTGCATGTCACGACGCTCGATGGGTGCAAGGATGCGGTTGATGGGGTCCTTGATGCTCGACTTACCTGCCGACATCGGTGCCACCACACCGTTCAACAGCGTGCACTCCTCCTGACGACCATTCCAGAACTCTGCCTTCACACCACCCATATAGGTGGCAAAGGCCGAGAACGTTGTGTTGATAATGGAGGGCCAGTAGCCACGCGGAGCCTTCGACGTGATGAGACGCACGAGGGCTGGCAGACGCTCGGGCATCTGGGGCTGACGCATCAGCGACTGCTCGTCTGTGCCGTTCTCCATAGCCTTACGCTTGCGCGCCAGGGTGATGGCTGTCTTCATCTTCGTGTTCATCGTCATCGACTGGTTGCGCTTGCAGGCACTCTGGATGGTGGCATCCACACGGTCCTGAGCCTCGCCAAAGTTTGGCAGCACGCTGCGAATCCACTGGGCATCGTCGTTGCAGACGTAGCGCAGATGGCACGCCATCGAGAAGATGAACGCGTTGCGCGAGCCATGCTCGGGTGCACCACCCAACTGATCGGCCAGCTCCTCGACGATGTAGCCGTAGGGAATACCTGCGTAGTCCGTGGGATAGTCAACCGGTCGAATTTTCGGCTCGTTGGCACTGACAGCAATTTTGCTTTCAGTTTCCGATGTCAATCGATTATTCGATTCACATCCCGATGTCAATCGAATTTTCGATTCACGTCCATCGATATCCAGTCCACGCTCAGTGTAAGCCTTACGGCGCAGGGCGATTTCCTCGTCACTGAGGCGCATCTGCCACTCAGGGCTAGTGTAGAGCTGCGAGGCACTGTCGACGATGTAGATCATGCGCTCGGGCGAGCAGCAGTCACTGTCGAAGTCAACACCCAGCGCCTTGCAGTAAGCCTGCTGAGCCTCCTCGATGGTCATGCCCACAGGAATGCGGATGTCGATGTGCAGCTTCTTCGACGCCGAATACTCCATGTGCAGCAGCATACCCTTCCACACGCCTTCCTTATTGTTAAGAATGAACGCACGCGTGCGCGCCTGAGCCACCATCGTCTCGTCGTCAATGTCGACGCACGTCTGGAACGTGAACTCCTCGGGCAGAATCGAGTCCTGCGCACGATGGTTGTCGCGGAAACGGAAGTAGTGCGGACAGCGGAAGGGCAGCTGGCCCTTCAACCGACGACGCTCGTCCTTGTCCTCCGTCTGGCGAATCTTGGTTATCAAACTTGCCACCTCGTCAGTCTTGGTGACGTTAACGAACTCCTCGAGGCTAACCTCGAACACTTGTGCCTTGGAGGCACCAACCTTGCGGTTGCAACAAATTTTTTTGTAACTCATAAGCTTTATGCCGAAAATTTGATCTCGGCACAGCAAAGTTACTATATAAAATATGGTATAGAAAGCCTTTTACCCCGTCGGAAAAGAGTTGGGCAGCATGTCGGAAAATGTCGGAAAAACCTCGGGAATCATCGGAACCCCCTCGGCACTATCTTGGAAAAATTACACAAAAAGAACCGTCCCTTTTGTGTAATTTTAGAACTCAGCGCGGATGGTACGGGTGAGAACGGGTGCGAACTCGAGGGCAATCTGGGCGCAGATGGTACGCTCGGCGGCAAGTGTGGGATTGAGATAGTTCGATGGCCATTGCGACCAGGAATCCTCTTGGCCCATCAGGTATTCGTAGTCGCCATGCTTGCGAACGGTGTCGCGCCCTTTGTTTGGAATCATCGAGCAGATGATGGCATCGAAGCGGTTTGGTGTTATTTTGAAGAGGATGAGTTCGTCGGTCATGACGCGCATGACGTGCGCCCACGTCCAATTCTCTTGTTTCGTGGCGATGACATTGTCAATCTTGCGAATGATGTCAATGAGCTGACGTGCTATTTCAGGCTGTCGATAGCGTGGCATGAAGTCGCGCGGCATTTTCTGAGGATCAATCTCCTGACCATCGCGCAGCCGTTTCAACAGTTGGCGGGCTTCTTCTTCGCAGCCCCGTTCTTCGCCCCACCGCTCAATCAGCTCGATGTATGGACGGCGCTGGGCAGGCGTAGCCTTCGACTGCGCTATGCTCAGAATGTACTCAACGGGTATGGGCTCAATCCCTGTCAGACTTGTCTCCATGTGCGAATCCTTCAATCCCTTGTTTGGCATTCAACCGATTGACAACTTCCGTCAAATCTATATCATCTGAGATGAAGCGTACAGTAATTAGGTCAGAAAAGTAAGTCTGATACACACTCAGCTGATAGCTCAGGTCGTGATAGATTTCGTCGCGAGTACCCTCTGACTGGAAATAGAAACCACCCCAGCGATTGCTACGGACACGATAGACGGAATCGGGTTTACCGAAGCCCCTCATACACCATGTGTCAAGTGTGGCTTCAAAATCGTAAACCTGTACTTCGTCACCCGTTTCTTTGTTCTTCTCCGTGGGCAAAACAATCTTACAACCCAGCAGCTTCATGCGCTCCAGGATGTATTCAGCACCTGCAGGCTCCAACTGTTGGAAGTCGTACTCGATGATCTTGGCCACCCAGTAGAGGTTGGTGCCCTCTGGCGGACAGAGTACACGACAGTCGTGCAGCTCGGCATAGTCAATGAGCGTGCCTGCAGGAAATTCCTCACCTTCGTCGATAACGGGGTACGAAGCAGCGTCCATGATGCCCACTCCAGCCTCCTCATCGTCGTTCCACGTCATCAGTGTGGCCACGTGGCGACCTATCTTGCCCCCAGCGTAAATCACGTTGTAGGGCGCATCCAGTTTCATTAGTTTCGAATTCATACTTGCAAAGGTAGTGTTTTATTTTTAATCCACCAAATTTTACACAAAAAGAACCGTCCCTTTTGTGTAATTTCTGACAATTCTGACAATTATGACAGTCAGAATCTGCACACCATGCGACACAACAAAATGGTCAAATTACAGCATATTATTATATAATATATATATTATATATATAATATGAAAATTATTCGTACTATTTCTACGATGTCCACCACTTCATTTTCTGACACTGTCATTTGTCAGAATTGTCAGAAAATGAGTGGGTACCCCGCTTGCTCGGACCTCGTAGGCCTAAGAGAATTTGCGCGCAGGCCTGCAAGAAATTATTCCCTGCCCAGGGAAAAATATTTTCCTAGGCAGGGAAAAAAAAGAACAAGTTTTTTTGTTTTGCTCTCGACTTTTATGTAACTTTGCACGCGATTTTCAGGACAGATAACAAGAAGCAAGATGAAAACGATATATTTGGTATGGCTGATTTTGGTATGCGCGTGTGTACCAGCTGCAGGTGAGACAACAACAAAGAAAGTGGTATTGCACGGACGTGTGACGGATGCCATCGACGGACAACCCGTTGTGGGCGCCAGCATCTATTTTCCGCTGCTGAAACAGGGAACGGTCACCAATGCCGAGGGATTCTACACGGTGAAAGACCTGCCTACGGTGAAGACAACGATCCAGGTGACCTACGTGGGACACCTGACCATCATAGAGTCTATCGACCTGCATACGGCCACAGAGCGTAACTTCGTGATGCAGGAGAACAACGCCACGCTGAAGGAGGTGGTGGTGACGGGACTGACGGGTTCGACACGTGCCGACCGTTCGCCTGCGCCTATATCGGTGGTGGCTCCACGCAAGCTGCAAGCCACGCCATCCAGTAATCTCATCGACGCCATAGCCCATCAGCCTGGCGTGTCGCAGATTACGACGGGTGGTGGCATCTCCAAGCCCGTCATTCGTGGTTTGGGCTATAACCGCATTGTAACGGTGAACGACGGCATCCGCCAGGAGGGTCAGCAGTGGGGCGACGAACACGGCATAGAGGTCGACGCACAGAGCGTTCACTCGGTGGAAATACTGAAGGGTCCTGCCACGCTGATGTACGGCAGCGACGCGATGGCTGGTGTGCTGGTGCTGCACGAAACGCCCGTGATGCCGCAAGGTACGATGGCGCTGAACGTAGGGACGGAATACCAGACGAACAACCGCCTTTGGGACTATACCGTCGACTTTGCAGGCAACCAGCAGGGCTGGGTATGGAACTGGCGCTGGAGCGAGAAGGACGCTGGCGAATATAAGAATAAGGTAGACGGACGCGTGCCTGGCTCGCAGTTCCACGAACGGGCCCTGACGGGTATGATGGGCGTCAATCGTGGTTGGGGCTACTCGCATCTGAAGCTGTCGTACTACCACCTGAAGCCAGGCTTGATAGAGGGCGAGCGGAATGAGGATACAGGCGTGCTGGAGCCCTCTGAGGCCTTCCAGAAGATAGGCCACTACAAGGCTGTGCTCGACAATTCGTTCCTCATTGGCGATGGCTCGCTGAAGGCTGTCGTGGGTTACCAGCAGAACCGTCGTCGCGAATATGAGAATGCCGACGAGCTGGGACTGGACTTCCGTCTGCATACCGTCAACTACGACGTCCACTATCTGCAGGCTACCAACAGCGATTGGCAGTATGCTGCAGGACTTTCAGGCATGTGGCAGTATTCCGAGAATCTGGGCGAGGAGTATCTCATTCCGTCTTATCGTCTGTTCGACATAGGCGCTTTTGCCTCCGTCACCCGCCATTTCAACGACCTGACGCTTAGTGGTGGCCTGCGTTATGACATCCGTCGTCTGCACAGCTACGAGCAGGAGGACGATGGTGAGTTGCGCTTCGTCGATTTCACCCGCAATTTCCAAGGACTGACGGGGTCGGTGGGTGCCATCTACAACGTCACACCCAAGCTGAACATGCGCCTGAACCTGTCGAAAGGTTTCCGTGCGCCAAACCTCAGCGAACTGGGTTCGAATGGCGAACACGAGGGCACGTTCCGCTACGAGATAGGCAACCAGCAGCTGTCGCCAGAGCATAGCTGGCAGATGGACTTCGGCATCGACTATTCGTCGCACGTCATCTCCACACAGCTGTCGCTCTTTGCCAACCACATCGAGAACTACATATTCCTGGAAAAACTGACGAGTGACGCCACTGGGAATCGCTTTCAGTATCGTCAGGGTACGGCACGCCTGCTGGGTTTCGAGGCTACGGTGGACATCCATCCCATAGAACCGCTGCACTTCGAGAATGCCTTCTCGTATGTCAATGCCCGACAGCTGAATCAATCAGAAGAGAGCCGTTGGCTGCCCTTTACGCCTGCACCACGTTGGAACAGCGACCTGCGTTACGACATCATCCGTGATGGTCAGACACTGACGAATACCTTCGTATCGCTGGGCGTGGAGTGCTATCTGCGACAGGCCAATGCACATACCGCATACGGAACGGAGACCACTACCCCATCCTATACGTTGCTGAACATGACAGCAGGCACGGACCTTCGTTGGCACCATCGTACCATAGCCTCCATCTATCTATCGGCTACCAATCTGACCAACCGTGCCTATCAGTCGCACCTGAGCCGTCTGAAGTATGCTGACGGACCAGGTATCTGCAACATGGGACGCTCGTTTGGTATCAAAGTACTGATACCACTCACCTTCAATTAAAGCATATCAACAGGCAGACGATAAGCACAAAAAAAATGGTGGACGATTCCTCACGGATAGATCCACCATAATGGTTGTTAAAGCGAAAAAGGTTAGATTAGTGTTTGTAATCTGCTTCTGCAGCTTTAGTCTCTGCGGCATCTGGGCCGTAGTAGTTGTAATATGCATTGTAACGGTTGTAAGCCCACTTAATCTGCATCTGATCGGGGTCAACAGCCTTGCACTTGTCGAATACGCCAATGGCTTCCTTATACATGTTTTTCTTGTCGGCTGCGCTGGTCTTCTCGTCCTGAGCGACTACGCTGAGGCAAGTGCCAAGATAGTAGAGCACGCTGACGTTATCGTCCTTGACACCAATGGCCTTGCGGAGGAAGGGAACGGCAGCTGCTGCATCGTTCTCACCCATGTGCATGATACCCATATCGGCCAGAGCAACGAAGTTATTGGGATCCTTGGCGAGAATGCCTTCGAGCAGTTCCTTCTGTTCTTTCTTCATCTTCAAGCCATCGTACATCGAGTAGAGTCCATCAACGATAACCTCGTTGTCAGGATTATCAGCCAGGAGGGGCTTCAACTGGTCGATGTAGTTCAGAGAGTCCTGACGGGTCTTAAGGGTGGTCTTCAGAGCATAGAGCTTGAAGCTAAGGGCTTCCTTCTTCTGCTCAGGATCCTTCATGGCCTCGTCGAGGTAACGGTTGGCACGCTCCATGTCGCCAGCCTGGAAAGCATAGCGACCTGCAAAGAGGGCTACCTGACCAGCGTAAGCATCTTCAGACTTTCTGTCCATAGCGGCAAAATACGGGTCGATACGGCTGTCGATGAATGCACCCCAGTACTTCAGCACGTTGGCGTCGTTATGCTTGCGAGCCTCTTCCTGACCAGTGTTGACCAGGTGGAAGCGGTTAGCCCATACACGGATGGGGTTCTTTTCAGCAAACTTAGGAGCCACCTTGCCCTTGGCATTGGGCAGCTGGTCGTACTTGCCACACTCGGAAGCCAGCTCAAGTGACTGACAGATAGCGTCAGCCAGTCCAAGGGTATCGTAAGGCTTCTGCTTGTCAGCTTGCTGCATCTGTACGGAAAGCTGGTTCTCAGTGAAAATCTTGGTCTCCTTGTTGACCTTATCCATTACCAAGTCGAGAACGTGGTTATAGGCCTTAGCCTTCTCGGCATTGTCAGCCAGCGAAGCGAGGTTCTGCTTCAGCAACTGATTAGCCTCGTCGTAGGTCTTTGCTTTCAAGATGGCCTTCAGACCATCGCTGTCACCGGCAAAGGAGGTAGCGCTGGCTACCATCATCATTGCCAAAATCATTACTTTTTTCATAATAATGTTTTTTGTTATAAGTTAGACAATTTTATTCATTGTTATTCTCTGAAGTCTCCTGGACCTCAGGGGTTTCTGGAATTTCTTCGTTGAGCACCTCGGCCTCCTCGACATCCTCATCCTGACTAGACATCACCTTGCAGACGCTGGCGATGGTGTCATTCTTCTTGGTGAGGTTGATGAGACGAACACCCTGGGTAGCACGGCCCATGACGCGCACGTCGGCCACCTTCAGACGAATCAGCACACCCGACTTGTTGATAATCATCAGGTCGTTCTCGTCGGTAACCACCTTGATAGCTACCAGACGACCCGTCTTCTCAGTGATAGCGAGCGTCTTGACACCCTTGGCACCACGAGCGGTCTTACGGTAGTCTTCCACCTCAGAGCGCTTGCCATAGCCGTTCTCAGAGACAACCATGATGGTCTCAGTCTCAGGATCGTTGACGCATACCATGCCTACGACCTCGTCGTCGCCACCATCGAGGCGCATACCGATAACACCAGTAGCTACACGACCCATGGTACGAACGTCGTTCTCGTCGAAGCGGACAGCACGACCATTACGGTTAGCCAGCAACAGCTCGTTATGGCCATTGGTCAAGCGAACGCCTACCACCTCGTCGCCCTCATTGATATTGATGGCGATGACACCAGCAGCACGTACATTCTTATAGGCATCGAGGCGGGTCTTCTTGATGATACCCTGCTTGGTAGCGAAGACCACATAGTGGCTCTGCAGGAACTCCTCGTCGTTGAAGTTCTTGACACGCAGAACGGCATTGATGGCGTCGTCGGGCTCGATGTTCAGCATATTCTGAATGGCACGACCCTTCGAGTTTTTGTCGCCCTCAGGAATCTCGTAGCACTTCTGCCAGTAGCAGCGTCCCTTACGCGTAAAGAATAATAAGGTGTTGTGCATCGTGGCAGGATAGATATACTCTGTGAAGTCGTTGTCGCGATGACGGGCAGCCTTGGCACCAACACCGCCACGGCCCTGCTCATGAAACTCGTCGAGCTTGGTGCGCTTGATGTAGCCCATGTGCGAGATGGTGATAACCACGGGATCGTCGGGATAGAAGTCCTCGGCATTGAACTCGTGGTCGAAGGGGATAATCTCTGTACGACGCTCGTCGCCATACTTCTCCTTCACCTCCTGCAGCTCGTCCTTCATGACCTGCTTGCAACGCTCAGGATTGTTCAGAATCTCCTCCAAGTCAGCAATCAGCTTCATCAGGTCGTCATACTCCTGGTGCAGCTGGTCGACACGCAGGCCTGTGAGCTGGCTCAGACGCATATCGACGATAGCCTTCGACTGCAGCTCGTCCAGATTGAAGCGCTGCTCCAAGTTACGCTGAGCGTCAGAAGGCGTCTTGCTGTTGCGGATAATGTGAACCACCTCGTCGATGTTGTTCACAGCAATGATCAAACCTTCGAGGATGTGGGCACGCTCCTGAGCCTTCTTCAGATCGTATTTGGTGCGACGGATGGTCACGTCATGACGATGCTCAACGAAGTACTTGACGCACTCCTTGAGGTTCAACAGACGGGGACGACCCTTGACCAGTGCGATATTGTTGACAGAGAACGAGCTCTGCAGGGCAGTCATCTTGAACAACTTGTTCAGCAGCACGTTAGCATTGGCGTCGCGCTTGCAGTCGACAACGATACGCATACCCTGACGACCAGACTCGTCGTTGACGTTGGCCACGCCCTCAATCTTGTGCTCGTTGGCCAAGTCGGCGATATACTTCACGAGGTCGGCCTTGTTGACGCCATAAGGAATCTCAGTAACCACAATCTTGTCGTGGGTCTCAGTAGACTCAATCTCAGCCTTGGCACGCATCACAATACGGCCACGACCAGTCTCGTAGGCGTCGCGAACACCCTGCAGTCCATAGATGTAGGCACCTGTGGGGAAGTCAGGACCAGGAATAAACTTCATCAGCCCGTCAGTATCGATGTCAGGATTGTCGATATAGGCACAGCAGCCATCGATGACCTCACCCAAGTTGTGAGTAGGCATGTTGGTAGCCATACCTACGGCAATACCGTTACCACCGTTTACCAGCAGGTTAGGAATCTTGGTAGGCATGACGCTGGGCTCAACGAGCGAGTCGTCGAAGTTGTTGACCATATCAACGGTGTCCTTCTCCAGGTCGTCCATGATGTGCTCACCCATCTTCGAGAGACGGCACTCCGTGTAACGCATAGCAGCAGGTGAGTCACCGTCTACTGAACCGAAGTTACCCTGTCCGTCAACCAGCGTGTAGCGCATATTCCACTCCTGGGCCATACGCACCAAGGCGCCATATACAGAGCTGTCGCCGTGGGGGTGGTACTTACCAAGCACCTCACCGACGACGCGCGCACATTTCTTGTAAGGTTGTGTACTAACGTTGTTGATGCCCATCATACCGTAGAGGATACGGCGATGAACAGGCTTAAAGCCGTCGCGAACATCAGGAAGGGCACGCGCCACAATCACCGACATCGAATAGTCGATGTATGAGGATTTCATCTCTTCCTCAATGTTGATTTTTACAATTCTGTCGTTGTCGAAAGTCTGATCCATTATTACTTAATTGATTTACTTTTTACTTGTTTACTTTTTCATGATTTTGCGTTTAAGGGCATTTTTAAGCCCGCTGACGCGTTTTTAATACTTTATAAAACCATGCAAAGGTACAAACTTTCTACGATATTACGAAAGATTTTAAGCAATTTAAACAGAAAAATAGCGCTTTTACATCTGTATGATGTTAATTTCGAGCCAAAGGACGATATATCCGATGATCCAACCCAACAATACCTTTGGTGTGAGATGTTTTACATACCAGCCCAACTTGACGTGCTCAGCACGCATGAGCGCCAGTCCGCTAACGCTTCCAACAGTGAGCAGACAGCCACCTACAGCCGTTGTGTAAGCGATGATTTTCCAGAAAGCGCCATTCGTAGCCACGTCGCCTACCCCAACCTGATACAGTGAGATATTAGAGACAGCAATAGTGAACGTGTCAACGACTGCCGACAATAGGCCTGCACCGATTCCCATGAGCCAAAAGTCGTGGATATAGATATCGAACCATGAGGCTACATCATCCCAAACACCAGTCTCAGTAACAACACCCATGCCAAGCATGATGCCTGTGACAAACAACAACTGTTGTAATACGCCATACTGCAATGAAGCAGGAATGCGGTGCTGCGTCATCTGGTCGGCACTGATAAGCTTGCGGTTAAAGGCTTCATTGACAACCCATAGCACAGACAACACGCAGAGGGCGCCAAGGAAGGGGGCGAGTTTGGTAATGTTGTGGAAGGTTGGTATGAACCACAAGCCACCAATACCAACAATAAGCATGACGATACGCTGCCAACGGTTCAGACGTGTATCGTCGCCACGATAAGGCGAAGGACTCCAAGCGGTATCGAGACGATCAGGCAGTTCACGATTGATAAGTATTGTAGGCACTATCCATGCCAACAAGGCAGGAACAGCCAGATAGCCGGAAAAATGACTGGCAGTAACAGCACCATCGCCCCAGAGAATCAGCCCCGTCGGGTCGCCAATCACCGTGAAACAGCCACCACAATTGGCAGCAATAAGAATGGCAGATCCGACATACATACGCTGGCGCGAGTTCTGCAGGATGTTATGCATGATGACGAGCATCATTGTCGTCGTCGTCAGGTTGTCAAGGTTTGCTGAGAGAACGAAGGTGGCAAATGTAATGGTCCACAGCAGACGCTTGGAATTGCGTGTACGTATCCACTCGATGATGAAGTCGAAACAGCCATTGTTGGACAACAGCTCGACGATAGACATCGTAGCCAGCAGGAACAAGACGATGGCTGCAGCACGACCTACATAATATAGGAATACATTATTATATATATACAGCTTTACCGTGTCGCTGGTAGGTTCGATACCTGCCAGCCACTTGATGTAGTCGGCAGGGTGCATAGACATGACAAAGTCCTCGCCAAAGCAGACATAGACCACCCACCCTACAGTGCCTAAGAACGTAGCGATAGCAGCCTTGTTGACACCCGTCAGATGGCCTGTGGCTATCAACAGGTAGGACAGAATAAGCATTGTAACGATAATAGCAGTCATTTCTATTTACAATTTGACAATTTACAATTTATTTCTTTTCTTCAGGAGCATAGAACTTGCCGTTAGCGTTTTCCAACACCTTGCGACCATAAGACGAGGAGAATCCTGGACGAGACACCCTTGCCCCTAAGCCATACTTGGAACGTTCGAAACGGCCGTTCTTTTCAGGCTTTACAGCCATGTCGTTATACTTCACCACAAGATAGAAAGCCAATTGCTTCCAACGTTCAAGCATGCGCTGGGCCTGCTCTATACTATAGTCGTTCAAATAACGCTGCATCTCGGAAGGGTCAAGATTTCCTGCCTTGGCTTCAATCATGGGCTGTTGATTGAAATAAGCCTGCTGCAATGAGTCGCGAACTTCCTTCAGCGAAGGGAACAGCATGGAGTAACGTGGATAAACCATATTCGACACCCAGTTTTCGACCCAGAAGGCATTCTTCAGCGAGAAAGTAACATCGTCGGCACCAGGGGTATTGTAACATTCAGGACGACGCGTCATAGAACAATAGACAGGCGTGTAGGCCACCATATTGCCATCGTCATTGCCAAACCAGAAGCAACCACCCATCTGACGCGGCAGCCACGAACGCATCTGGCTGACAAAGCTCCATGCTGTCTGTTGGGTAGACGTAGGACGCTCGTTGAAGCACTTCTTTCCATCGACTGTAAAATAAAGTGGTGTAGGACGATAAGGCATCTGCCATACGCCACCACCTATATCCGTCGTATCGGCCAGCGAAAGAGGCGTACCTTCGAAATGGTCACGCATGTCCTGCATAATGTCAGCTACGTCCAACTTCTGTTCTGGAACAACCCAAAGTGGCATATCCTCAGCATTGGGATCAATACCTAAAGCCCAAGGCAGATAACGGTCCATTCCCTTGACATGATGATTGAAGAAGCTCCACACGCGAGCATCGCAAATACGACGACCTGAAAAGTCGGGAACAGCATAGGCCATCTTCCACGAAAAGTCCTCGTCTTTACCATCGTACCAGCCCATCTTCTTGGCATACTTGACAACATTCTTCGAGCACATGACATTATCCTTGTCCTTCGGATTGAAGCGTCCGATACGACTCTGATTGGCATGTCCGCAAATGGCATTGTCAGGTACGCGAAGAGCTACCCACACGACACGTTCCTTAGACTGCTGGCGATCGGGGCCACAACCCTGCATTTCCATAATCCAAGCCTCGTTGGGGTCGCAGATGGTGAAGGTCTCGCCTTCACTATAGTAGCCATAAGTTTCCACTAATTTCGTCATATTCTTGATAGCTTCGCGAGCAGTCTTAGACCGCTGCAAGGCGATATATATCAATGAACCATAGTCGATTATACCTGTAGAATCAACCATCTCTTCACGACCGCCATAGGTCGTCTCACCTATCGTAACCTGCCATTCGTTGATGTTGCCAACGACATTATACGTCTCAAGTGCCTCAGGAATCTCGCCGAGGTATTTGTTGGTGTCCCATTCGAAAATCTTGCGCATATCACCCTTCTGATGTTTTGCTGCCGGATAGTGGGCCAAATTCATAAAAGCACCATACGAGTCGGCATTATACGAGCAAATCACGCTGCCATCCTTCGAGGCTCCCTTAGCCACAATAAAGTTGGTACAAGCGTTAGCATATGCCGTGAGGGCCAGTACGGCCGTTAGTAGTCCTATTTTCTTGATCATTTTATTTATTTTTCGTTATTCGATGTTTCGATTATTTGACGTTATTATAGTGTTATCGTTTAAAAAGATGACGGAAAGCGGGTGGCACCGGCGTTTCAAATTCCATAGGCTGACGCGTCACAGGATGGTAGAAACACAACAGCCATGCATGCAGGCAAAGGCGGTGAAGCGGGTCATCGCCATTACCATACTTGACATCGCCACAAACGGGATGTCCCATATCAGCTGAATGAACACGAATCTGATTCTTACGTCCTGTCTCCAACTTAAATTCGACAAGTGAGTGCTCTGTGGTACGATCCAGCACGTGGAAATGGGTCACAGCATATTTGCCACCATTGCCAACAGGTGACGAGTAAGTGACGTAGGCCTTATTGTCCTTGAGCCAGTTGGCTATCGTACCGTCGTCAGGTTCCATTTCGCCTGAACAAACTGCCACATAGCGACGGTCGTAGACTATTTCGTGCCATGAATGTTCCAAGATCTGCTCGGTATCGATGTCCTTGGCATAGACCATCAGACCGCTGGTGTCACGATCCAAACGATGTACGACATGTGCACGACAGTTTTGGTGCGACTTCTTGAAATAGTCATCGAGCACTGACTTGACGTTGAGTGAAGAATGACCTGCTGCCATTGACAAAATGCCAACCTGTTTCTCAATAACGATGAGCCAGCGGTCTTCATAGACAATCTTCACATAACGGCTCTTAAACTGTTGCTGATTGCGCTTAGTCCGTGAGACAGCCACCTTCATACCTGGCAGTAACTGATAGTCAAACTGTGTAACCGTCTTGCCGTTTACCTTAATACCTTGTCCTTGAAGGGTAGCCTTGATTTTCGTCTTAGTCTGTTTGACATTTTGCAACAGAAAATCGAGAAGTCCTTGCTCTTCACGGACCTCATAATGGTCGTACTCGCCCTGCTGATTTGTATTATATCTCATATTTTGCTTGCAAAGTTAGTGCAAACCGAACGAAAAACCAAATAATTTTGGATTTTTCTGAGATGCAGCCTAATATCACAAAATGTGAAAGTTAGTGTAAATTGAACAAAAGACCAAAGGAATGAGGAAAAAATTTATTCCGATTTATTTGTATAATTCGCAAAAATGATGTAATTTTGCATCGTGATTCAGATACAACGACATATCGAAATATTGCTGCTGAGCCATGATTGCGTGATTATACCAGGCTTTGGTGGTTTTATTGCTCACCATGTGGATGCCCGCTATGATGAGGATGACAGACTGTTTCTGCCGCCCTATCGTACATTGGGGTTCAATCCTCAGTTGACATTGAACGATTCACTGCTTGTACAGTCGTATGTGGAAGCTTATGACATAAGCTATCCGGATGCACTGCGCCAGATTGAAACTGAGGTAAATCAGCTGAAAGACATCTTACATACAGAAGGCGTATACGACATGGACGGTGTAGGTACACTCCGTGTCAACATCGAGGGCAATATAGAATTTGAGCCCTGTGAGGCAGGTATCCTGTCGCCTGAGGTTTACGGCTTGTCAGACTTCAGTTTCAAACGTCTGAAGGATGCCGCGCCCTTGACTGAGGTCGCTTCTACGTCGCAGATTGTAGAAGAGAATGCTGATGAGGTAGCCTCTCCTGCCCTACTCGATTTTGCAGAAGACGATGACGCAGATGATAATCGTGCTTTGGTCATCAAGATGTCGTGGGTAAGAAATGCCGTAGCAATTGCTGCAGCCATCGCATGTTTCTTCCTGTTGGCAACTCCTGTCGCAAACAGCGACTTGGGCAATAAGACCATGAGTCAGCTGCAAGGTAATATCATCTATAAGTTGATGCCAAAGGACAGCAACATGACACCTGCACAACCTGTAGCTGAAAAGAACCAAAAGATTGTGGCTCAGAAACCCGTCGTGAAACCAGTCGAGCCCAAGGTCGAGGAACAAAAGAAAGATACCTATTGCATTGTGCTTGCCAGTCAAGTGAAGCGCAGCAATGCAGAAGAATATGTTGAGCAACTCAAGAAACGCGGCTATGACGACGCTAGAATATATGTCAACAACGGTGTTTTGCGTGTAATTTGCGGTGACTACGAAAATCAGACGCAAGCATATAACCAATTGAACAAGATGGCCGTTGATGACGAATTTGCAGAGGCTTGGGTCTATAAGGTTAAAGGAGTATGAAGCGCGTCAGATGTCCCAAGTGCGACAACTATATCACGTTTGATGAGACTAAATATGAAGCCGGCCAGTCGCTCGTTTTCAAGTGTGACCAATGCGGGCGTGAGTTCGGCATACGTATAGGAGTGTCGAAACTGCGTAATACCCAAAAAGAAGAGAATCCTGACGAACAAGAGAATGCTGAGGGCTGTGGCTCAATTGTTGTTATTGAGAACGTCTTCCATTTCAAACAGGTATTGCCTTTACGCATGGGAAACAACGTGATAGGAAGATACCAGAAAGGCAATCCCATCAATACGGCTTTCGAAACGGTAGACCCCAGTGTCGACCTGAATCATTGTACGCTCAACGTCTGTCGTGACAAGCGTGGCGAATTGCGCTATACCCTGATGGATAACAACAGCAATACGGGGACATTTGTGGGCGATGTGGAACTGCAGCCTCGCGAACGCCGCATCATAGAAGATGGCACCCTTTTCACATTGGGTGCCACCAGCATTATCTTACGCACTGCCGATGTAGAGGAAGATCATTCCTAACAGCACCAGTGCCAAATCGAACGCTTTTGCCTTCAGATTCTTTTCGTGGAAGAACGCTGCGCCAAACAGGAAGCTGACAACCACGGATCCTCGTCGTATCATAGACACAATGGATATCATGGCGTCAGGCAACGACAGCGAATAAAAATACAGAAAGTCGGCTGTCGACAGGAAAATGCTAACACCTATGATGGCCCAATCCCAATGGAAAGGTGTAGTGTCACGATGGCGGGGCCACCACAATAAATATAGCATAGCAAGCATCATGAAACACTGGTAGATATTGTACCACGACTGCACCATCATACGATCGAGTCCTACACCACCACTCTCGACTGGAGCCATCAAATACTTATCGTACAGTCCGCTGACAGCGCCTAAAGCTGCTGCACCAACTATCATCCAAATCCAACGATCGTGCTTGAAATCGATGCCTTCCTTCTTACCGCTACGACTCAGCAGCAAGAACGACAGCACTGCTAACAGCACACCAATCCACTGCCATCCGTTCAGACGTTCGCCAAACACCAACAACGCTCCCACCAGGACCATCACAGGACGAGTGGCATTTATAGGGCCGACAATGGTCAATGGGAGATGCTTCATACCAAAATAGCCTAATATCCAACTGGACAGCACAATGAATGCCTTCAACAGAATATATTTGTGCATATCCCATCCGCCAGAATCCACATGAAACATTGAACCATCAAGCATATTGGTGCTGGCACTCAGCACGATAAAGGGCAGGAAGATAAGGGAAGAAAATAAGGTATTGAGAAATAATACGGGAATAACGGCATTACCCTTTAACGCCTCTTTCTTTAGAGAATCATAACATCCCAACAACGCTGCTGAGAGAAATGCAAGTATTAACCAAGCCATAAATTATTCTTTTTCGATTTTTCGATGTTTCGATATTTCGATGTTTCGATTAATAAACAACTTCTTCAAGGAACAGAGCCTTGGCTGGCATCGACTCGCCAGCCTGTGTGCGCTGCTTGCCTTCGATGACCTGACGGAACTCATCCAGTGACATGCGTCCACGCCCCACTTCTACGAGTGTGCCAACTACGGCACGCACCATATTGCGAAGAAAACGGTTGGCAGTAATCTCGAAATACCACTCAGTATCAGATATCTGATGCCACTGTGCATGGGTTACATGACAAAGCGTCGTCTTCACATCACTGCCAGCCTTACAGAAAGCGCCAAAATCCTCATACTCGCAGAGAATACGTCCAGCCTCATTCATCTGGTCGAAGTTAAGCCGATAATGCATTTCCTGAGAATAGCGACGGGCAAAGGGATTTTTATGTGTGTGTATATAATAATGATAGGTACGCGCACATGCAGAGAAGCGAGCATGCAAATCAGCATCAACCTGCTCGATACGACTCACACTGATATCGTAGGGCAAGAGGCCATTAAGTTTCATGGTAAGCGTATCAGGCTCGAAGATGGCCTCCGTGTCAAAATGAGCGGCCATCATACGAGCATGGACACCAGCATCAGTACGTCCAGCACCAGTCACACAAATGGTTTCGCGTAACAGAAGTGACAGACAGCGTTCCAGTTCGCTCTGAACCGTAATACCATTGGGCTGAACCTGCCAACCGTGATAACGTTCGCCATCGTAGCTAAACCATACAAAATAGCGCATATTTTAAAGGGGCATAATAAATTGTAATGAATAATAGAGTTGACCTAACAATATGTAGAAAAGCAACAAGGGTGCTCCGTCGTGGATGCCGCTGATTAACGCCTGATATACGTCGGACATATGACGATAGCAGCCCGCCACATAACCATATACAGCGCTGAGAAACGTGAAACCAAAAGCAATCAAGGGCACGATGGCTGCAGAGAATGGTGAAGGCCATAGCGAGCCCGAAGCTGACAATAGGACTGCATGGGGAATCATAACCAGTAGCATGATGACTCCAACATAAATCACAAGAAGCAACAGCGTGATGATCAGTGCACGGCTATAACGATAGGTTGACTTGAATTGTAAGATACCACAACCTTTCAGACTGCCATATGCCATCAGCAGTAGCAACAGACAGAATAACACCGGTGTACCCAAAACATCGGAAAGATGTCCCAAAAACCAACGCAGTCCCTCACTGGACAACAGCGAGCGTACACCACTTGTTGGGATAGCTGCTGCTAACAACCACGACACCAGCATCAGCAAAAGCTGAGCGGCAAACAGCAGGAAGGCAATATGTGGAAGATACTTTTTCAATTTTTTATTATCTATTTCTCCGAAAGTAATTCAGATTACTCTGAAAATAATTCTAATTACTCCGAATCTGGTTCCAGATTGTCAATATCGAGGATGCGCAGTTCCAAGGCACGGACGACAAGACGCGTAGCATTCACGCCCTCGCCACCAGGGAACAGTTTGCGAACCAGCTCATTCTGTCGTTTCTCCAAACTCTTCACGCCAAAAGGCATACCTCGCAAAGTCGTTATCTGCTCCTTTGTATACCCCAAAGCCAAGTGGCGCAGGAAGCGCTCATCGTATTCGTCAATCTCATAGTTAATAAGAGCCTCCTGACGAGCCAGCTGTGAGGATACAGCATGCTTGAAACGCTCGACAATCTTTTCGAGGATAGGCTCGTTGAATACGAGTTGTTTGCCTTCCATCACCGCCATCACATCACGACGTGTCAGCAGTTCGCCACTCTTCAGAATAATACCATCGGCACCTGCATCGAGCACATCGACCCATAGTTTCTCATTCAGTATCTCACCAGTGAAGATGAGTACCTTCACCTGCTTGTAGAGTTCCTTGGTTTGACGACAGATTTCAACACCAACGGTGGTGGAGCCACCAAGTCCGAGGTCAAGTAAGACAAGGTCTGGCTGCTGTTGTTTGATAAGTCGCCAGAAACTAGCCTCATTATCAGCTGTCCCGATAACCTCAGCTTCTGGAATCTCATGGCGCACAATGCCTTCAGTACCTTTAAGTTCGAGGGGCACGTCCTCGACGATAATCATCTTAAATTTTTCCATTGTATCTGGGTAATGTAATAGTTATTTCGTTTTCTTCTACAATAATGCCGCATCCACGACGATGAGTGGCCTCACCATGATCACGCACTATCTGACGACAAAGCAATCGGTCAATATCCGACTTGAATGTTGCTTTCAGAATGTAGGAAACATATTGTTCGTCTTTCAGTTCAGTCTGCATCTCTGAAGGTTTGATGATCTCAAAGAGATAGTGTAACATATTCTCGTCACCTAGCACCTGCTGTCCGTATAGTTCCATAGGATGTACGTGCAAACGAACTTGTTCCACCTGTCGCATCGCCTGTTCACTGAGGATGCCATACAACTGACGATAGTATTGTGTTACTTCGCCCATGGCATTTATATCGCCATGATCCACCAATTGGCGAATGCGATCAGGATAGTACATGGTCTCATGTTTGAGTGCAGACAAGCAGTTGTCGAGCACATTGTTAGCAACATGCAACTTAGCAGCCTCCAATTCAGAACGTCGCAACTCATCGTCCGCCATCTCGATATTATCCAACTGCATGCGCTCCCGCTTAAATCGTTCGTTGAGACGATGACGATAATAGAGCATATAGTAGGAAGGTAATATCAATAGCAGCAGCACGATGAGCAGAATCATGGCGATGCGCTTGTTGATCTGTGATTGCTGCATCGTACGACAATAGTCAGCTAACGTATTGTCTGCAGACATTTCCTTGAACAGTTGGGTATATACCTTATTATTATAATTATAGAGCGACCACTGGTGCAACGAGAGCGCAGCCACAGCACTTTCGTTACGTATATCAAGAATTATCTGATAGTTGATGTCCACACTGTCATGATACCATTGTATTTCAGCAGGCATTTGTGTATTATTGCCTTGTGACAACATCAGCAACTGACTATTAGGATGCAATGTTGTGTACTGCTGATTGAGATATTTGTAACAGGAGTCTGCAAACTGCAAGGTACGGGCATATTGGCCATTGACGTTACAGAAATAGGCAGAATCAGCAAAAATATGAGCTCGTTCTATAGGCGCTTGAGCTTTAAGAGGAAAGAGCAAAGAGGAAAACGGAGAGAGAATAGCAAGAAGTAGAACAAGACGTTGAATGCCCTTGGGTAGTCTGAAGAAGAAACGTGATCCCTTGCCCTCCTCACTCTCAGCAGCCAACAAACAGACTTTGAACAGTTGGCTTATCTTACGATATTTCTCGATGATACCCTTGCAATTCATCAGTCCGAAACCATGCGAACGCGTACCCTTATCGGAAATCTTATGTTCAAAGACATGAGCCAATGCTTCGTCATTCATACCACAACCAGTATCCTTAACTGATATCTCCACATAGTCATTGCTCACATCAGCAGAAACAGTGACACTTCCACCACGTTCTGTAAACTTACGGGCATTATCAGCCAATGTGTTAAGCATAAAGAGTGTCAACACGCGATCGGCTTTTACGGTAACGTCAACAGGTTCTACTTGTAAGTCAACACCTTTCATTTCAAAACTCGTCTTGCTACGAGCAATGATATCAAACAAATCCTGTAATCGGAAGCTTTCGACATGAAGGCTTAGTTCACCCTGTCGCAGTTGAATCCAGCGTGTCAACAAATCGTTTTGCTGATTGATGTTATCCGTAAGTTCGCGAATATAATCCAATTGACTTTCATCTTCGGAATAATGATCCACAGTATAAAGGATGCGATCAATCAGAGGCGTGATACTCATGATGAGCGAGACCTTAGCACGTTGTTCCAAGTGACGACGCTCGTTATTGCTGACTCGCAAGCGGGCTTCAGCAACCTCCTCGTTCTTTTGTTCAAGCAGGTCGTCAAGAGCATGATCTTCTTGCTTGCGCTGATTCAAATGATTGAATAACCATAACAAGAACAGCAACAAGATGATAGCAATCAATACAGCAAGTATCATCCAATTGAGCTGACTTGCCGACTTGTCCAAAATTTCAGCACGAGCCTCTAACTCACGGTCCTGACGTGTCTGCTCCTGTAGGTCAATATATATGTTACGATTCTCGTCACTTTTCTGTTTATCGTTCACAGCTGCATAAGCCACAGAAAGCTGTTCACGAATACTGGCCACCAAATCGGGAGCCTGATTGATGCGTTTGTCTTCCAAAGCTCTCGACAGGTAGACAAGTGCCTGTTCATTGTCATCTATAGCATGATAACAGGAAGCCAGCGTTCGATAGGCGCCAGCAATCTGATAGACATCACCATAGTTTTTAAACAACTGCAAGGCCTCTTCTGCCATCTTAATATCAGCCTCATGTTCGGCAAGAGCCTCCTTCGCCTGTGCTTCAAAATAAATATAATGATAACGCTGAGCGATAGAGAGGCAACGATGCAGATAGTCTATTTCTTCAGCATGTATCTGTGTAGGCGTGCCTTCCGTAAGAATACCACCTGCACCTACATTATACAGATAGTTCAGATATTGGGCCGTATCACGACGTAATTCGTGCAGGTTCAACTGTTGAAGTGCCTCGATAGACTGGCGTTCCAATCCTACATAATAATAATAGGTAGAGTTGACAATTGCAAACTCTGTTTCAGCATAGCGTAATCGGCCCTGTTGACGTTCGTCTAACTTATTGCGTTCTTCGTCTATTCGCTTCATACAGGTGATAGCCCGTTCACGAAAGTCATGAAAATCCTTATTGCGTGAACGACGCTGACACAAACGCATCTGCTGTACATAGCATACCAAGAGTTCCAGCTGATTGTCGGTCATCTCTGGAATCTCATTCAAATAATCCTCAGCTGCCTTATAATCCATTCTGACCATCTTAGCGAATGCCAGATTATTCAGACCTTCAGCAGTTTCTTTAGCAGCTAAGGCATAATGTTCTACAGAATCAATATTACGGTAATGATAGGCATATGATAAAGTATTCAGCCTGTCCATCGCCTGCCTATCTGGCGATGAACAAGCTGAAAGAATAAGTAGAGCAAACAGCGTATTAAGCGCGAGCCTTAGCACAGTACCCCAGTGCCTCCTTGCACTTGTCGGTTACATACTGCCAGTCGCCAGCCTTTACCTTGTCTGATGGGAAGAGCTTTGAGCCCATACCTACACAGAAGACACCTGCCTTGAACCACTTAGTGAGGTTCTCCTCCTCAGGAGCTACGCCACCAGTCACCATAATCTTTGACCAAGGCATTGGAGCCATCAGACCCTTGATGAGGTTCGGACCTACAACGTCGCCAGGGAATACCTTGGTGAAGTCGCAACCAACCTCCTGAGCCTTACCAATCTCAGATGGCGTGAGACAACCTGGGCAGTAGGTTACGCAACGGCGATTGCAAACAACAGCGATATCGGGGTTGAACAGCGGACCAACAACAAAGTTGGCACCCAGCTGGATATACAGCGATGCGGTGGGAGCGTCAACAACGCTACCGATACCGAGCGCCAGTTCAGGGCACTCCGTATTAACCCACTTTGACAACTCACCGAATACCTCGTGAGCGAAGTCCCCACGATTGGTGAACTCGAAAGCGCGTACACCACCCTCGTAACAAGCCTTGATGACGTTCTTGCAAACTTCAACGTCCTTGTTGTAGAAAACAGGAACCATAGGTGCCTCGGCAATCTTTGCCATCACCTGAAACTTATCAAATTTTGCCATAATTATTCTTTATATTCACGTTTCAAATACAGGCGACAATCAAAGACAGCCACAAGTTCCCAGCCCTCTGCTCCTAACTTGTTGAGTTTCTTTTCTGTTCCTACTATAGAGGAAAGCACCTTATATTCGAACTGTTTCATATTATTCTGTTTATTATACGAATTTATCTCTGAACGCGACCATTAGCATTACCACCTGCCAAGCTCTCAACCTCGTCGACACCTACCAGATTAAAGTCACCATTGATAGTGTGCTTCAGAGCAGAAGCAGCAACAGCAAACTCAAGAGCCTCACCCTGAGTCGGCTTGGTCAGCAGACCATGAATCAGACCACCAGAGAACGAGTCACCACCACCTACGCGGTCGATGATAGGATTGATCTCGTAACGCTTTGACTGATAGAACTCCTTACCATCGTAGATCAGGGCCTTCCAGCCGTTGAAAGTAGCGCTGAAGCTCTCGCGGAGTGTAGAAACGACATACTTGAAGCCGAACTCCTCGCGCATCTGCTTGAAGATACCCTCGTAACCAGCAGCATCGGTCTGACCACCCTCTACATCAGCATCGGGCTTGAAACCAAGGCAGAGCTCAGCATCTTCCTCATTACCGATACAGACGTCAACATACTGCATCAGAGGACGCATGATAGAGATAGCCTTCTCTGAAGTCCACAGCTTCTTGCGGAAGTTCAGGTCGACAGATACGGTAACACCGTGACGCTTAGCAGCTTCACAAGCCAACTTAGTCAACTCGGCAGCCTTATCGCTGATAGCTGGTGTGATACCACTCCAGTGGAACCAGGCAGCACCTTCCATAATAGCATCGAAGTCGAAATCCTTTGGATCTGCCTCAGCAATAGAAGAGTGAGCACGGTCATATATAACCTTTGAGGGACGCATTGAAGCACCTGTCTCTGCATAGTACAAACCAACGCGGTCACCACCACGAGCAATAAACTGGGTGTTAACACCATAACGGCGCAGTGCATTAACAGCAATCTGACCAATCTCGTGCTTGGGCAGCTTTGATACGAAGTAAGCCTCGTGACCATAGTTTGCCACGCTGACAGCTACGTTAGCCTCACCACCACCAGGGATGATGCGGAATGACTCACTCTGAATAAAACGATCGTTGCCCATGGGCGACAGGCGAAGCATAATCTCACCTAATGTTACAATTTTTGCCATTTGTTTTAGTATTAAATAAATGTTTCTGTTTAACTTTTCTGCAAAGTTACGAGTTTTTTTGTAATTGACCAAGAATTTCCCCAAAAAACTACCAAAAACTTCCGTAAACGTTTTTATAAGAAAAAAAAGAATAAAGTTTTGGGGCAGTCTCATTTTTTTTGTTTACCTTTGCAGGTAATTATGGAAACAGGAAAAATCAGAATTAAGGATATCGCCGAACGTGCTGGTGTAAGTGTTGGTACAGTCGACCGTGTCTTGCACGACCGTCCCAATGTGTCACCTAAAGCACTCGAGAAGGTGAAGAAAGCCTTAGAAGAGATGGACTACAAACCCAACATGTATGCCTCTGCACTGGCTTACAACAAGACGTACAACTTCTATGTTGTGCTGCCTAAACATGAGCAGGAGGCCTATTGGGACGAGATCGAAGAGGGTGCACAGGCCTGTACAGACTTCCGTCGTGACTTTGGTATTAACCTGAAGTTCGTCTATTACGAACGATTCAACAATGCTGCATTCACCCGCATGGTGCGTGAGTTCTTCACAGCAAAGATTGACGGTGTGGTTATCGTGCCAACAACTCTGGAACAAACGGCCCGTTTTACTGAAAAGCTAACCGAACGCCAGATTCCTTATGTGCTTCTCGACTCCTACATGCCTGACCTAAAGCCTCTTTCCTTCTTCGGACAGGACTCGTTTGCCAGCGGATACTTCGCAGCCAAGATGCTTATGCTGATAGCTAGTAAGGAAAAAGAGGTGGCTTTGATGAAACAGACACGCGACGGAAAAGTGGCTTCGAAACAGCAGGCCAATCGTGAAACGGGGTTCCGCCACTACATGGTCGACCACTTCCCTGACATTAACATTACAGAGGTGGACCTGCCACTAGATGAAGAGCATAAGGAATACGACTCAATTCTTGAAAAGTTCTTTACTGAACATCCTAAAGTACATCATTGCATCACGTTCAACTCGAAGGCCCATCTTGTAGGACAATTCCTACAGAAGACGAATCGTCGTAATATTCAGATTATGGGTTACGATATGGTGCCTAAGAATGAGCAGTGTGTCCGTCAGGGCAGCATTTCTTTCCTGATAGCCCAGCATGCTTACCAACAAGGTTATTCAAGCGTCGACGCACTGTTCAATGCCATCGTCATGAAGCGAGCTGTCAGCCCCGTGAACTACATGCCTATAGAAATTCTGACGAGAGAAAACGTAGACTTTTATAGAAGAAAAGCAATATAAACTATAACAAATCACATTTATGGAACAAGCTACATTTCTGAAAATCAATCCCGCTGACTCAGTGGTTGTGTGTCTGAGTGCTAAGAAACAAGGTGACATCATTGAGGTAGACGGTAAGCAAATCACAGTCAATCAAGACACGCCTGCTGGCCACAAAGTCCTGATTGTCGACGTTAAGCAGGGCGAGAACATCATCAAGTACGGATATCCCATTGGACACGCCCGTCAGGACCTGAAAGCTGGAGACTGGGTGAACGAGAACAATCTGAAGACCAATCTCTCTGGAACACTTGAATACACCTACCAGCCCGTTGATGCCAAAAGCGACATCAATCACATTAAGGACGAGAAGCGTACCTTCAAGGGCTATGTGCGTAAGAATGGTGATGTAGGTGTTCGCAATGAAATATGGATTGTTCCCACTGTAGGCTGTGTTAATGGTATAGCTGAACGTCTCGCTGAGCAACTGCGTAAGGAGACTGGCGAAGAAGGTATTGATGCTGTTTGGACTTGGCATCACAACTATGGCTGCTCACAGCTCTCTGAGGACCATGAGAATACCCGCAAGGTGCTGCGCGACATTTGTCTGCATCCCAATGCCGGGGGTGTGCTGGTATTGAGTTTAGGATGTGAGAATAACCAACCCGAGGACTTCATGGCTATGTTGGGCGACTACGATAAGGACCGCATCAAGTTGCTTGTTACACAGCGTGTAGAAGGCGACGAGATGGAGGCTGGCATGCAGATTCTCCGTGAGCTCTATGCTCAGGCCAAGCAGGACAAACGCGAGGATGTTAGCATTAGCAAACTGCGTGTAGGCTTGAAGTGTGGTGGCTCTGACGGTTTCTCAGGCATCACCGCCAATCCGCTTGTTGGTGAGTTCTCTGACTGGCTCGTGGCTCAAGGTGGTACCAGTGTACTGACTGAGGTTCCTGAGATGTTTGGTGCAGAGACAATCCTCATGAACCGCTGCGAGAACAAAGAACTCTTCAAACAGACCGTTTCGATGATTAACAACTTCAAGAACTACTTCCTCTCACATGGTGAGCCCGTTGGCGAGAATCCATCTCCAGGCAATAAGGCTGGTGGTATCTCAACTCTCGAAGACAAGGCATTGGGCTGCACGCAGAAGTGTGGTAAAGCCCCTGTAAGTGGAGTAATGGAGTATGGCGACCGTTTACAGAATCCAGGTCTGAACCTGCTCTCAGCTCCAGGCAACGACCTCGTTGCCTCTACTGCTCTCGCCTCTTGTGGTTGCCATATTGTGCTGTTCACGACTGGTCGTGGAACCCCCTTTGGCACTTTTGTTCCAACTATGAAGGTAGCAACCAATCCTGTTTTGGCTAAAAACAAACCCCACTGGGTTGACTTCTCAGCTGGTCAGTTGGTAGAAGGTCGCACGATGCAGGAGATTGTTCCTGAGTTTATCGACAAGGTGCTGGCTGTTGCTTCTGGCGAGAAAGCTCGCAACGAGGAGAACGGTTATCGTGAGATTTCAATCTTCAAGAATGGCGTCACCCTGTGACGAGACTTCGAAATATCAAGACTTCAAAACATTGAAATGAAGAAAGGCATCATCGCATTATCACCCCTCGTGGTGTTCATCCTATTGTATTTAGTCACCAGCATCATTGCTGGTGACTTCTACAAGGTACCCATCACGGTGGCTTTTATGGGTGCGTCGATGTATGCCGTTGTGGTTTGCGGCGGTCTGCCCCTCGGCAAGCGTATCGACATCTTTAGTCGCGGTGCCAGCACCGGGCAGATGATGCTGATGATTTGGATTTTTATATTAGCGGGTGCTTTTGCACATACTGCTAAAGTCATGGGGGCCATCGACGCTACCGTGAATCTATCCCTCACCCTCTTGCCTGGTAATATGCTGTTATCAGGGCTCTTCCTGGCAGCCTGTTTCATCTCACTAAGTATAGGCACCAGCGTTGGCACGATAGTAGCCCTGACACCAATTGCCGCAGGTATTGCTTCTCAGACCGATTCCTCCGTAGCGTTGCTAACGGCTGTTGTTGTGGGAGGATCGTTCTTTGGCGACAACCTCTCGTTCATCTCCGATACCACTATTGCAGCCACACAAACGCAGGGGTGTCGTTTAAGCGATAAGTTCCGTGCAAACTCCTTTATTGTTGTTCCTGCGGCATTGGTGGTGTTTGTCATCTATCTTTTCATGGGTTCAGGCATGCATTCGCCCCAACACGTTCCTGAAGTATCATTCATCAAGGTTATACCTTACTTATTAGTATTGCTGACAGCCATCTTTGGCATGAACGTAATGGCTGTACTGGCATTGGGCATCCTGTCGAGTGGGCTTATCGGACTGCTGACTTTGAGTTTTGATTTCTATGGTTGGATGGGTGCTATGGGTGAAGGTATAGTGGGTATGGGTGAACTCATTATCATTACGATGATGGCTGGCGGACTGCTTGAGATGATTAAACATAACGGCGGCATCGACTTCCTTATTCGTCTGTTGACCTGTCGCGTCAGCAACAAGCGTGGTGCCGAGCTTTCGATAGCCACACTCGTCTCGATGGTTAATCTTTGTACCGCTAACAATACTGTAGCTATCCTTACCGTTGGTGGCATTGCCAAGCAGATTGGCGACCGCTATGGTGTAGACAACCGCAAATGTGCCTCTATCCTCGACACCTTCTCATGCTGTATGCAAGGCATCATTCCTTATGGTGCCCAGATACTGATGGCGGCAGGCTTGGCACAGCTTAATCCGGTCAGCATCCTACCCTATCTCTATTATCCGTTAGTCGTAGGTATTGCTGCATTGCTTTCCATTTTGTTAAGATACCCCAAACGTTACTCTTGAAACTGCTATGGACATTATTTACAGGAATCTGCAACGACTGGTTTTCAGCGACGAGTTTTATGGTCAGGAAAACATTGAACCCATGTCTGAATGGAAATGGAGAAAGCTCTACGAACTTTCTATCGCCTACGGCATAGGTCCTTGGGTGGCTGACGGATTCCGTCAGTTTGCAGGCGATTTCTTCTTACAGCCCTCTAACGACCTTCGTCATCAGTTTCTAGCCTTGGATGGTCCACGCAACCAAGAGTTGCTCGATAAGTTCAGATTACTCCTGCTGCGTTCACAGAGTCTTCGTAATCGCCTTACACGAGAGTCGTTACATGCTTACTTCAACGACTTCATGACCTCCATCCGCAATATCGAGGAATAGAGGGATTTACCAATTTACCATTTACCGATTTAGTGTTTGAATCGGATTTCCCTCAGGTGGTGATTCCCCATGAAACGGCTCTTGTCCACATAGCCGTTCACACCAACTATGCGCCCCTTTCCTGTATACTGCCACATAGTGATGTCGCGCTCATCGGCCACCACAGGCTCTTGGTCAGTATACATAGCAATCATGATTTTATAGTCGTCCACTTTGCCCTGAAGATGCTTGTTATAGAAATTACGGCCCGTATAGAGCAAAGGTTTCTGATGATAGGCCTCTTCCACCAAATCTAAAAAGTAGAACAGCGAGTCACAGAACACGTCAGAATCCAACCCACCCGTTGACTCTATGTCTATCATTGGAATCAGGTCTTGCTCTTCTGGCAGACATTGCGACATGAAGTTCTTCAGCTGACGCTGCTGGTCGGCCAATGGTCGGTAGAAATGATACGAACCAACCTTCAAACCATATCTGTGAGCCATCTGGATGTTACGCTCAAAGGTGGCATCAATCCTATCGCCACCCTCCGTAGCTTTCAGATAAACGTAGGCCATATTGGTATTGTCGCCTATCGTCTGCCAGAATACGTTGCCCTGATAGTGGCTCATGTCTATGCCATGAATATGCGAACAAGTGTCCTCGCATTGGACATTAGGGTTTACAGCGGGTGCTATCAGCTCTTCTGGCGAACCGCCAATACTGTCGCTGACCTCTTCCTGCGCCCATGCATATATATTAAATAGGAGTGATATCGCTGTTAAAACAATCAGTTTCTTCATCTGTTTTGCAAAATTTAGGCGCAAAGTTAATAAAAATTGAGGAAAAAGCAGTAACTTTGTCCCAAAATATCACAAGAATGAAGCATTTTTTGATTTCTGTAACATTGTTATTTCTCTTCACCGCCTGTCATAAAGACAACGAGGAAAATATAGCACCAACAACATCTCAACGCACTGTGATGGCTTATATGGCCGCTGACAACAATCTTTCGTCCTATGCTGTCGACGACATCTGGGAAATGGAAGAAGGTGCCAAAGACATTCCGGCAGGCAACACGATGGTGCTTTTCGTGGATAAACGTTACAATTCTGAATACCCCTTTATTGCCAAGCTGACCGGCAACAAGAATGCACCACTCGACACCCTCTATAAGTACGACTCCGAGCGCTATGACTCTGACCCGGTCGTATTCAGAGAGGCTCTGCAGAAGATGATGGAGCTATGTCCGGCCAAAGAATACGGACTCCTGCTCTGGGGACATGGCACAGGATGGGTGGTCGATACTGACACAATTACCAGTCAGGCACCACGCCGCGCTTATGGCTACGACGAAGGCAACAATACCTGGATGAATATCACGCAGATGGCTTCTGCACTTAACGGACTGCCCAAGATGAAGTTCATTTTTGCCGACTGCTGCCACATGGCATGCATCGAGGCGGCTTACGAGTTGCGCAACCACACCGAATACCTCATCGGATCGCCTGCCGAAATACCTGGTCGAGGTGCCCCTTACGATATCCTCTTGAAGACACTCTTCAGCAACAGCGCCACCTTCTATCAGGACATTATCGACACCTATTACGACTATTATAACAATCCTAATAACCTTATTTATAAAGAAAAGAGCAGTTGGCCCTACATGGAAGATGGCTACAGCGTACCCCTTGCTGCCATCAATACAGCCAACCTTCCACAGTTAGCCGCTGCTACACGCGACCTCATTGGCAACATCCCTAACGGCTATCCACAATACCCCAACAGTCCTGATTTCAATGGCATAGCCTACTATTTCGGCTTTGACGTACCAGCCATGTACGACATGCGAGCTGTCATGTCGCGATTAACAACTCCAGCCGACTTTGCACAATGGGATGCGCTCTATCGTCAGGCAGTTCCCTATCATCGTATGTCCATGAAGTGGATGACCGTATTCGACGGAAGATATGTGGGTAGCGAGTATTACTATCCATACTACTACAATCTGATGAAAGACCTTGAGGACGAAGTCTTCGATGCCACCCTGCCCTACGGCTGCGTCAGCATGTTCTTCCCTATCGTAGGAAAAGGCTACGATGAAGGTGACTTCTGCTATAACCTGCGTGCCAAAAATTTTGAATGGAACCGCCTCATGCAATGGTCCCGCTTCGATTGGTCAATATGACACATGAAAAAGTATATCGGAGTGCCCTAGGGCACTCCGATATTTAGTATTTAGAGATTATTGTATTCCATCTTCACGTAGTTTCTTCTGCCACTTCCAGGCACTTTTCAAAACCTCTTCGGTGGGTGTCTCTGCCTTCCATCCCAGCACCTTGTTGGCCTTATCGACATTGCCCCAAACCTGCTCGATATCACCCTCACGACGTGGAGCATAAGTCCAGTTCACCTTCACACCAGTAGCCTTCTCGAAGCCTTCAACAACCTCAAGTGTAGAGAGACCACGACCAGTACCGATATTGAAGACTTCGACAGCATCTGTATCAGGCTGGTCGAGCACACGCTCCATAGCCTTCACGTGAGCCTTAGCCAAATCGACCACATAGATATAGTCACGGATACATGTCTTGTCGGGCGTATTATAGTCGTGACCGAAAATCTTCAGTTGTTCACGAATACCCATAGCAGTCTGCGTGACGAATGGAATCAGATTCATGGGCACACCATTAGGTAATTCGCCAATTAGGGCAGTGGGATGAGCACCAATCGGGTTGAAATAGCGTAGGATAATAGACTTGATAGGTGCACCACTGTGGATATAATCCTGAATAATCTCCTCATTGATCTGCTTGGTATTGCCATAAGGAGACATCGCTTTCTGGATGGGTGCATTCTCAGTAACGGGCAGATTCTCTTGTGAGGGCTGACCATAAACGGTACAAGAACTGGAGAAAATGATACCCTTCACGTCGTACTTGGGCATCAGTTCCAACAGATTGATGAGTGACACCAGATTGTTGCGATAGTACATCAGAGGCTTCTCAACACTCTCGCCAACAGCCTTGGAGGCAGCGAAATGGATGATACCCTCAATCTTAGGATACTTCTTAAATACGTTCTCCAATGCAGGCATATCGCAGCAGTCAACTTTCTCGAAGGCAGGACGAATGCCCGTAATCTTCTCGATACCATCTACGACATTTTCATTAGAATTTGAGAGGTTGTCGATGATGACGACCTCGTAGCCTGCCTGTTGCAGCTCAACGGTAGTATGGCTTCCGATAAAGCCCGTGCCACCTGTAACAAGAATAGTTTGTTTCATATGATTTGAAATGTTTTTTTTCTTTTGTTGTGCAAAAGTACAAAAAAGGAAAGAGAAAAGAAAATAATTAAAGAATTATTTGCAAAAAAAATGCAATGCCCTTCTAAAGCATTGCGGAAGCGGTGCGTACGAGACTCGAACTCGTGACCTCCTGCGTGACAGGCA
>CAMVOS010000025.1 GCA_947169185.1 uncultured Prevotella sp.
CGACGCTGATGAACGACAACAATATGCACTACTGCCCGGGCTGTAGTCACGGTGTAGTACATAAGCTCATTGCCGAAGTCATCGAAGAGATGGGTATGGAAGACAAGGCCGTAGGTGTATCGCCTGTAGGCTGTGCCGTCTTCGCGTACAATTATATAGATATAGACTGGCAGGAGGCTGCCCATGGTCGTGCTCCCGCACTGGCTACTGGTATCAAGCGCTGTTGGCCTGATCGTTTGGTGTTCACCTATCAGGGTGATGGTGACCTCGCTTGTATTGGTACTTGCGAAACCATTCATGCTCTTAACCGTGGTGAGAACATCGTGATTATCTTCGTCAACAATGCCATCTACGGTATGACGGGTGGCCAGATGGCTCCTACAACATTGATTGGTCAGAAGACATCGACCTGTCCTTATGGTCGTGATCCTCAACTTCATGGTTATCCCCTGAAGATGGCTGATATCGCTGCTGGACTGGAGGGTACCTGCTATGTGACTCGTCAGAGTGTAGAGAGTGTTGCCTCTATCAACAAGGCCAAGAAGGCACTGCGTAAGGCATTCGAGGCTTCGATGGCAGGTAAGGGTTCTTCGCTTGTAGAGTTTGTTTCAACCTGTAACAGCGGTTGGAAACTTACTCCTGCTAAGGCTAATGAATGGATGAAGGAGAATATGTTCCCCTTCTATCCCAAAGGTGACTTAAAAGATACGACAGACAAATGAAAAAGGAAATAATTATTTCAGGTTTCGGAGGTCAGGGTGTACTCTCAATGGGTAAGATTCTGGCTTATAGTGGACTGATGGAGGATAAAGAGGTAACTTGGATGCCTGCCTATGGTCCTGAGCAGCGTGGTGGTACAGCCAACGTCACAGTGATAGTCAGCGACGAGCGTATCTCTTCGCCTATCCTAAGCAAATACGATATCGCTGTGGTACTGAACCAGCCTTCACTCGAGAAGTTCGAGCCGAAGATCAAACCTGGTGGTATCCTGATCTACGATGGGTTTGGTATCATCAACCCACCAACACGTAAGGACATTACAGTCTATCGCATCGACGCCATGGACAAGGCTGCCGAGATGAAGAACTCAAAGGTGTTCAACATGATTATCCTGGGTGGTCTGCTGAAAGTGGCTCCCGTAGTGAGCAGCAAGGGTGTAGAGAAGGCGCTCTTTAAGACATTGCCTGAGCGCCATCACAGCCTTATTCCACTGAACATGCAGGCTATCGAAGAGGGCGGAAAGATTATTGAACAGCAATAATCTTCGCGCGTACATTATAAATATTATGTCATCACTGCAGAGGTCGTCTAATAATCGTTAGACGACCTTTGTATATGCCTAAAATAGCCCATTTTTCCTGTTTTTAGGCAGAAAAAGGCAAAAAATACACTCATTTTGTTACTTTTCTTGAAAAAACTTTGGAAGTTTAAATATTTTTTCGTTACTTTGCACTCGAAAAAGCTTGAAAATTAGGTATTTTATTTAATAATTTAACATTTTATTTCGTAAAAAGATGAAAAAGTTATTTTTAATGCTTGCTGCAGCTACATTTGCAGCTAACGTAAGTGCACAGAACACTGTGATCACTTCAAACAAGTTTGGTGACAACTGGTATGTTGGTGTCAACGCTGGTGTTGCTACTAATGTTAAGGAAACTTCTGCTGGTGCTGACAACGGCTTCTTCAAGGCTCTGGCTCCTACAGTAGGTGTTCGCGTTGGTAAGAACCTGACAACCGTATTCGGTCTGGCTCTGGAAGGTAACCTCTTCACACAGTCTAACGACAAGTGGAATGCTGGTAGCAAGACTTTCATTGAGGGTATCAACACTAACTTGCTGGGTACTTTCAACCTGAGCAACCTCTTTGGCACATATCAGGGCGCACCTCGTGCTTTTGAAGTTATCGCTCTCGGTGGTTTCGGTTGGGATCATGGTTTCAACCACGCTTCAAAGGCTAATAGCGTAAGTTCTAAGGCTGCTATTGATTTTGCTTTCAACCTGGGCGCTGCTAAGGCTATCCAGCTCTACATCGAGCCTTCTATCAACTACAACTTGATTAGTGCTGGTCAGGATTTTGAGAACATCAAGTACGACCTGAATCGTTCTTACCTCGCTATTAAGGCTGGTGTGAACTACAAGTTTGGTAACAGCAACGGTACTCACAACTTCGCTAACGCTCAGCTCCGCGACCAGAGCGAGATTGATCAGCTGAATGCTAAGATCAACGAGCTCCGCGCTGACAATAACGCTAAGGACGGTAAGATTGCTGCTGGTAACCGCACTATCGCTGACCTCCAGGCTCAGCTGACTGCTTGCCAGAACAAGCCCGCTCCCACAGCTAAGGTTCAGGTTGTTAAGGAGACCACTCAGCTCCAGCCAATCGTAATCTTCGGTGTTGGCAAGAGCACTCTCGACAACGCTGGTTATGCTAGCTGTGAGATGGTTGCTAAGTACATGCGTAACCACAAGGATACCAAGATCTTGGTTAAGGGTTATGCTTCTCCCGAGGGTGACGCTGCTAAGAACCAGAAGCTGTCTGAGGCTCGTGCAAACGCTGTTAAGACTGCTCTCGTAAAGCGCTACAAGATCGCTGCTGACCGTATCGAGGCTCAGGGTGCTGGTGCTACTTCAGAGCTGTCTGAGGAGAACGACTTCAACCGTGTTGCTATGTTCTTCACAAAGTAAGCTGAAATTTATTTGAAATAAAAGTCCCCGTAGATTTGGTTCTACGGGGATTTTTTTGTACCTTTGCCATGAAAATATAAAACTGATGATAATGAAGCTAAAACTATTATTTGCAGCGCTATTGCTTAGTCAGATGTGTGTGTCGCAAACACGACGTGAAATCAATTTGAAGACGTGGGAATTCTCGCGTGATAACCAGTCTTGGGCAAAGGTGGATATTCCGCATGACTGGGCCATTGCTGGTCCGTTCGATAAGAAATGGGACTTGCAGACGGTCGCCATCGTACAGAATGGTGAAAAGGAAGCTACAGAGAAATCTGGACGTAGCGGTGCACTGCCCTGGATTGGCGAAGGTTGGTATAAGACTACTGTCGACGTGCCCGCAGGCTATGAAACTGCCGAACTGGTATTCGACGGCGCTATGGCCGATCCGCGTGTAAGCGTTAATGGCGAGGCTGCTGGTCATTGGGCCTACGGCTATAATGCCTTCCGTGTGGATGTAACACGTTTTCTGAAGGCAGGGAAGTTGGATATAAATGTCCATCTGCAGAATCTGGAGGAGAGCTCGCGCTGGTATCCTGGTGCAGGTCTGTATCGTCCTGTGACTCTGGTGTTAAGGCAAAAGACATATATCGACGACTGGAGCATCTTTGTGCGTACCGTGAGTATTGACAAGGGCAAGGCTATTGTGGAGGCAGAAGCCCAGGTAGTCAATCCCAACAAAGGTATGGCAATGATGATATTGACGGGACCTGACGGTAAGAGTGCTACTACGGGTGATATCCGTATCGAACACGACGGTAAGATCTATGGTCGTTTTGTAGTCAATAACGCCAAATTATGGTCGCCAGAGACACCTAATCAGTATAAGTTAAAAGTCCAGGTGTTTAAGGGACAGCACGAGATAGTGGATGCCAAGGAAATCAAGACCGGTATCCGTACCATAAGCGTATCCCGTGAGGGCGGTTTCAAACTGAATGGCGTGACACGTAAGATAAAAGGAGTGTGTCTGCATCACGACTTAGGTCCCCTTGGTGCTGCTGTGAACAAGACGGCGCTGGCCCGTCAGATTATGATGATGAAGCACATGGGGTGTGATGCTATCCGTACATCGCACAATATGCCTTCTTCGTGGCAGATGGAATTGTGTGACTCTCTGGGTATGATGGTGATGGCTGAGTCGTTTGACATGTGGCTCTATCCGAAGTGTAAGAATGGCTATGCCCGTCATTTCCATGAGTGGGCAACGAAAGACATCACTAATCTGGTGTTGAACCACAGAAATCATCCGAGTATCGTCATGTGGTCCATTGGCAACGAAATACCAGAGCAGGGAAGCGAGGAAGGTCGCCAGCTCAGTATACAGTTGCAGGGACTTTGCAATACCCTTGATCCGACACGTCCTGTAACCCAAGGTTTGGATCGTCCGGATGCCGCATGGAAGAGTGGGGTGGCTCAGGCGATGCAGGTGCCAGGCTTCAACTATCGTCTGCATAGGTATGCCGATGGTATCAAACAGTTGCCACAAGGATTCCTGCTTGGTTCGGAAACCTGTAGTACAGTCAGCTCGCGTGGCATTTATAAGTTCCCTGTGGCGACAACGGATAATTCGCAATACTCTTCGTGGGCTGCTGGATACGACCCTAAGGCTATTAAGAATGCTGACGGACAGTGCTCTGCCTACGATGTGGAATACTGTGCATGGTCTAATCTGCCTGACGACGACTGGGTATGGCAGGATGACTACAAGTGGGTGATTGGCGAGTTCGTATGGACGGGTTACGACTACTTGGGTGAACCTACGCCATTTGATGAATACTGGCCATCACGCAGTTCTTATTTTGGAATCTGTGATTTGGCTGGACTGCCCAAGGATCGCTATTACCTCTATAAGAGTCATTGGAACAAACAGGAGCATACCGTACATCTGTTACCCCACTGGACGTGGCCTGACCGTAAGGGAAAGGTAACCCCTGTCTATTGCTATACCGATGGTGTTGAGGGCGAGCTCTTTGTCAATGGCAAGTCGCAGGGACGTATTCGTAAGAATCTCAAGGAGCGCCTAGACCGTTACCGTCTGCGTTGGAACGATGTGAAGTATGAGCCAGGAGAAATCCGTGTTGTGGCATATGATGAAAAGGGCAACAAGATTGGTGAGGATGTGCGCCAGACAGCGGGTAAAGCCGTACAACTGGTAGCTCAGCCCGAGAGTAATGTACACAAGGCAGATGGCGAGGACCTGATTTTTGTGCGTATCACGGTCAATGACAAAAAAGGTGTACCTGTTCCCACATGCCAGGATGCCTTGGCATTCAGCGTTAGTGGCGAGGCTACGTTCGAGGCAGTCTGCAATGGTGACGCAACATCGCTAGAGACCTTCAAACAGCCGAAGATGAAGCTGTTCAATGGTGAATTGGTGGTGATTCTGCGTCCTACGATGAAGGCGGGTAAAGTGACACTGACAGTAAAAGACCAGCGTGGAAAACTGAAACCCGCAATTCTGAATGTTGAAACCAAATGAAACGATTTGTAAACATACTTCTCCTTGTTTGTATCTCATTGACTGTCAGTGCGCAAAGGCATTTTTTGCTGGGCGCTGACATTAGTGGTACTACCGATTTGGAAGCCCGTCATGTACAGTTACGCAACAGCAAGGGCGAACCCCGTGAATGTACGGCCCTGATGCGTGAATTGGGACTTAATGCAGTCCGTTTGCGTGTGTGGGTGAATCCCAAGGACGGATTATGCAACAAGGACGATGTTGTTAAGATGTCCCGTCGTGCCAAAGATTGGGGTATGGCACTGATGATAGACTTCCACTATAGTGACTGGTGGGCCGATCCTGGACAGCAAAATATCCCTGCAGCATGGAAGGAAATGAACTATGAGCAGATGAAACAGGCGTTGTCTAACCATACGCGTGAAGTATTGCAGGCCATTAAGGAGGCTGGGGTAGACGTGCGTTGGGTTCAGGTTGGCAATGAAACTACTAATGGATTTCTTTGGCCTATGGGGCGCGCTCAAGAGAATATGCGTCAGTATGCGGGACTGACAGATGCAGGATATGTGGCTGTAAAACAAGTGTTTCCAAAGGCTGAAGTCATTGTGCATTTAGATGGGGCCTACGACCCGCATCGTTACGACTTCATATTTGACGGACTTAAGAAATATGGTGCCCGTTATGACATGATAGGACTGAGCGTCTATCCTTATTGGGACATACGGGGCAAACATACGAAGTCGTGGCAGGAAACAATAGAGAAAGCTATGGCAAACATCAATCGTCTATGGACGAAATACCATAAACCAATGATGGTGGTTGAAACGGGTGCGGAAGCAGCTAAACCCGTTGAGGGTAAGGATATTATAGCTGCTGTCATCGACATGGCCCGCAACCATTGTGGCGGACATTGTCAAGGAGTGTTTTATTGGGCACCGGAAACAGACAGATTCTATAAGCTTGGCGCTTTCCAAAACAATCGTCCTACTGTTATCATGGATGCCTTTACGGAAGCTGCCAGAACAGTTGATGTTGAATAGATTTTGCATACTTTGTAAAAGAAATCTCAGCGTTTTCTTGGAAATGTCATTTATTGTTCGTACCTTTGCAACGGTTTAGAAGAAAAATTGCGGGGTATGAAAAATCCGTTTGATAAGATATTAAATTGGTATTTTACCAAGAACTCACTCCCTTACTGGTGCATCTTCTTGATTGACTGTGTAATAGTGATGTTTAGTTGTGCGCTGGTCTATTGGATATTTAACAACTTGATTAAGTTGGTAGACAATGCTATACCGGTATTTATGACATCATTGGTGTTTACCCTTGTCAGTGTTGTTGGCTTCCGTATTTTCCATACCTATAGCGGCTTTATGCGCTATGCATCGTTTGTCGATTTGATGCGCGTTACCTATGGTAACCTAATTAATCTTGGACTTGCTTTGGTAGCCGATTGGTTGTTACAACTGTTACCTGTCAAGATTTTTGCTTATTTCAATACTACCAGCATATTCCTCGTATTTATCTTAGCAACCTTGCTGATGTGGGCGCTGCGCGTGTTCGTGAAGACACTTTACGATGTGGCTTTTTCGAATTCACGTGCCATGCGTGTGTTGGTATATGGTGCGATGACAGGAGGTGTTGGTTTGGCAAAGATGATTCAGAACCAGCGACCACGCCGTTATGTTGTCAAGGGTTTTATTACGCACTATCAGAAAGCACGCCATTCGCAGATATTGGGCGAAACGGTATATACAGCAGACGAGGATATAGCATCTATCATCAAGGAAAACGATATTGATGCCGTCATCGTGTCGCCTTATCGTATTGCCGAATTCCGTAATAACCAAACCATTCAGGATGTGATTATTGGTGCAGGCGCCAAAATCATGATGGCTCAAAGCGCCAAAGAATTCAATTCCGGCGAAATGGAAATGACGCAGGAGGACTTCAGTCAGATGCAACTTCGTGAGGTCAGCGTTGAGGAATTGTTGCCACGCGACGAGATTCGTGTAGACCTGAAGAGCGTTGAGGAGTTACTGAAGGGACAGCGTGTGCTGATTACGGGTTCTGCAGGTTCTATTGGTAGTGAGATTGTGCGTCAGGTGGCCAGTTTCCACCCAGCAGCTATGATGCTGATTGATCAGGCAGAAACTCCACAGCACGATATCCGTCTGATGATGGCGAAGGACTTCCCTAACATCAAGGCTGAGACGGTTGTTACGAGTATTACCAACAAGTTACGCATGGAAGAGATATTCCGTACTTTCCGTCCGGACTATGTGTTCCACGCTGCCGCTTACAAACACGTACCAATGATGGAGGACAACCCCTCTGAGGCTGTTCTAAATAATGTCTTTGGCACAAAGGTCATTGCCGACTTGAGTGTCAAGTATGGTGTCAAGAAATTCGTGATGGTTTCTACTGACAAGGCCGTGAATCCTACGAATGTGATGGGTTGTTCGAAGCGTATCTGTGAAATCTATGTTCAGAGTCTTGATCAGGCAATCAAAGATAAGCGCGTGTCTAGATATATCCAGAGTCTTGGCAATGCAGAGACCTTTATTACCGCTTCTCAGATGGGTGGTCCTACGGTTCGTACCCAGTTTGTGACAACTCGTTTTGGTAATGTGCTGGGATCTAACGGTTCTGTAATTCCTTTGTTCCGTGAACAGATTAAGAATGGTGGTCCTGTTACTGTTACTGATGAGCGTATCGTCCGTTTCTTTATGCTGATTCCTGAAGCTTGTAAACTTGTCCTTGAAGCAGGTACGAAAGGTAATGGCGGAGAAATCTTTGTGTTCGATATGGGCCAGCCTGTAAAGATTGCTGACTTGGCAAAGCGTATGATTAAACTTTCTGGTGCCAAAAATGTTGAGATTAAGTTTACGGGTCTGCGACCAGGAGAAAAACTCTATGAGGAAGTTCTTAACGAGTTGGAGGGCACCAAGCCTACTTTCCATGAAAAGATTCGTATCGCTGAGGTTCGTGAGTATAACTATGACGAGGTTTGCAGAGATATTGATGCGCTGGTAGAGATTTCGAAGCACTATGATGCGATGAAGACTGTGAAGAAGATGAAAGAGATCGTGCCTGAATACAAGAGTAACAACTCCATCTATGAGCAGTTGGATGAGAAAGAGAATAATACCTCTCCACAAAGTAAGGTGATATCAATCAATAAGTAAGCGGAAATAAAGAATTTCCGCTTTTTTGTTGGCAATTAGACGGAAATTGTTTAATTTTGCAAGCTAAATTAGACAATTACTAAGAGACGGTTATGAAACATCAACTTAGAAGCAGTGTATGTACTGAAGGCAGACGTATGGCGGGTGCCAGAGCTCTTTGGGTAGCTACAGGTATGAAACATGAGCAATTTGGTAAACCTATTATTGCTATTGTCAACTCGTTTACACAGTTTGTTCCAGGGCATACACATCTGCATGAGATTGGCCAGATAGTACGCGAGGAGATTGAGAAGATGGGTTGCTATGCAGCTGAGTTCAATACTATTGCTATTGATGATGGCATTGCAATGGGTCACGATGGTATGTTGTATTCGTTGCCTTCACGCGACATCATTGCTGACAGCGTAGAATATATGGTAAATGCTCATAAAGCTGACGCGATGATTTGTATCTCGAACTGCGACAAGGTGACACCTGGTATGCTGATGGCTTCTATGCGTCTGAACATTCCCACGGTGTTTTGTAGTGGTGGCCCTATGGAGGCTGGACGTTGGCGTGGTGAGAATGCTGACTTGATTACAGCGATGGTAAAGGGTGCTGATCCTTCAGTTACAGACGAGGAGATGCAGGAGATTGAGCAATGTGCTTGTCCTGGATGCGGTTCGTGCTCTGGTATGTTTACTGCTAACTCGATGAACTCGTTGACGGAAGCTATTGGCTTGTCGTTGCCTGGTAATGGTACTATTCTTGCTACGCATACGAATCGTGTTGAGCTGTTTAAGGCTGCTGCCCGTCAGGTGGTAAAGAACGCCTTTGCCTACTACGAAGATGGTGACGAGAGTGTTCTGCCTCGCAATATTGCTACCCGTAAGGCCTTTATGAATGCGATGGCATTGGATATTGCGATGGGAGGTTCGACGAATACCGTACTCCATTTGCTTGCTGTTGCTCAAGAGGCTGGTGCAGAGTTTACGATGAAAGATATCGATGCACTGAGTCGTAAGGTGCCTTGTCTGTGTAAGTTGGCACCTAATACACAAAAATACTCTGTTCAGGAGTGTGGACGTGCAGGTGGTATCTTGGGTATTCTGAATGAACTGAATAAAGGTGGTCTTGTTGATGGTTCTGCTCCACGTGTTGATGGAATGACACTTGGTGAGGCTATGAAGAAATACAGTATCGTCGATGGTGACGTCGACGCAGAAGCAAATCGTATTTATCAAACCGCTCCTGGTAATCGTTTCTCTACGAAGATGGGTTCTCAGTCGGAAGAGTGGGGTACACTCGATACAGATCGTACCAATGGTTGTATCCGCGATTTGGAACATGCCTACACCAAGGATGGTGGTCTGGCAGTACTCTTTGGAAATATTGCTCAGGATGGTTGTGTGGTGAAAACTGCTGGCGTTGATGAGGCTCTTTGGCATTTCGAGGGACCTGCCGTAGTATTTGATTCACAGGAAGATGCCTGCGAGGGTATTCTTGGTGGCAAGGTAAAGAAGGGCGACTGCGTAGTGATTACTCACGAGGGTCCGAAGGGAGGTCCTGGCATGCAGGAGATGTTGTATCCCACGTCGTATATCAAGTCGATGCATATGGGTAAGGAGTGTGCCTTGATTACTGATGGACGTTTCTCAGGTGGCACCAGTGGACTGAGCATCGGACATATCTCGCCAGAGGCTGCCTCTGGTGGTAATATCGGAAAAATCCTGGATGGCGACATCATTGAGATTGATATTCCTAATCGCTCTATTAATGTAAAACTCTCTGAAGCTGAATTAGAGGCACGTCCTCAGCAGCCGTTAAAGCGCAATCGTTTGGTCAGCAAGGCTTTGCGTGCTTACGCTCAAAGTGTTAGTTCGGCTGATAAGGGTGGTGTGAGAATCATAGATTAATGGACAACTGATAATAGCGAATAGATGCTGAAAGATAGAATAACAGGAGCAAAGGCGCTGATGCGGGCATTACAGGCTGAGGGTGTGAAAACCATCTTCGGATACCCAGGAGGAGCCATTATGCCCGTTTACGATGCGCTCTTTGACTATACAAGAGGCGAGAAGAAATGCTTTGACCATATTTTGGTCCGTCATGAACAAGGTGCTGCCCATGCTGCAGAAGGTTATGCCCGTGTTTCTGGTGAAGTTGGTGTTGCGTTGGTAACCAGTGGTCCTGGTGTTACCAATACGTTGACTGGTATTGCCGATGCTATGATGGATTCCACGCCGATTGTGGTAATTGCTGGACAGGTGGCCATCTCTGCTTTGGGAACCGACGCTTTCCAGGAGGTTGACCTTGTAGGCGTGTCGCAGCCTATCTCCAAGTGGAGTTACCAGATTCGTCATGCCGAAGATGTGGCGTGGGCTGTGAGCCGTGCATTCTACATCGCTCGCAGTGGTCGACCTGGTCCTGTGGTACTTGACTTCGCCCGCAATGCACAGGTTGAAGAGATTGATTGGGAACCTTGCAAAGTGGACTTTATCCGTTCTTATGTGGCTTATCCACAGCTGAATAATGATGCTGTTCGTGCTGCTGCCGAGATTATCAATAACGCCAAGAAGCCATTGGCGCTGGTAGGGCAGGGTGTAGAACTGGGTAATGCGCAGGAGGAACTGAAGGCTTTCTTGGAGAAGGCCGATATTCCTGCTGGTCGTACCATGTTGGGTCTGTCTGCTCTTCCTTCTAACCACCCGCTCAATGTGGGTATGCTCGGTATGCACGGAAACTATGCTGTCAATCTGAAGGAACAGGAGTGCGATGTGTTGATTGCGATTGGTATGCGTTTCTCCGACCGTGTAACGGGCAATCTGAAGACCTATGCTAAGCAGGCCAAGGTGATTCATCTCGATATCGACAAGAGTGAGATTGATAAAAATGTAAAAACCGATGTGGCTGTAGTTGCTGACTGCAAGGTGTCGCTGCCCGCTATCACTGAGCTTCTGCAAGCTAATAACCATCAGGAATGGCGTGACTCGTTCAAGACCCTTGACGAGAAAGAGCGCACTAAAGTCATCGAACCTGCCATTCATCCTCAAAATGGTCCGCTATTGATGGGCGAGGTGGTGAATGCTGTTGCTGAACAAACTCCCGACGACGCCATCCTCGTGACCGATGTAGGTCAGAATCAGCTATTTGCCACTCGCTATTTCAAATATCACCATAAGCGTAGTCTTTGTACGAGTGGTGGACTTGGAACGATGGGCTACGGTATGCCTGCAGCTATTGGTGCTACGTTTGGTGCGCCCCAGCGTCAAGTATGTTGTTTTATGGGCGATGGTGGTTTCCAGATGTGTATCGAGGAATTGGGAACAATAATGGAGCAACAGGCTCCCGTTAAAATGATTCTGATGAACAATCACTATTTGGGCAATGTTCGCCAATGGCAGGATATGTTCTGGCAACGTCGTAAGTCGTTTACCAAGATGCTCAATCCTAATTATGAGTTGATAGCTCAGGGCTATGGTATTCCCTATCAGGCTGTTACCGATCGGAAAGACCTTGGCGCTGCCATAGAAAAGATGTTGGCAACGACAGGTCCATATATTTTGGAGTGTGCCATCATGGAGGATGATGATGTGTTGCCTATGACGCCTCCAGGTATGAATGTTAACGATATGATGCTGGAGGTTTAATGCATAATAATTATGAAAGAAAGTAAGAAATTATATACGCTGCTGGTTTATTCAGAGAATATTGCAGGTATTCTGAATCAGATTACTGCTGTGTTCACTCGTCGTCAGGTCAACATTGAGAGCCTGAATGTGTCGGCATCCTCTATTGAAGGCGTCCATAAATACACGATTACAGCATGGAGTGATGAAGACCAGATAGTGAAGATTACGCGACAGATAGAGAAGAAGATTGATGTTGTCAAGGCTAACTATTTTACTGATGACCAGTTGTTTATCCGCGAATCAGGACTTTATAAGCTTTCAACTGAGAAGGTACTTCAGAATCCCGAGATTTCCCGTACTATTCGTCGTAATGATGCCAGCATTATGGAGGTAAATCCTACATATACCGTCGTTATGAAAAATGGTAAGACCGAAGATATCCTGAATCTGTATTATGCATTGAACGAATTTGACTGTGTCCTCCAGTATACACGCTCGGGACGCATTGCCGTAACGCGAGCCAAGCAGGAGCAAGTTAGTGAATTCTTAGAAGAACGTGAACAGCAAAATGGATAAAGTAGGACGTTACGAATTCCTGGCCGAGCCCTTTCATTGTGATTTCAGTGGACGACTGTTTATGGGCCATTTAGGTAACCACATGCTCAACGCTGCCGATTTCCATTCGTCTGCACGTGGTTTTGGCATGAAGTATCTCATGACCATAAATCGTTCGTGGGTATTATCGCGCTTGGCAATCGAAATGGAGGAGATGCCACAACAATACACCAAGTTTAATGTTGAGACATGGGTGGAGAGCGCCATGCGCTATTTCACTTCACGTAATTTTTCCGTTATTGGTGAGGATGGCAAAACCTATGGTTATGGTCGAAGCATTTGGGCTATGATTGATACGGAGAGTCGCCAGCCTACTGATATTTTTTCCATAGACAATGGTGCCATCAATAATTGGATAGTTAAGGATAAGGAATGTCCGATTGACAAGGGTGGGCGAGTGAAAATGGGCGATGATGCCCAGCTGGTACGTACTATTGACACCTATTATAATGATGTCGATATTAATGGACATATTAATTCTGTTAAGTATATTGAGCATGTATTAGATTTGTGGCCTCTCGATTGGTATCGCAATCACCAGATTCGTCGCTTTGAAATAGCCTACGTGGCCGAGGCGCATGCTGGTGACCAATTGTCATTCTATAAGGAACAGACAGCGGATAATGATTATTGTATCCGTATTGTTCGTACTGATGGTACAGAGTGTTGTCGCAGTAGGGTGACGTTTAAATAACCCTGCCTTATTTTCTAATAACCCGGTAGTATTTTCAAATAACCCGGCATTATTGCAAAATAAAGCAGGATTATTGTTGAATACTCCGTTAATAATATTTTTGGTGAAAAGTTTGGGAGATTCAGTTTTTCTTCGTATATTTGCAAACGAGGAATTATTGAATCCTTTTTATTAACTAAACAAATACAGAACAACTATGAAGAAAAAGTTTATTTGCGCTGTTTGTGGATATATCTATGAAGGCGACGCTGCTCCCGAGAAGTGCCCAATTTGTAAGGCTCCTGCCTCAAAGTTCTCTGAGCTGAAGGACGATGGCGAGACCACTTATGCTACAGTTCACCGTATTGGTGACGGTAAGCCCGAGGGTGTTAGCCAGGAAATGATTGATGACTTGCGCAACCATTTTAATGGTGAATGCGGTGAGGTAGGTATGTATCTGGCAATGGCCCGCCAGGCTGATCGCGAGGGCTATCCTGAAATCGCAGAGGCTTTCAAGCGCTATGCTTTTGAGGAGGCTGATCACGCATCACGCTTTGCAGAACTGCTGGGTGAGTGTGTATGGGATACGAAGACCAATTTGGAAAAACGTGCTGCTGCTGAGGCTGGTGCTTGCGAGGATAAGTTCCGTATCGCCAAAAACGCTAAGGCTGCAGGCTTTGACGCAATCCATGACACTGTTCACGAAATGGCTAAGGACGAGGCTCGTCATGGTGCAGGCTTCGCTGGACTATTGAAACGTTATTTTGGCAAATAAGGCAATAAAACAGGAGAAAAGCCGTTTTATCATTAGTATGATAAGACGGCTATTCTTTTATATATTGGTAATGTCAGCGCTTCTGACAGCATGTACGGACGACGGTGATTCATTCTCAGCGGACCGCGGGAACATGCTGTCGTTTACGGTCGATACCCTGCGTTTGGATACGTTGTTCTCAACCGTGCCATCGGTGACTAAGACTTTTTGGGCGAAGAATAACTCAGGCAATGGCATTCGTATTCAGACCGCTCGTCTGGAGCGTGGCGGACAGTCTGGTTTTCGTGTCAACGTCGATGGTACATACCTTGATCCTGTTGGCTCGAACTTCGAAGTGCGCAAGGGCGACAGCTTGCTTGTCTTTGTTGAAGTGACAACGCAGGAAAATGGCCAAGACAGTCCGCAATTGGTAGAGGATAATCTGTTGCTGACGCTAGAGAGTGGGGTAGTGCAGAAGGTAAATCTACGCACGTGGAGTTGGGATGCGGAGAAGATTACTTCTCTTGTTGTCAAGCATGATACTGTAATTGAATCGTCTCGCCCCATTATCGTTTACGATAGCATTATTGTAGATAAGGATGCCACACTCACCCTGCTTAATACGAATCTATATTTCCATAGTGGTGCAAGGCTCTTAGTCTATGGACAGGTTGTCGCACAGAGTTGTCTCTTCCGTGGAGATCGTCTAGACCGTATGTTTACAAATCTGCCTTATGATCGTCTCAGTGGACAGTGGAAGGGTATTCATCTGCTTCTTTCGTCACATGATAACACGTTTACTGATTGTGAGATACGCAATGCGCAAACTGCGATACAAGTTGATTCTACCAAACTCGTTATGAATAACACTATTGTTCATAACTGTAAAGGATACGGTGTTGTGGGGTATAATTCTGACATCATGCTCAATTCCTGTCAGATAACTAATTGTCTTTCCGACTGTTTGTTGGCAGATGATGGAATTGTCAATGTCAACAATACCACACTTGCACAGTTCTATCCATTCTCGGCTCAGCGTGGTGCAGCGCTCCGTTTCCGTACACGACGTCACGGCATTGAGCTCAATGGCTTTCACACGCTTGTTACAGGCTATGACGCTGATGTCGTATTTGCTGAGCATAAAGACACAACGCTCACTTGCAATTACTACTTTGAAGAATGTCTGTTACGTACAGATTCAATCAATAGGCCAGAACGCTTAAAGAACATTATCTGGGAAACACCTAAGGATAGTGTTCAGGGGAAGCAGCATTTCCGTCGTATCGACGAGCAAAACTTCTACTACGATTTCCGGCTTGATAGTATATCGCCTGCATTTAAACGTCTTATAGGAAGAATTAAGGATGAATAACGACCTTTTAGATGCACTCAATCCAGGACAACGTGCCGCTGTCGAATATTGCGATGGACCACAACTTGTCATTGCAGGAGCTGGTTCAGGAAAAACACGTGTGCTGACCTATAAGATAGCTTACCTGCTGGAGCAGGGTTATATGCCTTGGAACATTCTCGCACTCACCTTTACCAACAAGGCTGCTCGTGAAATGAAGGAACGCATTGGACGTCTTGTAGGACAAGAGCGTGCTCAGCGTCTTGTGATGGGAACATTCCATTCTGTCTTTGCTCGAATTCTTCGTGCAGAAGCCGAGACAATCGGTTTCAACGCTAATTTTACAATATATGATCAGGCAGACTCGCGCTCGCTTGTTAAGAACATTATCAAGGAGATGCAACTAGATGATAAGGTCTACAAGTCTAATAGCGTAGCCGACCGCATATCGATGGCCAAAAACCATCTGTTGATGCCCCACGCTTATGAAACCAGTTTGTGGGCGGCAGACGATGTACAAAAGAAGCGTCCGCATGTGGCTACTATATATAATAGGTATGTAGAGCGTTGTCGACAGGCAAATGCGATGGACTTTGATGATCTGCTCGTCCAGACTTATCTCCTGCTGAAACATGAGGATATTTGCCAAAAGTACGTTGAGCGCTTTCGCTACGTACTTGTCGACGAGTATCAGGATACGAACTATGCCCAGCAGGAAATAGTGCTGCTGCTCACACAAGGGCATGGGCATGTCTGTGTGGTTGGCGACGATGCACAAAGCATCTATAGCTTTCGAGGGGCTAATATCGATAATATTCTTGACTTCCAGAAGAAGTATCCACAAGGTACGCGCCTTTTTAAACTAGAACAAAACTATCGTTCGACACAGCTCATCGTTGAAGCTGCTAACTCACTGATTCGTAAAAATGAGCGTCAGATACGTAAAGATGTATTCAGCGAGAATGAACAAGGCGAGCGCCTGACGCTGAAACCAGCCTACAGCGATAAAGAGGAGGCCATCATCGTTTGCAACGATATCAAGCGCATTCGCCGTCAAGAAGGTGCTGACTATAGTGACTTTGCCATTCTATATCGCACCAATGCGCAGAGTCGTTCTTTCGAAGAGCAAATGCGAAAAGATAATATTCCGTATCGTATCTATGGTGGGCTCTCTTTCTATCAACGTAAGGAAATCAAGGATGTCATCGCCTACTTCCGTGTAGTGGCTAATCCTAATGATGAAGAGGCTTTGCGTCGCATTATCAATTATCCCACACGTGGTATTGGTGATACCACAGTAGGTAAGATAGTCGAAATGGCCAATTTGCATCATGTATCACTTTGGACAGTTATCCAACAGCCTATCGTCTTTGGATTGTCTCTTGCAAAAGGTACGCTTTCAAAACTTGAAGCCTTCTGTGCGCTGATCGATGGTTGGCGTCAACGTATCGATCAGGAAGATGCATACGTATTGGGGCATGCCATAATCATGGAGAGTGGTATCAGCAAGGAAATATATAGTTCGAATAATCCTGATGACCTCTCCCGGCAAGAGAATCTTGAAGAGTTTCTTGGTGGTATGCAGGATTTCGTTGAGAGTCGTCGTGAGGAGGGCATGGAAAACGAGATTCTGCTACCCGATTTCCTGCAGGAGGTGGCTCTGCTTACCGATCTTGATAGTGATGATGGTGTCGATCAGCCCAAGGTCGCACTTATGACTGTTCATGCAGCAAAAGGTCTTGAATTTCCTACAGTCTTTGTTGTTGGTCTTGAAGAAAATATCTTCCCTTCGCCTATGTGTATAGGTTCAATGCGAGAATTAGAAGAGGAACGACGTCTGCTTTACGTAGCTATCACGCGTGCTGAGAAACATTGTATTCTGACTTGTGCTCAAAACCGTTTCCGTTACGGACGTATGGAGTATGACACACCATCACGTTTTATACGCGATATCGATCCTGCCTTGCTTCGTGTCGAGGGTAGTGGTTTTTCCAGCTCTTCAAACGAATTTGGTATATCTAGATCTTCTAGTAATTCTAGTTTCTCTAGACCATCTAGTAATACTAGACCGTCTAGCCCCTCTCGTTTCCAGAATCCACGACCTGTGGCTACACAATTCGTTGCAGACCCGAAACCGCGTCTTATGCCTGTTCGACGTGAAGCCCCAGCTTCACAATCGGCAGCCATTGGTAATATTGGTCTGCATGAAGGCAATGTAATTGAACATCAACGTTTCGGTCTTGGTACCGTAATTAAAGTTGAGGGTTCTGGTGAAAACGCTAAAGCTACTGTTGCTTTTAAAAACGCAGGTACAAAGCAACTGTTGTTGAAGTTTGCGAAATATACGATTGTTGGTTAATAGCTATAAATGCTATCAAGCAATAGTCATTAAAGCGCTTCATCTTCTGGACGTTCCAAAAGACGAGGCGCTTTAACTGTTAGATGTTTCTTTTTGCGTAGATAAGCTGCCTTACGCATCTCATATTCTTCGTAATGGCGCTCTAAATAATTATCAGCCATCAGCTTATTTACTTTGATTATAGATAATGCTGATTTTTACTGGCATATGGGAATTCTGACTACCGCCCACTAGTCGTGTACTTGTAATAGCCATCTCATTGTTTATCCCGGTAACAGTTGCCGAAGAATACGATGACGTCCTAACAGTACTTGTCTTTACGGGAATCAGCACAACTTTATTCCAGTTCTTTGAGCCATTATTACGAATCGTATACATATGGTTGATTAGACTGGATATGTTGTTGTATGTGTAAGTATTCAAAATAGCATTATAAACAGCTAAGAACGATGTGCGATTATTAGTGACACTATTCTTTTCAAAAAAGGCATATAGTGAGTCGCTTTCAATCATAAGCAACTCAGTGGCATCGTTTAATAAATCATCAGTCCTATCATTCTGGTCAACCATTCGCTGGAATGTAATTTTCGCAGAAATGATAGAATCATTACTATGCCCCTTCTTAATGTCATCAATAGGCAAGGTTACTTCTGTAAAGATGCCTGCTGGTGTCTTAAGATAAGTGCAATCATTGACTTTGCTGACCAGACTGTCAATCTTGCCCTTGTCGTTAGAGATATGAGTTGTTTGCATGACCTCCTCTGTGGATAAAAAGGTCTTGCTACCTGTATATTCTTTGCCGTCTGCCTTGAATTTGTAATTAACAACCAACTGAACGTTAAGTATTTCTGCCATCACACCTTGTCCATCAACCATTTTGAAGTAGAAACCAGGACATACGTTTTTGATAAACGAGATGGAATTCTTGAAATATTCAGGATGCTGATAATAGGTGCGTAAAATATAGGTGCCATAGTTGTTATAAACAGTAGCGTCCTTTGCCTTATACTGCTTGTTCAGTGGTATGCTGATATAAGAATAGTAGTTGTTGTTCATACGAACAGTACGCATACTATCTGACAAGGTTAAGTCGACCATTGTATATAATTTGGCTTGTCTAATTCCATCGTTGCGAATATAGCCGCTGGCCTCAGGATTGAAGTTTGAATAGTATAATTTATTTTCTTCAATCGGCTTGTCAAGTTCTTCAACCATCAGTTTCATCGCAGTCAACGAGTCACCTAAATAGCTGTTGATAACCACATTGAGATAACATGATGTAGCTATAGGTTCGCCTCCTGCATCGAGGGAGGTAATATTACCCTTTCCAGGAAAGAGTATGTTAACTTCGTTCTCAAGCACATTAAACTGTGTGGTAAAGTCACTAGTGATATAAGTTCCTGTCTCAGGATCCTTGATACGACCTAAATAGCTGTAGGAACTGCGAGCTAATACAGAATCAGCCTTGATAGATTGGGTAGATACTATGAATGTATCTGGAATAAGACTGAAGCGGTCTGCATCACTAGTTAGTGAGTAGCCCATTTTATTTGTATTCTCATCACATGAAGAGATTGCAATCGTTAACATTGCAATCCCAGCCATAAGCAATTTTCTCATCATTGAAATTATCCGTTATTCTTACAGAAATTATCCTTAAAACATTAAAAAATCAAATTTTCTCGTAGAAATCCTCGTATGCTTGAGCAAAGTCATCACCAGAATAGGAGAGGGTGGGGATATTGTTTTCAGCAGCATATTTCATGAGTTCTTTGTTCACGTTTTTATGAGCTGCAATGACACCGTCACTATAGTCAATAGCCAACTTGCCAAGTTCTTCGAAGGTAAATTTGTCATCATACTTCTTCAGCAGATCAGCTTTAGCATCTTTGAATACGACACACTGCTTGAAGTTGGGACCTAAATCGGACTTAAAACTCTTTGGAAAAAGTGATGTGATAACTTTGGTATTGGCAAATGAAGGCTCTTCATGATAGGCAGTCTTGATATACAAAGGAACAACGGCTCCCATCCATCCTTGCACGTGAATGATATCAGGTACCCATCGCAATTTCTTGACAGTCTCTAAAACACCTCTTGCAAAAAAGATGGCTCGTTCACCATTGTCAGCATAGTCCTTACCTTCTTCATCAACTGTCATCTGGCGCTTGGCAAAGTAATCGTCGTTGTCGATAAAATACACCTGTACTCGTGTTTGATTGATGGTTGCAACCTTGATAATCAAAGGATGGTCGGTATCGTCGATAATCAGATTCATACCAGACAGACGGATTACTTCGTGCAACATGCCACGACGTTCGTTAATCATACCCCATTTGGGCATAAAAGTACGGATTTCGTGACCTGTTTCCTGCATAGCCTGCGGAAGAGCCTTACCCATCAGCGAGAGGTCGCTGTCGGCAACATATGGAGTAATCTCCTGGTTAATGAAAAGAATCTTTTTTGCCATATTGCATTATTTATCCGAATGCAAAGTTACGAAAAATAATTCACAAAACCGCCAAAACGTGCAATTTTTAGATTTTTTTGCCCCTATTTTGGCATATTTTCATAATATTTTTTTCTTATTTGGTAAAAAAGTTGTTATTTTGCACCCCGAAACTGAAATAGTTTGTAGAAAGTAAATAGATATATCAGAATTAATGCTTAAGGTATTTAATAGGATTGTGGATCTTCAGAACCAACTTTTTGAGGACCGCAAGCAAGGTAAAGAGATTGGATTAGTACCGACGATGGGCGCACTGCATGAAGGACATGCCTCGTTGGTACGTCGCAGTGTTAAGGAAAATGGAATTACAGTGGTATCAGTTTTTGTCAATCCTACACAGTTCAACGACAAGAACGACTTGAAGAACTACCCCCGTACTTTGGACGCAGACTGTAAGCTGTTAGAGACTTGTGGTGCTGACTATGTGTTGGCTCCCAGTGTCGAGGAGATGTACCCCACACCCGATACGCGACAGTTTGAATATCCCCCTGTCTCAACCGTTATGGAGGGTGCTCATCGCCCAGGTCATTTTAATGGCGTATGTCAGGTGGTAAGTCGTTTGTTTTATATTGTCAAGCCCCTCCGAGCCTATTTTGGTGAGAAGGACTGGCAGCAGATTGCTGTTGTCAAGGCTATGGTCAAGCATTTGGGCTTACCTGTTCAGATTGTGGAGTGCGACATTGTTCGTGATGACGACGGATTGGCCCGTAGCAGTCGTAACACGCTGCTTTCGAAAGACGAGCGTGCTATAGCCCCCGCTATTTATAAAGCCTTGAAGGACAGTTTGGTCTATGCCAAGAAACATACGGTTAAGGAAACCCACGACAAGGTGGTGGCAGATATCAATGCTGTCGACGGATTGGATGTGGAATACTTCTCTATTGTTGATGGCAATACGCTGCAAGACGTTGAAAACTGGGACGATACGCCATACGTTGTAGGCTGTATCACCGTCTATTGTGGTAAGACTCCCATTCGCCTCATCGACCATATCAAATATAAATCGTAAATTGTAAATCGATATGATGATAGAAGTAATGAAGTCGAAGCTGCACTGTGTTACAGTGACAGAGGCCAATCTAAATTATATGGGTAGCATCACGATTGATGAAGACTTGATGGATGCTGCCAATCTGATAGCTGGTGAGAAAGTGCAAGTGCTCGACAATAACAATGGTGAGCGCTTCGAAACCTATATCATTAAGGGTGAGCGCGGTTCTGGGTGCATTTGTCTGAATGGCGCAGCAGCGCGTCGTGTACAGGTGGGCGATGTGGTCATCATCATCTCGTATGCCTTGATGGATTTTGAGGAGGCTAAGACCTTCAAGCCGACAGTGGTATTCCCTAAAGAGGGGAATACGCTGTAGAGGTTTACTTCTTTTGTAGCTTTTTGAGCCTTCTCTTGGCTTCTGGTGCCTCCGGATAGAGCTCCAAAGCTTTCTGGTAATTGCGAATAGCAGCATCTTTCATGTGCTCCTGTTCGCATTCCTTGCCTAATAATGTATATTCAACAGCCAGTCGCTTCAGCAGTTCTTCGCGTCTCGCTATCTCTGTATTCAGGTTCTCGATTTGCAGTTTTTGCTGGTTAATAATACCAAGCTTTCGACGGATATAGCGCTGAACGACAGGCTTTTCGATGTCGTAGCGTGAGTGGATGGCCAAGAAGAAGTTCTTGAGGAATGCGTCGAAGTCCTGGCGATCGAATGCTTCTACTGCATCATGATACTCTTTATCTGCCTTGCTCTCGTAAATGGCTTGGCGCATCAGCTTGTTGTCGTTATAGCGACGTGCAAACTGTACCACCTCACCACGCACGAAGATGTCCGAACGACGGATGGGCTCTTCGAGTGTGATACCTTTCAGTGACGTACAGCGAGAGAGTGCCACATAGGTTTGTCCGCCAGCAAAGGCTCCGCCCCCCGAGAAGTCTATCTTTACTTGTCGGAACGTCAGACCCTGGCTCTTGTGTACGGTAATGGCCCATGCCAGTCGTAGGGGAAACTGCTTGAAGGTCCCTAGCAGCTCCTCGACAATTTTCTGTTCCTTCTCATCATACGTATAGCGCATGTTCTCCCAAATTTCTACACCAACATCGTATTCATGGCCATCTTCATCGCACACGCCAATAATACCCTCTTCCTCATCTATGCCGATTACAATACCTATCGTACCGTTGACCCAGCGTTTCTCCTTATCGTTCTTGACAAAGATGACTTGCGCGCCAGGTTTGATTTCCAACTCCATAGGCGCAGGGAGCGACGTCAGTGGGAAATCGCCTTTAATAACTCCTTTGAATGTCGAGCTATCACCGTCTAACTCGCTCAGTTTCTGCTCGTTCAGCCAGTCTACCGTATCACGACGTGTAGCCAGTGTGATTTCGAGGTTTCGTGACGATGGCTCGTACTTGGCACCATATCGCGAGTTGATGGCCTGCAAATCTTGATCAGTAGCTTGATTCTCACGGATACGGTCTAGAATGGCGATGAATTCCGCATCGCTCTGACGATAGACCTTACGCAACTCGATGCTGACAAGCTGCATCTCCTGCCAAACCTTCGCAGCAAAGAAGTAAGCGGAGGCGTAGAAGGGTTGCATCAGCCGCCACTCGTCTTCCTTGATGACGGGCTCCAACTGGAAGATGTCGCCCACCAGTAACAGCTGCTTGCCACCAAATGGTTCCCGCATGTTACGGCAATAGATGCGCAATACTTTGTCAATAAAGTCGATGATGTCAGCTCTGACCATCGATATCTCGTCGATGATGATGAGCTCCAGTTCTCGCAATAACTTGGTGAGTTCACCATTATACTTCAGCGTCTTTCTGATATTCCTTGCATTATAGCGTGAGTCGTTAGGCAATAGTGGGTGAAAGGGTAGTTTGAAGAAACTGTGTAACGTCTGACCACTAGCATTGATGGCAGCAATGCCTGTAGGCGCCAGGATCACATGCTTCTTCTTTGTGTGTTGCGATACGTAGCGCAGAAAAGTAGACTTACCCGTCCCCGCTTTTCCTGTCAGGAATAACGAGCGACGGGTATATTGTATAATCTGGAGTGCCTGCTGCCACTCCTGGTTCTCAAGGTCTAACGTTTCTAAATCCATCTATTGCTCTTTGGGCTCTTCGGCAACTTGTGGCTGTTCTGATACAGGCTTCTGTCTGGCATTGTTGGGCTCTTGTTGATGATTGACTACGTTGCCAAACTCATCGACTACAGCTTCTGCGTCAACGGCAGTCCCAAGACTATCTATTGCCAGCGAGTCTGAGTCTGAAGATAACTTAAAGTAACCGCCACAGTCATACATGCCTGATGTTAGGTTAGCGTCCTGAGGAATGGTGAATTTTGCGTGATATTGCTTGAATTGTGGGTCGTCCAATACACTCTTTAGGAAATAACCGCAAATGGGAAGTGCTGTACGGTTTCCTTGTCCTAATTCGCCAGTACGGAAGTGAATACAGCGGTATTCGCCGCCGACCCATGCGCCACAGACCAACTTCGGTGTGGTACCGATAAACCAAGCGTCCGAGTGATTGTTCGATGTGCCCGTCTTGCCACCAAAGTCGGTATCGGTAACGTCATAACCCACATAACCACGCAGACGCGAAGACGTACCGCTCATACCTCCCATCAGCAATTGCTGTACAAGGAATGCACTACGCTCAGTAAGCGCTTGTTTGTCTTCCGTCTTAGCTTCATAGACTACATCGCCATCGCGATCTACGATGCGGGTGACGAGTACTGGATCGTGCATACGTCCTTGGTTGACAGGTGTGCAATAGGCATTGACCAATTCCAATAGGTTAACATCACTGGAACCTAAGGCCAGCGCTGGGGTTGGGTCAAGTCTTGACTTGATTCCCATGTCGTGAGCCGTCTTGGCTATACGGTCGATGCCACACTCCTGTCCCAGACGGACAGCTACCGAGTTAATACTCATGGCGAAGGCCTGTTTTAGCGTGATATTTGCACCTGAGAAATGTCCATCGGCATTCGTGGGAGCCCACGTCACCTCCTTGCCTTTGTCCATCACCTTCATAGAGAAGAACTCGTCCTTACGTGTGTCACAAGGCATGATGCCCTGATTCATAGCTTCTGCATAGACAAACAGTTTAAATGTAGAACCAGGCTGACGCATGGCAGTTACCTTGTCGTATTTCCATGTTTTGAAATCGACGTCGCCCACCCATGCCTTCACATGTCCAGTTTGGGGTTCTATGGCTACAAAACCGCAGTGCATGAAATGCTCCATATAGCGTATGCTGTCCAGCGTTGACATCTCTTTCTCAATATACCCCTGCTCGTAATCGAACAGCTTGACGGGGTGGGGTACGTTCAGATAGTAGTTGATGGAGTCTTCGTTGCCCTCAAATTTCTGGCTAAGCAGTTTGTAGTAGGGAGTCTTCTTAGCTAAATCTTCAATGAAATGTGGAATTTCTATATGACGTTCGTCCTGCCATGGGTTCGTACTTCCCCAGTGGGCATTGAAGGTCTTCTGCACCTGCTTCATCTGTTTCACTGCGGCATCTTCAGCATATTTCTGCATGCGCGTGTCGATAGTGGTGTATATCTTCAGTCCCTCTGTGTAATAGGCGTATGCACGTTCTTCGCCATAGTAGTCGCGACACCAGTCCTTCATCCAATCACCCACAGCCTCACGGAAATAGTTAGCTTCTCCGTCGTAAGCATTCTCAACGCTGTAATCCATCTTGATTTCCGTCTGTTTCAACGAGTCGCACGCCTCTTGTGTCAGATGTCCGTGTTTCCTGACCAAGTCGAGCACCACATTTCTACGAGCCAGCGCGTTCTTGGGATTGATGCGTGGGTTATAGTAAGTCGTAGCCTTCAGCAATCCCACCAATACGGCAGCCTGTTCTGAAGTCAGCTTGTCGGGGGTTGTACCAAAATAGGTTCTGGCTGCTGTCTTTATACCAAAGGCATTCGAACCAAAGTCCACCGTATTGGCATACATAGTCAGAATTTCGTTCTTCGAGAAGTTAAACTCCAGCTTGTAGGCTGTAATCCATTCCTTGCTCTTCATGATGAGCAGTTTCAGTCCAGGAATATTGCCTAACAAACCAGTAGAATATTGAGTACGGACGCGGAACAGGTTCTTGGCCAACTGTTGGGTGATGGTCGATGCACCACGTGCGTCACGATGCATTACGTAGTCTTTCAGCGCAGCTCCAAATGCCTGATAGTCAATGCCATGATGGCTACGGAAACGTTCATCTTCCGTGTCGATGAGGGTGTTCCAAAAAGCCGAACTCACCTCTTCGTAGGTCACTGGCATGCGGTTCTCACTGAAGAATTTTCCTATCACCTTGCCATCTGCGCTATAAATCTGAGATGCTTCTGCAGGATGCGTATTCTTCACATCGCTCATCGATGGTGACTTGCCAAAGAGCCAGAGGAAATTGATGTCCACCATGACCAGATACAGAAAAAAGGCCATAACAAGCGTTCCTAGTGCTGACAATGTTTTGATGTACCAGGGACGTCCTTTGAAGAGTCCCTTGTACCAATTTGCCACACCTTTTAGTGCCTTTATCATATTCTCAGTGTAATTATTCATATTGTTCGATATATTTTAGTATTTTTTCTTGTTCGCCAGCGTCAAACCACTTCATTTCCGCGTCGCGCTTAAACCATGTCAACTGTTTGCGGGCATAACGTCTGGTATTGCCCTTCATGCGTTCAACAGCTTCCTCTAATGACCAGCGCCCATCCATGTAGTCGAACATCTCTTTGTATCCAACCGTGTTCAATGCATTTAACTGTCGTTGACTGTACAGTGATTGGGCCTCTTTCAATAGCCCATTTTCCATCATCTCGTCTACGCGCGCGTTAATCCTATTATATAAAGTGTCACGCTCTCTGTTCAGTCCTATCTTGACAATATGAAACGGACGCTCTTTCTTTTCTTGTTTACGAAAAGAAGTATATGTCAGTCCTGTCTGATAACATATTTCCAGAGCGTGTATAACGCGTCGGTAGTTCTGTCTGTCTACAATCTGATAATGTTCTGGGTCCAGTCGTTTCAGGTCTTCGCAGAGTGCTTCCAGTCCTTCCGTTTGATAGCGTTGTTTCATCTCTTCGCGAATGTCTTCACGAATGGTGGGAATGTCATCAATACCATTGCAGACAGCGTCTATATACATCATCGAACCCCCAGACAGTACCATTATGCTATGCATTTTGAACTGTTCGTTCAATAGTTCAAGTACCTCCTGTTCATACATTGAAGCATTATAGTAGTCATTGATACTTTTGGTACCTACAAAATAGTGTTTCGCAGCCCGCAGTTGCTCGTCAGTAGGTGCAGCTGTACCAATTTTCAACTCACGATAGATTTGCCTGGAGTCAGCATTGATTACAGGGATGCCATAGCGTTGGGCAATCTCGATGGTGAGAGCAGTCTTGCCAACAGCTGTAGGTCCAGTGATGACAATGAGTGTGCTCATCAACGTATCACACCACGCTTTGATGACTCGATAAACGAGCAGATGTATTCCACCTCTTTCGAGTTTGGATACTTGGCACGTGCCTCGGCGATGCCATCCTTCATAACTCCTTTTGAGTAGATAATGCGGTATGCATCGTGGATAGCTTCAATAGTTTCGTTCGAGAAACCTCTGCGACGCAATCCTATCAGGTTTACACCAGCATAGCGAACAGGCTCTTTACCAGCAATCACATAGGGAGGAATGTCCTGACTTGTACGGGTTCCGCCTTGGAACATGATGTAGCCTCCAACGTGTAGGAACTGATGGAATAAACACGTGGCGGAGATAATAGCATAATCGTCAACAACGACCTCACCAGCAAACTTTGTCGAGTTGCCAATGATGCAGCCGTTGCCTATTTCGCAATCATGCCCGATATGCATATTTTCCATTAAAAGGTTGCCGTTACCTACAACAGTCTTTCCTTTTGAGGCAGTACCACGACTGATGGTAACATTCTCGCGAATCGAGTTGTTGTCACCAATTTCACAAGTGGTTTCTTCACCTTGGAATTTCAAATCCTGAGGTTTGGTCGAGATGCTGGCACCTGGGAAGAATTCATTGTCGTTACCAATGCGTGCACCAAAGTGGATGGTTACATTGTTCAGAAACTTGTTGTTGTTGCCAATGACGACGTTTTTGTCAATCACGCAGAAAGGACCAATGACATTGTTGTCGCCCAACTTTGCCTCTGGGTCAACGACTGCTAAGGGATGTATTTGATTCATAATTTATTTCGATGTTTCGCTATTTTGCTATTTCGATGTTTCGGTATTTCGAAGCTTCGACGTTATTTGTTCTTGACTATCTGTGCTGTAAATGTTGCCTCTGCTACTACATGGTCGCCAACGAAGATGTAGCCTTTCATTGACGATATTCCATGACGAACGGGAGCTAGCAAGTCTACCTTGAACAGCAGAGTGTCGCCAGGCACCACTTTCTGGCGGAATTTCACGTCATCAATCTTCATGAAGTATGTGCTCCAGCGCTCAGGCTCCTCGAGCGTGTTCAGCACCAACAGGCCACCACATTGTGCCATAGCTTCAATCTGCAACACACCAGGCATAACGGGCTCCTCAGGGAAGTGCCCCTGGAAGAACGGCTCGTTTGACGTGATATTCTTGATACCCACAATGGTGTTGGCACCAAGCGAGATAACCTTATCCACCAACTGCATGGGATAGCGGTGTGGCAGGAGTTCGCGAATCTTGTTCACGTCCATGATAGGCTCCTCGTTGGGGTCGTAGAACGGTGCCTGGATTTCGTGTTTGCGAATCTCCTTGCGCATCTGACGTGCGAACTTGTTGTTGATGGTATGTCCAGGACGTGTGGCAATAATACGACCCTTAATAGGCTTGCCAATCAGTGCCATATCGCCAATCACGTCGAGCAACTTGTGGCGTGTGCATTCGTTTTCCCATACCAGTGGCTTGTGCTGAATGTAGCCCAGCTCTGTGGCATCACGATGCTCAACACCCAGCATATCTGCCAGTTGGTCGAGTTGTTCTTGTGAGATCTGACGTTCGTAGATAACGATGGCATTGTCCATATCGCCACCCTTAATGAGGTTGGCCTGCAACAGGGGCTCGATATCGCGAACAAAGACGAAGGTACGTGCAGCAGCTATCTCTTCCGTGAAATTCTCCATGTTATCGAGCGTAGCAAACTGCGAATTGATGATCTTCGAGTCGAACGAACACATAGCGGTAATCGAGAAGTCCTCGTCAGGCAGAATTGTGATGCACGAGCCGGTCTGTTCGTCCTTGACCTCTATTTTTCTACGGATAATGTAATAGTCCTTGGGGGCATTTAGCTCTTCTACGCCTACCTCTTTGATCTTTTCGATATACTGGATGGCTGAGCCGTCGAGGATGGGGAATTCAGGACCATTCACCTGAATCATACAGTTGTCAACCCCTAAGGCATAGAGGGCTGCCAGTCCGTGCTCTACTGTCGATACACGTGCATCACCTTTAGCTAAGACTGTGCCTCGCTGGGTGTCGATTACATTTTCTGCGATAGCATCAATGATAGGTTCACCCTCCATGTCGATGCGTTTAATCTTATAACCAGTGTTTTCTGGTGCAGGATTGAAGGTTACTGTTAAATTCAAACCGGTGTGCAGTCCTTTGCCAAACAGCGAAAAACTACCTTTCAGTGTCTTTTGTTTCATATCTTAATGTTTTTCACTTTTTCAAATTTCAACTGTCAACTTATCCTTCAAAGCTTCGATTTCCTTGCGCAGCATGCCCAACTCCTTGTACATGTCGGGCAGACGCTTCATAACGGCCTGAGCCTTGAAAAACACCTTCGGGTCGATGGCTGGCGCACCTATCAGCTGCTCGCCATTGCCCTTAGTATTGCTGATGACGCCACTTTGGGCACCAATAAAGGTTTTGTCAGCTATCTTGATGTGACCAGAGAATCCTGCTTGTCCGCCAACCATACACCAGGCGCCAATCTTCGTGCTCCCAGCCATACCTACTTGAGCCGACATGACAGTGTTTTCGCCAATCTCGCAGTTGTGGGCCACCTGAATCAAGTTGTCCAATTTTACACCCTTGTGGATAATTGTCTCCCCCATTGTCGAGCGGTCTACGCAGGTGTTGGCACCAATTTCCACATCGTCCTCAATAATGACAATACCTAGCTGTGGAATCTTCTCGTAGCCCTCCTGATTGGGGGCAAATCCGAATCCGTCAGCGCCAATCACGGCACCTGCATGGATAGTGACATTCCGTCCAATCTGGCATCCGTCGTAGATGGTGACATTTGGGAAAATGCGTGTGCCGTCACCTATCTTTACACCATCACCGATATAGGTAAAGGGTCCCACATATACATCTTTGCCAATCTCGGCGGTCTTGCTGATAAAAGCTAGCGGATCAATACCCGTCTTTTTGGGCAGTGAGGCTGCATACATCTGCATCAGCTTGGCCACGCACTCGTAGGCGTTAGGCACTCTGATTAGCGTAGGCTCCACAGCGTGCTCCAACTCTAAGTCGTCGTTTATCAGCACGATACTGGCTTTCGTTTCATAAATATATGATGTGTATTTAGGGTTCGATAGGAAGGTGATAGCGCCTTCAGTTGCCTCTTCTATCTTTGCGAAAGTGCTGACAGTGGCTTGTTCGTTGCCTTCCACTCGTCCACCGATAAAATCAGCTATTTGTTTGGCTGTAAATTGCATGTCCTTGTACATTATTTAATCAAAACTTTTGCAAAGTTACGAAAAAAGGTACATTAAACCAAATAAAAACCTTAAAATCGTTGATAACAGAGGTAATATTTTCGTATTTTCTTTGAAAGCAGTTGTACATTTAAGATTTCAGAAGCCTCTGAAATGTCTTTAACGGTGCCATCTTTGTAAAGTATTCCGATGCTATCGTCTTCGGGATTATACATGTCTTTTCCAATCTCCGTCAAACTCATCAGGTAGGCAGTATCTTCCAATGAAATTCCTTCCTTGTTTGCAATGTTCTGTGCTATCTCGTTAAGACGTTCCTGGGATGGTCGATCTTCGCTGACTTCAACACGCCATAGATGTCTGTCAAGCATGCTTTCTGCAAGTAATGCGAGCGTTTTATCGTCGCTATGCTTCCATGCTTTTAGGGCACTCCAAATGTCGGAATCATCCAGTTCGCTATACATGGTCAACGCCTCTGGATGTTGCTCAAACCAGGTGCGGTCTACGTCGTTTTTTAGGAAATAGGAGAGAGCTGGGGCGGCGAAAATGTCGCGACCTTGTTTTGTCAGTATTTTTGCACGTTTTAGTGCGCTAACCAGAATTTTCTCATAGCCTACGGCTGTCTTGTGCAGATATACCTGCCAGTACATCAGGCGCCGAGTGGTCAGAAAGTTCTCTATTGAATAGATGCCCTTTACTTCGACCACCAGTTGCGAGTCTTTCACGTTCAGCATTTTAATAATACGGGCACTACCGATATTGCCCTCTGTGACACCAGTAAAGAACGAATCGCGACGCAGGTAGTCCAGTCGGTCCATATCCAGTTGCGACGAGATAAGCTGGTGGAATATCTTGTTGGGATAGTCATCCTTGAAAATGCTGATGGCCAGCGCCAGCTGCCCTTTCAAGTCGTGATTGATCTGCTCCATCATCAGTAGCGAGATGTCCTCATGCGAAATGCCCTTGATTAGCGTGTTCTCCAAGACGTGAGAGAAAGGGCCGTGTCCGATGTCGTGCATCAGAATAGCCGCCTGAACGGCTTCCGCCTCTGAGTCAAAGATGTAGATACCCTTCTCCTGTAGTGACTTGACGGCCTCTGACATCAGATAGAAGGCACCAAGCGAATGTTGGAAACGGGTGTGGCGTGCACCAGGATATACGACGGAGGCCAGCCCCAGCTGGTTGATGCGGTTCAGGCGTTGGAACAGCGGATGGCGCACAACGTCGTAGAGTAGGCCTCGTGGAATCTTGATAAACCCGAATACTGGGTCATTGATAATCTTGTGTTCGTTCATATTCGACTGCAAAGGTAGTGCAAACCGAGCGAAAAACCAAATACATTTGAGTTTTTCTGAGGTGTAGCCTAACTTCACCAAAGGTGAAAGTACGATTTTTCTACTGGAAAACAGAAAATCAACGAGATTTATTTTGTGGAACTGAGAAAAGAATGTGTTTTTGTAGCGTGAATTTTTATGTTCTTGCGCTGAGAACATAAGTTCACAGTGCACAAACATAAGTTCTCAGCTTACGAACATAAGTTCTCAGCCTAGAAACATAAAATATTACGAAGGAGCAGAAAATCGGAAAACTCCAAATAAATTTGTTTTTTCTCTCGCTTATTCGTATCTTTGCAGCATGAAACAGCAAATATGTATTTTTACTGGAGCTCGTCCTAACTTCGTGAAGGTGGCTCCGCTGATTCGTGCCATTGAGCATAATGATGAATGCAACTATCAGTTGGTGTATGCAGGTCGTGAGGATGACCCCACGCTGGAACCCTCGCTGTTCAGCGATTTGGAAATGCCGCATCCTGATGTTTTCTTGGGGGTCGACTGCGAGAATCTGAACGAGTTGACGGGGCGTGTGATGGCCGAGTTCGAGCACTATCTGGAACAGCATCCTGTGGATAGTGTTATTGTGGTCGACGATCTGGCTTCGACGATGGCAGCAGCTATCGTAACCAAGAAACGTGGCGCACGTCTGGCGCATTTGGTGGCAGGCACCCGTTCGTTCGACATCAGCATGCCAAAGGAGATTAATCGTCTGGTGATTGACGGTCTCTCTGATATGCTGTTTACTGCAGGGATAGGCTCCAGTAGTATTGCTACACGTGAGGGTGCTGAGTTGCATAAAATATATATGGTGGGCAACATCCTGATGGATCAGTTGCGCTATTGTCGTGAGCGTTGGCAACGTCCTGCTTGCCTCGAAGGTGTTGAGGATGGAAAATACTTAGTGTTTACCCTGAATCGCAAGGCATTGCTGGCTTCAGAGGATAATCTGCTGCTCATGTTACAGGCTATCGCCAGTGAGGCAGGCTCAGTGCCCGTTATAGCACCATTAAGAGGTCTCGCTGCTAAGACTGTTCAGAAACTGATGGGGAAACACCCTGAAATAGAGGACACTATCCGTATTGTGCCTTCGCTTGGTTATCTGGAGTTTGGCTATCTGACGGCTCATGCCAAAGGCATCATTACTGATTCAGGCAATGTGGCTGAGGAAGCTACCTTCAATCATGTACCTTGCATCACGCTCAACTCATATACGGAACATCAGGAAACGGTAAAACAGGGTACCAATGTGCTAGTTGGGGAGGATGCAAAACGTCTTGCAACTGAACTCAATCGTCTCATGGCTGGCGAGTGGACGACAGGCCAATTACCTGACCGTTGGGATGGACGTACGGCTGAGCGCATCGTCAGTATGCTGAGTGCTGAATAAAAGAAAAGAGACCAAACACGTTTTGGTCTCTTTTCTTTTGCTTTTATTATCTCATGTGTTTCCGACTGTGTTTGTTCCCGTTGGCATCCTGGTACTGTTCAATGACAATACCGTGATGGTTGTTGGAGTCTGAGAGTCGACGACCGAAAAGATCATAACTCTGGGTCTTTGTTATTTGACTGTTATTGATTTCGCTGATTCCTGAAGTATCAAACTCTATAAACTGCCAGGCATCGATGTACACATTGTCAGCAGTGGTGAAAGCGACAAAAAAGTTGTTCTTTACACCTTTAAATCTGCTGGCGTCAATCTCGAAGGTATGGTCCTCCATTTCAGTTGATGAGAATTCAAAGGTGGCTGCTGGACGACCTGCTCTGCTAAAACGTAGTTCTATAGTACCCGTACCCTTGGCGCGCAGTATGAATTTCTCAGCACCATTTGTTCCAAAGTCAATTTTTCGTACGTTAATCCATGAACCTGCCTTCATGTTTATCTGCATGTTCTCTGAAGCGTCGTTGCCTAAGCTGTTGATTTTGGTGTTCCTTTTGATGTTGGTAAAGTCCTCATAGTCTACACCGCTACAGTTGGCCATAGTCTCAGCCTGCTGTAATTCGTAGGGATTCAGATTCTTGATTTGTTTGACACCTTCCAGATTTGGCGTAACCTGGGAGATGGTTGCTGTTGTCTCGTTGACTTTGGCCTCATTCACACACAGGGAACGATAGATTTTGCAATCCTCACTAATGACACCTTCTTTTATCCAATTCTCCATTAACGAAGCCCCATGATAGAGATGATAGTATTTGCCCTGAAATTTCTGTAGGTGTGAGTGGTTGTTGTTCGTTCCCATGCCAGGATGAGGTCCGTAGATGCCTTTGTATACCCACGAGTTGGGATTTGTCGGATCGTCGCTGACCATATAGCACATAGTGCAGGTATTTGGTTTCGATGCAGTAATGCCATGCTCGCTCTTATAAGCGTTCCACACGCTGTCTTTGCGTTCTGCCCAGTTTGAACAATAGGTATAGACATATTTGCCGCCAATGACATTCAGCTCGTTGGCCTCAAAATGGTAGGGTGCATGTATCTTGACAGCTGTTCCGTCGACTTCAGTCATAGATGGCTTTAGCTTCACAATACGTGCCGCTTCAGGCATAATTTCGCTGGGGCCAAGTCCACCGAAGGTGATCCAACCTACACCGTTGTCATCAATGACTACGCCTGGATCAAAATTGGCATTGGTACCTGCTTTATTAGCACCTGGTGTGTCATACGTAATCATCAGTTGCTTATTAGGCGATTTCCAAGGACCTATAGGCGATTCCGCTGTCAGTACACCTACGCCATGACTGCTGTTGCAGAAGTAGAGGAAAAACTCATCCTTATCAGTGCTCTCATTGTGACGCCAAGTGACTGATGGTGCCCATGATACGCCGTAGCCTACGTACCATGGATTTGTTACCCACGAGCTGCAGAGCCTTTTTGTGTCAATGGTGCCGTGGAACGTCCAGTTCACCATGTCGTCTGTCGAGAAAACAACAATAGACTTGATTTGTCCATAGTCGTTACCCTTATTCTTGCCTGTAGCAACGAACTGCTGGTGGTCGTTCGAGCCATAGACATACATGCGACCATTGTATTCTAGTGCAGTAGGGTCAGCACAAAAAATGTTGGCGCTAATGGGATTGTTGCAATCCGAACCTTTATAGTCGGGTGCTAATGTTTGCGCATTCGTTTGCGCATTCACATACAGGTTCATGACCATCAATGTGGTCATTGTAATTGTTCTTAAATTCATAGTTGATAAAAAATTTGCTGCAAAGGTACTGATTTCTGTCGAATAACCCAAAAAAATATGCTTTTCTTTTGTATTTTGCTCACTTTTTTGTACCTTTGTGCCCGATTTTCGAAAATAAAATATCATTGCAATGAATATATCTTATAAATGGTTGAAGGAGTACGTGGATTTCGACCTCACACCGCAGCAGGTGTGTGATGCACTTACATCGACAGGTCTGGAAGTTGACGCACTCGAAGAAGTACAGAGTATCAAGGGCGGTCTGAAGGGCCTTTATGTTGGTAAGGTGCTGACCTGTGAGGCACATCCCGACTCTGACCACCTGCATGTAACAACAGTAGATTTAGGTAAGGGCGAACCCCAGCAGATAGTCTGTGGTGCTCCCAACGTGGCAGCAGGACAGAAGGTCATTGTGGCCGATCTGGGCTGTGTGCTCTATGATGGCGACAAGGAGTTTGTCATCAAGAAGTC
>CAMVOS010000026.1 GCA_947169185.1 uncultured Prevotella sp.
ATGGTCTCTGCGGCAACGACTATCCCATGCAGAAGAAGGGCCAGTCGTTCGAGGCGATGCGTAAGAATGCCCACATGCGTCTGCGTACCAATACCTTTGGTGCCGTGATGCGCATTCGCCACAATATGGCGATGGCCATCCACACGTATTTCCATGAGCATGGCTTCTTCTACTTCCATACCCCACTGATTACAGCCTCTGACTGTGAGGGAGCCGGCAACATGTTCCAGGTGACGACGAAGAACCTGTACGACCTGAAGAAGGACGAGCAGGGTAAGATTATCTATGACGATGATTTCTTTGGCGAGCAGACCTCGCTGACCGTCAGTGGTCAGTTGGAGGGCGAGCTGGGTGCTACGGCCCTGGGTGCTATCTACACCTTCGGTCCTACGTTCCGTGCCGAGAATTCGAACACTCCCCGCCACTTGGCTGAGTTCTGGATGGTGGAGCCTGAGGTGGCTTTCCTTGACCAGGAAGAGTTGATGGACCTCGAGGAAGATTTTATCAAGTACTGTGTTCGCTGGGCTCTCGACAATTGTAAGGACGACCTCGCCTTCCTGAATCAGATGATCGACAAGACGCTGATTCAGCGTTTGGAAAGTGTATTGAAGGAGACTTTTGTTCGCCTGCCTTATACCGAGGGTATCAATATCCTGCAGGAGGCCATCAAGAACGGCAAGAAGTTTGAGTTCCCCTGCAACTGGGGCGACGACCTCGCCTCTGAGCACGAGCGCTACCTCGTTGAGGAGCACTTCAAGAAGCCTGTCATCATGACCGACTATCCACGCGCGTTCAAGTCGTTCTATATGAAGCAGAACGAAGAGCAGGGCGAGGGTAGCGTAGGCTACAAGGGCGCTGTGGCTCCTGGTCCTACGATGCAGGGTACCGACGTGCTGTTCCCACAGATTGGCGAGATTATCGGTGGCTCTGTCCGTGAGGAGAGCTACGACAAGCTGATGTCGGAGATTAAGCGTCGCGATATGGATATGACCCACCTCTGGTGGTATATCGACACACGCCGTTGGGGTTCTTGTCCTCATGCAGGCTTTGGCCTCGGCTTCGAGCGCCTCATTCTGTTCGTTACGGGCATGCAGAACATTCGTGACGTGATACCGTTCCCACGTACACCAAAGAGCGCAGAATTCTAATATTTCGCGTTTTCTAAAAAAATGTTCCAAATTTCTTTGCAAAAAGTTTGGAACATTATTTTTTTTTATATATCTTTGCAGCAGTAAATATTCATTAACTCTAAAAAACAAACGAAATCTATGAAGAAATTACTTTTAATTTGTGCGATAGCCACTTGCGGTTTCTCACAGGCATATGCCCAGTTGGATGAAGACGATTATGGCTACTTCAACCATCTGAGCGCAGGTATTTCACTGGGTACCGATGGTATCGGTGTTGAGCTGGCTGCCCCGATGACTTACAACTTTGCAGTTCGTACGGGTATCAACTTCTTCCCGAAGTTCAAGTACAGCAAGAACCTCAATTTGAAGAATAATGATGGTACGGTGCCAGGTGCCTTTTTGACTCCTGAAGCTGAATTGGAGGGTAAGCTGGACAAGTTCGACTTCAAGTTACTGGTCGACTGGTATCCGTTCAAGACAAGTTCTTTCCATGCTACTGCAGGTTTCTACATCGGTGGTAGTAAGTTGGTTGACATCTACAACAAGGCTCCTTTCGTGAAGCCAGAGTATTATGGTAGCGCTGGTATCAATCTGGGTAATGAGGACTTTACCTATGCAATGTTTGCTGATAACAATGGCAATGTCAAGGCTGAGGTGAAGGTGAACAGCTTTAAGCCTTATCTGGGTATTGGTTTCGGTCGTGCCGTGCCTAAGGGACGTATCGGTGTGCAGTTCGACCTTGGCGTTCAGTTCTGGGGCCGTCCTGAGGTGTTGGGAAACATGCACTATCAAAACGGTGGTGAGGGTATTGTTACCCGTTATGAGAAGATTCATCAAAACTGGATTCTCAACGAGAAGAAGGACTATCAGGACTTGAAGGATGCCGTCAAGACTATTGAGAAGATTGGTGTTTATCCCGTATTGAATATTCGTATTAACGGTCGCCTCTTTTAATCAATATACAAAATCCATTGAACAAACTTAAAACGAAAATGATATGAAAAAGTATTTTATTTTTGCAGCAGTAGCACTAGTTGCTCTGTGCAACGTTTCTTGTAGTTCTGACGAAGAACCTATTCCTGTCACAGGAGGTACTAGTAGCGTAGAACTGCCTCAACCCGAAGCAGCAGCTACCGCAGCAGCTTTTGAGATTCCCGATGCTACCCCTGTAACATCTACAACCGGCCAGACTCTTGAAGCCGTGAACTTCACAGAGAGCGGTAAGGCTGTGTTGACCATTGGTACCTCTGCTACTGATGCGAAGTACGTAACTTTCGATTCTCAGGCAAAGAAGTTGGCAGAAAACAAGATCCAATATGACCTGAAGGACGGTACTAAGAATGTTGGTTACATCATCGCTACTTATGCTGCTGCTAGTGCTCCTCGCCGTGCTGCAGGTGCTGTGACGTTGGACATTCACCTGAATGATATTGAACTTCCTAACGAGAATGGTACCACAACGACAGTTTCCTTCTCAGCAACTAACAGCACTGCCGCCCCGATCCCTACTCCTACTACGACGACAGCCCTCGATAACATTTGCCGTACATGGTATATTGAACTGATTGACGTGACGCTGAGTGGTGATGTTGACTGTACAATCACTCAGGGTGACGGCAACCTTCTGCCAATCGCCCAGAAGGCTCAGGACAATGACGCCCAGCTGAAGCTTAGTGAGTTCAAGGAGTTCTGCCGTTCTATTAAGGGTATCACGCTCGACAAGACTGGTCTTTTCTCTATTGAGTATCAGAATTATAAAGGACAAGTCGAATATAAGGAAAAGAAAGACGGCAAGGCCGAGTATATTACCTGTGATGGTAAGAAGGCAAGCGAGGTTTGCTCTTGGTACTGGGCTGACAATCAGAAGAATTCCTTCAAGCTGAAGTTCCGCAAGTCTGACTTCGGTAACAAGTTCTTGAACGAAGACAGTAAAATTGGTGTAGACATCTATGGTCAGCTCACTTACTTCTCGATTTCCACCAAGATAACCGGCAACAAGAACTACACTGCAAGAGTCGTATTCCAGCTGCACTATTAATGTATAAACCTTTATAAACCGCAAAAGTCCTTCCTGTTAGGAGGGACTTTTTTGATGGGGTGATTTACGGAGGTATTATTTAGGTATAATGATTATGCAATCAGGGTAATACCTGATTCTGTGATATTGATCAGGCGTCGGCGGTAGAGGTCGCCGACGGCTTTTTTATAGACCTTCTTGCTCACTCCAAAGCGGGCGGCAATGGCTTCCGAGGGGCTTTTGTCGCCCAATTCACAGTGGCCGTCGTGCTCGCGGAGATAGGTTAGCAGCACCTCTGCGAAGTCGAGGCTGAGCTCATAACCGCTCTTTTTCTGGTAGCGTTCCACCTTGGCGGTGGCCATCAGACGGTGGGTCTTCTCGTCCTCCATGACGTAGACATAATAGCGCTGACCTTTCACCATGCGCTGCTTCTGTTCACGGAACGGACAGAACAGGTCTTTCATCAGTCCCCAATTCAGGAAAGCACCGTATTCATTGGTCCAGGCACACTCCAGCCACGCAAATTCGCCAACCTTAGCCAATGGGCGCAGAGTGGTGGCAATGAGCTTCTCGTCTTGGTCGAGGTAGATGAATACTTCCAATGTTTTGCCAATGGGGGAACCATTGGCCACGAGTTCTTCGGGAACGTAGCGGGAGGGCAGGAGTATTTCGCCATCGTCGCCACCATCAAGATAGAGACCGAAATCTACGCGCTTGACAATTTTTAGAGTGTTGTAGTCTCCGAGGGTAACCATATCTGTCCGTCTTTTAGGTGAATCGTTCTGTCTGTGATGCTTGCCAACTGTTCGTCGTGTGTCACAATAACGAAGGTCTGTCCGTATTTGTCTCTTAGGTCGAAGAATAGCTGATGCAACTCTTCCTTATTCTTGGAGTCGAGAGAACCGCTGGGCTCGTCAGCCAGAATTACATCGGGATTGTTGACAAGGGCACGGGCCACAGCGACGCGTTGTTTCTCACCACCTGACAACTCGTTGGGCTTATGTTTCGCACGATCGGATAAGCCCATGAACTGGAGTAGTTCTTCAGCACGCTTTCGGGCTTCTTTGGTGCCCACGCCTGCGATATAGGCTGGAATCATGATATTTTCAAGGGCCGTGAATTCAGGCAGCAACTGATGGAACTGGAACACAAATCCGATGTGGCGGTTGCGGAAGTCGCTCAGTTTTTTCTGAGAGAGTTGGGTGGTGTCGATGCCATCGACACATACTGAACCGCTGTCAGGGCGGTCGAGGGTACCGATAATCTGGAGCAGGGTGGTCTTACCGGCACCACTGGGGCCCACGATACTAACTATTTCGCCTTTCTCAATGTTGAGGTCGATGCCCTTTAGCACCTCCAGCTCTCCAAAGCTTTTCTTGATATTCTTTATCTCAATCATATCTTCTTTAACTTCTCTAACTCCTTTTACTTCTTTAACTTCTTTTCGAATGAATCCATCGTGCTATCGTAGCATAGATACTGCTCTCCTCCTGGTGCTGAGCGGACGTGAATGTCATGCTCTCATCCTTAGCTTCACCATACTGGTCTGGGAAGATAATCATCAAGTTCTTGCCGGAGAAGTGCTGCATCAACTCGTTGGGTAGACGCTCTAACGCGTTCTTATATGATATAGTACCTTTACGGGCGGTGATGACTACGAACATGTGGTCGTCGTGGATGGTCTCGGCCAGCTTGGGCAGCTCGTTCCAATGCGCCATAAAGGTATACTCGGCCCTAACGCTTCCAAAGTGGTTGGCTAGGTAGGTATGTATCAGTTCTAGCGACTCGTTGCGTCCATGAAACTGGATACGACAATCCAAGTTGGTGGCCATACGTCCCAAACGCTCCAACCAACGGTAGAAACCGGGCTCGAACTCGGCTCGCGATGGCACGACGACCTGTATGCGACGAAGCGTATTCAGTGGTTGCACGAAACGGGTCAGCACAATCTGACGGTTCAAACCATTGTAGAGACTCTGGATGAAATCGCCCCAGAACTTGGGGTTTACTTCCGTGTGGACGTGCATACCCATGATAATCTCGGAGCCACTGACCTCGCGGAAGGCATGCTTGATGCCGTTGGCGATGTTGGTAGCCAGTCGTACCTGGGTCTGCATCTTGATGTCGCTGGCTGCCGCACGTTGCTGTAGTTGTTCTAACAGACGCAAGCCTCGCTCACGATTTGAGGCTGCCTTGTCGTCATCGTAAACCACATTCAGGGCTACCAGACCGTTTTCTTGGGACTGATTACGCATCATGATAGCCAGTTCAAGCAGCTGTGGGGCGATGTCTGGATATTTCACGCACAACAGAATCTTCTCGTTGTCGTGATGACTATTAGCTGTGGGCTGTTGACTATTAGCAATGACGATTTCCTGCGCAGCCTTCTCAGTCATCATGGTCGAGATGATGCAGGTGATGAGAATCATAATGACCACACCATTCAGCATCTCGTCATTGACAAGATAGTGCCCTGGACTTACCTCCAGACGCATACCGACCATCACCATCGCAATGGCGCCAGCAGCATGGGCACAGGTAAGGCCGAACATCATGTGACCCGATGATTTGGGTAGATGGAACAGCAGGCTACTCAGGTAGGCGGCAACGGCTTTGCCAAACGTACCGAAGAAGGCTATCATAAAGACAATCCAAAGCATGTGGGGACCCTCAAACAGCGTACCGACATTGATGAGCATGCCTACACCTATCAGGAAGTAGGGAATGAATAGGGCGTTACCAATGAACTCGATGCGGTTCATCAAGGGCGACACGTGGGGGATATACCTGTTTAGAATCAGTCCTGAGGTAAAGGCGCCTACGATGCCCTCCACACCAATAGCTTCCGATGCGGCGGCGGAGAGGAACATCACTGCCAGCACGAAGATAAACTGCATGACAGCATCGGAGTAGCGACGCAGGAAATAACGCGCCAGAATGGGGATAAGCCAGATGCTGACGGCAAGGAAAATGGCAAACTTCAGAATAAACAGCAACCAGAATGTGATGCCCACGTCTTCGCCATACGATGCAGCCAAAGCAGCCAGCATCAGCAAGGCCAGGAAGAGAGATATCATGCTCGACCCCACGCTGAGCATGACGCTGGAGTCGCGTCCTAATCCGTAGCGCGAGATGATGGGGTAGGCGATGAGTGTGTTCGACGCCATGATACATCCCAACAAGAACGATGCCGTCTGTGAATAGCCTAACAGCCATACGGACATGAAGTAGGTCAGCGCCAACGGTACCAGACATGTCAGCAATCCGAATATCAAAAAGCGGTTGGAGTTGCGCTTCACGCTTTCCAAGTCCATTTCCAGACCTGCCAAAAACATGATGTACAACAGGCCTACCTTTCCGAAGAGTTCGAACGAGTCGTCACGCTCCAGAATATGCAGTCCGTGTTCGCCAATGAGCACACCTGCCAGCACCATACCGATGATATGCGGAATGCGCAGCTTACCCATAATAATCGGGGCAAACAGGATGATGAGCAACACCACGCAGAAGATGAGCGTAGGACTCGTGATAGGCAGATATACGTCAAAGTTCATATATCAGAATTGTTTTTTCAACGCTCTGATAGCCTTTAGCTGCGTGTCATCAAGGGCTGGGATGTTATACTGACGCTCGTAGGCCTGTAGTTCTTCGAGTGTCATGTTGCTCGCATGACCCTTGTTCAGTTCCTTGCTGCGGGCCTTGAACCCAGCCTCGTCTGTATAACTGTGAGTGATGACATAGACGTAGTAGATGTCGCGCTGGCGACCTTTGTCGGAGTTTAATTCCCAGTGATGCATCGCCATCTCCAAGCGGGCTAGGTCGGGGATTTCACTCTCGTCCTTGCCTGGAAGACTGTAGATGTCGGCATACTCGTAGGCGTAGTCTTTCTCTTGTCGCTTCTTCATCAGGCTTTTGTTGCCCTGATTCTCGTCTTGATAACGCTGCATCCGTGCACCATCGAGAGTAGTGTATGTCCGGTTTCCGTCGTGTACAACCTGACCCACCTTTCCCTTGGGATTGTCTATCCGCCAGCGGTTGTTGCCGTCCTTGGTTACACTGAGACCGTACACCTTCTGCACCGTATCTCTCATCATCCATTTCTCAGTCATCGGTCCATTGTTGCGCTTGGCAATCTCCTTTATTTTAAGTTCTATTTCAGCCGAGTGCCACATCACCGCCTTGTTGGCGAAAGTACCGCATGAGGTCATATAGCGCGTCTTGGGCTTGTATTTCTTATTTATATCGTAGGCCACGGGTATGATGCCTGCGCCGTAGGCCCGCAGCGAGTCGCCGATGTATCGGAAACCGCGGTAGTAGTACTCAACTAAGATGTAGGGCTTGGGCCTGACTACGATTTCGGCGAGGCCGAAGTCGGCATCCTCCATCGTAACACGCCCCTTGGCAAGCGAGGCTATAGTGACTAGTTGTGGCTTATAGGCCACGTGGCTGACTGCCACCCGTGTAGCGCCTTTTACATCGGCCAACACGCCATTGAGGTCGGTCTTACCGATATACACACCGTCCTCGGTTGTCACACTTACCAGTGGTATGCCGTTACCGTCGGCATCCACCACTTCTATTTTCTGTGCCTGTATACTCACAGTCATTGTCATGGCGACTATGGCAATTACAAGCATCGCCCATTGTCTTGTCTTATTCATTTTTCTAATTATATGCTTAGAAATTACATTCATCCAGCCGCAGCTGGTCTGGATGGCAACCATCATCCATGATTTTGATGCAAAGGTACTAAATATTTCTGAATCTGCAAGAAATAGAGGCATAAAATATTCGCCAACCTCGATGTTGAGGCTGGCGAATATGGGAGATAAGGCACGTCAGTTTTTTACTATTATGTTTTATTCTTTATTGTTTCTTAGCTCATTTTGGAACTCTGATTTACGCTGCAAATATACAAAGAAAAAGAGGAAACACCAAGAAAAAGTTATATAAAAAGCAAAAGGCGCAATGGACTGGAGGTCTTGTTCATTAGTAAATGTTGGGATGTGACATAAACGTTGTTTGCACGTCACATAAACGTCGTTTGAAGTAAGCAGAAACATCGTTATGCGGTTTCTAAAGTTGATTCACTGTCGATGAATGTTGGTTCGACGTCGATGAACGACAATTCACTGACGTTGAACGATAATTCACCGCCGATGATTTGGTTTTTCAGATCTTTTTGCCTACCTTTGTAAGCCATAATATGAAGACAGCGGTTATAGGTGGTGGGGCAGCAGGATTCTTTCTGGCTGTTAACCTAAAGGAGATGAGCCCGGAGATGGAGGTGACCATCTTTGAGCGAAGCAAGCGGGTGCTGACCAAGGTGGAGGTTAGTGGCGGTGGTCGTTGCAATTGTACCAATTCGTTTGCGCAGGTCAGCGATCTTTCGCAGGTCTATCCGCGTGGCCACAGACTGCTGAAACGTCTGTTCAATGTGTTCGATTACGAGGATGCCTACCGATGGTTTGAGAGTCACGGCGTGCCTTTGGTGACACAGGATGACGAGTGCGTGTTCCCTCAGGCGCAGGACTCGCATGCCATCATCAACTGTTTTTTGTCGTTGGCTCGCCGTTACCATATTAATATATGTACAGGCAGGAAGATACTGTCGTTGGATGAGCTTAGCGGCTACGACTATGTGGCTGTGACGACGGGCGGCTCACCTAAGGGCGAAGGGTTGCGTTGGTTGACAGATTTAGGGCACGAAATTGAAACTCCTGTTCCTTCGCTCTTTACCTTCTCTATTACCGATGCAAAATTGCATGCGTTGCAAGGTTTGGTGGTCGAGGATACTGTGGCCTATATTCCTGGTACTAAGTTTCGTGCAGAGGGCCCCTTGCTGATTACCCATTGGGGCATGAGTGGCCCGGCAATATTGAAACTCTCCAGTTATGCAGCCCGTCATCTGGCTGAGTGTCAGTATCAGGCACCGTTAAGCGTCTGTTGGCTCCAACAGTCAGAGAACGATATTCGTGCGGCACTCCACGAGATGGATATTCGTCAACCTCAGAAACAGTTAACGACCTACAATCCTTTTGGAATACAACAACGCCTGTGGACCTATCTTTTGGAGAAAGCTTTGGGCCATCGTGTCAGCGTCCGTTGGAATGAATTGAACAAAAAGGATATAAACCGATTGGTTAACATCCTGATGAATGATAACTACCAGATAGCAGGACGTGCTGCTTTTAAGGATGAGTTCGTCACCTGTGGTGGTGTGTCCTTGAAAGCTGTCAATCCCACGACACTCGAGAGTCGTCATGTGTCGCATCTGTATTTCGCTGGCGAGGTACTTGATATTGATGGTATTACGGGTGGTTTTAACTTCCAGGCAGCTTGGACAACGGCTTATACCATTGCCCAAACGATTAGCAAGAATCAATAATTATTCATTTCCGACGAATTAATTGCATAAAAATTTGGTTTTTCGATTGAATTGCATTACCTTTGCATCCCAAAATAATATAACGGAAAAGAATTAGACTTATGAAAGTAGCAATTGTTGGCGCTTCAGGTGCCGTAGGCCAGGAGTTTCTGCGCCTGCTTGATGAGAGAAATTTCCCAATGGATGAACTGGTGCTGTTTGGCTCAGAACGCTCAGCAGGCACGAAATATACCTTCCGTGGTAAGGAGCTGACCGTGAAACTGTTGCAGCATAATGACGACTTCAAGGACATCGACATCGCTTTCACCTCAGCTGGTGCTGGTACGTCGAAGGAGTTTGCCGAGACCATCACGAAGTATGGTGCTGTGATGATCGACAACTCAAGTGCTTTCCGCATGGACGATGATGTACCCTTGGTGGTTCCTGAGTGCAACGCTGAGGATGCCTTGAACCGTCCTCGTGGCATCATTGCCAACCCCAACTGTACGACGATTATGATGGTCGTTGTGCTCCAGCCTCTGGAGAATATTTCGCACATCAAGCGCATCCACGTTTCTTCGTATCAGAGTGCTTCTGGTGCTGGTGCCGCCGCTATGGCTGAACTGCAACAGCAGTATAAGGAAATGGTTGAGACTGGCGAGGTGAAGACCATCAAGAAGTTCCCCCATCAGTTGGCCTACAACGTGATTCCTCAGATTGACGTGTTCCAGCCCAACGGCTATACGAAGGAAGAGATGAAGATGTACAACGAGACACAGAAGATTATGCATACCGACGCCAAGTGCTCGGCTATGTGCGTGCGTGTCTCTTCTTTGCGCTCACACTCAGAGAGCGTGTGGATTGAGACCGAGCGCCCCATAAGCGTCGAAGAGGCTCAGAAGGCTATCGCTGCTGCTCCTGGCTGTACGCTGGTCGACGATCCCGCAACATTGACATACCCCATGCCGCTGGAGACTGCTGGCAAGGACGACGTCTTCGTAGGTCGTGTACGCAAAGACCTCTCAGACGAGAATGGCCTCACCTTCTGGCTCAGTGGTGACCAAATCCGTAAGGGTGCAGCCCTCAATGCTGTACAGATTGGTGAGTATCTCATCAAAGTTGGAAACGTAAAATAACCATTATTAGGTATTGTATATTAAAAAAATAATGTGTACTTTTGCAGCGGCGAAAGTACACATTAATATTAATAAATATGCTTATGAAGAAAACTTCTACATTATTACTAGTGCTCATGGCACTGCTGGCACCTATGACAGGTAGTGCTGAGGAAGTAACGTTCGACTTCCAGAACAATCCCCAGGGATGGCCTGTTGGTGAGGGTGCCAACTTTGCTGATGGCAATTTGACAAGTCCGCTTGTTGTAGGTGAAGTGACATTGACAGGTATTCAAGGCGATGCTACTCAGCCCTGTCGTCTCATGAAACCTAATGATGGAATTATAGCTCTTTATGTATATAAGAACGGTTCCATTAAGTTCAATGCTGCCGAAGGTCGTGCCTTGACAAAGATTGAGGTTACCATGAAGACTGGTTCCTTTGATTTGACAGCCAGCACAGGTGCTGTCGCTGACAATGTATGGACAGGCAATGCAACAGAGGTTGTGTTTAATCATGCTGCATCAGGCAATCGTCAGATGCTGAAAATCGTAGTGACTACCGATGCCGAGAACGCTGAGACAGTAAAGCCCGCTGCTGCTGAGTTCGACGTGGAGGCTGCCGACATTGCTGCATTCCGAGCTGCTGAAGATGGCAAGAAGGTGAAGCTGACACTTACTAATGCACAGGTAAATGCCGTTGACGCCATCTTTAACTATGCATACTTAGAGGATGCAAGTGGTGCTGTTGAGGTTACTGGCATCACGTTGACAGCAGGTAATGTGCTCAATGGTTATGTGATTGGTACAAAGAGTAGCGATGTCCTCGACTATTCAAATCCTGATGGAGGCAGAGAAATCAAGTTGGCTGCAACAGACGATAAGACCTTTACGGCTACAGCAGCCTCTCTTACGGCTACGGCCATCGAGGTAGCTGCAATTGCCAATGCAGAAAATCATGGTCGACTGATGGTTATCAGTAATGTTGAAATCAAGAAGGAAGGACGTTTCTACTATGCATATAGTGGCGAGGATAAGGTGCAAGTGAAAGATGCTTTCATGGTACTGCCTACTGACTATGAATGGCCTGCCAATGCGACGAGTATTACTGGCTTGGTAACGTTCAACGGTGCCCGTTGGCAGATAGCTCCTCTGAAAGCTGCAGATATCGTTGCCGCTGGTGTACAGCCCACAGAGGTAACCTTTGACTTCAGCAATAGCAGTCTGATGGCTCCTGGTACTAAGCTGACAGATCCTGCTGGCTTCATCTTCAACAAGACATTTACCGTAGACAATGTGGCCCTGCAGGTAACTGCAGGTTCAGCCCAGTCTGCTATTTATACGGACGCTAGCAGAGGCACTTGTCTAGCTATGTTCCCCATGTATGCCATGATGGGTATTACGGCTCCTGAGGGCTATGCCGTTACGAAGATTGACTTTACGCAGGCTGGTAAGGGCGATTTGAACATGACACCTGTCGTTGGTGCTGTTGAAGACCATACATGGACAGGCAATTCTGATGTGGTTTACTTCACTATGCCTCAAAAGATTGGTACGGCCTATCTGTCAAAGGTAACCGTAACACTGGCTGCTAAGAATGCTGAGACATCTACTGCCACTATCGACTACATAGAATGTGCCAACATCGCAGCCTTTAACGCGCTGGCAGATGGTACACCTGCCAAGGTGACGCTGACAAACGCCGAAGTGCTGGGTATCTCTGCCAATGGTTATGGTACTGCGTGGATTCAGGATGCTACTGGTGGTTGCCTTATCCAATATTCATCACTCATCGAAAACCTGAAAGAGAAAACTAAGCTGAACGGTGTCGTATATGTCATCTTGCGTAAGAATTCTGGTAACACCCAGATGAAGGATGCTATCGACACGCCTAAGAGCGAGATTGCAGCTACGGAAATCAGCGATTACACCATTGTCGAAGGAACACTTGCTGAGGTGAATGTCGCCGCCAACCTGAATAAGCTGGTGAAGATTAGTGGCGCTTCCTTTGCAGCTACAAGTGCTACAGAGGGTACTTTGACACAGGGCGATGCTACTATAATTGTATCGAATGGTGGCGCAACAGCCAACCAGCAGCTCCACAAGATTACTGATACATGGACAAAGGATGTTACCAAGATGGAGAACGTCACCATCGTGGCTATTCTGACTGGCAAGTCAGATACTGTTAACCAGTTGCTGCCACTGTCAATGACAGAAGGTTCAGGCGATGGCATCCAGAATGTCAACGCTGTCAACGCTCAGAATCTGACCATCTACAACCTCCAGGGCGTTCGTATGAACCAGCTGCAGAAGGGTATTAACATTGTGAACGGCAAAAAGATTGTGATTAAATAATGATAAAGCAAACATTATTACTCTTTAGCGCCTGTCTGCTTTTTAGCGGACAGGCGTCTGCTCTGAATATAGAAGAGCTCGCTGGCAACTGGAAATTTGTGGCTAGCCCGTTTGAAGGTGGTGGCGTGGAAATCGCTTTCACAGCCACTGCATCAACTGATGGCAAGAGCTTGGCGTGTCATGCTGACCAGTTTATGACCAGAGGTACTAATACCTATGCTGCCGATTGGACCATTGCAGTAGAACAAGATGGTGACAATATCCGATTGGGATGGGTACTCGATGCTGCAAACCCTGTCTCTGCGAAGGAATTCCAGGAGCCCGCAACGAGTTACGCCATTGGCGGCAAGAATGCTGATGGCGGTCATCGCTATATCTATCTGCTGTCAGAGAATATCGAGACGCAGAAGCTGGAGGCTATGACGCTATGGAGCGACTGGCAGACTGCTGCAAGCGCTATCTTTACGATACCAAGAACTCAGCAAATCTATGCTGTTGTCAGCACTAACCAGCCCTATGATGGCGCTGTGGGATATGCAGAAATTTGGGCCAGCGGAAAGTTGCAGCAGACATCAAGCGCAGGCATTAGCACCATCAATAATGACCAGTTGAAAAAGAATCACGCTATCTACGACCTCCAAGGCCGTCGCCTGAACAGCCTGCAGAAAGGTCTGAACATCGTTAACGGTAAAAAAATAATAGTGAAGTAAATGAAAAAGATTTTTCTCATAGCCTTTGCAGCTGGTATGCTGACAACGGCACAAGCTGGTGATACATTGACGGTTCGTATTGATGGCATGCATTGTGATAATTGTTCACGTAAGGTCAGACAGTTGTTAAAACCGGAGGCTGGCGTCAACAGTATTGCTACCAACATAGAGCGCCATACGGCTGCCATCGTCTATGACAAAGCCTTGACAAGCGCAGCTTCGCTCCGTGCTAAGCTTGATGCTACGGAACGCTATAAGACATCGGCCTACAACGCCTCTGACATCATCATGAATGGCATTGGACTGCGCATCGACGACATGCATTGTCAGAAGTGTGCCGACCGCATCACTCAGCGCCTGCAGAAGGTGGCTGGTGTCGACTCGCTGACCTTCAAGCTGGATAAGCACTATGTCTATGTGCGCTACGATGCCAACCGCACCAGTCGCGCTGACATTCGTGCCGCATTGGTACAGAGTGGCTATACACCTTGCACCTACTATAAGAGCGACAAGGGTGCTTATGCCTACTATCTGTTGCCAGCTGAACAGGCTACTGAGGATACTCAGGAAACCGTACTGGCCATTGATGGTGTGGGCGACGTAACAGTCAGCCCTCGCAGAAAGGCAATGGCTGTGGCTTACTTCAGCGACGAGGTAACTGCCGAGCAATTGCTGGCAGCCATCCAAAAGGCTGGTATCAAGGCCGCCCTGCCCAAACCTCACGAGTGTAGCGAGGAAGAGGGTAAGAAGTGATTTAGAACGTGTGGCCTGCTGCTATAGTGACGAGGGTGCGATGAGGGTTGTGGAATCCTGATGGTGTCTCGTCACTAATTTTTGCTCGCTGGTAGTCGAAAGCAGTACGCAGATGGGTGTGCAACTTGGTACCAGGGAGGAGGAAAGAGTATTTGGCCTGCAGACCAATATTGTATTGTGGCGCTGTCTGATACTGATAGTCGCGCCAGAGGAACGCCTCAACCGTAGCAGGTTGGGGTTGTTTGTTGCTGGGCGTCACGAAGGTGCCATCGGTATAAGGTTGGCCAGAACCCTTTTGGTAGCCACCCTTCAGCGTCAGACTCCAGATGCCTTTCGACAGCATGATGTTGCGTGTCAGAGCAGCCTGCACCTCGTGGGTCCTCAGCTGTTGCAGACGATAGTATGGGTAGAGGTAGGCTGTCACGTCGCGCTGCTGGAAGTGGTAGCCAGCACGAATAGTCCATGTGGGCATCTCGTGGCGAATGCCCAGATGCATGGTATAGTCAATGTCCAGATTGCGCCAGCTCTTGTCAGCAGCCTCTGTGGCATCGTAGTATTCGTAGTGGGTGGCGCCATTCTGGTTGGTCAGTCCACGGAAGGTGTTGATGCGGTTTTGCAGCTTTTCCGACTGATAGCGTACGTCGAGGAAAGCCTTCACGTTGCCATTGTCGTAGGCGAGACGCACCTGTTCTGTGAAGATGTCGCGATCGTGGTCGGTATAGGTGATGGTATAGGGCGACTTCCGTCCGTAGTAGCCTGTGGCGTGGCTGTAGGAAAGTGCATTGAACAGCGAGAAGGACTTGTGGCTTAGAGAGAACTGCAAGCCCACACCATGACCATCCTCGAAGAGCGGCATCTCGTTGCTCTTGTCTGTATAGCCCTCGTTGCCAAACTGCTCCACGATACCCATCATGGCGCCATAGTCGATGAGCGACTTATATACCTTGTCGCCCTTGCCATAAGTGCCAAACTCGACACTCTCCGTCCGACGATGATAGGTGTAGTCGAGGCCTACGTTCAACCAGGGGGTAAAGGGCGCAAAGAGTCCTGCGGTGAGTTGCAAGTCCATCAGTTTGTTCTTATGGCGTAGGTCCTTGTATTTGGCATAGTTGGCAGCGGTGTAGTCTGCCTTGAAACCAATGGAATAACCGTTATAGATGTCATAACCACAGCCTCCCGTTAAGTGGTAGGTGTCGCGATGCTTACGCCCTGTATTGGTCAGCGAGTCCTCGACGATGTCGAAGGGCAGGCGTCTTTGCATGAAGACGGAACCCGTCATGTCGCTGCCCGACTGGTTGTCGTAGCTAATGGCTCCATAGACTACTGTGCGTGGGTTGATGCGGTAGTACGACTCTATGTTGGCTTGCAGGGTGGTCAGCGATGGTGAACCACTGAAACCTGTCAACTTACCGCTGGCGTGACTGAGCGCAATCTCTGCCTCAGCGATGTTCTGGGTGTTGTAAAGCGTCAGCGCTGCAGTTTGGTTGTGGGTGAGCCAGGGCGACGACTGCTGGACATAGCGGTAGTCGCGCAAGAGCAGGGATTGCAACGCCACACTTTGACCATTGGTCAAAGAATCTTGAGCGTTTAGTTTGTTGCTATGGCACAGCAACAAACAGGACAGGAGGACGGCTATTTTCTTAGTGAGCATAGTTGACGTTCGTGGAAATCGTTGGTAGCGTTGTTGCTGTTCTGATAGATGATGTGGGCGCCGTTTTTCAACGAGGCTTCTGCATCAATGCCGCTGGGGTCGGTGCTGTCGTCGACGCCAAGAGAGTAGTTGTAAACCAACAGGCCCGCATTCTCTTCCAGTTGTTCTGTGGCTTGTAGGTCGACATTGCGGTAGAGCGAGTGTCCTTTCTTGTTGGTCATCCATACATAGCCAGCGTCGATATCTGCCGTGAGACGCTTGACACACTGCGTAGAATATTCGCTGGAGAAAACCTCGATGGCATCGATAATCCATTCGTTAGGCACCTTGACGCAACGTTTGATAGAACTGGCCCCACCACCATCATACCAAAAGTTGGCAGTGTTGGCAGCAAAGTCAGCAGGAGTGACACTCTTAGTCTGGAACAGCACAATGGCAGGCGACGAGTTGCTCAGCGGCCAGGCGTTGCCTTGTCCGAAGACAGTGGCCTTCAGATAGTGCGAAGTAGGTATAACCTCTGAGGGAGTAGGGCAGTAGCGCTGATTGCTGTAGCCGCTCTCTGGGTCGAACATGCAGTAGTAGTCTGGATTGGCGAAGTTGACAGACTGACTGATGGTCTGAGTATTGTCGATAGCTCCGTGGATGTTGACCACCACCTGCGAATAGGGCGCAATGGTCAGCGTCGAGGGGAAATACCAGATGCCGTTCCATAATGGTATAAAACCTTCACCCTCGTAGGTGAGATGCCCGTCTGCCGTGTAGTTGTTGTTGGTGGCCTGTGCATTAGCAGGTGCTGCCATGCCAAAGCAGAGGTTGTCGAACGACGCTGTCTCTGCACTATTGTTATAGAGTGTGACGTACTTGTCGTAGTAGAACGCATTGGTGCCTTCGTCAGGCATACAGCCACCACAATACAGTTCCTTGATGACCAGTCGACTGATGGTGGCTCGCTTCATGGTGATAAAGGCTGCAGTCTGTTGGTTTTGAAGAACGGTTATCTGGCCTGATGTGCCGTTATAGCTGTAGTATTCGTTGCCTTCCGTTGAGCGTGTCTGTGATGTAGTGGCCTCATAGAGTCCTGGGGTGACGCTGAAGGTAGCAATGCCCTGCTGGTTGGTTGTCTGAACGAACTGACTGCCTGTATTGATATTGCGCAATTGAACGTCGAGACCAGAGAGGTCGTCGTCGATGCCTGTCAGCGCAATGGCTACTTCGCCCATCGTAATGGAGGGTGCTGCCTGCTCCGTACAGGAGACAAGAAGTGAAAGGTGAAAAGTGAAAAGTGAAAAATATATTAGGAATTTTCTCATTATCTCATTATTTCAATTTCTCAAAGTTTCAGTCTTAATGACAAACCGTAGTAGTAGCTGGGGATATAGCCACTTGAGAAGAGCGACGTCTCCAGGTCGGTCTGCGAGGAGTGGATGGTCTTCATGTTGTTGAAGAAGTTGTTGGCATAGAACGACAGCGAGACGTGGTCGCCAATCTCTTTGGTAACGCTGAGGTTGGCACTGTAGTAGGCGCTGAGGCGGTTGGCATTCATGGCATAGGGCATATTACTCTTTACCACGAGGTTGCAGAGGTCGTTAAAGAGTGTCGCATCATTGTCCTTAGCCCACAGGAAACGTTCTGAAAAGGGTATCTTCTCGTCTGGATTGTCCCATGTGGAGTAGTATTCTGGATAGACAGCGATGTATTTATTCTCAGTATTGCCATCGAAAGCCGTACCCGTATAGTCGGCTTGGCTGTCGAGCGTGATGCCACGTACTGCACCATCCAACTCGCTGAGGGCTCTGCGATAGCTGTAGAGCGAGGCCTCCAGGCGCAGGGCTACGATGAGGCGTATCTTGGGAATATGCGTGGTGATAGTGGTGTTGAGGTTCAGCGACTTCGAGATGGTGCCATTGGCTACCGATGTGATGGCTGAGCCAATGCTGTTGGTGCCACGATACCAGCCAATATACTGATAGGGCTCACCAGTGCCCGTCATCTTGGTGTTGCTGTTGTTCATGCTGGCAAAGAGCGTCTCGTCGGCACTCTTATAGTAATAGTAGTTGCCATCAAAGCGCAGACTGGTGTTCAGCGCCTTGATCTGTTTGAAGTCAACAATCCACTCCAGTCCGTAGCGGTCGAGGGGCGAGGCATTGACGTAGCGCGTGTTGGTCTGGTAGAAGCGTCGCGTATTGTACAACTTGTTGCCATCCTTGTCGACATCCAGACGGACAGGACTGTTGGTTCCCGTGGCGTCGCTGATGGTGACGATGCCCTGCTGGTCAATGGTGTAAATATGATTGGCAGAGGGAATGCTGACTGTCTCAAGTGCTGCTACAGGCGTGTAGTTATAGCTGAACGGTGTATAGACCGTAGTGGCTAAGTAGGGGTTGTAGGTGCGATGATGGAAGGCGGACAGCGATATACGCGTACCTTTTATATTAAGCTCCACACCAATATCAGTCTGGTTGGTGTATTGCCACTTTAAATCAGGGTTGTAGACTGCCTTCGACGGACGAGAGTACCAGGCGCTGACGGTGGTGTTGTCAGCGGTAGACTGCGAGCGGAATACCTCCGTGTCGTAGTATGACGGGGTGGGGTACAAAATCTGGAAGGATGGCAGCTTGACACTTTTACCCCAGCCGGCATGTACTATGAGGTCGCTGACGAACTGCTTGCGACGGTTTTGCCAGAAGACGTAACGACCATTGAAGCGTGGCGAGAAGCTGCTTACCGTGCCATAGTCGGACCCACTAATCATGGTAATGTCGTTGCGCAAGCCTGCTGTCAGCTCCATGCGCGACAGTTTGCCCGTCTTCAGCGTAACCTTTTCTTCAGCATACAGGGCGAGGTTGTTCAGCGTGGGCAGGTCGTCGTGACGGAATTCACGCCAAGTGGGTGCATAACGCATATCGTCGTAATACGTGCCACGACCATTGTTGCGACTGCCTGTATATTCTGCACCTATCATCATGCGACTCATCACCTGCCCAAAGCGACGTGTCCAGTCCGCTTTCATTCGTAGCGACCAGTTCATGGGTTTCGATTCTGAGAACTGCTTGACGTGCCAGTAGCCTGTAGGACCGAGGATAACTGGCGCATTAGGATTGGTGTCGTAGTCAGTAGCGATATTATAACCCTCTTCCATGGCGTGGATATAGGCCAGCGTAGTGGCGCTGTTGTTATGGGTATAGCTCTCAGAGGTACGGTCGGAGGTAGAGAAAGCGCCTCGCAGCGAGAGGTTGGTAATCCACGACTTGTTGAGTAGCCAGTTCAGCTCGAAGTGGCTGCGCAGGCTGTTGTCGCGCGACTTGCTATAGTCGTCGAGTTCGTTGTCGGGGTCTGCTTCCGCATTATAGCCGCCAATGTTGCCCGTTAGCCCAACATTCAGCGTCAGAGGCATCGTCTCACGCATAAAAATGTTCATGTAGTTCAGCGACAGGATGTTGCGCTGATAGGCGGTATGGGGCGATGCGGCATTGCTGAACGACCTTGCATGTTCTATCGAGGCGTTGAGCACACCTCTCCGCTTACCCAGGTCGAAACCCTTGTTCAGTGCTATCTGCTGGGTGTGCTGGTTAATCTTCCCTTCTACGATGAATGGCGACTTACCTTTACGCGTATTGACCTTGACGACGCCATTCGACAGGTCGCCATACTCTACTGACGGAATACCAGTGACAATCTCTACAGACTCGATGTTTGACGAGCTGATGCTGCGTGTTGAGGCGCCTGCCGTCTCGCCAGCTGCCGCATTATTGTCAATGCGCATACCATCGACCTCGATAGCTGTGCCAAACGAGGCGTTGCCTCCTTCCTGCGAACCACTGCGAAGCGCCATGCGCGTGTCGTTCATCAGCGAAGGGTTGACCGTCTTACCACCAGGCAACAAGGTCGACAAGTCGCTGACGCTGATAATCTGCTGGTTGTCAAGGGCTGTGCGGTCGATGGTATAGCTGGTGGTCGACTCGTTATTCTTACGCTGGGCAGTCACCGTCACCTCGTCAAGTTTCAGCGTTTCCTGCTTCAGCGTGATGCGCAGTCGCGGAATGTCCTTCGTGATGTCGAGTGTGAGTTGACGCGTGGCATAGCCCAGACATTGAATGGTCAGCGTGGCCTTACCCACTGGGACGTTCTTCATGCTGAACGAACCGTTGTCGTCAGTGATAGCCCAATAGCCGTTCTCCTTCATCAGAATGGTGGCAAATGCAATGGGTTTATGGGTGTCGTCATCAGTGATGCGACCAGCAATAGTCACTTGCTGAGCCAGCGCTGTTGATAGGGTGCATGCGGTGATGAGAAATAAGAGGCAAATCCGTTTAATCATAGATGATAGATATTCGCTGCAAAATTACGAAGTTTTTGTTAATTTCACAATACCTAATAATCAGTATTTGTGCAAATAATCCTTAAATCTTTACTCTAATTCCTTTCTATTTATTAACTTTGCCAGCAAATTATGATGATATTAATGAAAAAGACGACATTGTTATTTGGATTGTTCCTCTGTGCATTAGGTGTTTCTGCACAGCCATTGGTTCAGGATCCTGTTGTCAGGACTGGTAAACTCAAGAACGGCATGACTTACTATCTGCGTCATAACGACAAGGATCCTAAGTTAGCCGATTTCTATATTGCCCAACGTGTGGGTAGTATTCAGGAGGAGCCCCGCCAGCGCGGATTGGCTCACTTCTTGGAACACATGGCATTCAATGGTACGAAGAATTTCCCAGGCAAGGGCAAGAAGTTAGGCATCGTGCCTTGGTGTGAGACCATTGGTGTTAAGTTTGGTGCTAACCTCAACGCCTATACCAGTGTCGAGCAAACAGTGTACAATATCTCTGCCGTACCCCTGAAGCGTGAGGGTATCATCGACTCGTGTCTGCTTATCCTGCACGACTGGAGTCACTATCTGCTGTTGGAAGACAAGGAAATCGACAAGGAGCGTGGCGTTATCCATGAAGAATGGCGTACGCGTCGTGCCGGACGTGCCGTTCAGCGACTCATGGAACAGGCAATGCCTAAGGTCTATAAGGGTACCAAGTACGAAGACTGTATGCCCATCGGCTCTATGGATATCGTCGACAATTTCCCCTATCAGGACCTGCGTGACTACTATCATAAATGGTATCGTCCTGACCTGCAGGCCATCGTCGTCGTGGGTGATATCGATGTGGACAAAATGGAGAAGAAGATCAAGAAACTGTTCTCTCCCATCCCCATGCCCAAGAATGCTGCCAAGCGCGAATACTATCCTGTGGGTAACAACGACAAGATGATTGTCGACATCGAGAAGGACAACGAACAACCAGTCGTGCTCTGTCACATCTATCAAAAGCGTGACGCTACACCCGATAGCGAAAAGAATGACGAGAAGTATCTGCGTGGTGACTACATCGACGGACTCATCCGGACGATGCTCAACGACCGCTTGGCTGAAGCGAAGCAGCAGGTGGTACCGCCCTTCCAGAGTGCTACAGCCCGTGTTTCCAACTTCTTCCTCAGTCGTACGAAGGAGGCTTTCTCGCTGGCTGTCAGCTGTAAGGAAGACAACATCCTAGGTGGTCTGATCGCTGCTGTTGGCGTTACCGAGCGTGCTCGTCAGCATGGTTTTACACAGAGCGAGCTGCAGCGTGCCAAAGGTCAGCAGCTGAACCATGACGAACGCAAGTATCGCGAGCGTAACGACCGTCGTAATGCCAAGTACGTCAGTGCTTGTGTAAACCACTTCCTCAGTGGCGAACCGCTCGTCTCCATTGAAGATCAGCTGGAACTGACACGTCGTTTCGATCGTGAGGTGACGCTGCAGGAGGTCAATGAGGCTGTGAAGGAGTTGATTACCGATAAAAATCAGGTGGTGGTCATGTATGCACCCGATAAGGCTGACCTGACGCTGCCTACCGAACAGCAGATTGAGGAAGTCATCCTCGCTGCCCAGCAGTTGAGCTATGCACCCTATTCGGAGGCTACGGCTACTGTCGATCTTGGTGCCTATCTCCAGCCATTTATTTCCAAGCCTGGCTCTATTGTCAGCGAGCGCAACTATAAGCATGGCTTCGTGGAGTGGACACTCTCCAATGGTATGAAGGTGTATGCCAAGAAGACTGACTTTGCTGCTGATGCCGTATCGGTGACCATGCGTGCTGAAGGTGGTACGTCACAGTATGGCGACGAGGATATCCCCAACTTCGCACTGCTTAATAGTGCCATTACGGAGGCTGGTGTGGGCGACTTCGATGCCATCACCCTGCGTCGTATGCTGTCCGACAAGTCCGTACGTGTCAACGTTTCGGTGGGTTCGCGCAAGCAGACCATCAGTGGTGGCGTGTCACTCAAGGATATGCCGACACTCTTCCAGCTGGCCCACCTCTACTTCACACAACCACGTCGCGATACCGTAGCCTGGCAGGGACTGCTCAACAGACAGCTCGCGTTCCTGACCAACCGTAATGCAGCACCCAAGGTCGACTACAACGATTCGATACGTGCCATCCTCTACGACCATCACCCACGTGTGGCTCCAGTGGTCCAGAGCACCATCGAGCGCGCCAGCTACGACCGCATCCTGGAAATCTACAAAGAGCGTTTCAGCGATGCCTCCAACTTCAAGACAGTCATCATTGGCAACTTCGACGAGCAGCAGCTGCGCCAACTGTGTTGTCAGTATCTGGCCACGCTGCCCGCTACCCATAAGGGTGAGAAGACCAATTGGACCAACGTGCCAAAGATGGTCGAGGGCTCGAAGGTCAGCGTATTCCGCAAGAAGATGGCTACCCCGTTGGCCAATGTCAGTATCTATTATTCTGCCGATATCCCCTTTACACCACAGGCCGACCTGGAACTCGACTTCCTGACGCGTGTGCTGAAGATAGCCTATACTGATTCGGTACGCGAGGAGAAGGGTGGCACATATGGCGTAAGCGTCGCCTTCGACTTCAACAAGGACGAACACCCTAATGCTACCATGCAGATAGCCTATAATGCCGACCCCAACCGCTATGAGGAGCTGAATCCCATCATCTATCAGCAGCTGGCCAACATCGCCAAGAACGGTCCTGTAGCCTCCAGCATGGACAAGGTGAAGAAGTATCTGCTCAAGCAGTATCAGCAGGCTGAGGCTACCAATGACTATTGGAGCTACGTTATCTGGCACGAACTGGACGACGATGCCGACTTCGACAAGGATTATTGTAAGATGGTTGAGGCTATGACACCCCAGCAGGTGCAGCAGATGGCCCAACGTCTTATTGACGCCCATCGTTGTATCGAGGTTACCATGCTAAGTGAAAAGTGAATCTTGAAACTTGAATCTTGAAATCAATATGAAAAAACTATTCCTATTTGTGGCAGCCATTGCTGCCCTGTGGGCCTGCTCTGACGAGAAGGCACCATTTAATTATCGTGGTCTGGTCATGTCGATGCCCTTGACTCAGTTTATGGACTCCCTGCAGGCGCGTGGCTTTGCAGTCGACACAGCAGCCTCTGACAGTGGCAAGACGTGGGTGCTCAAGAGCGACGCCGTTCCCTACCATGTTTTGCTGGCTTTCAAGGGCGAGAAATTGCTGATGGCTCAGGAGAACTATACCATGTCGACCAACGACAGCACCCGTGAGGCTTGGCAGGAGTTGCGCGACAATTTGGAAAAGGAGTTGGGCACGTGGCCAAATATGCCTAAGCATGGCGACGACCATAAGGTTGCAACCTTTGAGACCGATGGTGGCTTCATCACTCTGACGCTCGAAAACACCTATTCACCCAACCTCAACGTCCGCTATACAGTAAAGGAAGAAGAGAAGTAAGAAAAGTACACAAGGGACTCTAATTTTGCGCTCTGATAGAATATATCAGTGAAGAATTTGCTTAATCACGGCCAATTCCTTATGCACAGGGAGACTTTCTTTATTCTCCAATAAGTGGCTCTTCTGCAATAAGGGTACCTTATTTAAATTGGGTGGGTACATTTCGTGAGTACCCACCCAACCAAGGATTTTAATTAACTTAAACTAATTACAAAAAACAAATCTAATATTCTTTTCTTACCACCAGCGTGGGTCGCCTGCCTGGCCCTTGCCCTTGAAGACAACACCATCCTTGAGATGGAAGTCAAGGTTTTGCGGGTCGGCAAACAGTTCGTCTGTAGAGATGCTGAGATGCATAGCGTTGGTGAAAGGACGTGCATCCTCGGGGAAGTCGCTGGTCAGGTAGCAGCCAGAGAACTCGAGCCATCCAGAATAGTCGTTGTAGCCGGCATTCATCTTTTGGCCTCCGTTGGGTCCACAGAAGATGGAGTTGGTAACCTGGGCCTCCTTCGGTGCACGCTTGTTGTCGGCCCGAATCCACTTCTGCAGTTTTGTGGTGTAGTTGCAGAAAATGCAGCGGTCGAACTTGAAGAGGTCTATCTGACAGCGTAGGTCCATAGTTTGGTCGCCTATCTCGCAGAGCGTCGAGTTGGTGATGCTGATGGTTTCCATTACTGTGGTGTTCTTACCAATGTTTATCATGCCGTATCCGCTGGTTCCGACGTTATAGACGATACAGTTGTCGATGAGAATCTGGCGGAACGTCACGTTGTCGTTGTTGACATAGACCAATGTACGCGGAATGTTGCGGATTTCGCAGCCCTGGAAGCTATAGGTGTCGACATTGTTTTTGTCGGGGTTGAACCAGTAGGCCTCGCCCATCTTGTCGTCAATGATGACGGACTGGAAGCAGATGTTGCCCTTGTTGCCGGTGAGTCGCAGACCTTTGGTCATGTTCAGCACGGGCTTTTGGCCATTAACCGTCTTACCGGCAAAGTAGACGTTGACGGCATTCTCAGGGATGCGCAACTGGTTTTCTATGTCGTACTCCTGTCCGCCTGTGAAGATGAGTGTCACGGTCTCGTCGGTAGCTTCGGTGAGCAGTGTCAGCAGGTCGTCGCCAGGATTGACCTCGATGGTCTGTCCGACAGCTGAGCCGAGGGTGCGGAATTTCCACGTGCCACGTAGGAAACCGTTGTTCAGAATCTGTGCGACATAGTTGGTGCCAGGTGTCAGGTCAGCGATGGTTGTCTCGCCAGCTTGCTGCATGCCTGCGGTCACGCTAATGGACTGTATCCATGTGGTATCCTTGCCCGACAGTTGTCCAATCTTGATATCGGATACGGACTTGTCAGCCAACCAGCGCAGATTGACATCAGTGATACCTGGTGTGACAGAAGTAAAGATCTGTTCGGCAGGTGTCATAAAGCTCAGTCCGTACCATCCCGACTCACTACCTGTGCGTTCGTTGATGGCTTTGACGCGGGCTGAATAGCGCGTGGTGCCATAGAGGTCTTCGAACAGCTTCAGATACTCTGTCTGTACGGCGGTCTTACCAGCACTATAGGGTGTCAGTGTATCGGCCTTCACCTCTTCGGTACGGACAATGTTGGCAAATTGCATGCTGTCGAGACTAAACTCAAAGACGTATTTCGTGGCCTCGGCAACACCGTTGAACTTCAGTACAACGGAGGTTGCCATAGATTTCTCTATCTCGAAATGGGTGGTACGATACAGACGTGCATAGTTTTGGTCGACAGCCCACTCGTTGGCATCCTCAGCGCATGATGTGAAGAGGCAAGAGGTAAGAAGTAAGAGGTAAGAGAATACTTTTACAGTTTGTCTCATAGCATTACTATTTTTGTTTGTCTTGGTAATCATAATTCTCAATTTTCAATTTTCAATTCTCAATTTTCAATTACTCCACGCTGTGGTCGTAGCCGTAGGAATTCTTTAGATAGCCGTTCGACTTGTAGATGTCATCGTAGTAGATGGAGAAGAAGTGACGGTAGTTACACACCTTGTTACCCATGATGTACGTAGCCAACTTCTCCTGAATCTGCTGTCCATACTGCAGTTGTCCTAGGAGCGTACTGTAGTCGTAGCTGGCACGCAGACCTGTGGCACAGAGCAGAATGCGCACTGAGCGGGTGACAACATCGTTCTCGTTGTTCTCCTTGCGTACCCAGGTCAGTTCCTTGTACTGGTCGGGATCAGGATTGGCATTCAGCTGACGGTAGAAGTTTACCGATGCGATATCTACCTCGGGATAGCCGCTCTCGCCGGTATGCATCTTATAGTACACCTTGTCGGGGAACTGGTTTGGCTCGTAGGTTTTGTCGAATATCTTGACCGTCTGCTGACCGTCGTAGATCTTCACCAGTGCCTCCTTCATCTCTTCTATCTTCTGGTCGAGCAGTCCCCAGCGTACCAGATCGAGTTTACGGATGCCCTCGCCGCCAAACTCCCATGCGCGCTCGTTGACAATGGCGTTGAAGAAGTCTGGGTCATAGTTCTTTACCTCTGCCGAACCGACACCGAAGGCACGCTCGCGCACCTTCTCCAAAGCCTCACGGGCCGAGATGCCTGCCACCGTGCTACGTGTGTCGGCTCCTTCTAAGGCATAGCGGGCTTCGGCAAACATGAGCAGCACGTCACTATAGCGCATCAGAATCCAGTTGATGCCCGTGTTGGGACGTCCGCTGGCAGCCTTAGCCAGTGCCTTGTAGGCATCGTTGGTCCAGAAGTAGCACCACTTGCCCAGGTGTACGTTCAGCATGTCGCCACGCATTGTCTCACCCAGTTGGTTGCTCTCCTTGGTGAATAGTGGCCACCAGCAGGCATAGTCGCGACGCTGGTCGGTGGGTGTGAACGAGTAGAAGTAATAACCGTTCGTTGCCACGTAGCTGGCTCCCCATCCTGTGTTGCCGAATCCGATGTTGCCACTCATCTCGCGTCCCATCAGCGTCCCTACGTCACCACTGTATCCCAGTCCGTTGGCCACCTCGAACAGGTTCTCGCCAAAGCCGTTATAGTCCAGATGGCAGACGGTACGCCAGATGTGTCCGTAGTCGGGATCCAGCTGGTGGGGGTTCTGGCCGTCGCCGATGATTTCGGCACACTGCTGTTCGGCAATCTTGTAGTAGTCCTTCCAGTTCTTGACGCGTCCCACGTAGAAACCGTTCATCTCGCCCATGCCTGGCACACCAGTGGGGTAGTGCTCAATGTTCGCGTCGTCGGTAAACTGGTTGCCGTCGCGCACGCTCCAACCACCGGCAAACAGTGCGATACGAGCCAGCAGACCTTTAGCAAAACCCTTGGTGATACGTTCGCAGGTATATTCGCCCGTCTCGCCCATCCACGGCAGGTACTCAATGGCCTCCTGCATGTCGCGTATCAGGGCGGCATATATCTCGTCGCGGCTGGTCTTGCCGGCATAGACGTTCGAGAGGTCGCTATTCGACGTACCCTCTTTATAGGGAATGTCGCCCCATCGGCGCACCAGTTCGAAGTAGGCCATCGACCGCAGCGTCAGTGCCTCGCCCAGATAGCGGCGCATGGTTTTGTTGCCACTCTGCAGAGCCTTGCTGTTGCGAATGCCCTCAACGGCTGTTGCCGCACGTTCGGCCATTTTGAAGATATACTGCCACTGTACGGTGTGGTTGTACCAGTCGCTGTAGAAGTTGGCTGCGCCCGTGTCGCTGGTCAGCTCCTTCGACGGGTCACTATTATAGCCGCTGGCCAGTTCGATATCGCTGACGCCCTGCCAGTTGACGGACATCTTCTGACCATAGACGTATGTGCCTGCCAGGTCGCTGTAGACGCCCATGATGGCCGAGCGAGCCATTCCCTCGTTCTCGTAGATGACTTGTGATGTCTGCTGCGAGGGCGACTCGGTGTCGAGGAAGTCGGAGCATGATGTAAAGAGGAGAGAGGAGAGAGGAGAGAGAAGAGAGAAGAGTCCTGCTGCCACCACTTGATGTATGATATTCTTGGTTTTCATATCTTTTATCTATTATCTTTTATCTATTATCTGTTAACTTTAGAATCTCAGGTTTACGCCAAGGACGAACGAGCGTGCCTTCGGATAGGCCGAACGGTCGTAGCCCATCACCATATTGTTCGACGAGATGTTCACCTCCGGGTCCTGACCGCTATAGCCGGTGATACAGAAGAGGTTAGTGCCCGTGGCGTAGATGCGCAGGTGTTTGGCACCGATGTGGCGCAGCACGCTCTGTGGCAGCGAGTAGCCCAGCGTCAGGGTTCCGAGTCGGAGGTAGCTGCCGTCTTCAACAGCCCAGTCGGTGGTCACGCTGTTGTTCATCAGCGGATGCCACATCGTCTTGCCCTGGTTCAGTTCCTCGAGACGCGCGGGGTTGGCATACTCGCCATTGTAGATGTTTTGGCCCGTTGTGGGGTCGATGACGGTGAATCGCTTGTCCAGTGTCATGTCCGTCGACATGTTTTGGTAGCGCTTCGACAGGTCGTAGCTGGTATAGTCTACCTTGTTGATGTTCAGTACATCGTTGCCATACGACCAGTTGAACAGCGCAGTCAAGTCCAGTCCCTTCCATCCCATATTGATGCCGAAACCGCCCGTGTGCTTGGGCTGTGCATGTCCGATGACCTGGCGGTCGTTGTCGGCATCCACCTTTCCGTCACCGTTCAGGTCCTTCAACTTCAGGTGTCCGGGTCCGAACCATGCTCCTGATCGTGACAGCACACCCGAGCAATTGACCGTTCCTTCATTGATATCCCAACGCTTGGTAGTCTCGTTGAATGTAAAGTCATCGAACCCGTAGTAGCCGTCACATACGTAGCCGTACATCAGCCCTACCTCGTCGCCCACGAATACGCGGTAGTTGTCGCTACCCGTGCTGGGGAACGAGCCGCCCGACAGTATCATCTCGTCTTTGTCGGTGCCGTACAGCTTGTCGACCTTGTTCTTGTTGAACGAGATATTGAAGTTGGCGTCCACGTAGAAGTCCTTCTTCTGAATCAGGTTGGCATTGACCGTCAGCTCGATACCGCGGTTGGTGGTCTGTCCTAGGTTCTGATACTGCGTATTGTAGCCCGAATTGCTGGGCAGCTGCACCGACATGATCAGGTTCTTTGTCACGTCGTTATACCAGTCGACAGACACGTCCAGGCGTTTCTTCAGCAGCGTAAAGTCCAGTCCGATGTTGGTGGAGTGCTTTGTCTCCCACGTCAGTTCCTCGTTACGTAGAACGGTAGATGGCTGCATGCTACTCTGGCCTGTCTCACCCTGATAGTACAGGTTCTTCACGTTTGTCACGGGGCTGTAGGTCTGACGCCAATAACTACCTACACGCGCATTACCAGCTACACCATGCGAGAAGCGCAACTTCAGATTGTCGAGCCACGCCTTGGTAGACGCCATGAACCCCTCGTCGCTGATACGCCACGCTGCTGCAAAGGCAGGGAACACGCCCCACTTGTTACCCTCAGAGAACACATTCGTACCGTCGGCACGCAGGGTGAAGGTCACGTAGTACTTGCCACCGTAGACGTAGTTCAGACGTCCGAAGTACGACAGTGTACGGCTGGGCTCCGCAATCGTCGTATACGTGGGTTCCTGCGTACCGTTGTTCCACATGGCCAGAATGTTGTCGACGGTGTAATCCAGTGGATAGTAGTCGGACTCAATCTTCATATTGTTCGACTTCGAATGGTTGGCCTCGAAGCCTGCCATAGCGTCCACATGGTGCAGGGCAAAGTCTTTCTTCAGGTTAAGCAGCGTGCGGAATGTCCAATTGTTGCCATCCGTGTACTGACGCTTGGCCACGGGGAATCCCGAACGTCCGTTAGCCTCGCCGGTGTTGGCCAGGAATACGTTGTCCTGACGATTGTAGGTGAAGCCGTATGTACCCTCGGTGCGCCACGACAGCCAAGGCATGATGTCCCACGTCAGTGCCAGATTGTACGAGTTGTTGAAGAACGTCTGCTTCTTATACTCGTTGGCTATATTATAGAACGGGTCGTTCAGGTTACTGATATTTTCATAGCTCAAATCACTGGCATCGCCCAAATCGTCGATACCCAGATCGGTCAGCGTACCGATGGACGGATATTTCACGCAGTCGCGCAACTTGTTGCCTGCTGACACACTGGGACCGTTGACTACACGATAGGTCATCTTGCTGTTGAAGTCAAGACGCAGCGTCTTCGAGAACTTCTTGGTAATCTTGGCATTCAGGTTGTCGCGCTTGTAGTCGGACGACTGCATGATATACGTCTCGTCGTCATGCGTATAGCTCAGACTGTAGATCAGGTCTTGCGAGCCACCGTTGATGTTCACGTTGTAGCTCTGCTTGAAACCCGTACGGTCGAACAGCTTTTTCTGCCAGTCGGTACCCTCACGGCTCTTATAGATGTCGATGTCCTCCCAACGACCATAGCGGTCGAAGAAACTGGCATTGTTGCCATTGTCCAACTCGCGTTGCAGATAGACGTACTCGTATGGCGACAGCACCTCAGTCTCGTTATAGAAACGGTTCCAGCCCAGCGTCACGTTGAAGTTCACTTCCGTCTTACCCGTCTTACCGCTCTTTGTTGTCACCAGAATAACACCATTGGCACCCTTGGCACCGTAGATGGCCGTCGACGACGCATCCTTCAGTACGTCGACACTTTCAATATCTGTAGGAGGAATGTCGGCAATGCTCGACACCTGAAAACCGTCGACAATAAACAGTGGCTCATTGTTCTGAGTGATAGAACCACCGCCACGAACACGTACTGTGACATCGGCATCGGGCGATCCCTGTGTCGTCACCACATTGACACCAGCCAGACGACCCGTGATGGCCGAAGCTGCATTGGTTGTAGTGATGTGTTTCAACGTCTTTTCGCCAACAGACGAGATACTTCCCGTCAAATCGCGGCGGCGAGCCACACCATAACCTACAGCTACAACTTCCAACTCACTGAGTGTTGTTTCATCTTCCTCCAGCGAGATACTGAGTTGAGAGCCAGGAGTGGCCTTTAGTGTCTTAGGCTTCATACCCACATACGACACGATAATCTGACGACCTTTAGGCGATAACTTCAGTAAAAAGTTACCATCATAGTCGGTCACTGTAGCATTTTTGGGATTGCCTGCCTCTATTACCGTAGCACCGATGATAGGTTCACCCATTGCATCTTTCACTTTGCCGTTCACCTGGCCACCCTGTGCATGGGCAACGATAGTGGCAAACAGCAAAAACATTGATAGAATAGTTTGTTTTACCATACTTTGATTTGTTGTAATAATAATTTATGAATATGTTGTAGTCTTTTCGATTGCAAAAGTAGACAACAAATGGGCACCAAAGGGTTAAGAAAGTACATTTGACGGTGAAAATAATCCTTTTTTTGTGTTTTTCGGACGAAAATACTCCATTTTGATTTTTATTTTGTACTTTTGTACACTCACATTACTACGCTTATGAAGAAACTTATTTTGCTTCTGATGATGAGTCAGTGTATCACACTGGCAGCCATCACCTCTCAGGGTAACCCGATCCGCATCCAGCACTTCGGAGAAAACGATGGTTTTTCGGAGGCACTGGTGCAGCACATGATACAGGATAGACAAGGGTATATCTGGTTGGCAACGTGGGATGGTTTGCGACGCTACGACGGCTACCGCTTTGAAACCTTCAAGACACGTCCTGGCGATAATTGTCCCTTGGAAACCAACCGTTTCAGCTATCTTGCGGAAGACGGCAACGGCAACATCATCTGTCGCTCGAACTGGAAATCCTACCTGTTCAATACCCAGTCGCACCGATTTGAAATATATAATAAAAAGGTAAAG
>CAMVOS010000027.1 GCA_947169185.1 uncultured Prevotella sp.
AAATCCAGCAGACTTTTTATTCTTCGGCACTACAATCAGGGCCTGCTCCGCGTGGCGTGAAGCAAGCCCTTGAATGATTATCGGACCTCACAGGGGGACAGTCCCCGTGTGAGCATGAAGGGATCAGAGAACCGTCACCTGATCACAATTGTTATAAATCTTCTCCATCCGAATGGTTATATTCGTTGTCATAAAATAATGAAATGAAATACTCTCCATAAGTCTCACTTATCATAAACCATACATTTTTCTTCTCCATCAATTCAAAATAGACTTTTTTGGTTTCATACTCAATAACTGTATCAATTTTTTCCTTCTGTTTTTTTGTAGGATTCTCTATTTCCTCTTGTGTGTATTCCTGCAAAAGTACTTCGCGTATTTTTCTGTTTAGAGCTATAGAATCAATTAATGATGGTTCTGGTATTTGATAGAAAGCTGCCTCATACCTTTTTTTATGAACAAGCATTTCATAAGAGATGTCCTCACTTTCTGAAATAATATAATTATCGTCCTCAAAATTGGCTGGAACATATTTGGGATTTTTTGAGAACTGTCGACAAAGAGTATTGAAACGGATTTTAATATCTGTTTCACTACATGGATTGGCATCCGCAACCATAATCCTCCAAACTTTATTATTGTTTGTTACTATATAAACATGGACATTACGACCATTAAACTCTCCGTCTAAGAAGTCATATTGGGGATTGTAAGTAAATCCTTTGTCTATCAGCTTTTTTTTCATCTCAGATTTGTAGCCATCCACTGGGATTCCCAGGAATTTTGTTACATCTTTTTGTGCCGCTGCTGTCATCGAGACTAGCATGAGAATGAACCATAATACTTTTTTCATACTTTTTCGTTTTTAGTTTATTAACAACACAAATGCGCAGACATTGTCCACGCATATCCGAGGTTTACCACAACCTTACTCACATCGCAGAAACGCCTGCGCATAAAGCGCATTCGCTCTGTGAGTAATTGGCTCTATTATTTCGAGGTGGTAATTCGGATATGTCAGAGCCTAATATGTCATATGTTCATCTGAACACGGTGCAAAGATAGGTATAAAAAGTTAGACGACAAAAGATTTACAGCTATTTTTTGCGTAAGTCTCAGAAGTTTTGTATCTTTGCAGTCTTAACATCAATAATTAAATTCAGGAAACATGGTAATAGAGAAACACTTGGAAAAGACAGAGGAATCACTGATAATGTTGGACAACTCACTTCCACAGGCTTCGGTTGACCGTTTTCTTTACGGATTGAAATTGCATAGCTGGGACGAAGCTGCTATCATGGCATTTACGGTCAAGATACGCAACAGTCATAGTTATGCACTGATGGAGAACACACGTCTGAACAAATGGAAGTTGACATTCAATGATGAATACGCTACTGACCATAATACCTATTTTTCTACTGCGGAGTCAGCAATGAATAGGATGCGTAGTACGCTAAAAGGTATAACTGATGCAGTTATGAAGTTTTGCTATCGCTCAAACAAACAATTACCCATAGATGTTGATTCACCTGTCGTTTTTGAACGAACTCCATTGTTGAAGGGACCTTATTCAAAAGACATGTTTGGTACTGACCTTTACGGGAAAACTGTCATGATGCTTTACGAAGAACTTGTCAGTTACCTGAACACAGCAGAAGACAACGTAACCATCTGCTTGGAAGTCATAGAACGCGAGAACTATCTACGACAGCATGTTGAGGAGGTAAATAATCTGCATGACAAATGCTTTGAAGAGACATTGATGCATAATCGCTCTATCATTAAGAGGTTTAAGGAGTCGAATGCCAATCTGGATAACGACATTATGAAAGCTATTGAGGATGCTGAAGACGCTCAACAGATGATTGCCGATTTGTTTCATGTGTTGAACGTTGAAGAATGGAATGATTATGTTATATGCAAAGCTGTATATGATGCCAATAAGGTTGGGCTTGACAAGAAGGAGATGTTTCTTTGGGGCAAGGAGCGAACTGAACAAGTAATGCGTGTACGTACGTTGCTTCTGCATCTTTCTGATTTGAAGGACATGAAGATTGAGAAGCATGAAGGCATGGTGGGTGGAGAGTTCTTGTTACGTCTGTTTGAATGGTGTCACATTAAAGACAAGAAGTACTATTCTATATTACTGGAGTATCTCACAGATAAAATACTATCTGCTCCTGATTGCCGTTTTACAGGTGTAGTAAAGATTGGAGCTGTCAAGGCAGAGAAAAAGAAATTAATCAGCATCGAGAACGATGAAATTACTCGTCGACAAAATAGCTTCAACGCCGCTATTGACGCATTCGTAGCGAAATATTAACTTTTATTTTTACCCTTAATAACATTTATAGGACTGGCAATCTCGATAGTAAGTCCGTCCTTTTTGACATGTTTTTGACACAGAGAGATCAAAAATATTATTGTTTTTGACCTGATTTGTCATGTGAGTTGTCAAAATAATATAGTTACAAAGGTCAATAAGTACTTTTAGTCGTCAATAAATACCAAATGTAAGTCAAAAAGAGGCTAATAAGGACTCAATCAATATCTTTTTCAAAGTTAAAAGATAAAAGTGAAGTGTCATCCAAAAGGCTTAATTTTGCACCAGCTTTTGAGACGTGTAGCCGCACGTTGAATAAGTGGTGGCACATCAGACGCTGGCGGCAAGGTAAACCTGAGACCACGTTTTCCATAAATAATAAAAAGAATATGGAAAATACTGATTTTTCAAGCTCCATGAACTTGGAGCAGGAACTGACCCAAAAGGTCGGTGAATTAGAGGCTCAGCACCGTGAGCGCGAGGGCCAGATGACAGACATCACGCTGAAGGTCATAGCTGATCGCGTGGAGTCGAAGGCCAACGACATCCTCCAGGCCATGTCGGAGAAGGGTGCCAAGCAGCAGGCAGTCCGTGAGATCGTCATGCGTGAGGCTATCCGTGCTGCCGACGGACTGCTGTGGTGTCCGGAGTATGTTGAGAAGCTCAACAGCGAACAGCATGTCAGAGTCTACACAGGCAGTCACTGGGAGGACATCGAACCGCAACAGTGGAAGGACTTCGTCAGCCGCTGTGCTGAACAGTGCGGTCTGCCTGAATCACAACGCATGGATCATCGGTTCATGTGCCAGCTGACTGAGGGTTTGGCCTACAATCTGGCTGAGAACCGCAAGCAGCGCATTCCCGACGGAGAGGTCTGGCTGAACCTCCGTAACGGTACATTGGTGGTGAAGGCCGACGGCACCGTAGAACAACGCGAGCATCGTAAGGAAGACTTGTTCACCTACACACTGGGCTATGTGTTCGACCCTACGGCGGATTGTCCCCTGTGGCATTCGTTTCTTGACCGTGTGTTACCAGAAGCAGAGTCACAGCAGGTATTGCGTGAGTTCATTGACTACTGTCTGATGAACAACCACCGCCTTGAGAAGATGCTGCTGCTCTACGGAGGCGGTCTGAACGGTAAGAGCGTGACGCTGGAAATCATTGAGTCGCTGCTGGGTTCAATGAATGTCAGCTACCTCTCGCTGTCCGACCTGACTACCGACGAGGTGAAGCGTGCCGGCATTGAGGGCAAGAAGCTGAACATCTCGCATGAGTCAGGCAAGGATGTCAACCCCAACGTGCTAAAGCAACTGACCTCGGGTGAGCGCGTACTTATCAAGCATTTGTACGTCGACCCGCGCGAGACCGACAACTACGGCAAGTTCATTGCAGCGTTCAACCAGCTTCCGAAAGCCGAGAACACTTTTGGCTTCTTCCGTCGTCTCATCATCCTACCCTATGAAGTGACGATACCCAAGGAGGAAATCGACCGCCAGTTGACATCGAAACTGAAGGCCGAAATCAGCGGTATTCTCAACTGGGCGCTGGAGGCCCTGCATGAACTGATGAAACGCAGCGATTTTACAGCGAGCGAGAAATGCGAAAAGGCGCTCGATCAGTATCGCCTGCAGTCGGACAATGTCCGCCTGTTCTACAACGAGCTCTGCGAACCGTCGGAGTATACGACGGAGGCTTCCGAAATCCATAAGGCCTACAAGAGCTATTGCCTGGACTCATCACTCAAGCCGCTTGGCAAGCAGAAGTTCTACGAGCGCCTGGAGTCATTGGTCGGTGCGCCAGAGATGTATGGCAACTTGAAACGCTTCAAGATTAAAGTCAACGCAGAATGAATACACAGCACGAACACTACGACAAAGACCGCCTGAACGCCATCTCCATCACGGAGGTGGCCAGGCGGTTGGGTGACAACGTCCGGAAGGTGGGCGTAAATCATGTCACCAGCTGTCCCTGGCACGACGATGAGCACCCTTCGTTATCGCTGGTCGAAGGCAAGGGTAAGAACTACTGCCATTGCTTCGCCTGCGACAAGGGAGGCGATGTCATTGCCTACACGATGCAGCATGAAGGGTGGACGTTTCAAGACGCCTGCCAGTGGCTGTCTCAGACGTTTGGCATCAGTACACTACAGCATGGCGGCTACGTCCCCAAAACCAAGTCACGTCCCATCGCAAAGACCGTAGAGCCAGAATACACCTATATCCCAATGGAGATGCTGGACGAGTTGGTGTCAACGGAAAACTCGCTCTGTCAGTGCCTGATGCAAATGTTCCAGCCCGAGGCCGTAGAGTGGATCGTGGAGGAATACCGTATCGGCTGCTACGCGATAAACGGACAGGATGACTACACCGTCTTTCCTAATATCGACCGATATGGTCGTGTCTGCAACCTGAAAGTACAGCATTACGAGACCGACACCGCATCGTCACGCTTCTGTCATAGCGATGCATGTTTCTGGCTTGGGAAGATGTGGGCTGACGCTGGCAAACTGCCCAAGGGGGCTGTATTCAAGTCGGCCTGTCTTTTCGGAGAGCACCTGCTCAGCCGCTATCCTGACAGCGTTGTTGCACTCGTTGAAAGTCCGAAAAACGCACTGTTCGGCGCTTTGGCCTTTCCGCAACTGACATGGGTGGCAACTGGAAACAAATCCATGCTTAGGCATAGCGTGCTGAGCCCCCTGCAAGGTCGCGATGTCGTCGTCATTCCCGACTGTGATGCCGTTGACGAATGGACGCAAGCGTTAAAAAGTATGGCTGATTTGGCCAACTTCATCGTTAGCGACTTCTGCCAGCGTGTAGCTGCAGAAAGCCAGCCCAAGTTCGACATTGCCGACTACATTGCACAAAAGCACGCGCCAATCTTCTGAGTGAATATTGATTTTGAGTTTTTCAAAAGCCGTCTGATGAGCCGAAATGCCCGTACAGACGGCTTTTCAGCAGATTACTTTTAAGTTTTTGTCATCTTTTCCCCAAAAAACTCCTTACAATATTTATTATTTCCTTTTTTTATAGAGAAAAGTCAGAGAAAACTCAAAACAAAGCGTATAACTCTCTACTAACCAGTTCCTTGTCAGCAATTCAATCATCATCAAAAACTCAAGGGAATTATTCCTCCATCGCATCGTAGAAATTTCTCCGTCGCGATGCATTTTTTTCTCCGTCGCATCGTGGATTTGAAGACCCCTATAAGGGGGCTGGCGTAAGCCAGGGGTATTTCTATAAAAGAGCTGATAAAATATAACATTTTTTACAAAAATAATTGATGAAATATTTAGCTTATAGCTGAATTTTGGCTGCGGCTCAGTAATATAATAATTAACATTATTTATTACATTCTCCTTGCACAAAATTTGGATAATTCAGATATTTTTCGTATCTTTGTAGAGTAATTAAAAGCGCTTATTACAAGCGGGAAGCGGCCACCCGATGTAGCTGGTCGTGCGATAGTTTAATACCATGTAAAAACACAACAAATTATGGCATTAAAAGTCAAAGCAAGGGAGAAGAAGTTGAAGTTCTCCAAGGAGTCCGAAGGCGAGTGGCGCTATGTCATGCAGCCCGAATTGTACTCATCGCTCACTCAGAGCAAAGTCATCAAGGAAGCTGCCCTGCGCAGCGGTGTGTCGGAAGGCGTCATGCAGGCTTGTTGGGACGCTGCCGGCGAGGTCATCAAGGCATGGCTGCCCGAAGGACACTCAGTGCCACTGCCCGGCCTGGGCACCTGTCGTTTCGGTCTGTCGGCTACCAGTGTCGACGACGTGAACAAGGTGAAGACCTCGCTCATCAAGGTACGTCGCATCATCTTCACGCCCGCTGTCGAGCTGAAGGACGAGCTGCGTAACACCGCAGTGGTCATCAGCTGCTACGACCGTGACGGCAAGGAGGTCAAGCGCGTCACCAGTGCTGACGATGCCGAAATTGACGACGGCACGGGCGAGAACACTGGCCAGAACACTGGTGGCAACACCGGTGGTAACACTGGTGGTAATACTGGTGGCAACGAAGGTGGTAACACCGGAGGTACGACTGGTGGTGGCGAGGAAGGCGGCATGTAATTGCTGAGGAAAGCGGACTCTGAAAATGAGGAAGTGAGTATCAACAAAAATGAGGTGCATCGGAAATGACGCACCTCATTGTTGTTATGTTTAACTGATAGTCTCTGCTTAGAAGAAGAGATAGCGGTTGTCCTTTACGTTTGCCTTCTGAACAAGCTCGTACATGAAGCGACCAGCGGCCTGCATAGCCTGCTGCTGCATCTGCTGCATCTGCTGCTTCTCGTCGTACTTGGCACCCTCGCGCTGCTTCTTCTCGAGCACCTGGAAGAGGTATGCGCCACCGTTACCCTTGACTACAGCAGGCGAGAACTGACCAGCCTTAACAGCTGCTACAGCACCAGAGAGAGCGGGCTCAGAGCTACCAGCAGCCTGTACGAAGACAGGAGCAGAGAAGGTAATCTGACGAACGCTGTCAATGGTAGCACCCTTAGCCTTGGCATCAGCGATAGACTTCACACCAGCCAGTTTCTCGGCAAGCTTCTGGAATTTCTTATCCTTCAGAACCTCTGCCTTCAGAGCATTCTTAACCTGCTCGTCACTAGCATCGCGATAGCCCTCAGGATGAACACCGGTCAGGGCGATAACCAGCAGATGGTCGTTGTTTCCGCACTCATAAAGAGGAGAAACATCACCTGCCTTGCTGTCGAAGATCCACTTCATAGCCTCACGGGTGGCACGCAGACCAGCCACGGTGTGCTCTGAATTGTAGAGGTCTTTACGCTCCTGAACGCGGAAGCCGAACTTCTGTGCGTTCTTCTCCAGACCTTCAAGTGTCTTGTTCTCGCTGACATACTGGCTGAACTTGTTGTAAGCCTCGCTGTAAGTACCCTTCGAGAAGTCAATAGTGTGCTTCACAATTGCAACGTCATACTTGGTTACCATGGCCTTGCGAGCAGTAACCTGCAGAACGATGTTGCCGTTGGTGAACTCGAGGTTCTTCAGTTCGTTAGCCTGCAGCGTATTGAGAGCCTCAATGTAGTTCTTGGTGTCAGCGTCAATAGTCTGTGAACGCTCATACATCGAAGATGTCATCCACTGCTTCTCGGCACCCTGACCATACTTCTTAGCCAATGCCTCGAAGTCGGCACCGCCCTTCAGAGCGGTATAGATGCTGTCTGCACGCTTGTGAGCCTCCTCGGCAGTTGTGCCACCCACCTGAATCTGACGATACTCTACAGAGTCGGGCATCTGAGTCTTGGCAATGAGCTTCACAACATTGAGGGTGTTGTCGTAAGCGGTCTCGAAGGGAGCCGTAATCTGACCAACCTGCATAGAGTCAACCTTAGCAGCAATGTCGTTGGGCAGAGCGCCACGAGTGACGGCAATGCCTGTGTAGGGCTGCTGTGACTGAGCCTTGCGAACAACCTCGGCGGGAACCATGCCGCTCTCCAACTGCTGCTGAGCATCCTTCATAGTCTTCATCAGGCCATCACGATCGGCCTTAGAAGCAACAACCTGGAAGTCTACATACTTGATGTCGCGGCTCTCGGTATACTGACGGAACATCTCCTTCATCTCACCGTACTTAGCCTTCAAGTCAGCGTCAGTGGGCTCTACCTCGCTATCCTTAATGCTGCTGTATGGCAGAACAGCCAACTGGATGTCGCTCTCCTCGTTGCGCTGATCAAAAGCCATCTTGGCAGAAACAGGATTCGACAGCAAGCACTGTGACAACAGGCTCTGATACTTAGAGGTCAGAAGATTCTGACGCAGCATCTTCTCCATGAACTTCCAGTACTTGTAAATACGGTCATACTGCTCCAGCTGCTGACCACCCTGCGACTGCATTTTCTTATAATCGTTAAGGAACTTGGTGAGCTGAGTAGCATCAAAACGACCAGTCTGCTGATTAACGAACGGAGTCTGCATCAACATGGGGTTAGTACCCGTCTTAAGCACGTTCTGAAGTTCCTCGTCAGTTACAGTCAGACCAACCTTAGAAGCCTCGGCCTCAATAACGGTATTGGTAACAAACTGCTGCCATACCTGGTCCTTGACCTGATTGAGTTCCTCCTCAGAGAGATTGTCGCGGCCCTGAGTCATCTTAATGACTTCCTGGTACTCATCGACAAGACTCTGGAAGTCCTGTACTGAAATTTTCTTACCTAACACTTCGCCGACCTGCTGACGTTTCTCGTTGCTTGTGGCTTCACAAGAACGGAACATCTCCTCGGCAATGAATGCAAACAGGGCCAGACCAATCACTGTAGCGAGTACTGGTCCCCAGCTTCTAATTTTACCAATTGCTGCCATTTTTTAGCTTTTAATTTTTATGTTTTATTTGTTATTTCTTTAAGTTTCGTCAATTCAGCCTGCAAAATTACTAAATTCTACTTTAATTTCGGCATGTTTTTGCGAAAAAATAATGATTTCATCATTTATCGCTCATCTTTATCGACAATTTTCAGTCTGACAAGCTCAATTTTAGTCATTGTATTCTTCACAATCTTGAACTCGAAGCGCCCAATACGCACCACCTCGTTAAGTTTTGGGAACGACTGGTATTCATGCAGAATCAGGCCTCCAACAGTCATGTAATCATCGCTTTCAGGCAATTCAAGGTCAAACATCTCGTTGACTTTCTCTATTTCCAAGCGGCCAGAAAGCATATAATCACCGTCAGACAAATGCTTAGCCACATATTTCTGGTTGTCATGTTCGTCCTCTATATCACCTGTAATCTCCTCAACAATATCCTCGAGTGACACTAGTCCGCTGGTACCTCCAAATTCATCAATGACAACACCCAATGACTTCTTCTGTTGTAGGAAGATATGCATCAGCTTACGGGCTGCCATGGTTTCAGGCACATAAGGCATGTCACGCACCAGCGAGTCCAGTTTCTCAGGCAATGGGCGGAACAGGTCGGAACTATGGATATAGCCCACGATATGGTCAATATCTTCACGAAATACAACAACCTTGGAATGTCCGCTCTCTATGAACTTGTTCTTCAGTTGATCAATGGTACACTCCTCCAAATCTACAGCATCTATCTCTGTACGAGGTACCATACAGTCACGCACCTTGGTATCAGCAAAGTCGAGGGCATTATGAAACAGTTCCACCTCGTCTTCTATCTCTTCATCGTTGGAAGCATTGTCAATGCTCGATTGTACGAGATAGTCCAGGTCAATCTTCGTAAATTCCTTATCCTCAACCTCTTTAGGCATCTTAACGCCAAACAGGCGTAATAGTCCACGCGATAATATGGTTGCAAAGCGCGAGATTGGCCAAAGTATGATATAGCACAAATAAGCAGGAACAGCAAAAAAAGTGAGAAGACCATTAGGATTCGACTTGAAAATAGTCTTGGGCATAAACTCACCAGTGAAAAGCACGACGATGGTAGAAAGCAAAGTATCGCAGGTCACACGGGCACTATCACTGAACGACGCAAACAGCGTAGTATCAAAAATCCGCGCAAAGAGGATGCCATAAACCACCAACGCAATATTATTACCCACCAACATTGTGCTGATGAAGTTATTAGGATGGCTATAGAACATGGCCAAAGCTCGTTGAGAGAGGCCATTCTTCTCTTTGTCCATCTCAAGACGTAAGCGATTACTCGACACAAAGGCTATCTCCATGCCCGAGAAAAAGGCAGAGAACACCATAGTTATGAGCAGTCCTATAATGAGATTTGTCATGGCTGGTAAACTGATTTCTGAGCGGCCTTATGGCGCGTAGCAGCCTGACGCACAGGAGGTGCGGGAGCTGCAGAGTCGCCTGGTGCTGTAGATGATGAATTAGAGGCTGTCTGATTCTGGTCACCCTCCATATCAGATGACTGGAACGAACCCACGGAATTAGTAACCTCGTAATGTGTCATGTGCTCATCGCTACGGAAATAGGTACCCTCCAAGGTACGCTCTGGTGTCACTACGCGCGAGAATTTATATGAATAGAATTCATGTCTGACACCATCCCAATAGAACTCTTCGCTGCGGAACACAAGACCATTAACATTGCGAATATACACCCGACCACGCAGTTCCCAAAGTTTCTGTTGGTCGTAATACCAGGCAGTATCGGCCTGAATATAGCCCTCAACATGGAACTGTTCGTCGAACTGCTCCATGAAAATGCCTTTTTCGAATGTCCAGCGGGAAGGCTGGCGCACGGTGTTGACATCCCAACGTTCGGCCACTATCTTATATTTGATGACACCGGAGTCGGAGATCAGCGTATTAATACCATAGCTAGTCATCATCGACACAGAGTCGCGCTCATAAATGGCAGGAGCCGTATGCGCCTTCTGCTCATCGCAGGCAGCAATGCATGCACAAGTCACCATTACTGCCAACAAGTGTCGAAATGTCAGCCTTAGTCTACTTTCCACTTGGCAAACCAACGCTCATTAAATGTTAGTCCGATATTGATTCGGAAGGTGTTCTCCTTGATAAAGTTCTTTGATGAGCTGTTGACCCATTGGGCAGAAATATTCAGCAGCGAACGGTTATTCCAAGAATTAATGATAGGAATGGAGAAACCTGCACTTAATGCCAACTCACGGGGGCCGTCATCTCCCTTTATATTATAATAAGGTGTAGCATACGAGGCACCAACCTTATAATGAATACGCTTGAAGAACGAACGGCGTGCCATTGGGTTGGGTTCAGGAATCCAGTCTGCTCCTATGGTAATTTTGTGACGATTACGAAGCAATGAATTCGACATCTCATAGACGGAAGTGTTGTCATCAGAGTATGGGAAAGCAATATTTCCCCAATTCTCGAAGGCATAATCTGCACCAACGGTCAGGCTGCGCTTATGAAGCAATGTGGCACCAACACCAAAAGTCATTGGCAGCTGGAAGGCATTCTTCAACGTTACTTTGGTCGTATCTGAAACAGATGTCTGAGGATCAACATTAAGAACTGACATTTCTGCATCAGCACCCAACTTATGACCAATACCCAAAGTAGCACCAACAGTCAAGATATTATCCTTGTCAAGGGCAAACTGGCTTTGAGCACCCAAATCAATTTTATAGGAATTAATGGTAGTGCCATAAGTCTTTGTCGTCGTTTTAGCATAGCTTTCATTGCTGACATTATATAGCGACTTATTATACTTACCCCAGAAATAGGAAAGGTTGGCACCAACAGAAAGTCCCTTAATAACCTCATAACCGACACCAACAAAGGCCTGACTGAAACCACCGCTACCTGAATAAGTTCCTGTTGATGTAAGTTTTGAATTTGCAACGGGCTTACTACTAGTGAAACTATAGCCCACATTAGAGAATGGTACCACACCCACACTGACACCCATCTTAGGCATCACACGGAACAGGGCCACAGCATAGTCGAAATCAGCAGACTTGCGGTTCATGCTGACATTGCCTTCTTTGAAATTCGTTATCTGACCACTTACGCCCATATCAAATATCATTGTCAGCGAGTCAACTGCTGAATAGGAGGCAGGATTAAGCGTATTTACAATCGTACCGCCACGCAATCCAATCGACAAACCGCCCATACCACGATTGAAACCTTGAGACTGGTCAGACAGCACGCCTAACCCATACATGCTATAGGGTGACAATGTCTTACTCACTTGTGCCATACCCGACAAGGTGACAGCACCTGTCAGAATCGTTGCAAAAAGTCGTTTATTCATCTTGTATTTTATAATCATATCGATTTCGGCTTGCAAAATTATTGAAAAAAATCGAAATAATCGCACGATAAATGGAAAATATAGCGTAATTTTGCATCGTGAAACATTTAAAAACCGTTTTTAATGCCCTAACATGGGGTTTTTTAACATTTATAACAGGTTTTGCTGTACCTGTGTCGGCACAAGACGACTCCACATTGCTGGCAATGGATTCTGTAGAAATCAGCCTGCTTACCTGTCAACCACACGATGAGGTATACAGTCTTTATGGTCATACTGCCATACGATATCATGACAATCATAAAGGCGGTATTGATGCGGCCTTCAATTATGGTGTATTTAATTTTCATGCTCCAAATTTTGTGGCTCGCTTCGTTTTTGGACTGACAGACTACGAATTGGGAGCATTCCCCTATCATCTGTTCCAAGCAGAGTATCGCCATTTTGGCAGTATGGTGACAGAACAAGTATTGAATCTGACTGCTCAAGAAAAGTTCAATCTACGCCAAGCTCTGAGCGAGAATCTTCGTCCAGAGAACCGTATTTATCGTTACAATTACTTCTATAACAATTGTACTACAAAGGCCAGAGATATTATCGAGCAATGCATTAACGGGAAAGTGGAATATTCTGAGCATGAGGACTATACACCAACATACCGTGATATGGTTCACGACATGACACAGCATAATCCTTGGTCACGTTGGGGCAACGATTTACTACTTGGCATCAAGTCTGATCAGCCCACCACATTGCGACAACAAGAGTTCCTGCCACACAACCTGATGTACGATTTCGACCGTGCAAAAATATATGCTGATGGCACGTATCGTCCATTAGTCAAGGAACGTCGCATTAGCGTACCTGCAGGCGTTCAGATGCATGAATCAGGATTCCCTTTATCACCCATACAATGCTTTATTGGTCTGCTGGCTTTAGGTCTTGTCCTCTTTTTTATCCAATGGAAGAGGCATTGTATCTTTGTGGCATGGGAAGTTGTGCTGATGCTGGCTATAGGCATCATCGGCATCGTCTTGTTCCTGATGCTCTTCTCGCAACATCCTACGGTAAGCCTCAACCTGCAGTTCATCCTGCTGAATCCGATACACTGGCTGTTCCTTTGGCCCGTTGTCAGAGGCAAGAAAACCATTTACTGGCGCATCACAGCAGCCCTGAGCTGCCTGTTCCTGATAGGCGGTCTGTTCCAGTCTTTTGCCGAGGGCATATGGAGTTTGGCATTATGTTTGCTGTTACAAAGTATGCTTCATATTGACAGACTTCGCAAATGAGAAACAGGTATCTATACATCACCCTGCTGGCCATCTTAGGATTTAACGCTGAAAGTCTGGGGCAGGCAATCCGCCAGACGCCTCGTCTAGTTGTTAGTATCCAGATTGACCAACTGACGGTATCAACAATAGGTGACGAGATAAAGGTATCAACAGACGGAGAATCTCGCGTATTTGCCTTTGCACCTTCCGCCCAATTCCCCATCATTTTCTATGGTAACGAACTGCCTACACAACGAGTAGTGCGTCCTGTTACAACGGAACACATTGCCCCAACAATTGCTCGATGCATCCGCATCCGAGCACCCAATACCTGTCAGGCTGAACTGCTTTTTTAAGGAAAAATAAGGTAAAAAAGTGGAAAGGTAAGCAAGAGTACGGAAAAAAATTCGTACCTTTGCACCCGCTTATTAATGAAAAGGTAAGCGAAAGCAATTAAATTGTAAATCGTAAATTAGTAAATTAGTAAATTATAAAGATGAATTTCAACAAGTTTTTACGTTCGTTGTTTGGTGATAAGTCGTCACGCGACATGAAGCTCATCCAGCCACTTGTAGAGAAGGTTAAGGCTGTATATCCTGAGATTCAAAAGCTCGATAACGATCAACTGCGCCAGCGCACTAAGGAGATTCAGCGTCAAGTGCAGGACTCTGCTACAAAGCAGAAAGAAGAGATCAACAAGCTGAAAGCCACCATTGAAGACACGCCTATCGATGAACGTGCAGAAATCTTTGCACAGATAGACAAGTTGGAGAAGGAAGTGCTTGACATATATGAGAAGGCTCTCGACCAAGTAATGCCTGAGGTGTTCTCTATCGTGAAGGAGACAGCACGTCGCTTTGCTGAGAATGAGGAGACCATCGTGACAGCTACAGATTTCGATCGTGAACTGGCTGGCGACCCCCGCAAGGACTTCATCACGATTGAAGGCGACAAAGCAATATATCACAACCATTGGACTGCCGGTGGCAACGACCTGAAGTGGGAGATGGTACACTACGATGTACAGTTGTTTGGTGGTGTCGTTCTGCATCAGGGTAAGATTGCCGAGATGGCGACTGGTGAAGGTAAAACGCTGGTGGCCACCCTACCCGTCTTCCTGAATGCCCTCACAGGTAATGGTGTTCATGTGGTGACGGTCAACGACTATTTGGCCAAACGTGACTCTGAGTGGATGGGACCGCTCTATATGTTCCATGGACTTTCTGTTGACTGTATCGATAAGCACCAGCCTAACTCTGAGGCTCGTCGTAAGGCTTATCAGGCTGACATCACCTTTGGTACCAATAATGAGTTTGGTTTCGACTATCTGCGTGACAACATGGCCATCTCGCCCAGCGACCTTGTACAGCGTGCCCACAACTACGCTATCGTCGACGAGGTAGACTCCGTGTTGATTGACGATGCCCGTACGCCTCTGATTATCTCTGGTCCTGTACCCAAGGGCGACGACCAGATGTTTGAAGAATATCAGCCACTGGTAGAGAAACTGGTAGGTGTGCAGAAGCAGTTGGCTACGCAATATCTGGCTGATGCCAAGCAGAAGATTACTGAGGGTAACCGTCTGATAGAATCCGGTCAGAAGAAAGAAGGCCAGCAGATGGTCGATGAAGGTTTCTTAGCTCTGTATCGTTCGCATAAGTCTATGCCAAAGAACAAGCCTCTCATTAAGTACCTCTCTGAGGAAGGTATCAAGAGCGGTATGCTGAAGACCGAGGAGACCTATATGGAGAACAACAACCGTCGTATGCCCGAGGTAGTAGAACCTCTCTACTTCGTGGTCGACGAGAAACTGAACTCCTGCGACCTGACGGATAAGGGTACGGCATGGTTGGCTGGACAGGTAAACGATAAGGATCTGTTTGTATTGCCTGATATCACATCACAACTTTCAGCCCTTGAAGGCGAGACAACTCTCTCGGACGAGGAGCGTATCAATAAGAAGGACGAGATGTTGCAGCACTATGCTGTACAATCGGAACGCGTACATACCCTGCAGCAGTTGCTGAAGGCCTACTGTATGTTCAATAAGGATGACGAGTACGTGGTCATTGATGGTGAAGTTAAGATCGTTGACGAGCAGACTGGTCGTATCATGGAAGGTCGTCGTTGGAGCGATGGCCTGCATCAAGCTGTCGAGGCCAAGGAGCACGTGAAAGTCGAGGCTGCTACGCAGACCTTTGCTACCATTACTCTGCAGAACTACTTCCGCATGTACCACAAGTTGGCTGGTATGACCGGTACGGCTATTACGGAGGCTGGCGAATTGTGGGACATCTATAAACTTGACGTTGTTGAGATTCCTACCAACAAGCCCGTTATCCGTGATGATATGGACGACCGTATCTACAAGACCGCTCGTGAAAAATATCGTGCCGTCATCGAGGAAGTCGTCAAGATGCGCAATGCAGGACGTCCTACGCTGATTGGTACCACATCGGTAGAAATCTCTGAGCTGTTGAGCCGTATGCTCGATATGTATCAGGATCCTGAGACTGGCAAGCGCGAGGGTATTCCCCATCAGGTACTGAACGCCAAGTTGCACCAGAAGGAGGCCGACATCGTGGCTCTCGCTGGTCAGCAGGACGCTAACGGCAAGGGTGCCGTCACCATCGCTACCAACATGGCAGGTCGTGGTACCGATATTAAGTTGTCGCCAGAAGTGAAGGCTGCTGGTGGTTTGGCTATTATTGGTACCGAGCGTCACGAATCACGTCGTGTAGACCGCCAGTTGCGTGGTCGTGCTGGTCGTCAGGGTGACCCAGGATCTTCACTATTCTTCATCTCTTTGGAAGATAAGCTGATGCGTCTGTTCGGTTCTGAGCGCATTGCCTCCGTCATGGACCGTCTTGGTTTCAAGGAGGGCGAAATGCTGGAGAGTCCGATGATCTCGAAGCAGGTTGAACGTGCCCAGAAGAAGGTAGAAGAGAACAACTTCGGTATTCGTAAGCGTCTGTTGGAATACGATGACGTGATGAACAAACAGCGTACCGTTGTCTATTCGAAGCGTCGTCACGCCCTGATGGGTGAGCGTATCGGTATGGATATCTCGAACACCATTTGGGACCGTGTGGTAAATATTATCGAACAGAACGACTTTGAAGGTTGTAAGGAACAGTTCATCAAGGTCTTCGCTATGGAGTGTCCATTTACCAGCGAGGAGTTTATCAACAAGAATCACGAAGAGTTATGCGAGGAGGTGTTCCAGGTTGCTATGGGTAACTTCAAACGCAAGATGGAACACATCTGTGAGGTGGCCCAGCCAGTCATCAAGCAGGTCTACGAGAACCAGGGTGCCATGTACGAGCGTATCGCTGTGCCCTTGACGGATGGTCGTCACATGTACAACATCTCATGTAACCTGAAGGAGGCCTACGAGTCAGAAAGTAAAACGGTGGTCAAGGAGTTCCAGAAGCAGATACTGCTTCACATCATCGACGATGCATGGAAAGAAAACCTGCGCGAACTCGACGAACTGAAACACTCTGTACAGAATGCTTCATACGAGCAGAAAGACCCGCTATTGATCTTCAAGCTCGAGAGCGTGAAACTGTTCGACAATATGGTGAACACGATGAACAACCGCTCTGTATCAATTCTGATGCGTGCCCAGATTCCTGTCGTTCAGGAGTTGCAGGAAGCCGCACCTGAGGAGCATACCCAGCGCGGACAGTATACAGAGTCTAAGCAGAACCTGACTCAGGAACAGATGACCGATCCCAACCAGGCTGCCGCTGCTGCTCAGGACACGCGTGCCCAACAGCCTCGCACACCTATCATCAAGGATAAGCTGCCTGGACGTAACGATCCATGTCCCTGCGGCTCAGGTAAGAAGTTCAAGAACTGTCACGGAAAAGGCTTAGTATAATTGAGAATTGAGAATTGAAAATTGAGAATTAAGAATTATGATTACCATTAGTAATCTGAAGAAACAGTTTGGCGAGACATGCGCCTGCGATATCCCCTCGTTTACCATAAACGACGGGGATATCCTAGGACTCGTAGGTAATAACGGAGCAGGTAAGACAACACTTTTCCGTCTATTGCTCGACCTGCTGAAAGCAGATGATGGCTCTGTCATGATTGACGACATTAATCCTGCTGAAAGTGAATCATGGAAACAATATGTGGGGGCTTACATCGACCAAGGCTTCCTTATCGACTTCCTGACGCCTGAGGAGTATTTTGCCTTCTTGGGTAAGATTTCTGGTATGAAACAGACTGAGGTCGACGAACGTCTGCAACAGTTCGAGCGTTTTGCCAATGGTGAGATCTTCGGACAGAAAAAACTCATCCGTAACCTCTCTGCAGGTAACACGATGAAGGTAGGCATCATCTCTGCCCTCTTCCGTCAGCCCAAGACTGTAATTCTTGATGAGCCATTCAATTTCCTTGACCCCACGAGTCAGCTGGTACTGAAACACCTGTTGCGCGACTACGCAGCAAACACGGGTGCTACGATTCTTATCTCCAGCCACAACCTACAGCATACGATAGACATCTCTACACGTATTGCACTGTTGGAACATGGACAGATTATCCGCGACCTTCCAAACTCAGAAGGCTCTGCGAATGCTGAACTGCAAGAATACTTTGGAGCTACCTGACCGTCATGTGGAAGCAACCTTGCTTCACCTCATATTTAATATAGCAGCGTCCTTCGTTGCGTTTGTCACGCAGCACCTCTGACAGTACCCATTTCAGCGTGTCGTTACGCACCTCGCGCGTTAAAGGTTGATAGCGGTTATAGCAGATGTCTATCGTCGTACCATACAGGTGACAACTTTGCTCAGTCGCATTGGGATTATGACGCTGAAGTTTGGCCACATCATCCATCGAACGCAGCACGCTGGTAACAATTATTTGGTGCAGGGGTAGCCCTTTGGCATACAAACTGTCATAAAACGCCTCACCGATATCCTGCAACATCAGGGCTGCACGAGGTACAAGGTAAGGAATGGAACTGGTCAGACGATCGACATGATAATACGGACTCTCGCCCACATACACCAACTCTTTCTTACGATGCTCAGCATCCTCACGATTCTTTACTGGTCGTACACCCCATTTCTGCGCAGCCAGAATCTGCACGCTCTGACTGTCTGGAAATTCTGACTTATAATTACGTACGCCACGAATAGGATGAACCTTCCGAGTGCTCTCTACAATCGAAGTATCCTCAATACGCTGAGTCCTTAACACGAAATATCTGATAATCCCCAACATAGCGACAACGGCAAAGAAGCCTATCAAAAACTGACGCTTGGTGGGTTGCTTTATATTATCTAATATATTTTTCTTCACTTCTCTTCTCTAACTTCTTTTATCTCTTACACTTGTTGTACCATTCAAGCAACATACCACGAGGAATACCACGCTTAACTGCCGCATCAAGCACACGACGTGCCTCCTTTCTACGTTCCAAAACCAACAAGAGGTCGACGTGCGACACCACATACGTTGGGTCTTTAGGGGCCAGTTCCTCAGCCTGCTGCCAATCGTATAGTGCTGCTTCGTCCTGCTTCATGTCACGCTCAAGATTGGCACGAGCAGCATAGGCAACGGCAGAGTCTGGACATTGTTGGATGGCCTGACTCAAATGGTCCAAAGCATCTTGTTTACGTCCCAATTGTTGCAGTACGACAGCCATCGACAGACGCGCCTCGAAATGATGAGGCAACACGATGAGCAAATCGTTGAGGTCGTTGCGTGCCAAGTCGAAACGACGCAGATGTGTATAGGCATAAGCACGATAGAACAAGGCAGCAGGGTTACGTCCTTCATGTTGTAACACCAACGCATATTCATCAACTGCATACTGCCATTGTTTCAGTTGCAAGTTAGCATTAGCCTTACGAAGATGTAGGTCCGTCGACCATTTCGACTCAGCAATCTGCTTGTTCAGCACTGTCAGCGTATCGCGCCAGTTTTCCTGTGCCTGTACAGTTTGTTGCCATGTCATGGTTACAAACAGAACAATCAAGCTTTTTCGATATAATCTACAATCCATTGACCAACTTCTTTTGTTCCATACTTGGCACCACCGTCAACTTGGATTTCAGGTGTACGCACATTAGCATCCAACGAGGCGTTAACAGCCTCACGAATCAACTTACCCTCACGTTCTAATCCGAAGTGCTCCAACAACATAGCGGCAGACAGTATCTGTGCCAACGGATTGGCAATGTTCTGACCGGCAGCCTGTGGCCATGAGCCATGAACGGGTTCGAAAAGTGGTGTGTGCTCACCCAGCGAACTGGATGGCTGGAGTCCCATAGAGCCCGTAATACAAGACGTTTCATCTGTGAGAATGTCACCAAACGTATTCTCCGTCACGATGACATCGAAGAAACGAGGCTCTGTCAGCACGCGCATCGAGGCATTGTCGATGAACATATAGTCCGTCGTCACCTCAGGATATTGCGTTTCCATCTCCTTGGCAATCTGTCGCCATAAACGGCTCGATGCCAGCACGTTAGCCTTGTCAACAACGGTCAGATGCTTCTTGCGCTGCATAGCCATCTCAAAGGCCACCTTGAGGATACGCTCAATCTCAGGACGCGTATAAACGTTAGTATCAAAGGCCATATCGTTGTCCTGATGCTTCTCACCAAAGTACATGCCACCAGTCAGTTCGCGAATCACTACGAAGTCTGCCCCACGCAATAATTCTTCTTTCAATGGTGACTTGTGCAGCAGGCAGTCGAACGTGGCCACAGGACGTATGTTGGCAAAGAGTCCCAACTTCTTACGCATAGCCAACAAACCTGTTTCAGGACGCATCTTCAGTGTAGGGTCGTTATCGTATTTCAGGTCGCCCACAGCAGCAAAGAGCACGGCGTCAGCTCTCATGCAGACCTCATGTGTATTGTCTGGATAGGCATCGCCACAGGCATCAATGGCACAAGCACCCACCAGTGCTTCCTCGTATTCAAACTCATGGTTACATTTCTTGGCAATGGCATCAAGCACGGCCACACCTTGCTTCATAATCTCAGGGCCGATACCATCACCAGCCAATATCGCAATCTTCAGTTTCATATTGTTATTTCGTTAAATCATTCTCAATAATATTCAGCATCTTGAATGTGGCCTTGATGGCTGCTTCCGTCTGGTCGGCATCCAAGCCTCGTGTGTGCAACAAGCCATCCTTATAGTGCCACGAGATGACTGTCTGCACCAAGGCATCCGTACGTCCTCCAGGAGGAATAGAAACCTGATAGTTGGCCAGCGTGGGGAACGTACGATCAAGATACTTCTTATAGATATAGCGCAGGGTCTTGACGAACGCGTCATACTGACCATCACCCACCGCACTTCCTTCAAACTGCTGACCATTGATTTCCACCTTGACGTTAGCGCCAGGTCGCAAACCATATGCCGTTGATACCACGTAACTTATAAGTTTCACCTTATCATCTGAACCATCATGTTTCAGTACGTCCGACACGATATACGGCAGGTCGTCTTGCGTCACGATTTCCTTCTTGTCGCCAAGCTCTGTGATTCGCTCTGTCACACGCCGCGTCTGTTCAGGTGTCAGTTCCAAGCCCAACTCCTCCAGATTCTTGACGATGTTGGCACGTCCGCTTTGTTTGCCCAGCGCATACTCGCGCTTACGTCCAAAACGTTCAGGTATCAGCTCGTTGTAGTACAGTTGGTCCTTGGTGTCACCATCAGCATGCACGCCAGCCACCTGCGTAAACACATTCTCACCAACAATGGGTTGGTTGGGTGCCACAGAGATACCACTGAAGCTCTCGACCATACGAGAAAGGTCATTTAATTGGTCTTCCACCAGATTAGTCTTCGCATGGAACTGGTCCTTCAGAATGGCCTGAACAGAAGCTAGCGGTGCATTACCACAACGTTCGCCTAACCCATTCACGGTGACATGCAGACCTCGTGCGCCACTCAGTACAGCAGCCAGCGAATTCGATACCGCCAAGTCGTAGTCGTTATGGGCATGGAAGTCAAAATGCACGTCAGGATAGCGCTTCATCATTTTACGGAAGTATTCGATGACCTGCAAGGGATTCATCACGCCCAGCGTATCAGGCAGCATGAAACGTTTGATACCCATCGACACAAGACTATCCATCAGCTGATAGACATACTCTGGCGAATCCTTCATACCATTCGACCAATCCTCCAAGTACAGGTTGACACTAATGCCCTTGCTGGCTGCGTACGTCAACTCCTGCTTGATGTCGCTGATATGTTCCTCCGGCGACTTCTGCAACTGGTGCGTACAGTGTTTCAGCGAGCCCTTAGCCAGCAGATTCATTACACGTCCACCACATTCATCAATCCAGTCTATCGACTTACCGTTATCTACAAATCCCAATATCTCTACACGTTCAAGAAGTCCAATCTTCTTGGCGTAGGCACATATCTTCGTAGCAGCTTCACGCTCTCCTTCCGATACGCGTGCAGACGCTATCTCAATGCGGTCCACGTTGACGTCAGACAACAACTTACGTGCCATCACCAGTTTCTCATGGGGCAAAAACGAGACACCATTGGTCTGTTCACCATCGCGCAACGTAGAGTCCATGATTTCCACGAAGGGCACGATGCGCTTATAGGTATTGATGCGCTCAACTGTCACCTCAGCCAAAGGACGTATGGTGGCGTTGCTTTCCCATGTTTCAATCTTGTCTTTGCTGGCCACGAGGAAATCGATATCGTCGAGACCATGCATCAGACAATGCTTCTTGTAGCCATTGATATCAAAATGTTCTGAATGTCCTGTGACCTTGTTGGTGACTGTCTGATTGGGCAGGTCAACCTCTACTTGGGCATCAGGGTTGTTTTGAATTGTCAAAAACAATTCAGACAAGAAGTCCTCGCTAACCTGCACAGGCAACACAAAGTTGTTCAGTTCATTGTTCTTATGGATATCTGCAAAGAACGAGCTGATGACCACACGGAAGCCATAACCCGCAATAGCCCATGCAGCATGCTCACGGCTCGAACCTGAACCGAAATTCTTGCCAGCTACCAGGATGCAACCCTTGTATTTGGGGTTGTTGAGTACAAAGTCCTCATTCACACTGCCATCTGGATTGTAGCGCCAGTCCCGAAACAGATTATCGCCAAAGAAACGTTCTTCCTTGGTGGTTGCCTTCAGAAATCGTGCTGGTATGATTTGGTCGGTATCCACATTCTCCAACGGCAGGGGCACACAAGTGCTTGTGATGATATCAAATTTCTGTTTCATAATAGTTCACGTGGATCGGTTATTACTCCTGTTACAGCAGCAGCGGCAGCCACTAAGGGCGATGCGAGAATAGTGCGAGAGCCTGGGCCCTGACGACCTTCAAAATTACGGTTTGAGGTCGATACGGCATATTTGCCAGCAGGCACCTTATCATCGTTCATAGCCAGACAGGCCGAACAACCTGGCTGACGAATCTCAAAGCCAGCAGCTTCAAGCACTTTGTCAAGTCCTTCGTCCTGAATCTGTTGGCGCACAGCCCACGAGCCAGGTACCAGCCAAGCCACGACGTTATCAGCTTTCCTCCTACCCTTCACGATTGACGCAAAGGCACGGAAGTCTTCAATACGACCGTTGGTACAAGCACCTAAGAATATGTAGTCAATCTTTTTGCCCAACAGTTTCTCACCAGCCTTGAAGCCCATATAATCTAAGGCCTTCTCAAGGCCAGAGGTGAGAGGTGAGAGGTGAGAGGTGAGAGGAATGCTCTCCGTAATCCCAATGCCCATACCAGGATTCGTACCATATGTAATACGTGGTTCAATGTCCTTAGCGTCAAACACCAGTTCCTTGTCGAACACGGCATCGTCGCCACTCTTCAACGTCTTCCAATAGGCTACCGCTTTGTCCCATGCCTCGTCTTTTGGAGCATGTTCCCTACCCTTCAGATAGGCAAAGGTCACCTCGTCAGGAGCAATGAAGCCACCACGTGCACCCATCTCTATCGACAGGTTGCAAAGCGTCAGACGCCCCTCCATAGACAGATTCCTGACAACCTCACCAGCATACTCTACAAAGTAGCCTGTAGCACCACTGGTGGTCAGCTTAGCCATCAGGTAAAGTGCAACGTCCTTGGCTGTCACGCCCTTACCCAGCGTACCATTGATAGTGATACGCATCGACTTAGGTTTCTGTTGCAGGATGCATTGCGAGGCCATCACCATCTCAACCTCGCTGGTACCAATGCCAAAGGCCACAGCACCCATCGCGCCATGCGTCGATGTATGGGAATCGCCACAAACGATAGTCATGCCTGGCAGCGACAAGCCCTTTTCAGGACCAACGACGTGAATGATACCATTGTCTTTCGACATCATTCCGTAGTGGGTCAGTCCAAAGTCACGCGCGTTCTTTTCTAATAGATCCACCTGCGCCTTCGATACAGGATCTGCAATAGGCTTGTCCTGATCGTGTGTCGGTGTGTTGTGGTCGGGCATACAGAATATCTGCTGCGGACGGAAACATTTCAAACCACGTGCCCGCATACCCTCGAAGGCTTGTGGCGACGTTACCTCATGGCAATACAAACGGTCTATATAGAGCTGTTGGGGGCCGTCGTCAACCGTCTGCACCACATGTGCGTCCCATATCTTGTCGAATAACGTATTCATCAGTCTTCCACCTTAAACTTGTTGATACAGTCGATATACGCTTCCACAGAGGCCGTCACGATGTCGGTGTTGGCACCAAAGCCATAATAGAGACTACCGTCGTACTCTACCTGCATGTGCACCTTACCAACATCGTCAGAACCCTTCGAGATAGCCTGGATGGTAAACTCCTTCAGCGTCATCTGCTTCATGATAATCTTCTTCAGCGCCTTGATGGCAGCATCCACAGGACCATTACCCGAGGCAGCTGCTTCGAACTTCTGACCACTGATATCGAGTCCGATAGAGGCTACTGACCGAACGCCCTTACCTGACGTAACCTGCAGGAAGTCAAGGCGAACGGCATGTGTATCAGCCATATCTGCACCAGCCAGCATCATCACGTCGGCATCCGAGATTTCCTTCTTCTTGTCAGCCAATGCCAGGAACTGCTCGTATATCTTGTCTATCTTCTTCTCGTCGCTCACGTCTACACCGTTTATCATCAGGCGATGCTTTAGGGCTGCACGACCACTACGGGCTGTCAGCACAATCGAATTGTCGTCGATACCCACATCCTTGGGGTCGATAATCTCGTACGTGTGTACATTCTTTAATACGCCATCCTGATGAATACCGCTGGAGTGTGCAAAGGCGTTACGTCCCACGATGGCCTTGTTGGGCTGTACGGGCATGTTCATCAGACTCGACACCATACGGCTCGTAGGATATATCTTCGTGGTGTTGATGTTGGTCTCGATATCGATACTCTTATGGCATTTCAAGATCATCGCAATCTCTTCCAGCGACGTATTGCCTGCACGCTCGCCAATACCGTTCACTGTTACTTCAACCTGACGTGCACCTGCCAACACACCATTCAGCGTATTAGCCGTAGCCATGCCGAGGTCGTTGTGGCAGTGGGTCGATATGATACAAGCGTCGATGCCATCCACATGCTCCTTCAGGTACTTGATTTTATCGAAGTACTCCTGGGGCAGACAGTAGCCCGTTGTGTCAGGAATGTTGATGACAGTAGCACCAGCCTTGATGACCGCCTCAACGACCTGAGCCAGATATTCGTTGTCCGTCCGACCAGCATCCTCACAGTAGAACTCGACGTCATCCACAAAACGCTTGGCATACTTCGTAGCAGCCACAGCCTGTTCCAGGATATGCTCGCGTGTAGAATTGAACTTGTACTTGATGTGTTCGTCACTCGTGCCGATACCCGTGTGGATACGCTTGTGCTTGGCATACTGCAGCGCCTCGACAGCCACGTCGATGTCGTGCTCAACAGCACGCGTCAGCGCACATATCGTGGGCCACGTCACAGCCTTCGAAATTTCAATCACACTGTGGTAGTCGCCTGGACTCGACACAGGAAATCCTGCTTCAATCACGTCCACGCCCAACTGCTCCAGCGCCTTAGCCACCTGAATCTTCTCTACCGTGTTCAGTTGGCAACCAGGCACCTGCTCACCGTCACGCAGCGTCGTGTCGAAAATAAACAATCTGTCACTCATCTTTTTTTTCTTTTATTTCGATGTTTCGATATCTCGATAAATAAAATGAAAAAGCCTCTCTGCACCGGAAGTGAGAAAGGCTCATTCATATTTAATTTTTAATTTTTAATCTTTAATCGTCTGAATACCCCATCACTTCCGGCTACTTTTACGCAGTCGAATAATAATAATGTTGCTAATCAGATTCAGAGACTTCATTTTTTCTGTCTTTTTTCGTTTATCGGCTGCAAAAGTACGCATTTCTTCTGAAACCACCAAACATTTTGTCACTTTTTTGCAAAAATAGCTATCAATAGGTCATTGGTGCTGGTCACGCAGCAAGTCGTTGACAGTCTTCACAGGATTGAACGTAGAGAGGGGCACTTCGACGAAGATAGTAGACCAGTCGCTCATCGCACCATTCCACAACCCCGGCAACTCCAGCGCCTGCAGTTCCTTACCCGACTTCGACTTCTGCGAGATGAAGCCCGTCGTTGGGTCGACATACTTAGGCAGGTCGAAAGCCTGTCCCTTGTAGTCCTTGACTGCACAAACGAGGTCAACGGGATTGAAGTGCGTACCCTTTGTAAACATCTCCATATAGGCCGTGTTTGACTTGTCAATCTGCGACGACTCAAGGATTTGCAGCGATACGGTGCCATCCTGATTATAGGTCAGGAACGGACCACCACCAGGCTCGCCGACATTCTTCACGACGCCACAAACGCGCATCGGACGGTTCAGCTTCTGGCGCAGGTAGATAACCAGTTCGGCATCCTCCAACTCCTTGATGTCAGCCTTACGGCAGCACAGGTCTTGCTGCACGAAGCGAATCATCTCTTCAATCTGGTCGTGCGTGTACTTGCCGGAATCCAACAGTCGCAGATACTCAAAGGCTTTCTTCTGCAACGTCACCAGCACGCCAGCGATGACCTGCTTCCACTCTACGGTGTCATCCTTCAGACGATCGGGCACCACGTTATCGATGTTCTTCACGAAGATGACGTCGGCCTCAATCTCGTTCAGGTTCTCAATCAGCGCACCGTGACCACCAGGACGGAACAACAGCGAACCGTCTGAATTGCGGAACGGAGTGCCGTCAGGATTAGCAGCGATGGTATCCGTCGAAGGCTTCTGCTCAGAGAACGAGATGTCATACTTGATGCCATACTTCTTGGCATAGAGGTCGGCCTTCTGGGCTACCTTCTGCTTGAACAGCTCCATGTGCTCGTGGCTGACGGTGAAGTGTACGTGGGCCTCACCATTCGATGCAGCATACAGAGCACCCTCTACCAAGTGTTCCTCCATCGGCGTACGCGCACCCTCGGCATAGTTATGGAACAGCAACAGACCCTTGGGCAGCTGTCCGTAGTTCAGTCCCTCAGCCTTCAGCATGTTGGCTGCCACAGCCTTATAGTTACCCTCAGCAATGAGTGCCTTGATGCCCTTGCCATTGTTCTTCTGGCAGGCAGCATCCAACTCACCATAGAAGGCAAACTTCTCGATATTGTCAAAATACTTCTTCTCGAAATCCGTGGTAGGCACGTCGTAGTCAGCATCGACAAAGGCAAACATGTCCTTGAACATACGGCTGGCGGCACCCGATGCGGGCACAAACTTCACCACCTTCTTGCCGTCGGCTTTATACTGTTGCCAAGCCTCCACATACGCCTTGCGGTCTGCCTCGCCAGGCGCCACGATACCCTTGCCGATAGCTGCTGCAGCCTCCAACTTCAAGAATGGGAAACCAGTTTTAAACTCGCCTAACTGTCTCTCGATTTGTGCTTCAGAAATACCCTTCTGAGCCAGCTGTTTCAGATCTTGCTGTGATAACATAATTCGTTCGTTTTGATTAGTTTGAATATCTATTATTTATTTTAATGGCAAAGATACAAAAACCATCTGACACCACCAAACAATTTAGCGAATTCTTAGTCTCATTTTTTACATTAATGCCATTTTGTCGTATAATCGCGACATTTTGACATAACACTATGCTTTGGCATTTTAGTTGCATCTTCATGAGTGAAAGCCGCAAGGCAATCGTCAAAAAAAACAACATGTATAACATTTTAAATTATAATTAGGAGGTAACGATTATGATGCCGATGATGAGAACAAACAATTGGATTCCCGCCGTGTTCAACGACCTGTTTTACAACGACGTTATGCCAAAGAACAACTGCACAGCTCCTGCAATCAACGTAAAGGAGAACGACCATGAATATGTCGTAGAACTGGCTGCTCCAGGCATGAAGAAGGAAGACTTCAACGTACATATCAACGACGAGGGCAACCTGGTTGTTAAGATGGAGAGCAAGCAGGAGACCAAGGAGGAAGATAAGAGTACGCGCTATCTGCGTCGCGAGTTCAGCTACTCGAAGTACGAGCAGACGCTGATTCTGCCAGACGACGTGAAAAAGGAGGACATTTCCGCTAAGGTTGACAATGGCGTTTTGACTGTTGAACTGCCCAAAATGGTGGAAGAGAAAGTAAAGTTGTCGCGACAAATAGATATCGCATAAGGAGGAACAACGAATCCCCGTCCAAAACTGGACGGGGATTTTCATTTACCACAACAGTCATGGTTTACTTGACGGTCATCCACACGGACTCACCCCTACCCTTGGCCTCGACGATTTTCTGCTTCAGGCGGTGAACCCAGATGCGCGAGTCAAGCACTTTACCCACTTCACGGTTCTTGCCTACGAGGATGCAGCCTTCGGTATCTTCCGAGCAGTTGCCGGCATGGATGCGGATGCCTTGCCATTTGCGGTTGAACTCGGGGCCACCAAGCAGGATGGGAAGCCATTGTTTGAACTTCGGTGAGTACGAGATAACTACTGCGTAGCGGCCTTCGGGAATGGCCGACCGGCCTTTCACCTTGTAGGCACCGTTGGCGTAGTCGCGCCAAGTTGGTTCGAGGGTGTCGCAGAAATACCTCTCGGCTGTGCCGGTTGAATACTCGTCAATGACCTCTTCGAGGATGCAGAGCCTACCGATGGTGTAGGTCTTCTTCTTTGCTATACGTGTCAATAATAATTCCATAATTCTACTTGTTTTTGATTATACCTTAATGGGACGTTGGGACGTGGGACGTTGGGACGTTTCCACACAAAGGGTCAGACCCCTTGTGTGGTTTTTTGGAAGTGGAGCTTGTCAACGGGCACTATCCAGCCATCGCGTTTCCAACGCATCACAATGTTACGAAGTCCGCTCTCGGTGGTGCCTGATTTTAGGGCACGGAGATCGTCGCGAGAGAATGTTGGAGCCAGTTGGTCGAACACCGAGTGATTGGCACCATAACGCTGACATTCGTCCTGAGCATTGACATACTCGTTGCGGAGTGCCTCACCAAAAGCTTTCATCTGCTGCGAAAGACAGTATTCGGCCATCATCAGCGCAAAGTCAAGACAAGCCTTCGTTTCCTTCTTGGCATCAGAAAGCAGATGGAAGATGACACCGCAGCGGAAACCAATGACGGCAGCACGTTTACGATAGGTGTCCTTCACATGGTCGATGTCCTTGGCAGCCTCCACTCGTTTCTGCTCTACCCATTCCTCGATAGCCTTGCGCAAACGAGGCGTATCAATGAGTCCTGAGAATGCACGCAAACGGGTGACTGCCTGTTGGATGCGAGCCTCGTCTTCAGCAGAACGACGGCCAAACTTGGGCATCTTCGAGAATGAAGAATCAGGCATCTCGGCAACCAAGATACGAGAGCTGAGTCCGTTCTCGATATTGTCCTGCTTGAAGCACTTCCGCATGGCTCCATTCGTGCCGAGCATCGTCCAGTTATAGGCCACTTTCACGACTCCCGATTCTGCCTGGTCGGAGTTGTAATCCTGTCCCCACTCACCCTGATCAAACGAGAGTCGGTAGATGTCGTACTTCGAACTCCAAGAGCCTGCACCATTGGTTTTTCGGAGGGTATCCAATTCCTCTCCAAACGAATAGATGCAATGTCCGTTGGCATTCTTGAAACGCTTCAAGAGGGTTGAACATGAGACCGTTACAGGCACCATCCTTATCAATACCTTGGGGTCTTCTGGAGCTTTTTCGTTGGCCTTACGACCTTTCTTGCGCTCCTTCCATTCCTCTTCACGCTTACGTGCCAGAGCATCTTCTTCGTCGAATTGACGTTTCCATACATCGATAGCGTTCTTCACCACCGACTTGTTTGAAGCCTGCTCACCACGGATAATCGACATCAATCCCAAATGCTGCAAATTGCCATCGCAATATTCAATCTGAACCTGGTCGGCATAAGCCGCAGCAATGGGCATCACACCACAGAGTACCGGCATGTGCATCGAGACAGGCACACCAACGAGCGACTCCTTCAAACCTATAGGCAGGGAACGAACATTGACCTTCACGCCAGTCTCTGCCTGAACGGCCTCGGCATCCTCAATCTCATCCGAAGAGATGCCCATTTCGAGTGCATCGACGATGCTTTGCATCATCTTCGAAATACCCTTGGGTGTCTCCTTGCAAGCAGAGTCAACCACGCTACGAAGTTCAACGTCAGAGAGTCCGAATCGAGGCATTACCTGCATCAGCACCTCTTTCTTGTTGTCACAAATGGCACGGAGATTGACTGCCAACTTATGCAGCTTCACGTTACGTTCTCCTTCGGCTGGCTCACCACCATTCCGATGCCACCACTCAGCGATAATAGAGGTATAGGGGATGCCCTTGAACATCAATCCAGTTTCAGATTCACACAAGGGGTCAGACCCTTTGTGTGGTACCTCGTTTGATGTCGGCGCAATTTTGCGCTCACATTCTTCAGACACCTCGAACAACTTATCCGACACATAGCGGGTATGCCCTTCGGTCACCATATAGATGCAGCGCGAAACATCCTTCACAGCGGCATCGGGTGTGAATCCCGTAGCCTCTTTCATCAGAGCCTGGGCATCCTCTGCCGACATGCCATCAGGCAACTCAACGAGCACATGAGTACCACGACGAACACTTTCCTCAATTAGCAGCGGCACCAATGGCGACTTCTCCAAGAGTCGGGCACAGATCTCGTCCGTATGGCCCTTCTCGTCAAAGTCCAGCATCAGTCGTTTCAGTGGACGGACAGCATCTGCTATGGCGCGATGATTATCCTTGAACTCAGCGCAATGCGGTGTCCATACCGGCAGACGATGCTTCAACTCTGCGTCACCTCTTTCTATACGTGCGCACATCTCTGCCAACCAAGGCTCACGGCGCAGCCTTTCCCAATCATCACGGTTGGCTGGGAAGCAAGGGGCGCCGTGCCCCTTGCCGATACATGTAAACTTCTGTTGCTTCACGATCATTTCCATAATGTTTCCTCCTTTCGAGTTTTAAAGTAAGACATAATCTCGTCGGCCTCTTCCTGATAGAGCGCCTTGGTCAGCGCAAGGCCGTACTTCTTAGGGAATGTGAACTCCACTTTCACACAGCCGCGATTGGGGTTCTTCTTCGAGTGCTCACGGGTAATCTTTACTGCACCGTGAGCCGTCTCAAACAGGGTCAGATACTTCGGGCCGTTCAATCCGTCGTTATACCTTTTCACCCTTGTGCGTCCGTCGGCATCTACCTCAATGCCAGCACGATAGTGCACACGTTCACCATTCGTCACCTCTTTCTCGTCCTCCCACGGGCACGGATAGACGTTGATGTTTCCGTTTGTCTGGAAGTTGATACTGCCGTCCATCTGGACGTTCTGACTTAATAACTGTTGCTGAAAAATCTTTTTCATCTTTAATCGAAGTTTTAAGTGAGGTGGGAAGCTTTTGAAACGCTGGCCAGCTTATCTCATGAGATTCCTCCGGCTCACCAACCTCGATTGTTGATAATGTTACTTAATGGTTAGATAAACTTTGCGTAGAAAGGCTGGTTAACCACTCCGTTACCTCCACGTTTGTGCATTCTGCACTTGTTAATCAGTGCCATCTGCTGACGTGCCTCATTGGCAAACGTCTGACCTGGATTCATAAAACACTTTCTCTTGATTCTTGTCATAACTCTTTTTGTTACCGCTTCCTTTAGGCGGGGTCTTATTTGATGATTGTGGATGTGCTCTGTTAAAGTCAGCATCCATAATCCCCGACTCAACCCCTGTTTCTTCGGGAAAACATTCGGGTAA
>CAMVOS010000028.1 GCA_947169185.1 uncultured Prevotella sp.
ACGACTTTGGCCGTCCCAAGTGGCATCTGCTGGAGGTACTGAAGGTTCCATCTACTTATCGTGGTATGAGCATCGTCTATAAGTACGACGATGGATTTCACGATGATTTCAATGTCAGCGAACAATTGCAAATTGAGTACTATGACTGAAAAAGAGAAGATGTTGGCAGGAATGGTTTATGATGCCGCAATGCCAGAATTGATTGCCGAACTGCAGAATACGAGAGAGATCTTGTATGAGTTTAACATGCTCCGTCCATCAGAGGCTCAGCGAATGAAGGAGATTCTGATAGGTCTGCTGGGGCATACTAGCGATGATAATTTCCTCATCAATCAGCCGTTCCGCTGTGACTATGGCAAACAGATCAGCATAGGCAAACGGTTCTTTGCCAATTTCAACTTCACCGTTCTTGATGAAGCACCTGTTACCATCGGCGATGACTGTTTTATCGGACCCAACGTCAGCATCTATACAGCCTGCCACAGTACAGATCCTGTAGAACGGAATACCCGTCAGGAGTGGGCAAAGCCTGTAACCATCGGTAATAACGTATGGATTGGAGGTAGTGTTACCATTCTTTCAGGTGTCACCATCGGCGACAACGTGACCATTGGAGCGGGATCGGTGGTCACTCGCGACATCCCATCCAATACGGTAGCAGTCGGTAATCCATGTAAAGTAGTAAAGAGCTTGTGAAACAGAATCCGCTCTTAATTCACTTTCACGAGTTTTCCGTTCACAAACAATCGGTAGCCATTAGCCTTGATGCGAGATACATCGCCCTTCAGAGATGTGATATAGGTATCGGCTGTGAGGTTCCATATGCAGTCATCGCCAAGGGTGACATTCACAGTTCCTGTCTCGGTAGATACGGTGTTGCCTGCAGCATTGATGATGTTGCCGCTAATGGAGCCATTGAATGTTGAACCATCGGCCAGATTCAGTGTCAGTTCAGAGTCATTGCCCACAAGAATAGTGCCTTCCAGTTGCTGATGACTCGCATTAAGCGTTGCTTTGTTGCTGGCTCCCTGCCATCCGTCGGCACATACTGACAACAGCACTTTGGCAGGGTCGTCATTCACCAGTTTGACACCATTCAAAGATATAATCGCATTTGTGTTGGTCACATGGAACAGATGGCCTTGGCGATTAGTAAGCGAACCGCCATTCATCGTGAAGTGCGAGTTGCCACTATCGGCATCGCCTGAGAACGACTGATAAATCATGATGGCATCCAAGAACTGGGCATGCCCGTTGCGTTGCGTATTGCTGACAGTCATCTGACAGTTGTTCAGCGTAATGCTGTTCCTGCCCTCGATGCACACACCTTCAGACATATTTGATGTAAGCATAGCGTTTGATACTGTCACTTCGGCAGTAGAATAGATAACAGGTGAACCAAGGCCGTTACTGGTATAGCTGCCACCATCAACTGTCACGACGCCACCACCACGATCAGTACGAATCGGAGCTGACGAACGACCACTTGTATTGATGGTCAGGTTCTTGGCCTTCATCACACCACCACCGGTAGTCATGATACCGCCAGAACCATCGCCTGTAGTGGTAATCTTGGTATCCTCGATGATGACTGTCGTACCATCGCCTTCACCGCCATTATGTCCGCCATTGCCACCGTATGAGAACACACCATTGGCACCTGTAGCATTACTTGTGATTACGCCACCTTTGATGGTTGTGGTGCTGCCACCCTTTACAAGCAAGGCTGCATTCACACCATAGAAACTACAATTGTCACCACCATCTGAACTGCCCGTCTTGCTGATAGTGGACTGAGCGATAGTCACTGCTTCCTTGGTAGATATCAGCAATGCACTTTCATCAGACTTACTGCTCTGATACGTTTTGCCGTTCTCGCTGGTTTGAGCCGTCAGCTCTGTTGCTCCAGCATATTTGATATCCTTACTGCGAGAACCAGGACCACCCGGCATACCCATACCGGCTTGTTCTAGATTCTGCTGTCCTCCAAGCAGGAACTCACGAATTTTGCGTTGTGAGGCAAACTGAGGTTTTATCTTTTGATAACCCTCATATTGCTGTTCAGTTAGGATCTTGGCGATAGCCTTGTCGTACTTCTGTTGTTGCTTGTCATAGTCATAGGTGGATTCTGATGGCTTACTGCCACCAGGCATTCCCATGACACCACCTCTCGGGCCTCCTTGCATACCACCGCCATGACCGCCCATGCCACCACCGGGGCCACCCATTCCTCCACTGGGTCTGCCACTGGGTCTACCACTGGGATGTTCTCCCATTGGTGGACGCTGACCTTGTGGACGTTCCACCTGCTCACCCTCAATCAGTGTTTTATACTTCTTATTGAGCTTGGCCACCTTCTTCTGCTGCTTCTCGTTGAGCTGCAGTTCCTTGACCATCTTTTCAGTCATCTGCTCGTAAGTGATACGATTGCGCTTAGGCATCTTTCTTTCAGAGCCATCTGCCCCTGAGGTCGAACTATTCTGTGCCATCAGGGAGCCTGACAGCATAAACATACTAATTACTAATAAAACTATTTTCTTCATCTTTATTTCCTGATTATCTTTTTACCGTTTTGTATGATGATGCCCTTGGTAGAAGAACCTGCCCTTGTACCATTCAGCGTGTATGCAGGGGCATTACTATCAATGGTGGTTTCTCTAACCTCATTGATTCCTGTTGATTCATTGATGGTGCCATTGCCGGACAAACTGCCATAGGTCAGGGAATACCCGTTCTTGTTGATGAAACCATTATTTGTAAGTGTTGTGACATAGGTGTCGGCAGTCAATGTCCATGTAACGTTCTCGCCTATGGTTACGGCAACCTTATTCTCTGTCCCTGTATCAACTGTTCCTGCGTATTCCCAAGAGTTCTTGGTGGTCTCCAATACGATTGTTCCTGTCGATCCGTTGCCTTTGGAACTATTGGGGACACTCACCAGCAGCCCGCTTGGAACCTTCAGCGTTACATCAGTCAATGTCAGCGTTGCCGTACAGTTCTCTACATAACAAAGAGGGGCGTTGCTATCCGTCAATGTCAGCGAGGAGTTCGTGATAGTGGCAAAGGGCTTCGTACCTTCTGCATCGCCAGAGTTAGACTGGTTAAGGAGAATGCCTCGCTTGGAAGAGCCTGATGTCATCTGACAGTCATTAACGAATGCATAGTTGGCACCCTCGACAGTTACGATAGGACCCTTTTCTGAAACGCCTGTCAGATTATTGGAAGTAATAACGCCCGTTGAATATAAGACAGCAGACTTGTCACCCATTGCTGTCAACGTACCGCCTGATACCGTAACAGTCCCACCACCACGGTCTGTTGCCACCGTCGAACTGGTAGCTTTCCGGGTGGTGATATTCACGTTGGAGGCATTGATGGTTCCACCGAATGTGGCATGCAGTCCTCTCGAAACACTCTGGCTGTTATCGATGGTAATGTCGCTGACTGTAATGGCGGCATTGTTAGTGGCAAAAACGGCATTGGCTCCTTGTGACGATGTCGTGATAGTTCCGCCAGTCATGTTGATGGTGCTGTTACTGCCAGAAGCATACAAGGCAGAGTTGTTGCCGTAGAAACTGGAGTTATCGCCACTTGTTCCAGTACCCGTCTTGCTGAGGGTACAGCCATTCAGATTCAAAGTTCCTTTAGTAACCTGCACGACATTGTAATACTGTGTCTCGCTGCTGAGAGTCTCATTGCTTTTCGTCACAGTTGATCCGTCGGACAGCGTATAGGTAGCCCCTTCTGGAGCCTTTGGCGTAGAATCACTTGCCCTGGTCTGTGCCATTGCAGCCGGGCTTATCATAAACATGGATATAATTGAAAAAATCAGCTGTTTCATAACTATTTCTTTTGTTTTCGATGGCAAAATTAATACATCTTGTATTAGCAGCCAAATGTTTTCAACAAACAGCCTTTTTTGCTCAACTAAAAGAAAAGAGACCATCAAATAATAGCTTTTAAAATGGCAATTCTGGGAATGAACAGTACTTGCGGTCAACACGCATACCGTCCTTTTTAACCATAGCTTTGATTGTCAACATGTTACACTCAATTTTTAGCGGTAAACAATAGGTAAACAATCAACGGATTTTGACCTCAAAAGAGTAGATTTTGTTGAGAAATTAGCAACACTACTTAAAATCAAAAATCCTCGTAAGTTGTTGACTCACAGGGATTTTTCTTGGGTGCCCGGTGGGACTCGAACCCACGACATTCAGAACCACAATCTGACGCTCTAACCAACTGAACTACGGGCACCATTTTTCGAATGCGGGTGCAAAGGTACGCATTTTCTTTGATACTGCCAAAGATTTGAGCTATTTTTTTCCAAAAAACTTATTTTGCAGGTGTGTAATCTTGTTGTTATCGGTAAAAAGTTGTAATTTTGCACCAGCAAACAGATAAGAGATGAAAAAGGATTCTGTACTGATATTAAGTGGTGGCGTAGACTCCGTCACCATGTTGTACGACGAGCAGGAGCGCATAGCATTGGCCATCTCGTTCGACTACGGTTCGAAACATAACGCACGTGAGATACCATTTGCACGTCTGCATTGCGAGCGGTTGGGCATCAGGCATATCGTGATTCCGCTGGACTTCATGACGAAATACTTTAAAAGTTCGCTACTGGAGGGTGGGGAAGAGATTCCTGAGGGTCACTACGAGGACGAGAACATGAAGTCGACGGTGGTGCCCTTCCGTAATGGCATCATGTTGTCGATAGCGGTGGGCATTGCCGAGTCGAACGGGCTGAAGTATGTGATGATGGCCAACCACGGGGGCGACCATACCATCTATCCTGACTGTCGTCCAGAGTTCGTGGATGCCTTCGACCAGGCTGCTGCGGCAGGAACCTTTGTCAACGTGCATCTGCGTTCACCTTATACTAATATGACGAAGGCTGACATTGCCCGTCGTGGTAAGTCGTTGGGCATCGACTATAGCGAGACGTGGTCGTGCTACAAGGGTGGCGAGCTGCATTGCGGTAAGTGTGGCACCTGCGTAGAGCGTCGCGAAGCCTTTCAGGAGGCAGGCATTGACGACAAGACGGTTTACGAGTTATAGAAGTTAACGAAGTTATAGAAGTTAACGAAGTTAGATATCATCCAAACAGGGCACGGAGGGCTTCTTCGACCTTGCGGACGGGGACGAGCTCAATCTTGAACTTTTTGCGATTCAGACCAGAGAGGTTGTATTTCGGTATGATGATATGTTGGAATCCTAACTTCTCGGCTTCTGAGATGCGCTGTTCGATGCGGGCCACGGGGCGTACCTCGCCTGAGAGGCCTACCTCGCCAGCCATACACCAACCTTCCTCAATAGGTGTATCGACATTCGACGACAGTACAGCGGCAATGACAGAGAGGTCCATCGCCATATCCGTGACGCGCAGACCACCAGCGATGTTCAGGAAGACGTCTTTCTGCATGAGTTTGAAGCCTACACGCTTCTCAAGGACAGCCAGCAACATGTTCAGACGACGCTGGTCGAAACCTGTGGCAGAGCGTTGGGGCGTGCCGTAAGCAGCTGAAGATACCAATGCCTGCGTCTCGACCAAGAAAGGACGCACACCCTCGATGGCACTACTGATGGCCACGCCTGAGAGTCCGTCGTGATTGTCGGTCAGCAACAGCTCAGAAGGATTCGAGACCTGTCGCAAACCCGTCTGCTGCATCTCGTAGATGCCCAGTTCTGACGTCGAACCAAAGCGGTTCTTGATGCTCCTGAGGATGCGGTACATATAGTGCTGGTCGCCCTCGAACTGGATGACGGTATCGACGATGTGTTCCAGAATCTTCGGACCAGCCAGCGTGCCCTCCTTCGTGATATGGCCAATGAGGATGACGGGGACACCGCTGGTCTTGGCAAAGCGGAGTAGGGCCGAGGCACACTCGCGAACCTGGGCGATGGAGCCTGCAGAGGATTCCACGTCCTCGGTAGAGATGGTCTGTATGGAGTCGATAATCAGGAGGTCGGGCTGGACTTCCTTGATATGGTCGAAGATGGCTTCGAGGGAGTTTTCACAGAGGATGAGGAAGTTTTCGTTAGAGGTGAGAGGTGAGAGGTTAGAGGTGAGACGCTCGGCGCGCATCTTCAGCTGGTGGGCGCTCTCCTCACCGCTGACGTAGAGCACGCGCTTGTCGCTGAGGTTCAGCATGGTCTGTAGGGTGAGCGTCGATTTGCCGATGCCTGGTTCACCGCCCAGAAGCACGATGCTGCCAGGTACCAAGCCACCGCCCAGCACACGGTTTAGTTCGCCATCGTGCATGTCGATGCGTGGGTCGTCGTGGGCAGAGATGTCCTTCAGACGCAACACCTTGTTTTCGCGCAACTGACGACCAGCCGAAGCTGCTGCCGAGGTGGCTACAACCTGCTTGCGGGTGTCAGCCACCTTAATTTCCTTATACGTGTTCCATTGGCCGCAAGCGGGGCATTTGCCTATCCACTTGGCCGACTCCTGTCCGCAGTTGTCGCAGACGTACATAATCTTGTCTTTTGCCATAACGTTTGCAAAGTTACAAAATAATTCATAATTCATAATGCATAATTCATAATTATTTCGTACTTTTGCATCCAAAATGAAGAAACTGATATCTATTCTTTCTGTCGTACTGCTTTTAGTGGCTTGCGGACAGAGTTACGAAGAGACCAAGCGTATAGCCAACGAGAACCGCAGGGAGGCTATGCGTAGGGATTCGGCAGCACTGAAGATTGCCGTACTGCCTACGTTGGACTGTCTGCCCCTGTATGTGGCAGAACACTACCAGTTGTTCGATACCATTAGTGGTGGCGTGCGTCTGAAGCACTTTACGGCTCAGATGGATTGCGACACAGCGATGGAGCGAGGCAGGGTAGAAGGCACAGTAACCGACTTGGTGCGTGCCATTCGTATGCAGCAACGCGGCACGAAGCTGCGCTATGTGACGGTGACGAATGCCTACTGGCAGCTCATCACCAACCGCAATGCCCGTATCCACCAGTTGAAGCAGTTGGATGACAAAATGGTGGCTATGACACGCTTCTCGTTTACCGACATGATGACTGACAAGGTCCGTGACTCCGTGAAACTGAAGGAGGAACGCGTGTTCAAGGTGCAGATTAATGATGTCCACGTGCGTATGCAGATGTTGCTGAACAACGAGATGGATGCCCTTTGGCTGACGGAGCCACAGGCTTCTATGGCACGACTGATGAAGCATCTGGTGGTGTACGACTCGCGTTCGACGAAGATGCAGCCTGGTGTGTTGGCATTTCGTGAAAAGGAGATGCGACATCCTGAGCGTGCCAAGCAGTTGCAGCTGTTCGTGAAGGCCTATAACCAGGCTTGCGACTCGATTAACAAGCATGGGCTGAAGCGCTATCGCGAGCTCATCATGCGTCATTGTAACGTCAGAAAAGAGGTCGTCGATTCGTTGCCCGACGTCAAGAAGAATCCATATATCTATGTGCAGGGTCCCCGTCAGGAAGACGTGGCTCGGATAGAGCAATGGCTGGGCGTAAGCGCTTCGCCAGTGAAAGAAGTGAAAAGTGACAAGAAAGAAGTGAAAGGCAAGAAGTAATGGGTGCAATTGACACATCGCTGAAGCGTATCTATGACCAGCTATGTGCTGGGAACGTCGGACTTGCCATCATGGAGATGGACACTTATCTGATGGCGTGGCCCAACCCGCAGTCGCGTGAAAAGCTGGAGACACTGAAGAACGAGTACGACCTGATGGCCGACTATTGGATGCAGGGTGCTACCGACCCTGATCGCGACGCACAATACCAAAAGCTTCTGCAACGCCTCTATGTGCTGATGGCTAATATTGCCATTCATCGTCACATGAGTGCCACCTCTTTTCTGCAACAGCTACACCACAATGCCCGCCAGACGGGACGCCCCATGAACTTGGAAGCTATTCGTCAGGAGATGGAGGGTTTCGTGAGCGATGTGGCTATGCTGGAGCTGGAACCTGAACATACACGGAAGGAGAAAAGCAAGGCACTATACAAGACCCATCAGCAGCAGATGAACCAATTGTTCAACTTCATGCTGACGTCGAATATATGGCCAGACAGCACAGGACAAATGATGGAGGAACTATTGGTGTCGCCCACCATTGATGGCAACGACCAGCAACTGCTGGTGTCGGCAGTGATGCTGTCGCTGATGAACCGTTTCGACATCGTGAAATTCAGAACTCTGGTGAATGTGTATCGTCGGACGACAGATGAACACGTGAAGCAGCGAGCCCTTGTGGGTTGGGTGTTAGGACTGGACGATACCGTGCATTCCATCTATCCTGAACAGCGTGCGTTGGTGGAAGAACTGCTGAAGTCAAAACGTGTCTGTGCGGAACTGACAGAGCTGCAGATCCAGATGATCTACACGATGGATGCTGAGAAGGATACCAATACCGTGCAGGAGGAAATCATACCTGACATCATGAAGAATAACACTAACTTCCGCGTGACGAAGAACGGTATTGAGGAGGTGGAGGACGATCCGTTGGAGGACGTCCTGAATCCTGATGCGTCAGAACAGCGTATGGAAAAGTTGGAACAGTCGATGCAGCGGATGATAGACATGCAACGTCAGGGCTCCGACATCTTCTATGGTGGTTTCTCGCAGACCAAACGCTTCCCGTTCTTCTATGACGTCTCAAACTGGTTGGTACCTTTCTATATACAGCATCCGGACATTGCACAGTTTGTAGAGTCATTCGAGGACAACCGTTTCATGGAGTCCATCATGAACAAGGGACCGTTCTGTAATAGCGATAAGTATTCGTTCGTGATAGCTTTCCAACAAGTGTTCAGTCAGTTTCCAGACAGCTTGCGCCAAGCGATGAAAAGTGGTGAGGCCAGCATGGGCGATATAGTTTCGGACAGCGACGAACAACAGACGCCAGCCTTCATCCGTCGCAACTATCTGATGGATCTTTATCGCTTCTTCCAACTGTTTCCCAACCGCCAAGCGTTCATCAATCCCTTCTCGCAGAAAGCAGGTCAGCTGGCTATGTGTTTCTTCTTCATTTCCCGTGTGTTCAGCAACACTCCAATCGAAGAAAAAAAGCCAGAGGTGGTGCGGGTCATGAAGAAACATCAGTTCACCGCTGCTGCCGATGACTTGCTGAAATCCTTCCCTGAGTCCATGCGCGACGTAGAGTATTACCTTTGGGTAGGCGACTATGTTAGCGCACTAAAGCTGGATCCCGACAATGAACGTGCATTGTCGTTTAGGGCTCGTTCGCTTTTCGCCTACGATTTCTATGAGCAAGCCAACGATGAATACGACCACCTGCTACTGTTGCATCCTGGTAAGGTGAGCTACATGCTGAACAAAGCCATCTGTCTGGTGAATATGGAGGAGTATGAAGATGCCCTGAAACTGCTCTACCAATTGAACTTCGAGCATGAGGAGGATGTAAACATCCAAAGGGTTCTGGCTTGGGCGTTGACGTGTGACGGCAAGCTGGAACAAGCCGATAAGCTGTACCAGCAGCTGACTTCAGATAATAGTGCTACGAGTGAGGACTATCTGAACAAGGGCTACTGCCAGTGGCTGTTAGGACGCATTAAGGAAGCCGATACTTGTTTCGACCAATACTTTACACTGGGTGGCGATTTCTATGAGGCTTTCAATAATAATGATTGGTTGCGCCAACGAGGCATCAGCGATACTGACATCCGACTGATGCAGGCTATGGTCATGCAACACGACTCTGCCCGTAGAGCTCAGGAGCGGAGTGACAATCGGCCGTTTTAGAACATGAGATGTTAGAGGAAGGGTTGCAGCAAGTGTGCAAACCATCCACGGAACTTCTGCCAACCGGTACGAAACTCGTCCCACGTCTCGTCAGTCAGCTGGAACGACTGTTGCTTGTCGCGCCAGAACATGTCGTCGAGTTCCTGCGTCGTGTTCTTGTCGACAATCACGGCATTTTCCTCGAAGTCACATTTCAGACTGCGCGCATCGAGATTAGTGCTGCCAACGGTGCAGTAACGTCCGTCGACCATCATAATCTTTGAGTGGTGGAAGCCAGGCTTGTAGAGCCAAACGATGGCGCCACGCTTCTGGAGCTTGCGGGCCTGATAGAGTGCACAGTCGGGTGTCAGGGGAATGTCGCTCTTTGACGATAGCATGATCTCGACCTTCACACCACGACGGATGGCACGTGTCAGGGCGCGAGTGACGGTAGGAATCAGCGTGAAGTAGGGGTTGATGATATGAATGCTGTCTTGCGCCTGATTGATGGCGTTGATATAGAAGGTACGCATAATCTTTGGCGTGATGCCTGGCTCGCGATTGATGATGCCCACCATCTTACGTCCTTTGGTGGCTGTGGTGTCGGGTTTCAGGTCCGTAAACTTGGTCTGCATACCACCACGAAAGTATTTCATGCCGCTGATGTTCTGTCCCGTCGAGCGGTTCCAGATGCGGAGGAAGATACTCTGCAGGTCGTTGACGGCATCGCCCTCAATGCGACAATGCATGTCACGCCATTCGCCCACCTGTTGCGTACCTTTTATATAATAGTCAGCCACATTCATGCCGCCCGTATAGGCTATGCGTCCGTCGATGACTACAATCTTACGGTGGTCGCGTCCGTAGATGTGGTTCACCCAGGGAAATCGGATAGGGGAGTACTCCACAATGTCGATACCCTCTTCGCGCAAGGGTTTCAAATGATGCTTCTTCAGAGGCTGGTTGTTGGAATCGTTGCCAAAGCCATCGAACATAGCACGTACCTCGACACCCTCGCGACTCTTCTCCTTTAGCAGGTCGAACAGCAGCATGGCAATGGAGTCGTTGCGGAAGTTAAAGTACTCGAGATGGATACTGCTCTTGGCTTGGCGGATGGCCTGAAACATATCGTCGAACTTCTGCTGGCCAGACAACAAAAGCGTCACACTATTATCGTGCGAAAAGCGAATGTTATTATCACGTAGCGTCTGAACAATGAGTGAGTCGCTGGTTTGTGCCACAGCATGGCTAAATATGGAAATAACAATAAAAAGTAATAATTGACGTATCATCTCTTATTCTTTAAACGATACTCCAGTGGTGTCATGCCAAACTTCTCCTTGAATATGTTGACAAAGTTCTCAGCAGTCTTGAAGCCAATATTAATGGCTAACTCACTCATGTTGACATTAGTGCTGACAAGCAGCGTGCATGCATGTTTCAGACGAATGTCGCGTACCACCTCGGCAGGCGTCTTTGTCGTGATAGAACGTATCTTGTGGAAGAACGGAACACGTCCCATACCCATAGCGGTGGCCATCTCTTCGAGGCTGATTTGTCCGCGACTCATGTTCTGGAGCACAAACTGTTCGACATTACGCATCAGCTGCTGGTCCATAGACTCGCTCATGGAGTAGTCGCCAATAGTGTTGCCGCCATAATATTGCTGATGCATCAGAGCACCTTGGTTCTGGGCTGCTGGTGCATTCTCGACAGGCTGCTGTTCGTTGGCTGCACCCTGTTCGTCAGCATCGTCATTGCTCTGAACCTTGTCTTTCAACTCGCCAAGATCTTCGTAGACCATAGTAGCTGTAGTCATACTGGCATTGCGACCTTCAATCATACGTGTCTCGCTACCCTCGATGACATACTGATCCATTTCAATAGGTCCGAGACCCATCAGCTTGTTGAATCGCATGACGGCCTCCTGGATGTTGAACGGCTTGGCCAGATAGTCGTCAGCAGCCAAGGTGATGTTCTGGTCGATCATGTCTTGTTGCGTGAGCACACCATCGGTCATCAGCACGAACTTGGTCTTACGACGGTTGTCCATCTTGAATTGTGTACAAAGTTCACTACCAGTCATTGGCGTCAGATTCTGCTTACAGATCACGAGGTCGGCATTCAGCGTATCGATATCTGGCAGGGCTTCCTTGATGGTCTGATAGGTATGGAAATTGTAAACGTCGTTAAGGTGGGCATTCATGAAGTTCAGGAACTCGCGGTTATCGTCAATCAGTACGACAGCAAATTTCTTGGCCTGAGAGTCAACCTTGATAGGCTTGGCATCGATAGCCAGTTCGTTGCTGACATTGTAGGCGAGAGCTACTTGTCCATTATCGTTAAGCTCCAGACGGTCCTTAGCCGATGATGTGGCCTTCTTTTCAGGATTCTCCAGTACGGACTGCATCTCAGAGATACGCGTAATAACTTGCAACAGTTGGAAGTGTAGCGAGTTTAGCTGTTCGCGACCTTCCAGTGATTGCTCATTTTCAGCCATGCTACCAATGATGGTTGTCATGCGGGCCATAGGCTGGCGCAGGTCATCACTGGCCATCTTAATCTCTTCGCGCTGACGTTTCAGCTCGTCAATAACAGTACGCTTGCTCATCCATAGGTGCTTGACCTTGCCAATACCATAGCGCCAGATGATAAGAGCAACAGTAGCTATGATGACGTAGAATGTCAGCATCCACCATGATAGCCACCAAGGGCGGTCAATGGTGATTTCGAGTTTACGCTCTTGGTTGCTGACTGCACCATCGGCACTGACAGCCTTGACATGTAGCGTGTAGTCGCCACTGCCTAAATCTTGGAACTTCACGCCATGTAGCATAGCGTCACCATTGTGCCAGTCGTTGTCACGACCTTCCATCCAATACATAAACTGCAGACGTTCACCCTTGTTGTAGTTTCCTGCAGCAAACTTGATGGTGAAGGTGTTTTGACTGTTCTTCAGCTCTATCTTGCTGCTTTCGTTGAGGGCTGATGTCAGAATGACACGGTCGTCGTAAGCATGTCCTGTCAGAATCTCTTCTTCACCGATAAATAGCTGAGTCAGCATGACACGTGGCAAGGTTTCTTGATCGTCCTTGGCAGCATCACGCACCCAGTTGATACCATAGAGTCCGCCAAATATCACTTTGCCTGTTTCTTTCCTTGTCAGAACGGCACCCATATTGAATTCGTTGCTCTGCAGGCCGTCGTTAATGTTATAATTGTAGAGTCCAAAGGCGAAGGTGCCATCTTCATGGTTGCGTTGTACCACGATACGGCTAATGCCATTGCTGGTAGTAACCCACATGCTTCCGCTCTTATCCTCGGTGATACCACAGATGGAGTTGTTGCAGAGTCCGTCTTTTTCGGTGACGTAATACAGTTCGTCAGACTCAGGATTCAGCACATTAATACCTTCGCGTGTACCCACCCATATCAAGCCGCGTGAATCCTCGAAAACCTGCGTTATATAATTGTTGGTAAACGAGAGCAGGTTCGTGGTGTTACCAGTGAGTACCGTTTTCTTGCGGGTCGAAAGGTTAAGCATGACAAGCCCCTCTGCAGTACCAATCAGAAGGTTGTTGTCTGTACCGTAGTAGAGGCTGGTGATGTTGTTGGTGTTCAGCATACCGTTCTCGCGGGTATAGCTGCTAAAGGTGTTCATCTTCGGGCTATATACCTGCAAGCCGCCATTGGTAGCTATCCACAAGTTACCCGTCTTATCAGCACAAAGTGCATTGACATGATCGTCAATGAGCGTCTTCATGCTGTCACGCGCAACAGAGAAGAACGATGTGTTGCCATCCTTGATGCGTGTCAGACCGTTCTGTTTAGAACCCACCCACAGACTACCGTCGGGTGTGGTAGCCATGCAAGTAACCTTACGGCTGGCCAGTTGTCCGTCATAATTGATAATACCCTTATCACTTGTACCATACCAGATATTTCCGTCTTTGTCTTCGGCAATAGCGGTAATGTCGCCAATCATGTCAGCCTCAAACTTGTAGATGTTGTTGCCATAGTAGGCTACACCCGACTTCTCTGTTCCTACCCATAACAGGTCGGTATCGTCAACATAGAGACTTTGTACGCCTATTGCATCTTGAATGACATTTTGTTGATCGTTGAAATTACGTGGTGGTACATGTTCAGTCTCATGGGTATTGACGTTCATGCGAATCAGGCCAATACGGTCAGTACCTATCCAAATATTTCCGCTGCGGTCGCCTGCCATACCATTAACGCTGTGGTCAACGCTGATACCAGTCAGTCCCATTTGGTTACCAATATTAGTGTCCCACTGATTAGTATTCTTGTTATACATCATGAGTGTGCCCTGTCCGTAAAGCCAGATATTGTCCATCTGGTCGGCAAAGGCTTTCAGGGACCTGCTGCGTCGTATACCATGTTCGGCAATATAATCAGTCTGCCAAACGGTATGCTGCTGGTGCATAATGTCGCAGCATACCAGTCGTCCGTCTTCATAAACCAACAGGGCACCATCGCGACACTCGCTGATAGAACATATCACGCCTTGTGGAATACCAACAGCATCGTTGGTGTAGCCAAACTCATAACTGGTCTGCTGTTGCTGGTTATAGGCAACCACACCCTTGTTGGGTATGGAGGCCCAGAAGTTCTTGTGGCGGTCAACATATACCACGTTGGGCTGACCTTCTATGCCCATGCGCGCATATACTTGCTTCATATCGCGCTCGAAGTTTTCCGTCTGAGGGTGGTAGACGCAGAAACCTGCTGAGGTCTCTATCCATAGCGTGCCTTCAAGGGTCTCTTGCATGCTGATGATGTAGCTGTCGGGTAGTGACGAGCCGTCCTGCGAGTTACACTGAAAGTTGCGGAACGTATAGCCATCGTAGCGATACAAGCCTGCTGTGGTACCAAACCACAGGTAACCACGCGAGTCCTTCAGTACACAGTTCACCTGACTGCTGGTCAGACCATCACGTGCATCCAGCGTCTTAAACAGATATACACCGGCAACAGCCATAGGTATTGCCAGTAGTAACACAATTAGTATTCTCTTTATTCTGTTCATATATCTCAATTTCTCATATATCTCAATTTCTCATTGTCTCAATATCACAGTACGCAAGCGTAGCGGTCGACGATTCCCAACAGGTGGTTTTCAGCGTCGGCAACCAGCACATTGTGGATTTTGTGCTTGTTCATCAGTTTCTGTACATCGGCAATCTTGGTGTCAGGACTAACGGTTTTGGGTGTGCGCGTCATGATGTCGCTCACCGTGCGGTCAAAGAACTCAGCGTTCCATTTTTCCATAGCCCGTCGGATGTCGCCATCGGTGATGAGTCCTTCAATGCAGTTGTCCTTTATGGCTACACCCAGTCCCAGTTTGCCTTTGCTGACGTGAATGATAGCTTCACCCAGGTGCATGTCGGATGTCAGTATGGGCAAATGCTCTGTCAGCATCACATCTTGGGCAGTTGTAAGCAAGCGTTTGCCTAATTCACCACCTGGATGGAACTGTGCAAAGTCTTGTGGCTTGAAATGGCGACGTTCCATCAGTGCCACAGCCAGTGCGTCGCCCATTACCAGCGTTGCCGTTGTCGAACTTGTCGGTGCCAAATTCAGCGGGCAGGCCTCTTTCTCTACGCTCACGTTCAGGTGGCAGGTGGAGTATTTGGCCAACAGCGACTGTGGATTGCCACTCATGGCAATGATGGGAATTCCAAAGTGTAGCACCATTGGGATGAATCGCAGCAGCTCGTCGGTTTGCCCAGAGTTCGAGATTGCTATCACTACGTCGCCTTGAGCCATCACGCCTAAGTCGCCATGATAGACGTCCAGCGGATTAATGAAGAACGATGGCGTGCCTGTCGAAGCTAGCGTAGCAGCTATCTTTGCACCGATGTGGCCACTCTTGCCCACACCTGTCACAATGACCTTACCCTTGCACTGCATCATCAGTTCCACGGCACGGTCAAAGTCCTCGTCCATCTTTGGTATCAGGTTCAGCACAGCTTGTGCTTCGTCCTTAATACATTGTATCGCGTAGTCTCTTGCGTTCATTCTTTTCTTGCGTTATAACGTTATTTCGTTATTCCGTTATTCCGATTTTCTTTATTACCCCCTCCAGCTTATCCAGCTCTAGCATATTTGCCGCATCACTCAAACCTTGGTCTGGGGTGGGGTGCACTTCAAAGAACCAGCCTGTGGCTCCGAAGGCTTTGGCTGCCATTGCCATCTGGGGCACAAAACGGCGGTCGCCACCCGTTTTACCGTTAGCACCACCTGGGCGTTGCACGCTATGTGTACAGTCCATAATCACCGTCGGACACAACTCCAACATATCTGGGATGTTGCGGAAGTCCACTACTAAATTGTTGTAGCCCATCATATTGCCGCGCTCCGTCAGCCACACATCGCTAGCACCTGCCTCGCGAGCTTTCTCTAATGGATAGCGCATGTCGTGACCAGACAGAAACTGGGCTTTCTTGATGTTCACGATGCGTCCAGTCTTGGCAGCAGCAATCAACAAGTCAGTCTGACGACACAGGAAGGCAGGTATTTGCAAGACGTCGCACACCTGTCCTGCGGGCACAGCCTGCCACGTCTCGTGAATGTCCGTCAGCACGCGCAGCCCGTATTTAGACTTGATGTCGCTCAACATCAGCAGTCCGTGATCTATGCCTGGACCACGAAACGAGCTGATAGACGTGCGGTTGGCCTTGTCGAACGAGGCCTTGAATATAATATCAGTGCCCAGCCTTTTGTTGATTTCCACAAGCTTAGCTGCCACTGTATCAAGCAGTTCGGCTGACTCTATGACGCATGGACCTGCTATGAATGTTGCCTTCATCGTGTTATTTTTTGCATATATTACCTTGCAAAGGTAAGTATTTATTTTGATATTTGCAAGAAATAAGCAATATTTTGCATTTTTTGTTGCTTTCATGATTTGTGTCTATCAAGCACCTATTATATATAAATATTAATATAAATTCACACATAAAATTGATTTATATCAAGAAAATAGGATAAAATTAATTAAATTAAAGAAACCTTTAGTGTTTTTTTAGGTTTTCTTTTTAACTTTGCAGCGAAATAATAAACGACTAGCGGCTTTCGGGCCAACGGTCAAAGTATAATAATTAAAAAGGTAATTAGATTATGAAAAAGATTATGATGACACTCGCAGCTGTTGCTATCGCAATGACTGTTAGCGCACAGGACAAGTGGTATGGTTCTAAGGAAGGCGGTTTCGCTCTGACTTTCAACGCTAACCCCGTACTGAACTATGTTGGTAACATGTTCAATGGTAACACCAACAACACTGTTGAGGATTTTGATGGTATTGACGGTAAGGGTCTTTTCAATGGTACTACTATTACTGGTAAGTATTTCCTGAAGGATAACTTGGCTCTGGATCTTGGTTTCGGTTTCAACAACAAGTACAATGTTACAAATGTTTACGGTGGTGAAGACGTAGATAAGGTTACTTCTTACAGCCGTGCTACTACTACTGCTTTCCATTTGAAGGGTGGTGTTGAGTATCGTCTGCGTGCAGGTGAGCGTCTGCAGCCCCTCTTTGGTGCTGATGTAGTTTTCCAGCACACTAATGCTTGGAATTACAACACTATTACCGAGGGTGAGGGTAAGGACAACTACAACTATAGCGGTAATCCTACCAATTCACTGGGTCTGATGCTGAACGCTGGTGTTGAGTATTTCATCATTCCTCAGATCTCTCTGGGTGCTAACCTGCAGTTTGGCGTGTCTAAGCGTTGGGCTTGGGATTCTAAGGACAACAAGCCCGAGGGTGAAGGTGCTGCCAAGAACTATTCTCGCATCACAAATAAGGACATCAAGTTGCAGACTGCTAACGTTGGTGCTAACGTAACTCTGAACTTCTACTTCTAAGAAAAAGCATTAAAAATTTAATTTAATACTTGTCCGCCTGATTTCCGTGAGGGAATCGGGCGGACTTTTTTTTTTACAAATTTATTTGCTGTTCTGCTTTTTTTTTCGTATCTTCGCTGCCAAATTGAATTAGATTATGGCAACAGTAGACGACAAGAAAGTGATTTTCTCGATGGTTGGAGTGAGCAAGACCATCCAGCAGAACCAGAAACAAGTGCTCAAAAACATTTATCTCAGCTTCTTCTATGGCGCTAAAATAGGCATCATCGGATTGAACGGTGCTGGTAAGTCTACGCTGATGAAGATCATCGCAGGTCTTGACCAGCAGTATCAAGGACAGGTGGTTTGGAGTCCAGGCTACTCGGTAGGCTATCTGCCCCAGGATCCGCCTTTGAATGAAGAGAAGACGGTGAAGGAGAACGTGATGGAGGGCGTGCAGCACGTATATGACGCATTGAAGGAATACGATGACATCAACGTGAAGTTTGGGTTGCCAGAATACTATGAAGATCCAGATAAGATGGATAAGCTGATGGCGCGTCAGGCTGAATTGCAGGACATCATCGACTCGACCGATGCCTGGAACATGGATTCGAAGCTGGACCGTGCGATGGCGGCACTGAATTGCCCTCCTGGTGACTGGAGTGTGAAGACATTGTCTGGTGGTGAACGTCGCCGTGTGGCCCTGTGTCGACTGTTGTTACAAAAACCCGACGTGCTGTTGCTCGACGAGCCTACGAACCATTTGGATGCGGAGTCGATAGACTGGCTAGAGCAGCACTTACAGCAGTATGAGGGTACGGTGATTGCCGTCACCCACGACCGCTACTTCTTGGACGACGTAGCCGAGTGGATACTGGAGTTGGATCGTGGCGAGGGTATTCCCTGGAAGGGTAACTACTCAAGCTGGCTGGAACAGAAATCGCAGCGTCTGGCTCAGGAGGAGAAGCAGGCTTCGAAGCGCCGTAAAACACTGGAGCGCGAGCTGGAGTGGGTGCGTATGGCACCAAAGGCCCGCCATGCTAAGGGTAAGGCCCGTCTGAACTCGTATGAGACGATGCTAAACGAAGAACAGAAGCAGAAGGAGGAAAAGCTGGAAATCTTTATCCCCAATGGTCCACGTCTGGGCAACAAAGTGATTGAAGCCGAGCATGTAGCGAAGTCGTATCCGGAGAAGACGTTGTTTACTGACTTGAACTTCATCTTGCCACCTAATGGTATTGTGGGTGTCATTGGTCCTAATGGGGCCGGTAAGACCACGTTGTTCCGCCTGATTATGGGATTGGAACAGGCTGATGCAGGTTCATTCTCAGTGGGTGAGACGGTGAAGCTGAGCTATGTAGACCAGCAGCACAAGGATATCTTACCTGACAAGACCGTTTACGAAGTGGTAAGTGGCGGCAACGAGACTATCCGCATGGGTGGTAAGGATATTAATGTGCGTGCGTATCTGAGCAGGTTTAATTTCAGCGGTGCCGATCAGGAGAAGAAGTGCGGGGTGCTGTCTGGCGGTGAGCGTAATCGCCTGCATCTTGCCATTGCCTTGAAGCAGGAAGGTAATGTGCTGTTGCTCGACGAGCCTACCAACGATATTGACGTCAACACGCTGCGTGCCCTTGAGGAAGGTTTGGAAGCCTTTGCTGGTTGCGCTGTTGTCATCAGTCACGACCGCTGGTTCCTGGACCGTATCTGCACGCATATTCTTGCATTCGAAGGTGAGGGTAACGTGTTCTACTTCGAAGGGAACTATAGCGAGTATGAGGCCAATAAAGCACAACGCTTAGGTCTTGATGAACCTAAGCGTGCGCGTTATCGGAAATTGATGGAAGAGTGATTACTTCTTGGTAGAATCGGTAGCTGCAGGAGCAGCTGCAGGAGCAGCAGCGTCGTTCTGCTGGCTGGCACCGAAGCCAGGAAGGTTGTTAGGATTGGTGACGGGGTTTTCAATGTTCTCCATCACAGAACTGTCTGTAGCAGTTGTGGGAGCAACCCATGCGCAGATAACGCTGATGACTACCATAGCAGCAGCGAGGCTCCATGTGGCCTTCTCGATGAAGTCAGTGGTCTTGCGAACACCACCAATCTGGTTGTACGAGGCGAAGCTTGAAGACAAACCACCACCCTTAGACTCTTGAATCAGCACGATACCGATCATCAGTACGGCTGCAATCACGATAAGAATTACAAATAATGTGTACATAATGTTTTAATTGTTTAATTATTTAATTTTTCTTGCTGTTTATTATTAATTTTTCTAAGAATCGAATTTGGTCGGCAAAATAAGCGTTCTTTTTCGGATAGCGTTCGTAGAGCCGCGTTATGATGTCGAGTGCACGCTGATAGCGTCCTTGCTTGATATAGATGCGAGCCAAGGTCTCAGTGAAGTACTCTTCTTCGCCCTCTTCCTCGTGGTCATGGTCCTCGTCTGATGGCTCTTCTTCAGGTAAATCAAGCATGATGCGTCCTTTCTCTTGCTCGAGAAAAGTATCAATAAGGTTTTGTCCCTTCATCTGTGGCGTAGGCTTATCATTGCTGAGGTCATCCTCAGTAGCCAATAGATAGGCCACATAGTCAACTGCAGCATCGGCTGGTTTGGGCTTGCGTTGTGGCTTTTCGCTGTTCTCGTCGTCCTGTGGAATAGAGTCGAGGAAGGTGTCTATGAGGTCGATAGTACGGCTGGGTGTACTAGTTTGACTAGTTGAACTAGATGTACTAGACGACAGCTGTTGCCGCAACTGATAGTGGGCAGCCTCAATCATCTGGAAGATGGTTTTTCGATCGGTGATGTAGACGGCAGCACGACGCAATTCTTCATCGAAGGCAGGGTCGTGGAGCAGGTACAGATTCTGCAACATGAGCAACCGGGCCGTCTGGAAATACGGATACAATGCCAGCATGGAGCGCAATTCGTAAAGCGTATCGCGATCCATCCGTTCTGGGTGATTGATGAGTTCCGTCAGTTCCATTTACCGATTTACTTATTTACGATTTACCGATTTGTTACCAGTTTGCGACTGTTGCATTGAATATCTGATCGCAGATGTCTTTTATCATCTGCGTGACCAACTCTTCCTGTACGGCCTGCAACGACTGTGTGGTCTCGTATGACTGGCTGGCAGAGAACGATTTCTCGAAGTCTTGGTCGTGGTTGGTGTTGTTGGTGAAACGCACATTGACAGTCATGGTAAGTTCGGTTTGTGCCGAGTAGCCTTCGGCTGATACCGACTTGTTGCGCTGCTGATATTGTGTAATCTCACCCTCTATCTTTAGGTCACCATTACGTTTGACTTGTGAGAGACGCGTGCTACGACTGTACATGTCTTTCAGTTCATTGTTGAACATTGGTCCCATAGGACTCCATACATAGCTTGAACGTATAGGGAAGTCATTAATCTGAATGGTCTTCGTCTTAGTGTAGTCAATACTGGCACCGTTGAACTTATAGCTCACGGAACAGCTTGACAGCATCATGACGAGAACGATGCAGAATGTGATACTTATCTTATTTGTCCAGTCCATATTGTTTCAGTCTTCTATAGAGGGTACGGTCGCTGATGCCCATCTCCTGCGCAGCTTTCTTCCGGTTGCCGCCATTGCGCTGAAGTGCCTTTTCCAATGCCTGACGACTCCAGTCATTGACATTCAGATTCTCAGGTTCTGGCTCCACATACTCTTCAGCCTCGGCATCTTCGAGTGAAGGATGGCTAATGGGCTGAATAGGTTGAATGGGAGCGAGCTGAGTCGTGGGGAGAGGAGCTGCAGCAGATACAGCTGCAGAGCCTTGTACATCGTCTATCTGCTTCTTCAGCGTGCTCATCTCGCGCCGCATGTCGTTAACGTTGGAACGCAACTCAAACAGAATCTTGTACAGAATCTCACGTTCGTTTTCAAACGAGTGGTCGCCCTCCTTATGGATGGTCGCCAACTGTGTGGTCTCCTGATCCTGGGGAATAAACTGTGATAGAATCTGTGGTGTAATAGTGCGATCGGCACTAAGGATGGAGAGCTGTTCAGTAATGCTCTTCAGTTGGCGAATATTGCCTGGCCACTTGTAACGCATCAGCATCTGCTTGGCCTCTTCAGTCAGCACCACTTTGTCCATCCGATATTTCTCAGCCATCTGCATGGCAAAGAGACGGAATAGCAATACGATGTCTTCACCACGATCACGCAAGGCTGGCATCTGTATCTGTACTTGGTTCAGACGATAGTAGAGGTCTTCGCGGAAACGGCCTTCACTGATGGCCTTCTGAATGTTAACATTCGTAGCTGCTACGATGCGCACATCTGTCTTGCGAATATTTGTATCGCCCACGGGAATGTATTCCCCATTCTCTAATACGCGCAACAGACGGGCTTGCGTCGCCATAGGCAGTTCGCCAACCTCGTCGAGGAACAGCGTACCCTTGTTGGCAACACCAAAATAGCCCTGCGAGTCATTGATGGCTCCCGTAAACGAACCCTTGACGTGTCCGAACAGTTCAGAGTCGATGGTGCCTTCAGGAATGGCGCCGCAGTTGATGGCGAAATACTTTTCGCGTCGACGGGGCGAATTGTCATGAATGATGCGTGGCAGGATGTCCTTACCTACGCCGCTCTCACCAATAATCAGTACACTAAGGTCAATGGGCGACACCTTAAGGGCGACGTCCAATGCGTTGTTCAAAGCCTCGCAGTTGCCTACGATGTTATAACGCTGCTTGATGTTCTGAAGTTCGGTAGTCTTCATTTAGCGGGCAAAGGTACAAAGAAAATCTGACATAATGGCACACTTTGGCAGAAATTTAACTTTCTTCTGCCGTTTCTCCGTTTGTTTCGTCCTTGTCGATGGTTTTTTCCTTGCGGAATTGGTCTTTCGGACGAACAGCAAAGCGAGCCTTGTCACCATCTTCGCGCTTTTCGTGGAACAGCTTTGGAAGTGGATTCTTCAGTGGCTCGTCGTAGTTCTTGCGATTGCGGAATACGTCGATAGCCGTGTAGATGGCCTGACGCAGAGAATTCTCGTCAGCCTTGCCCTGTCCTGCAATATCGTAGGCCGTGCCATGATCTGGCGAAGTACGAACTATGGGCAGACCAGCGGTATAGTTGACGCCACTTTCCAGAGCGATGGTCTTGAAGGGGGCTAGTCCCTGATCGTGATACATTGCCAGCACACCATCGAAACGATAGTAGGTGCCAGAACCGAAAAAACCATCAGCAGGGTAGGGACCATAGGCCTGAATACCCTGTTCTGCTAGCTCGTCGATGGCTGGCTTGATGATGTCTTTCTCCTCAGAACCCAGCAGACCATTGTCGCCAGCATGCGGATTCAGTGACAGCATGGCGATACGCGGATTGGAAATGCGAAAGTCACGTTTCAGAGCCTTATGGAAAATTGTGGCTTTCTCGATGATAGACTCCTTGGTAATGGCGCGTGCAACGTCTTTGATGGCCAGATGAGTCGTTACCAAGGCTACGCGTAGCGTCTCGTTCATTAGGATCATCAATGCCTTCTGACCTTCGCCCACACTGGTCTCGATATATTCTGTGTGACCAGGAAAGTGGAAGCCTGGACTTTGGATGGTTGCCTTGTTGATAGGGGCTGTTACCAGTACGTCGTACAAACCGGCACGATAATCCGTCATTGCTCTGTCTAGTGCTCTGAAGGCAGCATCGCCAGCCTCCTGAGAGGGCTGACCTAAGTCAACTTTGACATCGTCATCGAAACAGGCCAGCAGATTCAGGCGTCCGTCGCGAGCCTCGTCAGCCTTGTTGATGATGCTGAAGTTGGTATCCAGATTGAGTGCCTTCTTGTGGTAGGAGGCAATCTTTGGCGAACCATAAATGATAGGTGTGCAAAGTTCGAGGATGGTTGGGTCTGCAAAGGCCTTGAAAATCACCTCGTAACCGACACCGTTGGTATCTCCTTGCGTGATAGCTACGCGAATTTTTTTGTCTTGTTCCATTTTTGTTGTTTTCGTTATTTCGATGTTTCGACATTTCGAAGTTTCGATGGGTCGAGATTTTGTTGTTTGGCAGTCGACAACAGTCCGCAGGCAGCAAAGATGTCCTGTCCGCGTGAAGCACGGATAGTAGTGGTGATGCCGTGATGCGTCAGATAGTCGCGCAGGGCCTCCATGCGACTCTCGTCAGAGCCTGGCAGGTCGACATTGGGAATTTCGTGAAAGCGTATCAGATTGACGCGGCACTCCAGTCCTTCCAGTAATTTCGCAATTTCACGACCATACATCGGTGAGTCGTTCAGACCTCCAAAACAGATATACTCGAACGAACAGCGACGCTGGTGGGTAAAGTCGTATTGCTTCAACAGCGCAATGGTCTCTTCCAGCGGCATAGCCTTTTCAGCAGGCATCAGCTGTAAACGTTGCTCATGCAGAGGCGAGTGCATGGAGATAGCGACATGGCATTCACTCTCGTCGAGGAATCGTTTCAGCTTGTTCTTTACACCTACGCTGCTCACCGTGATGCGCTTGGGACTCCATTGCCAGCCCCAATCAGAAGTCATCACTTCGCAGACCTTTAAGACCGCATCCAGGTTGTCCATGGGCTCGCCTTGCCCCATAAATACAATATTTGTCAGACGGTCCACCTCAGGTAAAGCGTAAATCTGGTTCAGAATATCAGCAGCAGTTAAATCGCCTTGCCACCCCTGCTTGCCAGTCTGGCAGAACAGACAGTTCATCTTACAACCCACTTGGCACGATACACATAGCGTAGCACGGTCCTTATCTGGGATGAAGACGGTTTCGACGAATTTAGAGGTGAGAGGTGAGAGGTCAGAGGTGAGAACGGGGAACAGGTATTTGATGGTGCCATCCTTCGAACGCTGACAGTCGATAGGTGCCAAGGCTCCTACCTCGTATTCAGCATTCAGCCGTTCGCGGTTCTGTTTCGAGATGTTTGTCATCTCGTCAATACTCTTGACGTGTTTCTCATAGAGCCACTGAGCTATCTGCTTGGCTGTAAAAGCAGGCATACCTAAACTGCCGACAACAGCCTTCAGCTCTGTCGGAGTCAGTCCCAAAAGTCGTTTCTTTTGTGGAATCATGGGTGCAAAGTTACTACAAATCGAGAGAAACACCAAATTTTTTTGGCGTTTCGTAAGAAAAATGCTATCTTTGCAGCTAAAATTAACGAAAACGGTAAAATGATTCAGAAAACAGATTGTTTTTTGGCCAGTCTTGACGAGCAGGCAACTGGTGCTTTGGTCAGTCAATTGGAAAAGAGTACGTTGGTAAGAGATATTTATTATCTTCAAGATATTTCTCTGCAAAGCAGCAGTTTCCTGTGGTATGTTGCTGAGAAAGCCAAAGCCGACTATGTCTTGTTACAACTCAAGCCTGTAGCTATCACACTTGGCGCAGGAGCTTTGGAGCGAATGATGGCTGTGGCCAGTGATACGGGAGCAGCGATGGTATATGCTGATAGGTATGAGTTGAAAAATGGCGTTGTAGAGCGTCACCCCGTGATAGACTATCAAGAGGGCTCACTTCGCGATGACTTCGATTTCGGTTCGCTATTATTGGTGCGTACCTCGTTGTTGCATCAATATGTTGCAAGCGATTGTGATGCTGCCTATCGTTATGCAGGTTTCTACGATTTCCGCCTGTTCTTAAGTCGCGAGGGACGCTTGTTCCATCTTAACGAATTCCTCTATACGGAGGAAGAACGTGACCTGCGCGTTTCGGGCGAAAAGCAGTTTGACTATGTGAATCCTGCCAATCGCGAGGTTCAGATAGAAATGGAACAGGCCTGTACGGCCCATCTGCGTGAGGTTGGTGCACTGGTGGATACCACTCAGTATCAGGCTGTTGACTTCAATGAACAGGACTTCGATGTGGAAGCCTCTGTCGTTATCCCCGTTTTCAATCGTGCGAAGACCATCAAGGATGCTGTCGAGAGTGCTTTGTCGCAGAAGACGTCGTTTAAGTATAATGTCATCGTGGTGGATAACCACTCGACGGATGGCACGTCGGATATCCTGTCTGGTTTGTTGTTAAGCCATGGTGATAAACTCCACGTCATTGTTCCTGAACGTACAGATTTGGGCATTGGCGGATGTTGGAACGAGGCCATCTATAGCGACTACTGCGGACGCTTTGCCGTCCAGCTGGATAGTGACGACCTCTATTCGTCGCCCAAGACGCTGCAGACCATCGTTGACGCTTTTTACAAGCAGAAGGCTGCTATGGTGATCGGCTCTTACCGCATGTGTGACTTTGAGTTGAATACCTTGCCGCCAGGCTTGATAGCTCACAAAGAATGGACGGACGAGAACGGACCCAACAATGCCCTGCGTATTAATGGTTTGGGCGCCCCTCGTGCCTTCTTTACCCCGCTGTTGCGTAGCATCGGCTTTCCCAATACGTCGTATGGTGAGGACTATGCCTTGGGCCTGCAGTTCTCACGTCACTACCGTATTGGTCGTATCTTTACTGAGCTATATCTCTGTCGCCGTTGGGGCGGCAATTCTGATGCAGCCCTTTCTGTGGATAAGATCAATGCCAACAACCTCTATAAAGACCGTCTGCGTACCATGGAGCTGAAGGCGCGCCAACAGGTTCAGCAGGGTAGGACAGACTCGTTGATGGAATCGCCCATCCTGCGTTTCTTCCATCGTCAGCTGCAGACGTGGCATGAAGTGCGTCATCGCTATCGTGACCTGGAACATGTTGAGACGCGTGAACTGGTGACCGATACCATCACTCTGCAGGCTCAGTGGAATCCAGCTCGAATAGCTTCCACAGGTGCCAAGATTGATGCCAAATCGATTGCTGAGCGTCCTTGTTTCCTGTGTGCCAAGAATCGTCCGCAGGAACAGATGTGTCGTGTCATTGATGGCAAGTACGAATTGCTGGTCAATCCGTACCCCATTTTGCCCGTCCACTTTACGCTGCCTATGCTGAAGCACCAGCCCCAGCGCATCTCATCCATGTATGACGAGATGCTGAAGCTGGCAGAGCGCAATGCTGACCTTACTATATTATATAATGGTCCGCAATGTGGCGCCTCCGCTCCCGACCATGCCCATTTGCAGGCTGTCAGCAGTGGCATCCTGCCCTTACAACAGTCTTGGCAGCGCTTAAGCCGTAATCTCGTTGAGGTATTGAAAGACGATGATGATAACGGCATCTGGCAGGTTGCCGACTATCCTGCTGCAGCCTTTGTCATTCGCAGTCATAGTCAAAGCGTAGGAGAAAGCCTGTTCCGTCGCCTTTACGATTGCCTGCCTGCTGCTGAAGATCATACCGAGCCCATGCTGAATATTATCATGTGGCAATCGGATAACGCCGTGCTCAGTGTGGTGTTGCCTCGCAGGAAGCACCGTCCTGACTGTTATACCGCTACAGGCGATGCCCAGTACATCATCAGTCCTGGCGCTGTCGACATGGGTGGACTCATTATCACACCTCGCGAACAGGACTTCCGTCGTGTGACGCCAGAGCTCATCCTCGACATCTATCGCGAACTGTCGCTGACGCAGGAGCAGATACATCAGGTGGCAGAAAGGGTGAAGAGTGCAAAGTTAAAAGTGAAAAGTGAAAAGAGCAATAATCCCACACTAAAGGAACAGCCAAACGTCACAGTGGGTATTGTCAGTGGTCAGAAAATAGAGTTCTCGTTGAATGCGCCCTATACTGCTAAGGGCGAGACCTTGGAGGGCAAACAAATGGTAGAATTCTCTGAGGGTGGTATTCTGTGGAATGGCAACCAGTATCGCGAGTTGACCTTTATGCCTTCCACTGCTGATGCCTCGTTCTCGCTGTTCGACGTGACCATCGGTGTCAACTTCCATTGGGAGCGCAAGGAGACGCAGACCTTCCTGGGCACGTTGCGACTGGTGGTAGAGTCTGATCAGATAACGGCCATTAACGTGTTGCCAGTAGAAAAGTATCTGGCTTCTGTCATTTCCAGCGAGATGAAGGCTACGGCAGGCCTGGAACTGCTGAAGGCACATGCCGTCATCTCGCGCTCTTGGCTTCTGGCTCAGATGCGACGCCGTGAGGACAGTCAGGAACAGAAGAACGGCTTCTTCTCGTTCATCAAGAAGGATGACGAGCTGATTCGCTGGTACGATCGTGAAGATCATACCATTTTCGACGTCTGTGCCGACGACCATTGTCAGCGCTATCAGGGTATTACCCGACAGACCAGCAAGAATGTGGAACAGGCGCTGAAGGCTACGCGCGGACAGATTCTCTGTTATGGCGACGACATCTGCGATGCCCGTTTCTCGAAGTGTTGTGGAGGAGTGACAGAGGAGTTCCAGTATTGTTGGGAAGATACGCCCAAGCCCTATCTGGTCAGCGTCGAAGACCCCTTCTGTAATACCAACGACAAGGAGGTGCTATCGCAGGTGCTTAACGACTACGATCAGGAGACCAACGACTTCTATCGCTGGACGGTGGAATACACCGTGGACGAGCTTTCTCAGCTCGTCAATGAGAAACTGAAGGACGACTTCGGTACCATCACCGACCTCATTCCCCTGGAGCGTGGCAAGAGCGGACGCATCTGGAAACTGAAGATCGTAGGTACCAAGAAGACTTTTACCATCGGTAAGGAACTCGAAATTCGCCGTGCCCTTAGCGAGACCCACCTGTATAGCTCCGCCTTTGATGTGGAGAAAACCGAAAAGGGCTTCCGCCTGAACGGAAAAGGGTGGGGACATGGTGTAGGCCTATGCCAGATTGGTGCTGCCGTCATGGGTCAGCAGGGCTATAAGTACGACGCCATCTTGCTCCACTATTATCGTAACGCAGAAATAAAACGAATATACTAATGAAACAAAGAAATCCATGGGCCTGGATTCCCACGCTGTATATTGCCGAGGGATTGCCCAACGTCGTTGTGATGACCGTTGCTGTAGTCATGTACATGCAACTGGGACTAAGTGATACAGATATCGCCTTGTATACGGGCTGGCTAGGATTGCCGTGGGTCATCAAACCCCTATGGAGCCCGTTCGTCGACCTCTATCGTACCAAGCGCTGGTGGGTACTGACCATGCAGCTGCTGTTAGGCTCGTCGCTGGCGGGTGTGGCCTTCACGCTGAATGCACCATTCTGGTTCCAGGGCTCTATGGCCTTCTTCTTCCTCATGGCGTTCTCCAGTGCGACACACGACATTGCTGCCGATGGCTATTACATGCTTGAACTCGACGACCACCAACAGGTGTGGTTCGTGGGCATCCGTAACACGTTCTATCGCCTGGCAGTCATCTTTGGCAATGGTGTGCTGATTCCTGCTGCAGGCATGCTCCAGCTCGTGTTCCGCAATCAGAAAGCCTTTACGTGGAGCCTCGTCTTCTATGGTATGGCAGCGCTGTTCATCGGCATCTGGCTCTATCATGCCTATATCATGCCACGCTCAGCTGCTGACCAGCGTCACGACACGAATGCTCATGAGGTAGCTGCGGGCATTGTCACCGCCTTCCGCACGTTCTTCCAGAAACTGCCGCCCAAAGAGATGCTCTACGCCATGCTCTTTCTCTTGTTCTATCGCTTCCCTGAAGCCTTGTTGGGCAAGATGAGTGTTACGTTCCTCATGCGTCCTCATTCCTCAGGCGGACTGGGACTGTCGCCTCAGGAATTCGGATTAGCCAGTGGTACCATTGGTGTCATTGGCCTGACCCTGGGAGGCATCCTCGGTGGCGTGCTGGCTGGTCGCGACGGTTTCAAACGCTGGCTGTGGCCTATGGTGTGTGCTATCACCCTGCCCGACGTTGTCTACGTCTATATGAGCTATGCCATGCCCGACAATCTGGTACTCATCAGCTCCTGCATCTTCATCGAACAGTTTGGCTATGGCTTGGGCTTCACCGCCTTGACGCTCTATATGCTCTACTTCTCGAAAGGCCAGTTCCAGACGTCCCACTATGCTTTCTGTACGGCATTCTCATACCTCGGTCTCATGTTGCCAGGCATGCTGTCGGGTTGGCTGAAAGACCAGCTGGGCTACAACTCTTTCTTCATCCTGGTCATGTTCCTTTGTGCCATCACCTTTGCCGTTACGGCATTCATTAAGGTCGATCCCGACTTTGGAAAGAAGACATCCGAGTAGTCCTTTGATGCTTTATCCAACGAATAAGAAAAAGGGAGGCTATTCATCACGAACAACCTCCTTGAAACTTAATTACTAACAATTATAATATAAACTGCTAATAAATAACCTTTTTTATAACTAACTTTTTCCCGTTTTGTATGTTAATTCCCCTTTGTGGCTGTCTGAGTTGTTGGCCTTGGAGGTTGTAATAACGCTGATCGCTGACCGTGGGGCGCTGAACGTTTTGGATACCCGTTTTACCGGGTCACCTGCATAACCACGTGGATTAGCCAAAGATCTTGACCAGTCTGAAGAT
>CAMVOS010000029.1 GCA_947169185.1 uncultured Prevotella sp.
GCCAGCATCATCTTGTCCACAAGCGTCGTCTTGCCGTGGTCTACATGCGCAATAATTGCGATATTTCTGATATCCTGCATCCTAAATAATTTACGGATTTACTGATTTTCCATTTACGATTTTCGTAATTTCGGGTGCAAAGGTACAACTTTTTTGCGAAATATTTGGTAGTTTTGCAGAAAAGTTGTAATTTTGCAGCCGCATTTCGGAAAATCCGAAGCATTTGACGACGCAAACCGCCCGTGATTAGGCTGGTCAGAGCGTCCGAAAGATGTTATTGCAAAACATTTATAATCACAAAAAAACAATGTATTTAGATCAAGCTAAGAAGGCTGAGATTTTCGGCCAGTATGGCAAAGACACTAAGGACACCGGTTCTGTTGAGAGCCAGGTAGCTCTGTTCACCTATCGTATTCAGCACCTCACCGAGCATCTGAAGAAGAACCACAAGGATTTCGGTACCGCTCGTGCTTTGACCAAGATGGTAGGTCGTCGTCGTAAGTTGCTGAAGTACCTCTACAACAAGGACATCAACCGCTATCGTGAACTGATTAAGGCCCTCGGTCTGCGTAAGTAATCGACCAGCGATTAGAAAAAGTAAAGAGGATGTGCATAAGCGCATCCTCTTATTGTTTTCTTGCCGTTTGTCTTTATTTGCCTTTCTTTCTCTTTTTCTCTTCTTCAGGTGGCATAACGGTGATGCGGCGATTGGTGGGATCGCTCATCACATCGCGCACGATGTCGGTGACCTGTTGCTTCAGTTCGTTGATGAACTGCTGGGCGTCGTACTTCTGATGCTCGATGTCGCGCAGCTTCTTTTCCCAGATACCTGTCAGCTCGCAACTTTTAAGCAGATCCTCGCGTATGAGGTCGATGAGTTCGATACCGGTAGGCGTGGCGACAAGACGCTTGCGTTCGCGGCGGATATAGTGTCGTTTGAATAGTGTTTCAATAATGCTGGCTCGCGATGACGGACGTCCGATGCCGTTTTCCTTCATGGCGGCACGCAACGTTTCATCCTCGACGAACTTACCTGCCGTCTCCATGGCGCGTAACAGCGAGGCCTCATTATAATAAGGTGGCGGTGTTGTCATTTTTTCGGTAAGTGTAGGATGGTGCTCGCCCGTCTCGCCTTTGACGAAGGTAGGCAGGGTGCGCTCTTCGTCCTTTTCAGAGGTGAGAGGTGAGAGGTTAGAGGTAAGAGATGTGTCTTCTTCCTCCTCTTTCTTCTCTCCTCTAACTACTCGCCATCCCGGATCGAGGATTTCCTTACCCGTCACCTTGAATTCTACGGCCATATCTCTCACCTCTGACCCCTCACCTCTTACCTCTCCTAATACTGTTGTTGTCGAAAACTTACAGTCGGGCAGGAAGACACCAATGAAACGGCGTGCTACCAGGTCGAAGACCTTCTGCTCGGCATCGCTCAGATTTTTGGGAATGACACCTGTTGGAATAATGGCGTGGTGGTCGGTCACCTTCGATGAGTCGAAGACACGCTTGGTTTTCTTCAGGGGTTTGCCACCAATGGGTTCTATAAATTCTGCGTAAGGTGCGACACCGCCGAATTTTGTCTGATAGAGCCCGTTCATGGTCTGTGGGCACTTGGGGTATATGTCGTCCGAGAGGTATTGTGTGTCAACACGCGGATAAGTCGTGTACTTCTTTTCGTAAAGTGCTTGGATAAGGTTCAGCGTCATCTCGGCAGAGAAACCGAACTTGCGATTACAGTCCACTTGCAAAGATGTCAGGTCGTAAAGCTGTGGCGGTTGTTCCTTGCCCTCTTTTTTCTCTACCTTCGTGACAACGAACGGCTTGCCTTCAATGGTCTTAAAGGCCTCTTCACCTTCTTCCTTCGACGTAAACTTTCCCTTTGTAGCCGTGAATGTCGTTTCGCGATAGATAGTGGCCAACACCCAGTAAGGTTCGGGCTTGAAGTTATCAATCTCTTTTTGGCGATTGACGATGAGAGCGAGGGTAGGGGTTTGTACACGACCGATGCTGAGCACCTGACGGTTCTGACCGTAACGCAGCGTATAGAGTCTGGTCGCATTCATGCCTAAGAGCCAGTCGCCGATAGCGCGCGAGAGACCAGCCATATACAGCGGCTGGTAGTCGGCTTGGTCCTTCAGATTCTGAAAGCCTTCGCGGATGGCCTCGTCGGTCATCGACGATATCCACAGACGGCTGACGGGACACTTGGCGCCCGCTTTCTGCATAACCCAGCGCTGGATGAGCTCACCTTCCTGCCCAGCGTCACCGCAGTTTACGATGCGTTCCGCTTTCTGCATCAGTCCTTCGATAATCGAGAACTGTTTCTTGATGCCTTGGTCATCGATGAGTTTGATACCAAAACGTTCTGGTATCATGGGCAACGACGTCAGGCTCCACGAGCGCCACATGGGCGTGTAGTCGTGGGGTTCCTTCAACGTACACAGGTGGCCAAACGTCCACGTCACCTGGAAACCGTTACCTTCCATATATCCGTCGTGACTCGATGTTGCGCCGATGATACGGGCAATATCGCGTGCGACACTGGGTTTCTCTGCAATACAAACTATCATACGGGGTGCAAAGTTAATCAAAAAAAATGAATTGCGACGCTATTTGTATCGCAAAATTGTGCTGACTAACCTTTTCTATAAGCCAGCGGCGTCATGTTGGCTCTCGACTTGAAGAAGTTAGTCAGCGCCGATTGGTCAGGGAAATTCAGGTCGAAGGCGATATCGCTGATTGACTTCTCGGTGGTTCGCAGTTGGATGCAGATCTCGTTGTAGAGGAAGTGGGAGAGGAAAGAATAGATGGTGTTGCCCGTCAGTTCCTTGACAACACGCGAGAGATAGGTGGGCGAGATGTTGAGCTGGTCGGCATAGAACTGAATCTGTCGCTCGCGCTTGAAGTGTCGTGTTGCTAAATGAAAAAAGAGTTTAAGGATTCTGTCCTTATGGCGCTGGACGTGAGTATCGACATCAACGCCAGCCATCAGTTCTGCCATATACAACTGCATGCCTTGTGTTTGAAGGTTTATCAGTTCTTGTTTGTAGAGGTGGTTGTTCCCAATGGTTCTATTGATATTCAGAAGCAAATCGTGTATCTCATTAAACATATTCTCGCTCAAGTGGAATATGGGGTAAGAATTGAGTACATCCAGATTGGCAGCATCGGTCAGTTGGGAATTCTTGGCAACAAGTTCGTCAGAGTAGTTCTTCTCGAGGAGATGGTGAAAGCATTGGACATCTTCGGAATGCGCCTTGATCTTGAACGATTCATAGGGTGGGATAACGAAGAGGTCGTGGGCCTTCAGTTCAATGTCATGGTTTTTGATAGCATAGTGTACAGCCCCCTTAATAACAATCATCAGGTTGAAAAAACTGGGCATTGCGCCAGGATGAACTATTCTTGAAAGCAAGTCGCCATCGGCAAGAATACATGCCACAGGAGAACCGAATTGGTGGGGTATTTTATTCAAAGCAGCAAGCTCGTCAAGATTGTAGATATAGGGTTTCTGCATAGCGTAGTGTAGGATTTTACAATTTTTAGTCTATATTTTATAACTATTGTCTTAATAAAACTTCGTACCTTTGCAAAAATAATATTTATTATCAACGAAAATAACCATTGCCATACCGACCTCGTTGAGGGCATTATTTTTGAATAATATCATTCTGCGTTGTGTGTGTAGTTCTCTTAGCGATTGCGTGATGCAATCGTAGTGATTTAGGAATTCGCAGGTGATTCAAGAATAGCCCTTCTCGAGGTCGGTTTTTGCTGCTTGTCACTTATTCATCGATTTTTAGTATGCGTGATCGTTTGCTATCTCCTGTTTGTCAAGTTTCTTCTTGTCTATAGTCCACCATGCGTAGACGATATAAGCTAACACAAAAGGAATGATGAGACTGACGTAGAACATGGTGCGCAGCGTAAACTCACTGCTGCACGAATTTGCAATGGTCAGTGACGACTGTAGGTCTGCCGTTGACGGATAGTAGGCCGTGTGGTTCCATGCCGACATAAGCAACAGTGGCAGTACGACCAAAACTACGCCAATGCCTGCAGGCCAGATACCTCCGATATACGACTTCGATACGACAGTCTTGCCGATGCCATAGAGCACTAGCACGACACCAATGAGTAGCAGGATGGTGAGATACCACATATCCAGGAAGTTATCGAGGTACTTATAGGGTACCACGCTAATGACGCCGGCATCGTCGTAAGCATAGCCGTCCTTGAGCAATAGGTGGATTAGGTAGGCCACAAACAAGAACACGAAGGGCACCGCAGCCCCGAGGAGTCGTACACTGGCACGACTGCGGATGTCCTCGTCGTCCACATTATTTATAATATATAGCGTGCCTAAGACACGAGCCAGGAACATCACCGCCAGTCCGAACACTAGCACCCAGGGATTCAGCAGGGCGTCGAGACCATGCGAAGCATTGCCCCAGCGCGAGATAATCGGTGTGATGGCACCTGAGTCTATTAGGTTCTCTTTCATGATGATGAAGTTTGAACCCTCGAAAAAGGTTGCTACCGCTCCGCCAAGCAACAGTGGTCCCAACAGACCATTGATGACCAGGAACATTTGGAAGGTTTTGGGGCCCAGGAAGTTACCTATCTTGTTTTGGAATTCATAGCTCACTGCCTGCAATACAAAGGTAAAGAGGATAATCATCCACAACCAGTATGCGCCACCGAAGCTTGTACTGTAGAAGAGTGGGAAGGATGCAAAAAATGCGCCACCGAATGTTACCAACGTGGTAAAGGTGAACTCCCATTTTCGCCCTGTAGAATTGATAATTAGTCTTCGTCCCTCGTCCGTGTAACCTAAGGAGCGAACCATCGAGTTTGCACCCTGCACAAATAGCAGAAATACCAGTAGTGCGCCTAATAGCGATACCAGGAAGCACCAATAATGCTGTAAAAAATAATATGTAATCATAATTCTCAATTATCAATTGTCAATTTTCAATTCCAATTTTCATACTTCGGTCCTTTCTTGATTTGCTTCAGCAGGATGTTGATTTCCACGCCCAGCATCAGGGTGAAAAGGAACAGGAACAGGAAGAATGTCAGAGCAACGCTGATGCCGTCGACATCGCTAACAGCCACCCATGTGGGCAACATGTCCTGAATGGTCCACGGCTGTCGTCCGAACTCTGCAACCAGCCAACCACTCTCGGAAGCGAGATAGGCCAGCGGTACCAATGCGATAGCAATAAGATAGTGCCATTTCGGCAATGCGGAAATGCTGTATTCGTCGGCCGCCGTTTCCGGAATGATGCAGAAGATGGCCAGCAGCCGGCGTACGGTTATCGAAAGGAAAGGAATCTTAAACGCCAAGATGGCGATGACGGCAAAGAACAGGATGAATACGCATCCCAATCCGACCATAATGCGGAATGCCCAGAAATTAACCCAAACAGGTGGCACGACATCGCTCTTGTCCTTTACATAGCCATATCCGAAATACTGCATGTTGGCATTGATAACCGACAAATGCTCGTTGAGTACCCCCTCGTCTGCACCTTCCTTCTTCGCCTTACGATAGGCTGCCAATGCTGTAATGGCTTGTTTACCCCGCATAATCTTCTCGTTCACCGAGGGCTCGCGTGTACCGTCGGGCCGCGTGTAACCGTTCAGAATGTCGTTAATGCCAGGCACAAAGCCCTTATAGTCGTTGGTGGCCATGATGCTCAGTGCATAGGGTACCTTGATGCCAGGCACGATGGCCAGTCCCTCTTCTGTGCCTCCATCGTACAAAGCCTCCATGGCTGCCAGTTTCATAGGTTGCACCTCTGCTACGCTCTGTGCCGACTTGTGACCCGTCATAGCAGCGCCTAGCGAGGCTATCAGACCTACAATTGCGGCAATCTTGATGCTCTCCGTAGCAAGTCTTGTTTCGCGTTTTTTCATCAGATACCATCCGGATACTGCCACTACAAAGACAGCGCCGACAATCCATGCTGAGATGACCGTGTGGAAGAACTTGTCGATGGCAAAGGGCGATAGCGCCACGTCGAAGAAACTTACCATTTCGTTGCGCATCGTGTCAGGATTGAATTCGCAACCAACGGGATACTGCATCCAAGCGTTTGCCACAAGGATCCACCATGCGCTGATGGTGGCACCCAAGCCTGTGAGCCAGGTTGCCGCCAAGTGGAAGCCCGGTGACACTTTCTTCCATCCGAAGAACATCACGGCCACGAAGGTCGACTCCATAAAGAATGCCACGATACCTTCTACGGCCAGCGGCGCCCCGAAGATGTCGCCCACGAACCATGAATAGTTCGACCAGTTGGTGCCGAACTCGAATTCAAGGATGATACCCGTAGCGACGCCCATGGCAAAGTTGATGCCAAAGAGTTTCTGCCAGAACTTTGCGGCATTGAGCCAGAACGTGTCGACAATAGCTCCGTTGGAGCGCGTGAGGGTGCGATACCATAGCGTTTCGCAAATGCCCATAATGACTGCCAGTCCGAGGGTCAGCGGCACGAAGAGCCAATGGTAGATGGCTGTTAGTGCAAATTGCGCTCTTGCCCAGTCAATGGAACTGGCGTCGATGTTTAGAAATAGATCAGTCATAGTATTTACAATTTATTGTTCGATTTTTTTTATTGTTCAACGTTCAGCACTTGTGTTGCTACGAATTCCGATTCCTCGCCTTCCTGCGCATGTTCCTTGATAAAATTAGGGAAAAAGAACAGTTTGAGGATTACGAAGATGACAAACAGCTTAATCAGGATGATAGCCCACAGCGTGCGTCCCAGCGTCATGGAACGGAAGCCGTCGACGTACAGGTCATAAACCCGATATAGGAAGCTTTGTCTCTTCATAGCGTCGGTTTTTTCATTATTATTTGGCAAAGATAGTGAATTATTTCTTAAAAACAAGCACGAAAATGCAAAAAATATTTTTTTTCTTTGTCGTTTCATGGAAAAAAATTATCTTTGCAGCGATTTTTTTTGAAAATATTATTGAAATATGAATAAAAAAGTAATTGCCCCGTTGGTTGCTCTCATCGTCGTCCTGTTGGCAGGTGTGGCTTATCTTGGCTATAATCTGAACGAGCAGCGACAGGTAAACAAGGACATGCAGGAGCTCGCCGCCCTCGACAAGAAGGAGATGGAGAACGAGTACCAGCAGTTTGCTAACCAATACAAGGAGATGCAGACGCGCATCAACAATGACTCGATTATTGAGCAGCTGGGTCGTGAACAGCAGCGTACTCAGGAGCTGTTGGAGGAGTTGCGCCGTACGAAGGCAAACGATGCTGCAGAGATTACCCGTCTGAAGAAGGAGTTGGCCACGGTACGTGCCATTCTGCGTAGCTACGTGCTGCAGATTGATTCGCTGAATCAGGTGAATGCCGAGCTGATGGACGAGAATAACCGCGTGCGTTCAGAGCTGGCGGAAAGCAACCAGCAGAATATGGCGCTGACGTCAAGTAATATGACACTGTCAGAAAAGGTGGCTATTGCTTCACAGCTGAATGCTGCGAACATTGATGTCATCATGCTCGACAAGAAGGGAAAGGAACAGACCAAGCATCCACATCAGATAGACAAGAAGGGTACGCTGAAGGTGCGCTTCGTGCTTAGTCGTAATGCGACGGCAGCTAATGGTATGCGTACGATATATTTGCGCGTCATCAATCCTACCGGTGAGGTCATTAACGGTGGCGGCACCTGTGCGATGGAGGGTTCGCAGGTGGCCTACACAGCTAAACAGGATGTGGAATATACCGGTCAGGAGAAACTGATGGGTATGTTTGTGCCCAAGACCTCGCTGATAGAAGGCAAATATACAATTCAGGTGATAGCCGATGGTCATGAAATCGGTTCTCGCTCTATAGAACTTGAGAAATAATTTGACAAGATGTCTGCAAAAACACAACATAACAACATTCTGCTGGCTATCTTAGGATTTGCCACAGTGGTAATATTAGTGGCCTTGATAGGATTTTTTGCTCTGGGTCGTGACCCGGAACTGATGCAAGGTCAAGTAGAAGTCGGTGAGTATCGCGTGTCGAGCAAGGTTCCTGGACGTATCTTGGAGATTCGTGTGAAGGAGGGTGACTATGTGAAGGTTGGCGATACGCTGGCCATCATCGATGCCCCTGAGGTTCGCGCAAAGATGGAACAGGCCCGTGGTGCTGAGAGTGCTGCGGCAGCCTTGGAACTGAAAGCGCAGAATGGTGCACGTCAAGAACAGATCCAGGGCGCCTACCAGTTATGGCAGCAAGCCAAGGCCGGCCTCGAGATTGCCGAGAAGTCGTATAATCGCGTGCAGCGCCTGTTTGACGAAGGTGTGATGAGTGCTCAGAAGCGCGATGAGGCTTATGCCAGTTATAAGGCGATGGAGGCTCAGGAGAAAGCCGCCAAGAGTCAGTACGAGATGGCTCAGAACGGTGCGCGCCGTGAAGATAAGCTAGCTGCTGCTGCTCAGGTAGACCGTGCCCGTGGTGCTGTTCAGGAGGTTAACTCGTACATCCATGAGACGGTACAGATAGCACAGATGGAAGGCGAGGTAAGCGATATCTACCCCAAGGTCGGTGAACTTGTCGGCACGGGTTCGCCTATTATGACCATCTCGCTGATGAAGGATATGTGGGGCGCTTTCAACGTTCGTGAAGACCAGTTGGGCGATATGACTGTCGGAACCGTGGTCGACGCCTTTGTACCTGCTTTCAATAAGACGGTCAAGATGAAGGTCTACTATCTGAAGGACCAGGGTACCTATGCCGTCTGGAAGGCTACCAAGGCTAATGGCCAGTATGACCTGAAGACTTTCGAAGTGAAAGCCCGTCCTGTCGAGACGCTTGAAGGCCTGCGTCCTGGCATGTCGCTGATACTGAAGCAGTAGTCTGCAATGAAGCATCTGAGGCAGATATACACTATCATGTTGCGTGAATTGTCCATTTTGCGCAAGAACTATATCTTTGCCTTCTGTATGGTCATATTTCCATTGGGCGTGATGGCGTTTTTCACCTCGCTGATGGACGACGGCCTGCCAACAGAGATGCCGATGGGTATTGTGGATGCTGACAATACTACAACGACGCGCGCTCTGATACGTCGTCTGGATGCTTTCCAGATGACACGCATCGAGCATAGCTATGCTACAGTTGCCGAGGCCCGTAAGGCTATCCAGAACAACGAAATCTATGGTTTCTTGTACTTCCCCAAGGGTACCACGGAGAAACTGTTGTCGGCACGCCAGCCTAAGATATCCTACTATTATTCGTACACCACATTGGCTGCCGGTGCCTTGATGATGCGCGACCTGAAGACCATCAGCACGCTGGGTTCGGCAGCTGTGGGGCAGGCCACGATGCGTGCAAAGGGTTTTACGCAGAATCAGATTCAGACCTTCCTGCAACCCATCAAGATCGACTTACACCAGATAGCGAACCCATGGACCAGTTATAATTCCTATCTGTCGACCATGATCGTACCAGGCGTGATGATGTTGTTCATCTTTCTCATCACCGCCTATTCGCTGGGTACGGAGCTGAAGTTTAATACTTCGAAATGGTGGTTGGGAATGGCAGACAATAATATCGTAGTAGCGTTGTTAGGCAAATTCCTGCCACACACCTTCATTTGGCTGGCCGTGGTCTATAGCTATCAGTACTATGTGTTCTTCCATCTGGGATTCCCGCATCTGGGCAGTCCATGGATGCTCGTACTGTTAGGACTGATGCAGGTGCTGGCCTCGCAGGGCTTTGGCATCTTTGCCTTCGGACTGCTACCCTCGCTGCGAATGTCGATGAGCGTGTGCTCGCTATGGGCTGTGCTCAGCATCTCGATGGCGGGCTCGGCATTCCCTGTCATGGGTATGGACCGCCCGTTGCAGTCGCTGTCGTGGCTGTTCCCCCTGCGCCACTATTACATGATTTACCAGACTTGTGTGTTCAACGGTTTCCCGCTCATCGAGTCATGGTTCCACTTTGCTGCGCTGGCAGGCTTCCTGCTGTTGCCGTGGATGGTCGTCAAGAAGATAAAAAACGCAATGCTTACCTATGTCTATATTCCGTAAGATATACGAGGACCTGCAACATGTCTGCTACATCTGGCGACGCGAGATGCAACAGGTGGTGAAAGACGAGGGCATATTTATCTTCTTCATCGTTGTGCCCATTGCCTATCCGCTGCTGTATTCCTGGATTTACAATAATGAGACCGTCCACGAGGTACCCGTCTGCGTTGTCGATATGTCGAATACGGGCCTGTCGCGCGAATTCGTTCAAAAGTGTGACGCCTCGCCCGACATTCGTGTCGCCTACTATGCGCAGGATCTGGACGAAGGAAAATCATTGGTGAGCCGCCAACTGGTCAAGGGCATATATTTCATTCCACCTGATTTCGAAAGCAATCTGCTACGCATGAAACAGGGCGTCGTCAGCGTCTACTGTGACATGAGTCTGATGTTGACGTATAAGGCTATCTACCAGACGTCTATGTTTGTGTCGATGGAGATGGGTAAGCAGATACAGACGAAGCTGAGCGGACTGTACACGTCGCGCGAAGAAGCTATCTCATCCAAACCCCTCGATTATGAAGACGTGCCTATCTTTAACCCGAAGGGTGGCTATGGCTCGTTTGTCCTGCCTGCCGTGTTGATACTGATTCTGCAACAGACCCTGGTGCTGGGCATCGGACTTTCCGCAGGTACAGCACGTGAGGAGAATGCCCTGAGTGCTCTGATACCCGTTGGCGACAAGCGCTATGAGTCATCGTTTGCCGTCGTCTTGGGCAAGGCGCTGTGCTACTTTATGATATATGCCGTCATGGGTGCCTGGTTGGTGGCCGGTGTGCCGCGCTTGTTCCACTTCCCACAGTTGGCAACGTGGCAGTCGCTGTTGACGATTATGTTGCCATACGTGTTGGCATGCATCTTCTTTGGCATCGTCGTGTCGTGTCTCGTCAAGTATCGCGAGAACGTGATGCTGATTATGGTGTTTGTCTCCATACCCTTGCTGTTCATGACGGGTATTTCGTGGCCACAGAGCAACATTCCTGGTTGGCTGCAAGGCGTGTCGTGGCTTTTCCCCAGCACGTTTGGCGCACGAGCCTATGTCCGCGTGAATTCCATGGGGGCAACCATTCACGACGTGCTGACCGAATACCGTATACTATGGATTCAGGCCGGGGCGTACTTCCTGCTGGCCTTGGTGGTATACCGTATCCAAATACTCCGTGCCCGTCATTACGCCAAGGAGCGTCTGTTGCTGCTTAAGCGTAAAAGAGAGGCACTAAAGGAGGAATCCTGATTATTTCATGCCAACGATTTGCGTCTTAGGCAGTTCGCGATTGCGCTTGTTGACAACCGTGACAACGGCCTGTGCCAGATTGATGAAGGCCAGACCGGTAGCCGTCTCGCTGCTGGTAGCGGCAGGCTCACCGGCATCGCCGCTCTCGCAGATGCTTTGTACCAACGGAATCTGAGCCAGCAAGGGCACATTCATCTCTTCCGCCAACTGCTTGCAACCCTCCTTGCCAAAGATGTAATACTTGTTCTCAGGCAGTTCGGCGGGCGTAAACCACGCCATATTCTCGATGAGCCCTAAAATGGGCACGTTGACCTTCTCGTTGCGATACATGTCGATACCCTTGCGCGCATCGGCCAACGCGACCTGCTGAGGGGTCGACACGATGACGGCACCCGTAATGCCCAGCGTCTGGAGTAGGGTGAGGTGAATGTCGCTGGTACCGGGAGGCGTGTCCAGGATAAAGTAGTCCAGCTCGCCCCAGTTGGCGTCGGCTATCAGCTGCTTCAGCGCACTCGTAGCCATGCCGCCACGCCATAGCGTCGCCGTATCGGGGTTGACGAAGAAACCAATGGACAGCATCTTGACACCGTAGGCCTCGATGGGCTCTATCAGCTGGCGACCGTCCACCTCGACAGCGTAGGGACGCTCGTCCTCGACATGAAACATCTTGGGCATCGACGGACCGAAGATGTCGCAGTCCAGCAGTCCCACCTTATAACCCAAACGTGCCAAGGCGATGGCCAGATTGGCAGAAACGGTCGATTTGCCTACGCCACCCTTGCCCGAGCTGACGGCAATGATGTTCTTCACGCCTTGCAGCAGCTCGTCACCCTTCGGACGCGGCTTCGACTTGAACTCCGTCTTAATCTCGACCTCCACGTCCTTGCCACAATGGTATTTGATGGCTGCTTCAGCAGCTTTAACGGTCGACTTCAGGAACGGATCGGTCTCTCTGGGGAACTCCAAAACTACGCTGACCTTATTGCCATTGATGGCAGGCTGGTCAGCCACCATTTCACTCTCTATCAGGTTCTTCTTCGTGCCGGCATACGTCACCGTGGCCAGCGCATCCATAATCAGTTTGGGATATAATGTCATTATCATTACGTTTTTGGGCGTCAAAGGTACGAAAAAAAATCGGGCTAACCAACGGTTAGCTCGACTTTTTACATAATTACATGCCGCCTTCCTCGCCACCGCCGGTAGTGCCGCCCGTGTTGCCTCCAGTGTCGCCTCCGGTGTTTCCACCTTCGTTGCCTCCAGTGTTGCCACCAGTGTTACCTCCGGTGTTGCCGCCAGTGCTGGGTGCGTTGCTGCCCTGCTGGTCGTGAATCCAGGTCTCCCAAGGCGTCTTCTCTACGAAGCGCTTTACCTTGCCGTCGATGGTCTCCTTGCGCGACTTCACCACATCAGTCAGCAGCTGCGTCAGCGTCAGACCCTCCTTCTTGTTCTTAATCGAGGGAGAGAAGGTGCCCAGAGGCTCCAGCTGTACGGGGATGCCTTGCGCAATCAGTTCGGGCAGACACTGGGTAATCTTCTTCAGCACACCCTCGATGACATCGCGGCTGTAGATAGAGCCGTGGTCCACCATGTGTTGGGCAAAACCCTTCAGCGACAGTGTAGGCTTACGCCCCACTTCCAGATAGATTTCCACAATTACTTTGTGTAAATAATTCTTAAAAAGTACACAAAAGGGACGGTTCTCTCTTCGAGAGTGTGGCGTTGCAATCTTTTTGTGTATTCAATCTTTTTGTGTACTTAAACCCTATGGCTTCAAGCCTTGAACCATAAGGGTTCGAGGGCTGAAGGGTAGGGGTGCATAATGGGCAAAATGAACGTTTTTTCTTCAAAGAGGGTGGAGGAGGTGGATGTGTTTCCTTAGGGGAATTAAAAATAAATCCTAAATCGCCTTGCAAAAGTTACAAGTAGATTTAGGATTTATTTTATCAAATACATAGAAAACACATCCACCTCCTCCACCCAATTGGCTGTTTAGAACACCTCCGGGATGAATTTCTTGACATCTTCTTTGTTCTCGGTGTTATGGAGCGCATAGTCTACCTTTGTCACGAGGTATTTGCGGGTACCATGGATTACTTTGCTCTCGAAACCGAGTTTCTTCATGTATTTTCCTATGGTGTTGGCATTGTACTCCCGACCTCGGAATCCGCGAGAGTTCAGTTCGTGCATGATGTCGCCTGCCGACAGGGCTTCCATGGTGGACATGCCGTCGGGCAGTCGTAGGAAAGTGAGGATGGCTTCCTCGCAGTCGCTGATTTCCATGAAGCTCTGGTTGTGGCAGGTAATCTGGAGACTCTCGTCGTGGGTTGGTTTAGGGTCAGACCCAATGTGTTATATTATTTTGCTTTATCCTTCGAGCTGCGCTTGTCGCGGTGATAGGAGCGGTAGTCGTCGAGTTCGATTTCTACGTCGGGTTCTACGAGTTCGCCATCGCGCGGCAGGCAGAACTTCATGTATTTGATGTTCAGGCCACGGGCTATCCACATGCCTTCGTAGTAGGTCTGGATAGAGGCCGCAACACTGTCCTTGGATGCCGTAGCGTATAGGTCGGTGGTCTTGACGAGCACGGGCAGGTGGTTCTTCTCGACGAGATAGGTGGTGTAGGTGAAGAGGAAGTTGGAGTCGGTCTTCAGATGGATGAAACCACCATCGGCTAAGAACTTGCGGTAGCGATTCAGGAACCATGTGGAGGTGAGACGCTTGCGGGGATTCTTCATCTGCGGGTCAGAGAAGGTGAGCCATATCTCGCTGACTTCGCCTCGAGAGAAAAAGCGGTCGATGACCTCGATGTTGGTACGCAGGAAGGCGACGTTTTTCAGTCCTTCGTTCAGCGCCTGCGTAGCTCCCGTCCACATGCGGGCACCCTTGATGTCGACGCCAATGAAGTTAACGTCGGGAAACATTTTTGCTAATCCCACGGTGTACTCGCCCTTGCCACAGCCCAATTCTAAGACGATAGGGTTGTCGTTGTGGAAGTACTGCTCGTGCCAATGGCCCTGCATGTCAAAGGGAACGTGCTCCACTACCGAATAGGGGTATTGGAACACGTTCTCATAGGTTTCCATGTCGGCGAATTTCGCCAGCTTGCCTTTTCCCATTTACTCAATGACTACGGTTGTCCAGCCGTGCTTGTCCTCGATTTCGCCATACTGAATGCCGCGCAGGGTGTCGAACAGACGCTTTGACTGTGGGCCTGGCTTGTCGCCGAATGAGTAGCGCTTGCCGGTGTCGAGGTCGTCGATATAAGAGATTGGGCTGATAACTGCTGCTGTTCCGCATGCTCCAGCCTCCTCGAAGGTCTCGAGTTCCTCTTCAGGAATAGGACGGCGCTCTACCTTCATGCCCAGATCCTCGGCTACCTGCATCAGGCTCTTGTTGGTGATAGAGGGCAGGATAGAGGTTGACTCTGGAGTGATATAGGTGTTGTTCTTGATACCGAAGAAGTTGGCAGCACCGCACTCGTCGATGTACTTCTTCTCCTTAGCATCGAGATAGAACTCGCAGGCATAACCCTTCTCGTGAGCCAGATTGTTGGCAAAGAGCGATGCGGCGTAGTTGCCACCAACCTTATACTTGCCTGTTCCAAGAGGTGCTGAGCGGTCGTAATCGCGAACAATAACGTAAGGATTGCTTGAGAATCCACCCTTGAAGTATGGACCTACTGGGGTTACGAAGATGAGGAAGCAGTACTCCTTGGCGGGATGAACACCCACCTGAGCGCTGGTACCGATGAGCAGCGGACGGATGTAGAGCGTTGCACCGCTCTCGTAGGTGGGAATCCACTCCTGATTGAGGCGGACCACCTTCTTAACCATCTCGGTAAACAACTCTGTAGATACCTCAGGCATCATAATACCACGACAGGTTGACTGCAGGCGCTTAGCATTCTCGTCAACACGGAACACGCGCACCTTGCCGTCCTTGCAACGATAGGCCTTAAGACCCTCGAAAGCCTCCTGACCGTAGTGCAGACAGGTGGCTGCCATGTGCAGATTCAGATACTCGTCGGAACAAACTTCGATTTCGCCCCACTTGCCGTCACGATAGTAACAACGAACGTTGTAGTCGGTCTTCATGTAGCCAAAAGATAGGCTACCCCAATCCAAATTCTTCATAATGCTTATATTTTTATTGCTTTTGTTGTCAATTTGCCCGCAAAAGTAATCAAAAACTTGCGCATGTGCAACAATTTTGTGTGAAAAATGCCTTTTTTCTTGTTTTTCTTATTAATTTTGTAGCCCAAACGAATAGATGAGTAATATGAAACGACTATTTTTTTTCTTGCTGATGACCGTTTTGTGGACAGGCAGCATGACCGCACAATCGAAAAAGGGTAATTTCCAAAAGGGCGACTATGGTTACCTGTTCTGTCACATGAACGACCATGGGCGCGCCTGGACGGCATACGCCTTAAGCCGCGACGGATTCCACTATCATGACCTGCTGAATGGCGACAGCATCTTCAGCGACTATGAAATGGCGAAGATTGAGGGTGCGACGCGTGATGCCTATATCTGTCGCAAGCACGACGGCAGTGGTTATCTGATGGTGACAACGGATATGAACGTAGGCCGTTTCAAAGACCTGAAGAAACAAGCGGAATGGGACAATTACGGCATCAACCTGTTACGTTCGGACGACCTGATACACTGGGAATCGAAGACGTTCGACTATCGCAAGGGACTCAGCATCTTCTGTAACCCTGAGGCAGAGAGCGTCTATAAGGATTGGAGCACCATCAATCGCGTATGGGCGCCACAGATAATGTGGGATGGCGACTTTGTGTGGCCTGACGGCAAGAAGGGTGGTTACTTCATCTACTACTCGATGTGGAATCGTGGTGAGGAGAAGTACGACCGGATGTACTACTCATATGCCGACGAGACGTTTACAAAACTGACGCAGCCCAAACTGTTGTTCGATTGGGGCTATGCCACCATCGATGCCGACATCAATTGGCTCGATAGCGACCAGCAGTGGCACATGATGATCAAGAAGGAAGGTGGCAAGCCAGGCTTGTTTACCGCCACTTCGAAAGAGTTGACTGGTCCTTGGAGCGAACCCGTCGAGGACGACTACGTCAGCTTTGAGGGCAAGAAGAAGTGTGAGGGCGTGTCGGCCTTCCAATTGGCTGGTCACGACGACTGGGTGATTGGTTATATCGAGTATTCGTCACGTCCGCGCAACTACCGTCTTTGCTTGGCCGACAAGTATATGCGTGACTTCCAAAAACCACGTAATATCGAGGGCATCAATGCACCACAGCATGGCTCGTTCCTGCGCATTACCAAGGAGGAATACGACCGTCTGCAAGCGTGGAGTGATGGTTATGAGTTGGCCACGATGAAACCTAATAGGAAGAATCCTGTGATACCAGGACTTTATGCTGACCCAGAGGTGCTGTATTCAGAGAAGGACGGCAAGTATTACTTGTATCCGACGACTGACGGACAGGAGAATTGGGACAATCACGACTTCCGCTGCTATTCGAGCACTGATTTGAAAGACTGGAAATATGAGGGTGTCATCTTCGACCTGCAGACCGATTGCCAATGGGCACACCGCAAGGCGTGGGCCCCCTGTATCATTGAGCGCAAGGTGGGCAAGGGCAAGAAAGCCAAATACAAATATTTCTATTATTTTGTAGGTGAGAGTCAGATTGGCGTCGCAGTCAGCGACCAGCCTACGGGACCGTTTAAGGATGCATTAGGAAAACCGTTGTGCACGAAGGATATGCCTGTGATGAAGAATGGAGGCGCAACGATAGATCCTGACGTGTTCCAGGATCCCAAGACGGGCAAGTACTATTTGTATTGGGGCAATGGCACGATTATCTGTGCTGAATTGAACGACAATATGACGAGTTTCAATGGTGAACCGACTGTGATTTTGCCTCGTAAGGACAAGGCACGCTATAACTTCAATGAGGGGTTGTACGTGTTCTATCGCAACGGCCTCTACTACTTCACTTGGTCAGAGAACGACACACGTTCGAAGAACTATCGCATCCGCTATGCCATCAGCGATTCGCCTACTGCGTTGGTGCGTAACGGTCAGCCTGTGACAGCTGCGGAGAAGACTATCGTCCTGCAACGAGACAATGCCAAACAGATATTTGGTACGGGTCACCACGCTATTCTGCAAAAGCCTGGAACCGATGAGTGGTATATTGTCTATCACCGTTTCCAACGGCCACGTGGTGCTAAGCTCGACTGGAGCGCAGGCTACAACCGTGAGGTTTGTATCGACCCTCTTACATTCGACGAAAAAGGCAACATAATCCCTGTGAAACCAAGTTTATAAGTATATATTAAGAGCAAAGAAAATGAAAAACTTATTGATGATGATGGGGCTGACAGTCTGCACATCAGCAAGCGCCACAGAAATGAACGACACGGTTGTGTTCAACAATCCCAAGAAGGTGACCGTGATGACCAACGACTCTATGCAGAAAGTAAAGGTTTCTGGTAAGGATGGCGACGAGAAATTCTACTATGAGTCAAAGGTGGATATTAAAAAGTCGACGTCAAAGATGATTAAGAAGTCTGTTATTGACGACGAGAACGGTTGGGTGCTTGACCTGGGTCTCGGTTGGGCGGCTCCTACCAAAACGCCTGATGGCCACGGCTTTGCTGTTTTCAAGTCTAAGGAGGTTTTCTTTGGCTTGCGCTATTGTTATGCGCCGGATAAGGCTTCGCAGGTATACTCTGTAGGTCTGTGGTGTGACTGGCGCGACTATGCGGTGCCCACGAATAACATGATAGGTAAGAATGTTGACGATATTGTTGGTTTTGGCGTGTTTGGCGAAAATGCGTCTAAGACTGATTCCCGTATTCGCATCTTCAGCCTGTCAGTACCTTTCTTGTTTACTCAGAAGTTTGGCAAGAAGAACAAGAGTAGCTTCTCGCTGGGTCCTGTGGTGAACTTCAACGTGCGTGGTCGCATCAACAACGAGTGGACGTATGATGACGTAGAAACAGAAACAAGCACCAAGAAGATTGGTCAGCGCCCTGTGACGGTAGATATCATGGGTATTCTGAAGAGTGGCGGTATTGGTCTATACTGCAAGTACTCGCCGATGAGCGTGCTGAAGAATAAGTCAGAGAACGGTGTGGAGAATCCCCAGTTCCATTCACTGACCTTTGGCCTGTTCTTCTAAGAGTTCAGCCTCTGTCTTTGTGAGTTTATCACGACATAACTTGATGAGCTGTTGGGCAGTTTTTAACTGTACCGTCAGCTCATCAATCGTATATTCATTGTTCTCCATCTTGCGGACAATGGTCTCTAGCTGAGCCAAGGCCTCTTCGTATTTCGTTTCTTCGTTCATATTTTTTACCTTTTTACTTTTTTACCTTGTTACTATTGACTTGATGGTTCCTTTCTCTACACGGGTTTCAATCTCGTCGTCAGGCTTCAATTGCTTGGGGTCACGCACGGCACGGCCTTTGAATAGTGTGATGCTATAGCCGCGGCGGAGCAGCAACTGTGGGTCGTAGCTTTGCAGCATTAGCTCTATCTGACTGAGACGGTGTTTCTGATTCATCATAATGCGTTCAATGGCTGTGGACAGTCGTTGTTGGAGCAGTTCGATGCGATGACGGGCGTCGATGATGATGTGCCCCATCTGGCTAATGCGCTGTTGGGCGATGTTTAGACGTTCCAATACCTGACGCAGATTGTCGATGAGCATAGCTGCTGCTGCGGTAGGTGTCTTGACGCGTGTATTGCTGACCATATCGAGAATGCTTTCGTCGCGATCATGTCCAATGCCTGTGATGATGGGCAATGGGAACTGAGCGACGTTTTCTGCCAATGCCAGCGTGTCGAAACCACTAAGGTCGGCAGTGGCACCACCACCTCGAATGATGACGACACAGTCGAAACCACACAAAGGGTCAGACCCTTTGTGTGAATATATTTGGTTCAGCGCATTGATGATGCTTTGCTCGACCTGTTCGCCCTGCATAATGGCTGGAAACAGGGTAACCTCGAAACGGAAACCGTATTCGTTATCTTCCAGCTGACGACAGAAGTCGCCATAGCCAGCGGCATTCTGGGCAGAGATGACAGCAATACGTTTGGCAAAAGTGGGAATACGAAGTTCGCGTTGCAAGTCGAAGACACCTTCTTCCTTCAGCTGACGGATAATCTCCTGACGCTTGCGGGCCATATCGCCAAGGGTGTAGGTGGGATCGATGTCGCTGACAATCCATGAGAACCCGTAGGCCTCGTGATATTGTGCATATACCTTCAGCAGGACTTTCATGCCAGCACGAAGTGGTTGACCTGTAGTACGCTCAAAGTAAGGTTTGACCATGAGCCATGTCTGTCGCCAGCATTTGGCTGAGGCGCGAGCTACGGGTGTGTTGCTGCGCTCGTCCTTCTCGATGAGTTCCATATAGCAATGGCCGCTGTTTTCGCGACATTCTGACAATTCTGCTTCTACCCAGTATTCATCGGGTAGAGCATCCTCAATGGCCTCGCGGACCATCAGGTTCAGTTGGCGTAGGGTGAATCTTTCATCTTTCATCTTTAATCTTTCCTCTTAAGAAAGCCTGCCAGAAATCGGGCACACCATATCCGTAGATGTTGTCAGGATGCTGGTAGTTTTTACCTGTACAGCGGATGATGTCTATAATTTCAAGAGCCGTCTTTTCCGGCATAGCCTGCCACAGACAGGCCACCAGCCCGCAAACAACGGGCGACGAGAACGAAGTGCCCATACTGTTGGTAATGGTGCCACGTCCGCTAATAACACTGGCAGGAGCGCCAATGGCTACGATGTCAGGTTTGACACGACCGTCTTGAGTTGGCCCGACGCTACTGAATGCTGCGATGCGCTGTGTCTCATTATCAGAGATGGCCCCAACGGTCAGAATATGGTCGGCATCGGCAGGAACGCCAATTTTCTTCCAAGGTCCCATACCAGAGTTGCCTGCGGAGTTACACAACACGATACCTTTCTGTGCTAACATTGCCGCTGAACGACTGACAAAAGCTGTCTTGCCGTCAAGCTGCCACTGTTGGTACGACATCCATTTGTGGTCGTATTCAGTATATCCCAATGAAGAGTTGATAACGTCGCATCCTACGCTGTCAGCAAACTCGGCGGCCATCGTCCAATAGTCCTCTTCTATTTCCTGCTCCGTCTGCTGGTCTTCACTGCGCAACAGCCAATATGAAGCTTTTGGGGCCGTGCCGATGAAGATGTGTGGTCTGTAGGTTCCCATGATGGAAAGCACTTTAGTGCCATGATCGGTTTCTGAAAACAGTTGTGGGTCGTTGGGACTGACGAAATCGTGCCACCCTCGGATGTCAATCTTCTGCAGTTCTGGGATGCAGTCGGCATTTTTGAAACCACCGTCAATGATGGCTATCATCATGCCTTTACCAAGAAAACCTGCTTTGTGCAACTGGTCGCCTTTCAGATTATAAATCTGATCGGCTGCATTGCCGTAAATCTCATTGCCAATACTGTCGTGAGGTTCGAAAGTCATATGGATATTGCCGCGTGTGTCAGGGGTGATGGAATCGGGCGAGATCCATACTAGCTTGCAGCTATTGACGCAAGGGAGCTCTCGGATGCTACTGATGAGTGTGCTGTCTTTCAAACGGACTAATAGGGTGTTCTGCCAGCGGCTTTTGCCCACGATGCCTGCACCTTCCTTTTGGATTAAGCGGATATAGTGGGGTGACACTGGCAGGTCGGTGGAATCGACAGCGAGTCCTTGACGTTTGCGCCGCTCTACAGCACGACGTGACAGGAAACGGGTAGGGTGGTCGAGCGAGTATGGCGTCCCATGCTTGTCAGAGAGACTGATACGGTATATATAGGCTGGTCCGTCCTTATATCGTACACGTTTCGTGCCGTCCTGCATGCTGTCTGCTAACACAAAGAGTGTGCAGCTTGTCATTATGATAAGTGTCAGTAGTCGTTGCATCTGATGTTTGCGTTATATTTGTTGCAAAGGTACAGTTTATTATGCGAACTGCCAAATCTTTTAAACTTAATTTGGTAGTTTCAAGAATAATTCCTACCTTTGCACATTATTTATAAATATGGACAATAAACAAGCAGCATTAGAACTGGGGACGAAACCGGTGGGCAAGCTACTGACGCAGTATGCCCTGCCTGCCATTGTGGCGATGACGGCCTCCAGTCTCTATAATATTATCGATCGTGCCATGATAGGTCAGATGGTAGGTCCTGAGGCTATTGCCGGTCTGGGTATCACCTTCCCTTTCATGAATCTCAGCGCTGCCTTTGGTGCCGCTGTTGGTGTGGGCGCGTCGACATGTATCTCAGTCAAATTAGGCCAGAAAGACTATAAGACGGCCGAGCACCTGCTGGGTAATACAGTGACCCTGAACCTCGTCATTGGATTCCTGTTTATGGCGGTCTCGCTCATTTTCCTTGACCCTATCCTGCGTTTCTTTGGTGCTTCTGACGTGACATTGCCCTATGCTCGCGAGTTCATGATTGTCATCCTATTGGGCAATGTCGTAACACACATGTATTTTGGTATGAATGCGGTGTTAAGGGCGGCAGGAAAACCCAAGCATGCCATGTATGCCACGCTGTTCACCGTGGGCATGAACATCTTGTTGGTCATCGCCTTCGTGTGGTGGCTGCGTATGGGTATCAAAGGTGCTGCGCTAGCTACCGTGACCTCGCAGACCTTGGCACTTTGCTGGCAGATGCGACTCTTCTCTGACCAGAAAGAACTGCTGCACCTAAAGCGTGGTATATACAAACTGAAGGGCGCTTTGGTGCGCAACATTATTTCCATTGGCGTCTCGCCATTCCTGATGCAGACCACGTCGTGCGTCATCGTCATCTTCATGAACAACCAGTTTGTGCGCTATGGTGGCGATATGGCGGTAGGTGCCTATTCGATAGCCAACTCGATGGTGATGGTGTTCTTTATGTTCGTCATGGGTATGACCCAAGGCATGCAACCTATTGTGGGTTATAACTATGGCGCTGAGAAGTACGATCGTATGTTCCGATGTCTGTGGTTGACGATAGCTGCTGCAACGGCCATCTTGTTGGTGGGATGGACGCTTTCTATGCTCTTCCCACGTCAGATAGCCCGCATCTTTACCTCTGACCCGACGCTACTCGACTTGGCAGCCCGTGGTCTTGTACTAGACATGCTGGTATTCTTTGTGGTGGCTTCACAGGCGGTTATTACTAATTTCTTCCAGTGTATAGGCAAGGTGAAGGTGTCTATATTCCTTTCGTTGTCGCGCCAGCTGTTGTTGCTGTTGCCGATGGCATATATCTTCCCAATGTTCTGGGACTTGGACGGCGTGTGGTATTCAATGCCAGCCAGCGACTTTGGCTCGTTTGCTATGACGATACCTTTGTTGATGTGGTACATGAAAAAACTAAAGAAAGATGGAAAACAATAAGAATATGATTATCTGTATAGGCCGTCAAGTAGGTAGTGGCGGACATGACATAGCTCGTATGTTGGCTCTCGATTTTAATGCGAAGTACTACGACCGTGAACTGCTGAACTTGGCAGCCAAGGAAAGTGGGTTCTCCGAAAAATTCTTCGAGCAGCACGATGAACGTCGAGGCGTCTTCCGCTCGCTGTTCAATCTGCGTGCTACACCCGTGCCTACAGGCAGTCTCTATGCCAACAACTTTTCACAGGAGTCGTTGTTCAAATTCCAGAGCGATGCCATCATGAAGGCTGCTGACGAGGGCTCGTGTGTGTTTGTGGGACGTTGTGCCGACTATGTGTTGCGCGAGCGCAAGGATGTGGTGAACATCTTTATTAGTGCTGCAAAGGACTTCCGCATCAAGCAGATTATGGCCAAGCAGAATATCGACTATCCTGCTGCCAAGAAGTTTATCGAGCAGCGTGAGTCGACGAGGGCATCATTCTATAATTACTATACGGGTAAGAAGTGGGGCGCTGCGGAATCGTACGACCTCTGCATTGACTCTAGCATATTGGGACTTCAGGCTACAGAAAAGCTGATTGCCGATTTCATTCGTAAACGCTTTGGACTATGAAGAAGATAGGCATCATCAGTGATACGCACTCATATTGGGATGAGAAATACCTGCACTACTTCGAACCATGCGATGAGATATGGCATGCTGGCGACATTGGCAGTGTTGAGGTGGCTGAGGAGTTGGCAGCCTTCCGTCCGCTGCGTGCCGTTTGTGGCAACTGCGATGGGGGCGACCTACGGCTGATGTATCATGAGCTGAACCGCTTTAAGATTGAGGATGTCGACGTGCTCATCAAGCACATTGGTGGCTATCCGGGCAATTACGACTACTCCGTGCGAGGCATGCTGTACGCCAATCCGCCCCAGCTCTTTGTGGCTGGTCATTCGCACATCCTGAAAGTGCAGTTCGACAAGACGCTCAATATGCTACACATCAATCCTGGTGCTGCGGGCTTGCAGGGTTGGCACAAGGAGCGCACACTGATAAGGCTGACCATCGAGGGCAATAAATTCGGTGATTGTGAAGTTATTACATTAGGAAAACATTAATAAAATATAGCTATATGAAAAGAACAATTGTAATTACTGGTGGCGCAGGCTTTATTGGAAGCCACGTGGTGCGCCTGTTTGTGAACAAGTATCCTGACTACCACATCATCAACCTTGACAAGTTGACCTATGCTGGCAATCTGGCAAACCTGAAGGACATCGAAAACAAGCCCAACTACGAGTTTGTGAAGATGGACATCTGCGACTTCGATGCCTTCTTGAAGCTGATGCAGGACAAGCAGGTCGATGGCATCATCCACCTTGCTGCTGAGTCGCACGTTGACCGCTCGATTAAGGATCCCTTCACCTTCGCTCAGACCAACGTGATGGGTACGCTGTCGCTGCTTCAAACTGCAAAGGCTTATTGGGAGAGTCTGCCTGAGAAGTATGAGGGCAAGCGTTTCTATCATATTTCTACCGATGAGGTGTATGGCGCATTGGAGATGACGCATCCTGAGGGCATCGAGCCGCCGTTCACTACCAAGGCCTCTTCTGGCGAGCATCATTTGGCATACGGCGAAAAGTTCTTTACGGAGGACTTGAAGTATCAGCCGCATTCACCATATAGCGCAGCCAAGGCTTCGTCCGACCACTTCGTGCGTGCTTTCCACGACACATTCGGAATGCCTACGATTGTTACCAACTGCTCGAACAACTACGGGCCCTATCAGTTCCCTGAGAAGCTGATTCCGCTGTTCATCAATAATATCCGTCACCGCAAGCCGTTGCCCGTTTATGGTAAGGGAGAAAATGTCCGCGACTGGCTCTATGTCGAGGATCATGCACGCGCTATAGACGTGATATTCCACGAGGGTAAGATTGCCGAGACGTACAACATCGGTGGTTTCAACGAATGGAAGAACATCGATATCATCAAGGTAGTCATCAATACCGTCGACCGTCTGTTAGGTAGAAAAGAAGGCGAGGATATGGACCTCATTACCTATGTTACCGACCGTGCTGGTCACGACCTGCGCTATGCTATTGACTCGTCGAAACTGCAGCGCGAACTCGGTTGGGAGCCTTCGCTCCAGTTCGAGGAGGGCATCGAGAAGACCGTCCGCTGGTATCTTGACAATCAGGAGTGGCTCGACAATGTTACCTCAGGTGACTATCAGAAGTATTACGATAACATGTATCAGAACCGATGAAAAAGATATTGCTTTTAGGCTCAGGCGAACTGGGCAAGGAGTTTGTGATTGCCGCCATGCGTGCCGGCCAGTATGTCATTGCTTGCGACCGCTACGACAATGCGCCTGCTATGCAGGTGGCTGACGAGCGTGAGGTATTCTCGATGCTCGATGGTGATGCACTCGAGGCTGTGGTGAATAAGCATAAGCCTGACATCATCGTGCCAGAAATTGAGGCTATCCGTACGGAGCGTTTGTTCAAGTTTGAGGAGCAAGGCATTCAGGTCGTTCCCAGTGCCCGTGCCGTCAACTACACGATGAACCGTCGTGCCATTCGCGACCTGGCAGCCAAAGAACTCGGCCTCCGCACCGCTAAGTATTTCTACGCCAAGACGTTCGACGAGTTTAAAGCTGCTGCCGACGAGATCGGCTTCCCTTGTGTGGTGAAGCCTCTGATGTCGTCGTCTGGTCACGGTCAGAGCTATGTGCATAACGAGGGCGAGCTGGAAACTGCATTCAGAGAGGCTATGGAAGGCTCGCGTGGCGATGTCAAGGAAGTGATTATTGAGGAGTTCATTGATTTCGATTCTGAGTTCACGCTGCTTACCGTTACCCAGCAACATGGGTGGCCCACACTGTTCTGTCCGCCCATCGGACACGTGCAGAAGTCGGGTGACTATCGTGAGTCGTGGCAACCATACAAGATTTCTGACGAGGCTCTGAAGCAGGCTCAGATGATGGCCGACAAGGTGACGAAGGCACTTACTGGTGCTGGCATCTGGGGCGTTGAGTTCTTCTTGACCAAGCAGGGTGAGGTGATTTTCAGTGAGTTAAGTCCGCGTCCGCACGATACAGGTATGGTGACGCTGGGACATACCACCAACCTCTCTGAGTTTGAACTGCATTTCCGTGCCGTGATGGGATTGCCCATCGCAGGCATTCATTTGGAGCATGCTGGTGCCTCAGCAGTTATCCTGTCACCTACAGAGGCTAAGACACCTGTTGACCGCTCGCTGCTTGACTATAACTTCGTCGACGCCCTGAAGGAAGACCGCACGCGTATCCGCATCTTCGGCAAACCCGAGGCTCACAAAGGCCGTCGCATGGGTGTTGTGCTGTGTTATGGCGAGGTGGGCGACGATGTCAATGCCCTTCGTGACAAGGCCAAGCGACTGGCAAAGACTGTCCTCGGTACCGACCCGTACGATAAGCTAAGATAATGTTCGACATTGTTCGTTATATCCCTGAAAAGGCTGACGAGTGGAATCGCTTTGTGGCACAGTCGAAGAACGGTACGTTCCTGTTTTTCCGTAACTACATGGACTATCACAGCGATCGCTTCGAGGACTATTCGCTCATGTTCTACCGTGATGGACAACTCTATGGACTGATGCCTGCCAATCGCAAGGGCGACGTGTTTCAGACGCATGCCGGACTGACCTACGGTGGACTTGTCATGGACTCGAAAACAACGGCAGCAGCTACTGTTGAGCTGTTTCGCGAACTGAACGAATATCTCCTTGCCAACGGTTTTCGCCACGTATTCTATAAGTGCATTCCTTGGATGTACCATCAACTGGCAGCTGAGGAGGATCTCTATGCCATAGCCCGTACCTGCGATTTCCGATTGCAGGAACGCGATTTGGGTACCGTTATCATCCAAAGTAATACCATCCGGTGGGAGCGCATCCGTCGTCGAGCCTTGAAACGTGCTCAGGAGGCGGGCATTTTTGTCGAACGCAGCAATGATATGGCTGGTTTCTGGCAGGTACTCTGCGATAATCTGAAGCGTACCTATAATTCAAAGCCTGTCCACACGTTAGAGGAGATGGAGCTGCTACACTCTCGATTCCCTGAGAATATTGTGCTTTATGTGGCCAAGAAGGATGACGAGATTTTGGCAGGTATGGTGCTCTATGTCAGCAAGCAGGTGGTTCGTGCGCAGTACAGCTCGGCCAGCGTGCTTGGTAAGGAATTGGGAGCCATCGATATCATCTACGACCGTGTCATCTGTCACGATTACGCGCACCTGCCGTATTTCGAGTTTGGCACGTCAGCCTATGCCGATTCCAATGCCATCAATGAGACGCTGATATTCCAGAAGGAAGGTTTTGGCGGACGAGGTATCTGTTTTGACCGTTACGAATGGGATTTGTGATGAAGCTTACGACGATTAAGAATATTGCCTTTGACCTTGGTGGCGTAGTACTCGCCCTAAGTTACGAGAATGCTATCCGGACGTTCGAGGAAATCGGATTGCGTAATGCCCGTCAGCACCTCGATGCTTTCCACCAGCATGGCATCTTTGGCGACCTCGAAAGTGGACAAATTACGGCTGAAGAATTTCGTGTGAAACTGAGCAGTATTATCGGTCGTGAAGTTTCGATGGACGAATGCTTCTACGCCTGGCACGGCTATGTGGAGAGCGTGCCCCAGCGCAATCTCGACATGCTGTTAAAACTGCATCAACAGGGCTACAAAGTCTGTCTGCTGTCGAACACCAACCCGTTTATGATGCAGTGGGCGTGCAGCCCCGCGTTCGATGGTGGCCATCACCCCATCGACTATTTTTTTGACCACCTCTACCTGAGCTACGAGTGTCGTGTGATGAAACCCGCATCGGAGATCTTCCAACAGATGCTCATCGGCCAGCAGGTCACCGCCGACGAAACCCTCTTCATCGATGATAGTCCTGCTAACTGCGCTGCCGCCGAGGCCCTCGGTATCCACACGTTATGCCCACAAAACAACGCAGACTGGATTCCCAGTCTTACGTTGTATTTGAACCATTAGATTGTCTCTCTGATAGAGAAACGGCCCTTCTCTCATCGTAAAACGGCCTCTCTCTTATTCATCAATCAGCAGCACCGTTGCACTTCTTGCAGCTTGGGCACCCATGACCAACACTTGGGCAATATCTGCAGTCTTCGAGGGACCGCTGATGAACGTGCCGTAGCCGTATTGATCGAATAGGTCGAGGCCCGACTTGGGGTCGCGCTCAGTGAGGCGTCGGTAGGCCTCGTGCATATTGTTGACAATCTGTGACTTAGGTAGCAGGATGATAAGGTTTTCGGAGATGAAGCACACTGCTTTCTCCTTCATCTGCTGGGGAATCCACACGCAGGCGTTCTCGGCCACGCCAAACATGCCACGAATGACGCCTACATCGGTGCCGTTCAGGTCGCGCGCACGGCCCACCTCGTCAGGATTACGCGTGGCGATGGTAATCTCGGGCAGGTTCGAGGCTATCTCCTTGGCATTAGGGTAGAGTTCACGAATCAGTTCGTTGATGTCACGTCCCTTCTCTACCTCGATGGCATTGCCGCCCACGCTCTTCGTCATGTTCATAAACTGCAACAGCGGGTCGGGGTAGGTGATGGCCGCAATGTCGCTCAGGTCGGGCATGTCGAACTTCTCGCGCACGTTCGTACGATACTTATTTAATATATCTTCTTTACTTGCCATAATTTTTTTCGATATTACGATGTTTCGATATTACGATATTTCGATGCTAAAGTTCCTTGATGACCTCGTGGAACGGTTTCTTCGGGAACTTCATCATGTCGTGGCCTTCAGCCCATGGGTTCAGACCGCAGTTCATGATGGGCGAGGGGATGAGGTTGGCCCAGTGGGCCAGTCCCGTACCGAAGTTGTAGAGGCCAGGTGAGCCGTAGAGCATCGACATACCGCGGCACATCATTTTCTTCTCAGGATTGGCTGTACCGAAGTCGTCGAGCTGCTGACGCCACAGGTATATCTGGTCGCCCAGGTTCACCTTGACGGGGCAGACGGTCTGACAGCTCAGACACAGCGTGCAGGCTGAGACGTTGCCACTGTGAGCTTGTGTGTCGCGCAGCATGCCCAGGTTAATGCCGATCGGACCTGGGATGAAGTAGCTGTACGAATAGCCACCCGAACGGCGGTATACGGGACACGTGTTCATGCACGAGCCGCAGCGGATGCACTTCAGCGACTCCCAGTGCTCTGGGTTGGCAATCCATTCGCTTCGACCATTATCAACAAGAATGATATGCATGTGATGGGCCGTCGGACGAGCCTTGCGGAAATGACTCGTATAGGTCGTTGTAGGCTGTCCCGTGCCTGCTCGGCAGAGCATGCGCTGGAAGACGGCCAGACACTCGTAGTTGGGGATAATCTTCTCCAATCCAATGGCTGCGATGTGCAGTTTGGGACACGACGTCGACATATCAGCATTACCCTCGTTGGTGCATACCACGATGTCGCCCGTTTCAGCGATACCGAAGTTGCCGCCCGTCATACCTGCGTCGGCAGTCAGAAACTCGTTGCGCAGGCTTAGGCGCGCACGATAAGTAAGATACGTGGGGTCGTGGTTACCCTTCTCGTTCGAGATGCCTTTCTCCTCGAACAGCTCGCCCACGTCGTCGTGGTTCAG